>CAVWFN010000001.1:0-93122 GCA_963754285.1 uncultured Actinomycetota bacterium
GCACTCCAAGCTCAAGGGCCACATCGCCGAGATCCTCAAGCAGGAGGGCTACATCGCCGGCTTCTCGTCGCCGACGCGCCCGAGGGCCAGGCCGGGCCGCGTGCTGACGCTCGACCTCAAGTACGGCCCGAACCGCGAGCGCAGCATCGCCGGCGTGCGTCGCGTGTCCAAGCCCGGCCTGCGGGTGTACGCGAAGTCGACCGGCATGCCCCGCGTGCTCGGCGGCCTCGGCATCGCGATCATCTCGACGTCGTCCGGGCTGCTGACCGACCGGCAGGCCGCCAAGCGCGGAGTGGGCGGGGAAGTCCTCGCCTACGTCTGGTAAGGGGGAACAGACATGAGCCGAATCGGCAAGACTCCCGGTCCCCGTCCCGTCCGGCGTGGACGTCGACCATCGACGGCCAGACGTCACGGTCAAGGGCCCCAAGGGCACGCTGTCGCACACCGTCGCCGAGCCGATCACGGTCGCGCAGGGCGAGGACGGCGCGCTCGCGGTCGGCCGCCCCGACGACGAGCGGGTGTCGCAAGTCGCTGCACGGTCTGTCGCGCACGCTGATCGCCAACATGGTCGACCGGCGTGACCGACGGGCTACTCCAAGACGCTCGAGATCGTCGGCACCGGTTACCGCGTGCACGGCCAAGGGCAGCGACCTCGAGTTCGCGCTCGGCTTCTCGCACCCGGTGCTCGGTCAAGCGCGCCGGAGGGCATCACGTTCCGCGTCGAGGCCCCGACCCGCTTCGCGGTCGAGGGCATCGACAAGCAGAAGGTCGGCGAGGTGGCCGCCAACATCCGCAAGCTGCGCAAGCCCGACCCGTACAAGGGCAAGGGCGTGCGCTACCAGGGTGAGGTCGTTCGCCGCAAGGCCGGAAAGGCAGGTAAGAAGTAATGGGCGCATCAACCATCGCCAAGCAGGCCCGCCGTTCGGCCGGCGTCTCGGCCGCGCGTCGGGTCGCCAAGTCGCGGCGCCACTTCCGGCTGCGCAAGAAGGTCGCCGGCTTCGGCCGAGCGTCCGCGCCTGGTCGTCACCCGCTCGTCGCGGCACCTGTTCGCGCAGGTCGTCGACGACAGCAAGGGCGTCACGCTGGCCTCGGCCTCGACGTACAAGCTGACCGACGGCGACAAGACGGCGCAGGCCAAGCAGGCCGGCGCCGCGCTCGCCGAGGCGGCGAAGGCGGCCGGCGTCAGCAAGGTCGTGTTCGACCGCGGCGGCAACACCTACACCGGTCGGATCGCGGCGTTCGCCGACGCGGCCCGCGAAGCCGGACTGGAGTTCTGATGACGCACCAACGATTCGACGCGCGAAGATCGACGGCCGGACCGCAGCGCGGAGGCCGCACCGGTGGCCCGGCAGCGGCGCGGGGGACCGGCGGCACCGGCGGCAACGAGCGCGGCGAACGCCGTGACCGTCGTGACGGCGGCCGCGGGCAGGACGCGCCGCGAGAAGAGCCCGTACCTCGAGCGCGTCGTGACGATCAACCGCGTCGCCAAGGTCGTCAAGGGCGGCCGGCGGTTCAGCTTCACCGCGCTCGTCGTCGTCGGCGACGGCGACGGCACCGTCGGCGTCGGCTACGGCAAGGCCAAGGAGGTGCCGGCGGCGATCGCCAAGGGCGTCGAGGAGGCCAAGAAGAACTTCTTCAAGGTGCCGCGCATCCAGCAGACCATCCCGCACCCGGTGCAGGGCGAGAAGGCGGCCGGTGTCGTGCTGCTCAAGCCGGCCAGCCCCGGTACCGGCGTCATCGCCGGTGGCCCGGTGCGCGCCGTGCTCGAGTGCGCCGGCATCCACGACGTGCTGTCGCAAGTCGCTCGGCTCGGACAACCCGATCAACATCGTGCACGCCACCGTCGCGGCGCTGAAGGCGCTCGTCCGCCCGGAGGAGGTCGCGGCCCGCCGCGGCCTGCCGCTCGAGGACGTCGCGCCGGCCGGCATGCTGCGGGCGCGTGCCGGGCAGGGGGCCTGACCCATGGCACGGCTCAAGATCACCCAGACCAAGTCGGGGATCGGCTACAAGCAGAACCAGCGCGAGACGCTGCGCTCGCTCGGTCTCAAGCGGATGCACGACGTCGTCGTCAAGGAGGACCGCCCGGAGATCCGCGGCATGGTCGCGACCGTCCCGCACCTGGTGACGGTCGAGGAGGTCGAGTGACATGACTGAGTCCGACATGGACTCTGAAGGTCCACCACCTGCGCCCGGCTCCGGGCGCGCACACCACGAAGACCCGCGTCGGTCGCGGTGAGGGCTCCAAGGGCAAGACGGCCGGTCGCGGCACCAAGGGCACCAAGGCCCGCTACCAGGTGCCGGCCGGCTTCGAGGGCGGCCAGATGCCGCTGCACATGCGGCTGCCGAAGCTCAAGGGCTTCAAGAACCGCTTCCGGGTCGAGTACCAGGTCGTGAACGTCGCCCGCCTGGCCGAGCTGTTCCCCGAGGGCGGCGACGGTCGGCCTCGACCGAGCTCGTCGCGGCCGGCGCCGTCCGCAAGGGCGAGCTGGTCAAGGTGCTCGGCGACGGCGACCTCGGCGGCGTGAAGCTCGACGTCACCGCGCACGCGTTCTCCGACGCGGCCCGCGAGAAGATCGAGGCCGCCGGCGGATCGGTCGACCGAGACTCGTGAGCGCTCGAGCGCGAGCCGCGTCGGGCTACGCGGCACCGCCGACTGTTAGCCTCGTGCGGCGTCCGTCCGAGCGATTGCGGCTCACTCCGGCACGGTGCCACTGCCCGGCCCGACGTCGGTCCGCTCGCGGCATCGCTGACCCGCGCAGCAGGAGGATCCGTGCTCAGCGCATTCGCGTCGGCGTTCCGGACGCCGGACCTGCGCAAGAAGCTGCTGTTCACGCTGGCGATCATCGTGCTCTACCGGCTCGGCGCCTCGATGCCGACGCCGAACACGAACACCACGGCGATCAACGACCTGCATCAAGCCAGGCCAGCAACGGGCGCGAACGCGAACATCTACTCGCTGATCAACCTGTTCTCCGGCGGGGCGCTGCTGCGGCTGTCGGTCTTCGCGCTCGGGCATCATGCCCTACATCACCGCGAGCATCATCATCCAGCTGCTGGTCGTGGTGATCCCGCGCTTCGAGCAGCTGAAGAAGGAAGGCCAGTCCGGCCAGCAGAAGCTGACCCAGTACAGCCGCTACCTGACCATCGGCCTGGCCATCCTGCAGTCGACCGGCTTCGTCGCGCTGGCCCGCTCCGGCCAGCTGTTCCCGGGCTGCAACGCCGAGCCGATCCTGTACCACAGCACGACATCTTCACGCTCGCCACGATGGTCATCTGCATGACCGCCGGCACCGCGCGTCATCATGTGGCTCGGCGAGCTGATCACCGACCGCGGCGTCGGCAACGGCATGAGCGTGCTGATGTTCACCTCGATCGCGGCCCGCATCCCGTCCGAGGGCCAGACGATCCTGCAGAACGGCGGCGGCTTCGTCTTCACGCTGATCATGCCTGCTGGGCCTGGCGATCATCGTCGCGGTCGTCTTCGTCGAGCAGGCCCAGCGCCGCATCCCGGTGCAGTACGCCAAACGGATGATCGGCCGGCGGCAGTACGGCGGCACGTCGACCTATCTGCCGCTGAAGGTGAACCAGGCCGGTGTCATCCCGGTCATCTTCGCCTCGTCGCTGCTCTACATCCCGCAGCTGATCAGCCAGCTGCACGGGCAACAACTCGAACTCCGGCTTCGCGCCGGTGGGTGAACAACTACCTGATCAACCAGCAGTCCTGGGTCTACATCGTCGATCTACTTCGTGCTGATCATCTTCTTCACCTACTTCTACGTCGGCATCACCTTCGACCCGGTCGAGCGCGCCGACGACATGAAGAAGTACGGCGGCTTCATCCCGGGTATCCGGCCCGGGCGGCCCGACGGCGGAGTACCTGCAGTTCGTGCTGTCGCGGATCACGCTGCCCGGCTCGCTCTACCTGGGCATCATCGCGATCCTGCCGAACTTCTTCTTCTCGATCACCAGCGGCAACAACCAGAACTTCCCGTTCGGCGGCACCGCGGTGCTGATCATGGTCGGCGTCGGGCTCGACACCGTGAAGCAGATCGAGAGCCAGCTCATGCAGCGCAACTACGAAGGGTTCCTTCGCTGATGAGGACGGCCTGCGCGTGAGGCTGGTTCTCGTCGGGCCCGCCCGGCGCCGGCAAGGGCACCCAGGCCGAGTTCATCGCCGAGCACTTCGGGATCCCGAAGATCTCGACCGGCGACATCTTCCGCGCCAACGTCTCCGGGCGGCACCGAGCTCGGCCGGCTGGCCAAGAAGTACATGGACGCCGGCGACCTGGTGCCCGACGAGGTCACCAACGCGATGGTCCGGGACCGGCTCGGCGAGCCCGACGCCGCGCAGGGCTTCCTGCTCGACGGCTTCCCGCGCAACGTCGCCCAGGCCTACGAGCTCGACGGCATGCTCAACGACCTCGGCACGACCCTCGACGTCGTGCTCGAGCTCGAGGTCGACCACGACGAGGTCGTGCGGCGGCTGTCGGGCCGGCGCACCTGCAAGAAGTGCGGCCACGTCTGGCACGTCGAGTACGACCCGCCGCGAGTCCGAGGCGTCTGCGACCGGTGCGGCGGCGAGCTGTACCAGCGCGACGACGACCAGCCCGAGACCGTCCGCCACCGGCTCGAGGTCTACGGCGAGCAGACCGCGCCGCTGATCGAGTTCTACGCGGCGCGCGAGCAGCTGGTCGAGATCGACGCGCTCGGCGCGGTCGAGGACGTCACCGAGCGGGCGATCGCGGCCCTGTCGCCGTTCGCCGACGCCTGAGCGCCCGGCCGGTAGTCCAGTGACCGCTTCGCCGACACGGATCGAGATCAAGTCGATCGACCAGATCGCGATCATGCGCCGCGCCGGGCTGGTCGTGGCGCGCGCGCTGGCGCGAGATGACGCGACGCCGCCGCGCCCGGCGTCTCGACCGCGCGACCTCGACGCGATCGCCCGCGAGGTGCTCGCGCGACGAGGGCGCGACGTCGTACTTCCTGGGCTACACTCGGCAACGGCCCGTACCCGGCCGTCATCTGCGCCTCGGTCAACGAGCGGGTCGTGCACGGCATCCCGTCCGCCGGCGAGATGCTCGCCGACGGCGACCTGATCTCGATCGACTTCGGCGCGATCGTCGACGGCTGGCACGGCGACGCCGCCGTCACCGTGCGTCGTCGGCGGCCGTCGACGAGGCCTCGCGCGCGCTGTCCGAGGCGTGCGAGCGCTCGCTGTGGGACGGCATCGCCGCCGTGCGCGCCGGCGGCCGGCTCACCGACATCTCCCACGCCGTCGAGACCTCGGTCCGGACGCTCCGGCAGGTACGGCATCGTCGCCGGCTACGGCGGGCACGGCATCGGCATCGCGCATGCACATGGACCCGCACGTGCTCAACTACGGCCGCGCCGGGCAAGGGCCCGAAGCTGCAGCCGGGCATGGCGCTGGCGATCGAGCCGATGATCACCCTCGGGTCGCGCGCCACCCAGGAGCTCGACGACGGCTGGACGGTCGCCACCGTCGACGGCTCGCGTGGCCGCGCACTGGGAGCACACCGTCGCGATCCTCGCGGACGGCCCGTGGGTGCTGACCGCCGAGGACGGCGGCCGGGCCGAACTCGACAGGCGCGGCGTCGCGATCTCGGCCGCCGCAGTCGAAGCGCCCGGCTGAGCCGCACCGAGCGGGCTGCCTGACGCCCCGTCGCCCGGGTACTCGACCGAGCGGAGCACCTTGGCCGGCGCGCCGGCGGCGATCGAGAACGGCGCGACGTCCTCGGTCACCACCGAGTTCGCGCCGATGATGCTCCGCCGCCCGATGGTCACCCCGCTGGTGACCACGACGTTCGCGCCCAGCCAGACGTTGTCGCCCAGCACGGTGGGGCCCTTGGTGGTGAACCCCTGCCACGGCACCGGCTTGTCGGGATCGTCGAAGCGGTGGTTGCCGTCGGTGAGCAGGCAGCCGTTGGCGAGCATGCAGTGCTCGCCGATCTCGACCCGCTCGACCGCGGCGACCATCACGTCCAGGTTGAGGAAGCTGCCGGCCGCCGATCGAGATGCGGCCGGTGTCGGACGTCAGCCACACGCCGGGCTCGAACAGCACGTGGGGGCCGACGTCGAGGCGACCCTCACGCAGCATCTGCAGCGCGTTGCCGTGCACGACCCCGCGGGCGAACGCCTCGCGCCGCATCAGCTCGACGTGCAGGCCGACGCGGTTCCAGGGCAGCCGCGCGCGCTGGTAGTGGCGCCACTTCTGCAGCCAGAGCAGCGCCTGCGCACGGGTGGGTGGGGCCATCGGGTCCGACGATAGCGAAACGCACCGGGGCCGGACCGTTCGAGAACGGTCCGGCCCCGGGTCGTGCGGGTCGTGCGGCGTCGTAGCAGCGGTCGGCGTCAGCCGGCCGGGGTGGCCACCAGGCCGGCGGTGCCGATCGGCGTGCCGAGCCCGGTCGGGCCGTCCCAGCCCACGCCGGCGTCGCAGACCTGATCGCGGACGCCGAGTTCACGGCACGCGCCGAGGCCGGCGTTGGTGCCGATCACGACGTCGTTGAAGTCCGACGACGGCGCGGCATAGACCGTGTTCGGGCCGATGATGCCGCTGTTGCTACGGCAGCGAGCGTGCGTAGAGCCCGCCGATGAACGGCGAGGCGACGCTCGTCCCGCCGACGACGATGAAGCCGAGGGGCTCACCGGTCGCCGGGGCGTAGCTGTCATAGACCGCCACGCCGGTGTACGGGTCGGCGACCGCCGAGATGTCCGACGCCGCGCGCTGGCCGAAGCAGTTGCGGCTGACCGACTTGGGCTGACCCTCTGCCGGACCGAGATCGGTGTCGCAGACGCTGCCGGCACCGTTCCAGGCCACCTCGGTGAAGCCACGGCTGTTCGTCGAGTCCGGGAACAGCGACGTGCCACCCGCCGACGTGACCGTCTTGAGGTCCTGCGGCCACGGCTGGAAGAACTCGTTGTAGCCACCGTCGCCGGAGGAGGACACGAGCGCCATGCCCGGGACCTTCATCTTCGCCGCGATCGCGCCCTTGTCGCTGTAGGCGTCGGCCGGGTAGCCGTAGCTGATGCTCACTGCGTCGGCGCCGAGCTTGTGCGCGGTCTGGACGGCCGTCGCGAAGTGCGAGATCGCGTTGTGGATGTGCTTGGTCCCGCCGAAGAAGCCGTCCTTGAGCGGCACCTGCAGCGAGATCACCTTGCACTCCGGGCAGGCCGCCGAGGCCATGTCGACGTCGAGAGAGGTCTCGACGGCGATCTCCTCCTCGCCGAACTGCTGGCCGAGGTGCGTCGCCGGGGCGTAGGGCGCCTTGCCCTTGTAGTTGAGCTGGGTGAAGCAGCCGTTCGCGGTCGTGCACGGCGGCAGCTTGTAGGTCGAGCGGTACACGCTGAGGTCCGACTCGAGGGTCGGGTAGGCGCCGGCGCCGATGACGGCGATGGTGCCGTGCTTGGAGGGCGTCCCCTTGACGCCGTAGGCCTTCTCGAGCTCGCCCGCGCCGAAGCCGACCGGCGGCTTGAACGCCATGGCGCGGGTGCTGCCCTTCGACTTGGTCACCACGACCGCGTCACAGGCCAGCTTGTGGGCCGCACAGATGTTGGTCAGGCCGTGGTCCTTCGCCAGCGTGCCGTTACGCAGCTCGGCGCGGGCGGTCTGGGCTGCTGACGGCGTCCGGTGGGGTGGCGGCGCGGCAGCGGCTCTCGGAGGCCGCGGCGGCGGCGACGCCGGTCGCGAGCACGGCGACCCCGACCGCGGCGATGAGTGATCGTTTCATAGGCTTCTCTTCTCACGAGGTGTGACCTACCTGGTTCTCAGGCTCCGGCAGTATGTCAGCTTGATCGGTATTTGCCGAGAGCCGATGGGGCACCGGCCCGAGGCGCCCCGTCCCCGCGTTTTGGCGCTCCGTGGTGGTCGCGGGTACAGTGGAGGCACGGCGCACGCCGCCCTTTTCTCATGCCCGCTGTGGCCGCGGGCCGGAATACGGGCCCTCCCGGAGCGCTGGATTACCCGCCGGGTGTACCCCTGTACGCCGCGGCATGTCGGATAAGACGAAATGTGGAGGATATGGCCAAGAAAGACGGGGCCATCGAGGTCGAAGGCCGCGTGGTCGAGCCGCTGCCCAATGCGATGTTCCGGGTGGAACTGAGCAACGGGCACAAGGTGCTCGCCCACATCAGCGGCAAGATGCGGCAGCACTACATCCGCATCCTCCCCGAGGACCGGGTCGTGGTGGAGCTCTCGCCGTACGACCTGACCCGCGGGCGCATCGTCTACCGCTACAAGTAACCGACGACCGTAACCGACTCGAACGCATCGCAACGAGCACAGGAAGGGCACGACCGTGAAGGTCAAGCCGAGCGTCAAGCCGATCTGCGACAAGTGCAAGGTCATCCGTCGCCACGGTCGGGTCATGGTCATCTGCGAGAACCTGCGCCACAAGCAGCGCCAGGGCTGACCACGCACCGAGCGCACGCAACCAGCAGCGCGCATCGACCTCGCCGTCGCACCGCTCGCCGCGGACTGACGGTCCACCTCCGGTCGAAGGCCGGAGCCCGACCGCCGGGCAGCCGGGCCATCCGGAACGGATGCGCCACACACCTTCGTCGAACGAGATCCAGGAGAACCACACCGCATGGCACGTCTTGCCGGCGTCGATCTCCCGCGCGAGAAGCGGATGGAGATCGCGCTCACCTACATCTACGGCGTGGGCCGCACCCGCGCCAAGCAGACCCTCGAGGCCACCGGCGTCAGCCCGGACCTGCGCGCCCGCGACCTGACCGACGAGGACCTCGTCCAGCTGCGCGACTACATCGACGCGCACTTCAGGGTCGAGGGTGACCTGCGCCGCGAGGTCGCCGCCGACATCCGCCGCAAGGTCGAGATCGGCTGCTACCAGGGCATCCGGCACCGCCGCGGCCTGCCGGTCCACGGTCAGCGCACCAAGACCAACGCCCGCACCCGCAAGGGCCCGAAGAAGACCATCGCCGGCAAGAAGAAGGCAGGTAAGAAGTAATGCCTGCGCCAGGCAGCGCAAGCAGCGCGCGCGCAGGCGCGAAGAAGGTCCGCCGCAAGGAGAAGAAGAACGTCGCCGTGGGCCAGGCCCACATCAAGAGCACGTTCAACAACACGATCGTCTCGATCACCGACCCGCAGGGCAACGTGATCAGCTGGGCCTCGGCCGGCCACGTCGGCTTCAAGGGCTCGCGCAAGTCGACGCCGTTCGCCGCGCAGATGGCCGCCGAGAGCGCCGCCCGCAAGGCGCAGGAGCACGGCCTGAAGAAGGTCGACGTCTTCGTCAAGGGTCCGGGCTCGGGCCGCGAGACCGCGATCCGCTCGCTGCAGGCGACCGGCCTCGAGGTCGGCACGATCTCCGACGTCACGCCCCAGCCGCACAACGGCTGCCGTCCGCCCAAGCGCCGCCGGGTCTGAGGGTTGAGATCTAGACAATGGCTCGTTACACCGGACCCGCGACGCGCATCTCGCGTCGCCTCAACGTCGACCTGGTCGGCGGCGACAGCTCCTTCGAGCGTCGTCCCTACCCGCCCGGCCAGCACGGCCGCTCGCGCATCAAGCAGAGCGAGTACCTGCTGCAGCTGCAGGAGAAGCAGAAGGCCAAGTTCAGCTACGGCGTGCTCGAGAAGCAGTTCCGTCGCTACTACGAGGAGGCCACCGCGTCGCCAGGGCAAGACCGGTGACAACCTGCTGCAGATCCTCGAGTCGCGGCTGGACAACGTCATCTACCGCGCCGGCATCGCCCGCACGCGCCGCCAGGCCCGCCAGATGGTCAGCCACGGCCACTTCCTGGTCAACGGCATCAAGGTCGACATCCCGAGCTTCCGCGTCTCGCAGTACGACATCATCGACGTCAAGCCGAAGTCGCTCGAGACCACGCCGTTCCTGATCGCGCGCGAGACCTTCGGCGAGCGTCCGGTGCCGGCCTGGCTGCAGGTCGTCCCGAACACGCTGCGGGTGCTCGTGCACTCGCTGCCGGTCCGGGCTCAGATCGACATCCCGGTCCAGGAGCAGCTGATCGTCGAGCTCTACTCCAAGTAAGCACGCTCCGACTGCACCGATCCCGAGGGCCGTCATATAGCGGGCGGCCCACGACACGTCAAGGAGTAATACTGTGCTGATCTCTCAGCGCCCATCCCTGTCCGAGGAGCCGATCGCCGACAACCGGTCGCGCTTCGTCATCGAGCCGCTCGAGCCCGGCTTCGGCTACACGCTCGGCAACTCGCTGCGCCGCACGCTGCTCTCGTCCATCCCGGGCGCGGCGGTCACCAGCATCCGCATCGACGGCGTGCTGCACGAGTTCACGACCGTCGAGGGTGTCAAGGAAGACGTCACCGACATCATCCTGAACCTCAAGGAGCTCGTCGTGAGCTCCGACAGCGACGAGCCCGTCGTCATGTACCTGCGCAAGCAGGGCCCGGGCGAGGTCACCGCGGCCGACATCGCGCCGCCGGCCGGCGTCACCGTGCACAACCCCGACCTGAAGATCGCCACGATCAACAAGAAGGGTCGGCTCGAGATCGAGCTGGTCGTCGAGCGGGGCCGTGGCTACGTCACCGCCGTCCAGAACAAGCAGCCCGGCCAGGAGATCGGCCGGATCCCGGTCGACTCGATCTACTCGCCGGTGCTCAAGGTGACCTACGCGGTCGAGGCGACCCGTGTCGAGCAGCGCACCGACTTCGACCGCCTGGTCGTCGACGTCGAGACCAAGAGCTCGATCACGCCGCGCGACGCCGTCGCGTCGGCCGGTCACACGCTCGTCGAGCTGTTCGGCCTGTTCCGCGAGCTCAACGACGAGGCCGAGGGCATCGACGTCGGCCCGTCGCCGGCCGAGGTCGCCGACATCGCGGCGTTCTCGATGCCGATCGAGGACCTCGACCTGACCGTTCGCTCGTACAACTGCCTCAAGCGCGAGGGCATCCACACCGTGGGTGAGCTCGTCGGGCGCAGCGAGGCCGACCTGCTCGACATCCGCAACTTCGGGTCGAAGTCGATCGACGAGGTCAAGATCAAGCTCGCCGGTCTGGGCCTGGCGCTCAAGGACAGCCCGCCCGGATTCGAGCTGCCCGGCAGCTCGGCGATCGAGTCCTACGGTGACGACGACTTCGACCCGGCGACTCGGACTTCGCCGAGACCGAGCAGCTCTGACCCACCCACCTCTCTAGGAGTCCGACATGCCTACGCCCACGAAGGGTCCCCGCCTCGGCGGCGGTCCGGCGCACGAGCGGCTGATGCTCGCGAACCTGGCGACCGCGCTGTTCGAGCACGACCGCATCACCACGACCGAGGCCAAGGCCAAGCGGCTGCGTCCGCTCGCCGAGCGGCTGATCACCTTCGCCAAGCGCGGTGACCTGCACGCGCGCCGTCAGGTCATGACGGTCATCCGCGACAAGGACGTGGTGCACAAGCTGTTCGCCGAGATCGGCCCGAAGTTCGCGACCGCCCGGGTGGTTACACGCGCATCGTGAAGACCAACCCGCGCAAGGGCGACAACGCGCCGATGGCGATCATCGAGCTCGTCGAGGAGCTCAAGTCGGTCGTCGCGGAGGCCGAGAAGGCTCGCGGCACCCGGACGGCGGCCAAGAAGGCGCCGTCGGGTCGCACGAAGGAGATCGCCGAGGACGCGGCCGCCGAGTCGCCGACCGCAGCAGCGGTAGCCGACGCGGACGAACCGACCGAGGTCGCGGCCGACGAGGCCTCGCTCGAGGCCGGCGAGGACGAGGGCGGCCTGGCCGCGCTCGGCCTGACCGAGGAAGACGCCGCCGAGGCTGCCGATGCCGCCGACGAGACCGGGGTCGAGCCCGAGGCCGGCGCGGAGCTTGCCGCGGCCGACGAGAGCACCGAAGATTCGGACGAGTCCGAGGACGAGTCGAAGTAAGCAACAGCTCGATGGTCGAGGCGGATCCGCTCACGCGGGTCCGCCTCGACCTTTCCTACGACGGCACCGAGTTCTCCGGCTGGGCGGTCCAGCCGGACCGGCGCACCGTCCAGGGCGTTGTCGCAGCAGGCGCTGGCGACCGTCTTGCGTGTGCCGTCGGTCGCGCTGACCGTCGCCGGACGCACCGACGCCGGGGTGCACGCGTCCGGGCAGGTGGCGCACTCCGATCTGGCCGGCGCCCCCGCACCCGAAGCTGCGTGCGGCGACTGGCCGGCATGTTGCCGCCGGACGTTCGGGTGCGTTCGGTGCGCGTGGCGCCGCCCGGCTTCGACGCCCGCTTCGGCGCGGTGTGGCGACGCTACGAGTACCGCATCAGCGACGACCCGATCGGGGTCGCACCGCTGCGACGCCGGTTCGTGGTCGATCACCGCCGCCCGCTGGATGTGGCTGCCATGCACACGTCCGCCCAGGGGGTGCTGGGTCTGCACGACTTCGCCGCGTTCTGTCGCCGCGCCGAGTTCGGCACGACCATCCGCACGGTGCAGCGCTTCGCCGTCACCCGCGACGACGCGGGGGAGGTCGTGGTCAGCATCCAGGCCGACGCGTTCTGCCAGGCGATGGTGCGCTCGCTGGTCGGCGCCCTGCTCGACGTCGGAGTGGCCAGGCAGCCCCTCGACTGGCCGGCCACGCTGCTCGACGCGTCGCAACGCTCGTCACGGATCACCGTCGCCCCGGCGCACGGGCTGACCCTGGTCGAGGTGGGCTACCCGCCCGATGACGAACTCGCCGCGCGTACCGAGGTCACCCGCGCTCGCCGCGACGCGTAGGTTGACTTCTACCTAGGGCTAGGTAGAGTAAAATCATGGCTGGTCCGAGGATGACGATCCCGACCCAACTCGTGCTGCGGGCGCTGCTGGCCGAGCCGGGGCGAGAGCTCTACGGCGCCGAGGTCGGCGAAGCCGCCGGGCTGCCCAGCGGCACGGTGCACCCGATGCTCGCGAGGCTCGAACGACTCGACTGGGTGTCCTCGCGGTGGGAAGACATAGACCCCTCCGAAGCGGGTCGGCCGGCGCGCCGGTACTACCGATTGACCGCAGGCGGCGCCGAAAGCGCCAGGGAGGCGCTCGCGCGGGTCGGACGCGAGCGCCAGACCTGGCAGCTCCTGCGCCCGGCAGGCGAGCCGTCATGAGCGACCGGCGTGGTCGCCTCATCCGGTTCGCGGTGCGTGCCCTGCCCGCAGGCGAGGTGCGCGACCGCTACCGACAGGAGTTTCTGGCCGAGCTCGACAGCTACCGTCGTGGCGCGCGGCTGCGGTTCTCACTCGGTGTGCTCACGCACGTCTTCGTGCTCCGCACTGTTCTCGACGACGATGTGCCGGTTGCTGAGCGTGACTTCACCCTTGTCCGCAAACCGCTGCTGTGCCATCTGCGTCTGCACTTCCGGGCGCGCTGCGTCAACGAGGACGGCGAGGTTTACCTGCGCTGCCGGCGCTGTGGCGACGACCAGTACGAGTACGAGCGCAATCGCGATCAGGCCAACGTGGCCGGCAACATTGCTGCCAACATCATCGGTGGCAGCGGTGTCGGCGGCGGCGGGATATGAGCCGAGTCAGGTGAGGGAACAATGGCCCGTGGGTTGAGTGCGATCGTGATCCGGACGGCGACGCTGGTGTTACCAGCGGGTCCCGTGCGTGAGCGGTACCGGCAGGAGTTCCTCGCGGACCTGTTCGTGTTCGATCGACGTGCCCGGTCGGCGTTCGCACTCGGCATCCTGTGCCATGCGCTCGCGCTGCGGGCGGCCGTCGACCTCGAACTTGCACCCGTTGCCGATCGGGACTTCGCCTCGGGGCACAGGCCGCTGCTGTGTCGCCTGCACCTGCACTTCCGCGTCCGCTGCGTCAATACCGACGGCGACGTCTATCACCGGTGCCGGCGCTGCGGTGATGATCAGTACGAGTTCGAACGTCCTGGGACGGCGACAACGTCGCCGCCAACGTCTTCGGCAGTCAGTTCAACGGTGGGGTCATGTGACGACGGCGGCCATGAGCCGGGCGCACCGCTCGGTCATCTGGGCCGCCGTGACCTCCGGATGCTCGAGCCACCACATCACCAATGAGTTGACCAGCCCCATCCACACCGCGCCCAGCGCGGACGTGTCGAGATCGTCGTGAATCCCTCGCGCGGCGAGGAAGCGCTCCGAACCACTCACCGTTACTTGAAGCGTGCGCCCGCGGTATTCCCAGGCCGCGTCGGCGATCGGGCCGCCGTCGGGCATGGAGTCGTCGAAGAGCATCTTCCAGGCGACCCGCTGCGGTTCGAGCGACTCGAAGACGGCGCCGAGGGTGGCGACGCGCGAGAGCACCGAGTCGTCCTCCTGCGACCACGCGACCTCGAGCCGCTCGAGCATCGGCCCCGCGACGTCGTGCAGGGCTGCGAGGAACAGCCCGTCCTTCGACCCGAAGTACTGGTAGATCAGCGGCTTCGAGATGCCGGCCCGCGCCGCGACGGCAGCCACTGAGGCGCCGGCGTAACCGTTCGCCGCGAACTCCTCGACAGCGGCAGCGACGATCTGGCGCTCGCGTTCGGGACGGGGGACGCCCTTGGTCCCGATCGCTGCACTCGACACGATCCCTGAACTTACCCTAGGGTCAGTTCATGGTCATCCCCAACGCGCTGCACGACCCGCTGACCTACGCGATCCCGTTCTTCGTCGCGTTCATGGCGCTCGAGATCGTCTCGCTGCGCGCGTTCGCCGATGTCGAGCCCGAGCGCTACCGGGGCGTGGAGTACCGAGACAGCAGGTCGAGCATTCTTGCCGGGCTGGGCTCGCTCGTGGTCAACAGCGGGGCGCGCATTCTCGCTCTCGTCGGGTATGCCGCGCTGTTCGCGATCACGCCGCTGCGCCTCGACACGCATCGCTGGTACACCTGGGTGTTCGTGCTGCTGCTCGTCGACCTGGTCTGGTACACCTACCACCGCGCCTCGCATCGCGTGCGCATCATGTGGGCCGGTCACCAGGCGCACCACAACAGCCAGTACTTCAACCTGACGACCGCTGTGCGGCAGAAGTGGAACCCGTGGTTCGAGCTGTTGTTCTGGGTGCCGCTGCCGCTCATCGGCGTGCCGCCGTGGCTCATCTTCTTCGCATTCTCGATCAACCTGATCTTCCAGTTCTTCGTGCACACCGAGCGCATCGGCCGGCTGCCGGCAGCGGTCGAGTTCGTGTTCAACACCCCGTCGCACCACCGCGTGCACCACGCGAGCGACAAGGACTACCTCGACAAGAACTACGCAGGGATCCTGATCATCTGGGATCGGATGTTCGGCACCTACGCCGAAGAGACGTATCGGCCGACGTACGGGCTGACGAAGAACTACGACACGTCCAACCCGTTCCGGTTGCAGTACCACGAGTACGCCGCGATGTGGCACGACCTGCGCCGCGCCCACGGGCTGCGCGACCGGCTCGGCGTGGTGTTCGGGCCGCCCGGTCGGGCGCTCCGGCTGCCGGACCCGTCAGTAGAAGGCCAGGTTGTCGCGACCGCACCAGTCGAGCACGGCCTGCCACGGACCGTGTCCTGACTCGACGTTGAGGTGCCCGCCGCCTTCGACCACGGTCGTCGCGATCATCAGCGGACGTCCGTAGGCCTCGGCGATCCCGCGCGGCAGGTACGGGTCACCCTCGCCGCCGACGAGCACAGTGCCGTCGGCTGCCCGCCGTACCGCGTCGATGTCCATCGGCGGTGGGAAGAACGCCGCGATGTCGGGCTCGGTCGTGTCCGGATCGGGCGGTGCGACGAGCAGCACGCGCGCCGGACGCGGGCTGTCGCCCGGGTCGGCCACGTGATGGAGCCAGAGCACCGCGCCGAGTGAGTGCGCGATCACGTCGTAGCCGTCGGGCGGCAGGTCGGCGATCGCCGTACGCAGGGCCTGCAGCCAGTCAGTGAGATCCGGGTGCTCGAGATCGGCGAATGCCGGGCGCCGGGTCTCGCGCCCGGCTGCGGTCAACTCGCTCTCGAGCCAGGTCTGCCAGTGCCCGTCGCCCGAACCGCCCCACCCCGGTACGACGACCGTGGGGACGGCTCGTGTCGCGCGGCGTGGCATCAGAGCACGGCACCAGGGTTCAAGATGCCCTTCGGGTCGAGCGCGTCCTTGATGCGGTGCGTCAGGGCCATGACATCGTCGCCGAGGTAGGTCGGCAGCCAGGCCTTCTTCAACCGCCCGACGCCGTGCTCGCCGGTGATCGTCCCGCCGAGTTCGAGCGCGAGATCCATCACCTGGCCGAAGGCGACGTAGGCGCGCTTGGTCTCGTCCTCGTCGCGCTCGTTGTAGACCACCAGTGGGTGGGTGTTGCCGTCACCGGCGTGCGCGACCACGGCGATGGTGACCGCATTCTCGGCTGCGATCTTCTCGATGCCTTGGACGAGCGTGGGCAACGCCGGCAACGCAACGCCGACGTCCTCGAGCAGTAGCGAGCCGAGCCGTTCGAGAGCCGGGAACGCTGCCCGTCGTGCCGCGGCGAATGCCTCGCCTTCCTCGACATCGGAGGTCGTGAACACGTCGCTGGCCCCGTGCGCTTGGCAGTGCCGTTCCATCTGCGCGATCTCGTCGGCGGCGGCTGCACCCGGTGCGTCCGAGCGCGCGATGAGCATGGCCTCGGCTGTGCGATCGAGGCCCATCGACGTGAAGTCCTCGACCGCGTTGATCGACGTGCGATCCATCAACTCGAGCATGCAGGGCCGCAGCGAGGACGTGATCGCGAGGACGGCGTCGGCAGACGCCTCGATCGACGGGAACACCGCAACCAGTGTCGAGGCGGGCGGCTGGGCCGGGACGAGTCGCAGGGTCAGTTCCGTGATCACGCCGAGCAGTCCCTCGGAACCGACGAACAGCTTGGTGAGCGAGAGCCCGGCGACGTCCTTCAGCCGCGGTCCGCCGAGCTTGAGCGCGGTGCCGTCGGCGAGCACCACCCGCATGCCGAGCACGTAGTCGGTGGTGACGCCGTACTTGACGCAGCACAGCCCGCCGGCGTTGGTCGCGGCGTTGCCGCCGATCGAGCACATCTCGAACGAAGACGGGTCGGGCGGGTACCACAGGCCGTGCTCGCCGGCGGCCTTCTTGACCTCGACGTTGAGCAGGCCCGGCTGCACCACCGCGACCCGTGACACCGGGTCGATGTGGATGTCGCGCATTTTCTCCAACGACAAGACGATGCCGCCCTCGACGGCGGTCGAACCGCCCGACAATCCCGAGCCGGCACCGCGCGGCACCACCGGGGTGTCGTGTGCGCTGGCCCACCGAAGCACGGCCTGCACGTCCTCGGTGCAGGTAGCCCGCACGACAGCGATGGGCCAGCCCGCGTCGGGGTCGCGCGCCCAGTCGCGGCGATACCGGTCGATGACGTCGCGATCGGTCAGGACCGCACCCTCGGGCAATTCGGCGATCAGGTCGTCCATGGTTGCGATTCAAGCACTGAACCGTGGTGATAACACGAGTGCGCAGCGGCGGCCCGCACCCCAGACTGTGTGCGTGGGCTACGTCGACCTGTCTGAGATCGCGCACACGCTGGCCGACGGCCGGCCGCTGCTCGCTGACGTGAACCTGCGCGTGGGCGACGGGTCGAAGACCGCGCTCGTGGGCGCGAACGGTGCCGGCAAGACGACCCTGCTGCGCCTGATCGCCGGCGACCTCACTCCGCAGCAGGGCTCGATCGCCCGCGTCGGCGGTCTGGGCGTCATGCGTCAGTTCATCGGGTCGGTGCGCGACACCACGTCCGTCCAAGACTTCCTAGTGCAGCTCGCCCCGACCGACGTGCGCGCCGCGTGGGACGACGTGTCGCGCAGCGAGCTCGCGATGATGGAGCGCGACGACGAGCGCACGCAGCTCGCCTATGCCCATGCGCTCGCGCGCTGGGGCGATGCCGGCGGCTACGACATCGAGGTGCTCTGGGACACCGTCACCGTCGCCGCGCTCGGTGTCGCGTACGACCGGTGCAAGTACCGGGAGCTGACGACGCTGTCGGGCGGCGAGCAGAAACGCTTGGCACTCGAGGTGCTGTTGCGCGGGCGCGACGAGGTGCTGCTGCTCGACGAGCCGGACAACTATCTCGACGTGCCGGGCAAGCGCTGGCTCGAGGAGCGCCTGCGTGCGACGTCCAAGACCGTGTTGTTCGTCAGCCACGATCGCGAGCTGCTGGCCGCGGTCGCCGACCGCATCGTGACGCTCGAAGGTGGGACGGCATGGGTGCACGGCGGCGGGTTCGCGTCATACCACGAGGCGCGCGCCGCCAAGCACGAGCGCATGGCCGAGGTGCGCAGGCGCTGGGACGAGGAGCACGCCCGGCTCAAGGAACTCGTGCGCACCCTGCAGCAGCAGGCCAAGATCAGCCCCGACATGGCCTCGCGCTACCGCGCCATGCAGACGCGACTGGAGAAGTTCGAAGCCGCTGGTGCGCCGCCTGACAAGCCCGAGGAGGAGAAGGTCGCAATGCGGCTGCGTGGTGGCCGAACCGGCATACGCGCGGTCACCTGCGAACAGCTCGAGCTGACCGGCTTGATGCGCCCCGTCGACGCCGAGATCTTCTTCGGCGAGCGGGTCGGTGTGCTCGGCTCGAACGGTGCGGGCAAGTCACACTTCCTGCGGCTGCTCGGGGGCACCCCGATCGCGCACTCGGGCACGTGGAAGCTGGGGGCGCGCGTCGTGCCCGGGCTGTTCGCCCAGACCCACACCCACCCCGAGTGGGTCGAGCGCACCCCGGTCGACCTGCTCTGGGCCGGCGCCGATGACCGGCCGAGCCTCGCCCGGGGACGCGCGATGTCGGTGCTGCGCCGCTACGGGCTCGACAAGCAGGGCGACCAGGCGTTCGGGACGCTGTCCGGCGGGCAGCAGGCACGCTTCCAGATCCTGTTGCTCGAGGTGTCGGGTGCGACGTTGCTGTTGCTCGACGAGCCGACCGACAACCTCGACGTCCTCAGTGCGGAGGCGCTCGAAGAGGCGCTCGAGGCGTACGAGGGCACCGTCATCGCGGTCACGCACGACCGCTGGTTCGCACGCTCACTCGACCGCTTCTTGATCTTCGGCTCGGACGGAGTCGTGTACGAGTCCGATGATCCGGTCTTCGATGAGAACCGGGTTTCACGAGTTCGCTGATCGCTGCAACCGAACCGCCCCTGTGGCGCGTCTGTGTGGTGGGCGGGCGGCTGCTCGGCCGGGTGGGTGCTGAGCAGCCGTCGGCCCACCATCGTCACCGCCAGCGCAGGAGGCCTCGTCCATGTCCGTCCGCCGCAGCGTCAAGACTGCCCTCATCGCCGTCACCTCCGCGATCCTGCTGGCCGGCGCGCTCGCCGCGGTGCCGAGCACCGCGTCCGCGTCGGCACCGCCCTCGCCGCTGCGGCTGCACGCGCCCTCCCGCGAGGTCGTGTACGCCTTCCACAACCACGCCTTCTTCGACACCGGCATCCAGCTCATCGCTGTCGGGCAGTCCTTCGAGATCTGGTCGCACCGCAGCAACTACCACAGCCTGATCACCAGCGAGTGGCATCACGGCTCGACCGTCACGCAACTGCCCGCCGGGCTCATGGACAACTTCTCCGGACTGAGCCGGTTCATCGACGTCTCGATCCAGAACGATCAGGGTCACGTCGTTCTGCACCGCCAGACCACGACGTGCCTCAACAGTTACAACACCTATCGCGTTGTTCCCGATGGCGCACCGCATTCGCTGTACCCGTACGACTGCCCGAGCAACATCTTCACTCTCGGATCCGTGCAGGGCATCGCGGCCGGCTGGGCCGCAGACACGCCGCTGTTCGGGTACAACTCGGTGCGCCTCGCGCCCGGCCACTACTCGATGCGGCTGACCATCACTGCGATCTACCGCAAGCTCTTCGGCATCAAGCTCGCCGACGCGACCCGCTCGGTCACGTTGATCGTGCGCAAGCAGAAGCGCGGTGGCCCCGTGCCGGTGCCTGTGAACGGCACGCGTGGTCGCGCGCTGAGCTCGCACCAATCCGGTCGCCGGCTCCCCGCTCCGCCGTCGAACGGGCCGCGCCCCGATCTCGCCGCGCTGCCGGCGTGGGGGATGAGCCTGTCGAAGAACGGGCGCTACCTGAACTTCTCGGCGACGGTGTGGAACGCCGGTGACAGTCCGCTCGTCGTGGACGGGTTCCGCGAAAAGGGCAAGCCGATCATGGACTCGTACCAGTACTTCTACGATGCCGACGGCAACCAGGTCGGCTATGTGCCCGCGGGGCACATGGTGTGGGACCCGGCGCCGACCCACCACCACTGGCACTTCTCCGATTTCGCGCGGTACCAGCTGGTCAGTGCCGACAAGCACTACGTGCAACGCAGTCACAAGGACGGGTTCTGCCTCGCGGCCACCGACGCCATCGACTTCACGGTGCCGGGTGCGTTGTGGCGGCCGTTCAACACCGACCTGTCGACGGCGTGCGGCGACTTCAGCGCGCTGGCCGTCAGCGAGGTGCTGCCGTCCGGCTCGGGTGACACGTACGAGCAGTTCCGCGCCGGGCAGTCATTCGACCTGAAGGGCGTGCCGAACGGCGTCTACGACGTCGAGATCGACGCCAACCCGGACCACGTCTTGACCGAGCAGTCGTTCGCGAACAACGTCTCGGTGCGCAAGATCCGCATCGGCGGGACGCCGGGCCACCGCACGCTGCACGTGTTCCCCAAGGGCGACATCAACGGCTGACCCGTCAGGAGGGGACGGCGAAGACGACCACGTTGTCCTCGTAGTTGCCGGTGCTCGAGTCGAACGGTCCGCCGCAGGTGACGATGGCCAGGCGGCCGACGCTGCGCTGGTTGAAGATCTTCTTGTACGGCAGCGCGGTTTTGCGATACGTACGCACGCCGGTCACGGTGAATCGCAGTCGCATGTGCTTCTTGCCGTGCATGCCGTTCACGAAGATCTTGTCGTGCGGGCGCAGCGTGCCGATCGTGCCGAGCACTCCTTCCACACCGGAGTAGTTGATGTGCCCGGCCAGGATGGCGGTGCCGCGACGAGCGCCGGGCTTGGCACCGCCGTCCCACCAGCCGACGACCTTCGGGTCGAGGGGGATGTCCAGCTCGCGATCCTGCGTGCCGACGCGCACGATCGGCGCGCGGGCGTGCAGCTTCGGGATCACGATCGAGTGCGGGTCGATGTACGGGACGCGCTTGCCGTCGGCGTTCGGAATGTGGCCGTTGTCGGCGGTGGCGCCGAAGCCGCCCCAGTTCGAGGAGATGACGAACGCGATGCCGGCCGCTGCCATGAAACCGATCGACAGGATCACCAGCAGCGTGGTCAGCCGGCCGAGGCCGCGCCCGCGCGGACGGGCCACCTTGGTCGGGGCGGGCGCCGCCTCGGGCTCGCGTGGATACGGCTTCGGACGCCGTCCCTCGCGCGCGGCGGCGGTGGTCTGCGCCGCTTGTTCGGTGGTCGAGTTCGACCCAGTGGTCCGGCTCACACTGTGCCTGCCCATGAAGTCCCGCAGTCCCGTCTGACTCGCCTCCCCCGTCCCGTCCCTATCGAAATCAACGATCGAGGCGCCCTCTGGATGCGGATTTGGAGCGATTCCGGGCCTCCCGGTACAGTTACCCGTTGGCGTACGAGCCTTTCGTGCGTTCCCGGCCATGTCTCGAGGTCCATCACAACGGTGGTGACCGCGGGGGCGCCGTTCCGGCGTGAAGACCGAAAGAGAGTTCAGTGCGTACCTATACGCCCAAGCCCGGCGAGATCGAGCGCCGCTGGCACGTCATCGACGCGAACGACATCGTTCTCGGCCGTCTGGCCAGCCAGGCCGCCACGCTCTTGCGCGGCAAGCACAAGCCCCAGTTCGCACCGCATGTCGACACCGGTGACTTCGTCGTGATCGTCAACGCCGCGAAGGTCGCCGTCGCCGCCCGCAAGCGCGGCGAGCTGCGCTATCGCCACTCCGGCTATCCGGGTGGCCTGTCGCAGCAGACCGTCGGCGATCTGCTCGAGCGCCGTCCCGAGCGGCTCATCGAGCTTGCCGTGCGCGGCATGCTCCCGAAGAACACGCTCGGCCGGGCCCAGCTCAAGAAGCTGAAGGTCTACGCCGGACCCGAGCACCCGCACGCCGCCCAGAAGCCCCAGCCGTTCGAGATCAAGCAGGTTTCGCAGTGACTACCACCGCCCCAGTTGTCGGACGCCGCAAGGAAGCGATCGTCCGTGTCCGTCTCGCGCCCGGTACCGGCGAGTTCAAGCTCAACGGCCGCTCCCTCGAGAGCTACTTCCCGAACAAGGTGCACCAGCAGCTCATCCGTGAGCCGTTCGTGACCCTCGAGAAGGACGGCCAGTACGACATCGTCGCGTCGCTGTCCGGCGGCGGCGTCACCGGCCAGGCCGGTGCGCTGCGCCTCGCGATCGCGCGCGCGCTCATCGAGATCGAGCCCGACGACCGTCCGGCCCTGAAGAAGGCCGGCTTCCTGACCCGCGACGCGCGGGTCAAGGAACGCAAGAAGTACGGCCTGAAGAAGGCCCGTAAGGCACCCCAATACTCCAAGCGATGAGCGCTGCGCGAAGAGCCAGTAAGCACAGCCCGCGACGCAGGAGCGGATCGATCCGACGCCGGACCCGAGCGGAGCGAGCGGTCCTCAGGAGGTTCGATGAGCGCCAAGGCTGGTTCTGATGGCCTGTTCACGAGCGTCCGAGGGCTGGCGAACGGCGATCTGACGCCGGAGCTGGCGTTGTCGGTGGCCAGTGCCGCGGCGCGTGTGCTTGTCGCACACGACGCCTCGCACCGTCCGGTCGCCGTCGTCGGACGTGACCCGCGAGCCAGCGGCGAGATGCTCGAAGCAGCAGTCTCGGCCGGGCTCACTGCCGCCGGCGCCGACGTGCTGCGCGTCGGCGTGCTGCCGACGCCGGCCGTCGCCTACCTCACCGGCGCCTACGGGGCAGACCTCGGCGTCGTGCTCTCGGCCTCGCACAACCCGATGCCCGACAACGGGATCAAGCTGTTCGCCCGCGGCGGCCACAAGCTGCCCGACGACATCGAACGTGAGATCGAGCAGTCGATCGCGACGGGAACGCCTCGGCGTCCGACCGGTGCCGCAATCGGACGGCTGCGCGACGCCGACGACGCCGCGGAGCGATACCTGACCCATCTCGCCAAAGCGGTGCCCGACTCGCTGGCCGGCGTGCGCGTCGTCGTCGACTGCGCGCACGGCGCGGCATCGACGGTCGCGCCCGAGCTCTATCGACGCGCCGGAGCCGACGTCATCGCCGTCGCCGCCGAGCCGGACGGGCTCAACATCAACGACGGGGTCGGCTCGACGCACCTCGACTGCGTGGTCCGCGCCGTCCGCGAGCACGGCGCCGATCTCGGCATCGCCCATGACGGCGACGCCGACCGCTGCCTTGCCGTGGACGCCGACGGCGCGATCGTCGACGGCGACCAGATCCTCGCCATCTGCGCGACCGCGTTGAGCGAGAGCGGCCGGCTCAACCAGAACACCGTGGTCGCCACCGTCATGAGCAACCTCGGTTTCCATCACGCGATGCGTGATGCGGGCATCGACGTCCTCACGACCGCGGTCGGTGACCGGTACGTGCTCGAAGCCCTGCGCGCGAAGGGGCTCAACCTCGGCGGCGAGCAGAGTGGGCACATCGTGTTCACCGACGCCGCCACGACCGGGGACGGATTGCTCACCGCGTTGCACCTGATGGCGCGCATGGCGGATACGGGTGCCTCGCTTGCCGATCTCGCGGGCATCGTCGACCGGTTGCCGCAGACGTTGATCAACGTGAAGGTCGGCGACAGGTCGGCCGTGGCCTCCTCGTCCGCTGTGGCCGATGCGGTCGCCGCTGCCCAGCGTGAACTCGGCGACGACGGACGCATCCTGCTCCGCCCGTCCGGCACCGAACCGCTGGTGCGGGTGATGGTCGAAGCAGCCACGCAGCAGCACGCCGACGAAGTGGCGCAGCGCGTGGCTGCCGTCGTCGCCGCCGCCTGAACAGACGACAGTGGTCAGTTCCGTCCGCAGTGGTCAGTTGTAACTGACCACTGCGGCCCGAACTGACCACTGTCGGTCAGGCGCGGGAGTAGTACGCGACCTCGTCGGTGATCGTGCGGGTCAGCCAGCCGCGTTCGACGAGCACCTCGAGATGCGCGGCGGTCTCGTGGATCGCGAGGATCTGGTTGAACAGGTCGAGTTCGTCGAAGCGACGCTTGCGGCGCGTCCAGCCGAGCACGTGGGCGACCTCGAATGCTGTGCTGGCGCCGCCGGCGACCGCCTCGGCGGTATCGGTGAGCCGCTCCTCGTGATGGGCGAGCAGCGCCTCGATGCGTGCGTGCGTCGAGTCGGTCACCGGACCGTGCGCGGGTAGCAGCCGCGCGTCCGGCATGGCGAGCACGAGCCGCAGCGACGAGAGGTAGTCGCGCAACGGCGAGGTCGGTCGGACGAGCTCGACCCCGATGGACGGCGTGATGTGCGGCAACACGTGATCGCCGGCGAACAGCGCGCCCGCACCGGCGTCGTGGAAGACCACGTGCCCGATCGTGTGGCCCGGCGTCGAGATCACGCGCAGCGTGCGGGTCTCGAGCTCGATGTCGATGCCGTCGCCGAGCCAACGGTCGGGGTACTCCCAGTCGAGCAGGTCGCGTTCGCCTTCCCAGTGCTCGAGCATCTTCGAGATCTCGAAAGCGCCGGCACGATGCAGGCTCGCGACGTCCGGATGCTTGGTGAGCGTGCGTACGGCGTCCATCGACGCCTTCTCGCCCTCGCCGAGGGAGACCTGCGCGCCGGTGATCCGGCGCACCGCGATCGCCTGCGTGTAGTGATCGCGATGCATGTGGGTGACGAGGAACTCACGTACGTCTGACAGCGCGAACCCGATCTCGCCGAGGCCGCGCTCGAGCAGGTCGGTCGACTCGGCCATCGCCCACCCGCCGTCGATCATCACCACGCCGTCGCCGTCGGAGATCGCGTACGTGTTCACGGCCTTGAGCGCATCACCCGGCAGCGGCAGCGGGATGCGGTGCACGCCGGGCGCCACTTCGTGCGCCCCGGGCCGTTCCCATGCGTGTCGATCCTCGTCGCTCATCACCTCAACTTAGGCCGACGCGATCTGAGAGGTGGACGAGTCGTCATTGAGAACACATAGCGGTGTCATCAACAATCGGACCACGAGATGAGCAACAACCCCGCTGACGCCGAGCGTCCCCGTATCCAACTGTCCGTCGTCCAGGTCGTCGCGAGCGCGCTCGCAGCGATCACCGCCACCGTCGGCGCGTCCTATCTGGGCATTGCCGGCACCGTGATCGGCGCCGCCGTTGCCAGCGTCCTCACCGTGGTCGGCAATGCCGTGTACAGCCACTCCCTGCGCCGGGTTGGGACGGCCGCCGGCCTCGCTACCCGCGCAGGCGCAGCGCCTGCGACGTCGGTGACACCGCGCCGCGGCTGGCCGACCTTCGCGACGGCGTGCGCCGGTGTCTTCGTCGGCGTGCTTATCGTCGTGACCGTCATCGAGGTGTTTGCCGGCCGGCCGCTCAGCGACGTGGTGCGCGGCCGATCGGGCAGCGGGACGTCCGTGCTGGGCGATGTGGGCCAGTCGACCGGTTCGAGCAGCCCGACGCCACGCGCGACCGTCACAGTGACGCCGCAGGTCGTCACCCGCACCCCGACGGTCACCGTGACGGGCACCGCGGTGACCAAGACGGCGGCCCCGACGAAGACGGTCACGCCGACCGCGACACCCACGTCCGCGTCGCCGTCGTCGTCAGAGTCCACGCCGTCGCCGTCCGGTTCGCCCACATCCGGCACCGCCAGCCCGTAAACTTCGTTCTCATGTGCGGCATCGTCGGCTACGTCGGCCCTCGCGCGGCTCTCGATGTCGTCGTCGAGGGGCTGCGCCGGCTGGAATACCGCGGCTACGACTCGGCCGGCGTCGCGATCGTCGGATCCGAGCACAACCTGCAGGTCGAGAAGAAAGCCGGACGCATCGAGAACCTCGACAAGGAACTCGCTGCCCGCACGATCACCGGCTCGACCGGGATGGGGCACACGCGGTGGGCGACGCATGGCGCACCCAACGACCGCAACGCGCACCCGCACGTCGACGCCGCCGGACGCATCGCCGTCGTGCACAACGGGATCATCGAGAACTTCGGGGAACTTCGCGCGGAACTCGAAGCCGACGGCACCGAGTTCACGAGCGAGACCGACACCGAGACCGTCGCGCACCTCGTCGGCAAACTCGTTGCTGCCGGCACCCCGCTGATCGACGCAGCACGCACGGTGTGCCGTCGCCTGCAGGGCGCGTTCACGCTTGTGTTCGTCGACGCCGAGCATCCCGAGTCGATCGTCGCGGCCCGGCGCAACTCACCACTGGTCGTCGGCGTCGGGGACGGCGAGACCTTCCTGGGCAGCGATGTCGCGGCGTTCATCGAGTTCACCCGCGATGCGGTCGAACTCGGCCAGGACCAGATCGTCGAAATCACCCGCGACGGCTATGCCGTGCACGACTTCGACGGCAATCCTGTTGACGGCAAGCACTTCCACATCGACTGGGATCTCTCGGCCGCCGAGAAGGGCGGCCACGACTACTTCATGCAGAAGGAGATCCTCGAGCAGCCCGCCGCGGTAGCCGACACGCTGCGCGGTCACCTCGTCGACGGCGAGATCGTGCTGGACGAACAGCGCATCACCACTCAAGAGCTGCGCGACGTCGAGAAGGTCTTCATCGTCGCGTGCGGCACTGCCTACCACGCCGGATTGATCGGCAAGCAGGCCATCGAGCACTGGACGCGGGTGCCCGTCGAGGTCGAGATGGCCTCCGAGTTCCGCTATCGCGATCCCGTGCTCGATCAGCAGACCCTTGTCGTCGCGATCAGCCAGTCCGGCGAGACCGCCGACACTCTCGAAGCAGTGCGGCACGCTCGCGCGCAGCGTGCGCGCGTGCTCGCGATCTGCAACACCAACGGCGCGCAGATCCCGCGCGAGTCCGACGCCGTGCTCTACACGCACGCCGGCCCCGAGATCGGCGTCGCGGCGACGAAGACGTTCATGGCGCAGGTCGCGGCCGTCGAACTGGTCGGGCTCGCGTTGGCGCAGGCACGCGGCACGAAGTTCGGCGACGAGATCGTGCGCGAGTACAACGCGCTGACCGAGGTGCCGGCGGCGATCGCCATCGCGTTGGAGACGATGCCGCAGGTCGCCGACCTCGCGCGCGAGATCGCGCACTCCAAGGCGGTGTTGTTCGTCGGCAGGCACGTCGGGTACCCCGTCGCGCTCGAGGGCGCGTTGAAGCTGAAGGAACTTGCCTACATGCACGCCGAGGGGTTCCCGGCCGGCGAGCTGAAGCACGGTCCGATCGCGCTCATCGAGGACAACCTGCCGGTCGTCGTCGTGATGCCGTCGCCGACCGGACGCGCGCTGCTGCACCAGAAGATGCTCAGCAACATCGCCGAGATCAAGGCCCGCGGCGCGCGCACGATCGTTATCGCCGAACAGGGTGATACGGCCGCCGGAAAGCATGCCGCGCACCTGATCGAGGTACCTGCGGTGCCGACCCTGCACGAGCCGTTCGTCGCGGTCGTCCCGCTGCAGATCCTCTCGGCCGAGATCGCCCTCGCGCGCGGCAACGACATCGACAAGCCGCGCAACCTCGCGAAGTCGGTCACGGTCGAATAGCGCTCACTCGAACGAGCGGGTGATCTGCGCGGCGTCCGAACCGCGTCCGACGAAGGGCATCGGGTCACCGGAACCGAACTCGTCGATGCCAGCCGATTCCAGCGCACCGATGGCGACAGTGCGCCGCACCGCGGCGAAGGTCAGGACGTGCGCGAGCACGCCACCGAGCGTGAACGTCTCGGGCGGCTCGCACGTCGCGTCGACGAACGTTTCATCGCCACGGCCGGCGAGGATCGGGTCGACCACTCGCTCGCGGAAGGTCGGCCCGGCCGCGTCGAGCCGCGTCCGCAGTGCGGCCGGGTCGCTCGGGCCGGACGGGATCGTCGAGCCGCCGTCGACAGCGATCACCCACATCTCGAGTTGCCGTACGAGACGTTCCGACACCGACCGCAGTGTCGGTGCACTGTCGATGCCTTCGACCGAGCTCGTGATCGGACGATCGAGCACGCTCTCGTCGACTTCGGCGAGCCGGTCGACGATCTCGCCCGTGAGTCGCACGTGGTGCTCGTACATCGAGGTCAGCACGTCCATGGCGGAACTCCTTCGCGTGGCAGGCAGCCGCAGGCCGCCGGGTGGGTGGAAGTGGATGCCGTTGTCGGCCGGCAGTTCGTGAGTGCCGCTCGGCGCGCGGCGGTAGAGCGACGGCGTACGGCCGAAGCCCCGCGCGAACGCGCGGGTGAACGCATCGGGCGACGCGTAGCCGGCGTCTAGAGCGATCTCGATGACCGGGTCGGTGCTCGTAGCAAGTCGATACGCGGCGCGTTCGAGAAGGACGCGGCGGCGGAACGCGCCGGGCGCCTCGCCGAGTGCCGCGCTGACCAGCCGGTCGAAGTGGTAGCGCGACAAGTAGGCACTGGCCGCCAGATCGCTCGCGACGTGCTCGGGATCGTCCAGACTCTCCTCGACCAGTTCGAGGATCTCCCGCACGTCCATGTGTTCATCCTGTCCGGGTGTGACGAGGTCGTCCCGACTGTCGTTGCGGTCTTGTCATAGGGTCACGGATGTGACCCAAGCAACATCGACCTCGGTGGATCTGCTGATCGTCGGCGCGGGGCCGGTGGGCCTGTTCGGCGCGTACTACGCCGGCGTGCGCACGCTCTCGACGGCCGTGCTCGATTCCCTGGAAGAGCCGGGCGGCCAGATCACCGCGATGTATCCCGAGAAGGCGATCTTCGATGTCGCCGGCTTTCCGGCGATCAAGGGCCGCGATCTCGTCGAGGAGTTGCTGAAGCAGGCTGCGCCGCACAACCCGCAGTACCTGCTCGGGCATCAAGCCGTCGAGCTCGAGCGCGGCGAGGGTGCGTTCGCGGTGACCACAGCCGCCGGGCTGCGCATCGAGTGCCGCGCGATCGTGATCACCGGTGGCATCGGGACGTTCTCGCCACGTCCGCTGCCGGCCGGCAGCGATTACCTCGGCCGCGGCCTGGCCCACTTCGTCCCCGACCCGACGAAGTACACAGGCGAGGACGTCGTTGTCGTCGGCGGCGGTGACTCGGCGCTCGACTGGGCGTTGATGCTCGAACCGATCGCGAAGTCGGTGACGATCGTGCACCGTCGCGCGGAGTTCCGCGCGCACCCGCACTCGGTCGAGCTGCTCAAGGCGTCGTCGGTGAACATCCTGACCGACGCGCAGATATCGGCGGTGCGTGGCGATCCCGACGTGACCGAGGTCGACGTCGACGTGCTCGGCGTGATCCACACTGTCTCGTGTTCGCGGCTGGTCGCAGCGCTCGGCTTCACTGCGAACCTCGGCCCACTGATGGAGTGGGGCATCGAGATCCGTAAGCGGCAGATCGTCGTCGACACGATGGGGCGCACGACCGTCCCCGGCATCTACGCGGCGGGCGACATCGTCGACTACGACGGCAAGGTGAAGCTGATCGCGACGGGATTCGGAGAAGTGGCGACGGCGGTCAACAACGCAGCGGCGTATCTGAACCCGAAGGTGTCGGCGTTCCCGGGCCACCTGTCCGACTACGCGCCGGCTGACGGCAGCACGCCGACCTCGACGCACTGACATGATCATTGGCGTCGGGATCGACGTCGTGCCCGTCGCACGCTTTGCCGAGGCATTGCAGCGCTCGCCGGCACTGGCGCAGCGGCTGTTCACCGCAACCGAGTTGACGACCGGGCACGGCGAGCCGCGCAGCGCCGAGTCCCTCGCCGCGCGATTCGCTGCCAAGGAGGCGTTGGCGAAGGCGCTGGGTGCGGGCGGCGGCATGCACTGGACCGATGCCGAGGTGCGCACCGACGACGCGGGACGTCCGTCGCTGACCGTGCGCGGCACGGTCGCCGAGCGCGCCTCGTCGTTGGGCGTCACGCGCTGGCACGTGTCGTTGTCGCACGACGGCGGGATCGCCGCCGCGACCGTGATCGCCGAGTCGGCAGACTGAGGACATGCACGGCATCTACACGGTCGATCAGGTACGCGCCGCCGAAGAGGCGCTGATGGCGCGGTTGTCCGAGGGCGCGTTGATGCAGCGCGCGGCGACCGGGCTCGCGACGCAGTGCGCGCAACTGCTCGGCTCGGTCTACGGGACGCGCATCACGTTGCTCGTCGGCGCCGGGAACAACGGTGGGGACGCGCTGTACGCAGGAGCGCAGCTGGCGGCGCGGGGCGCGCGAGTGACGGCGTTGTTGCTGTCGCCGGAGCGGGCGCACGCCGGTGGGCTCGCGGCGTTGCGCCGGGCCGGGGGACGGGTCGCGTCGGCCGAGCCTGCGCACGTGGCGGCCGATCTCGTCATCGACGGGATGCTCGGCATCGGCGGATCGGGCGGGTTGCGTGCCGACGCGGCCGCGCTGGCCGAGGCTGCGCGCGACTCGCACACCGTCGCCGTCGACCTTCCCAGCGGCGTCGATGCGGACACCGGAGTTGTCGACGGCGCTGCGGTACGCGCTGACGTGACAGTTACGTTCGGCGCCCTGAAGACTGGACTGGTCGTCGGCGCGGGTGCAGAGCTTTCCGGCCAGGTGCGGCTGGTCGACATCGGTCTCGACCTGCCCGCTGCTGCTGCGCACGTGCTCGAGGCCGCCGACGTGCAAGCGGCCCTGCAGGTGCCCGGCGCGACCGATGACAAGTACACCCGCGGAGTCGTCGGCGTGGTCGCAGGTTCACCGCAGTACGGCGGTGCAGGCGTGCTGTGCACCGGGGCTGCGTTGCACGGCGGCTCGGGCATGGTGCGTTACGCCGGGTCGGTGCCTGATGCGATCCGCGCTCGATTCCCCGAGGTGGTCGTGCAGGCGGGGGAGCGGCCGTCCGAGTTGCGGGTGCAGGCGTGGGTCGTCGGACCGGGGATGGGAACCGACGACGATGCGCTCGCGTTGCTGCGTGACGTGCTGGCTACCGACGTGCCGGTGATCGTCGACGCGGACGGCCTGACCGTATTGGCGTCGCATCGCGAGCTGCTCGATCGTTCGGCTGCGACGGTGCTGACGCCGCACGATCGCGAGTTCGAGCGCATCGCCGGGCCGGTCGGCGACGATCGCCTCGGCGCGGCTCGGCGCGCCGCCGCCGACCTCGGCGTGACCATGCTGCTCAAGGGCAACGCGACGATCGTCGCGCAGCCCGACGGTTCTGCGTTCGTCAATCCGACCGGCACGCCGTGGCTCGGCACCGCCGGGAGCGGCGACGTGCTGAGCGGGCTGATCGGGTCGCTGCTCGCGTCCGGCATCGACGCGCCGCTGGCGGCAGCGTGCGGTGCGTACCTGCACGGCGTCGCCGGCCAGCTCGCCGCCACCGACGGCCCGCCCAGCGCGCACGACGTGCTCGAGTCCGTCCGTCCCGCGCTGCGCACCCTCGAGCGTGGTTGACTTCAGCGCAGGTACGAGGGAGCGAAGTACAGCAGCGAGAACACGCGAGCTGCGAATTTGCCCGTCACCGCGACACCGCCGTCGGCGGCAATGCACGACGGCGTGCCGACCAGGACTGCCTCGTGCCGGTCGCGGTAAGTGAGCCGCGCGACGATCCGCTGCCTGGCGGTGTCGAGCGTGCCGCACACGGCGTCGCGCGGAGCGCGAGCAAGGTAGCCGTCGTACCTCCCCGCGATACCGAGACTGGCTTGGTCGAGTTGAGCCTTGTCGAAGCGGTAGACGGTCGTTGAGTTGCCGATGACACACAGTGTCAGGCCCGTCGGGTGGAGGGGCAGAGTTCGCGACGCGTGTACGTTCGGCGCGACCTCGCACAGTTTCTGCAGTGACGGATCGGTGTCCCAGACACCGAAGCGGTATGCCTGCGCGGCGGCGGTCCGCAGGTTCGTCGCACCGATGTATCGCCCGTTGCTCGTAGCCAGGCAACCGTTTCCTGGAGCTGCCACCCATACGACAGACCGGCCATAGGTCAGCCTGACCAGATAGCTGTCGATGTCGGTCGGGACCGATTCGAGAGTGCAGAGGTAGTCGCCGTCACGGTGTGGTTTCACCGAGCGGAGGGCGGCCGTGATCGAGCTCAGGCTTCCGCCGAGCACCGTTTGACCCGTGAGGGTGCCGGACCCGGATTCGCCTTGGTAGGCGCAGACCGTGGCCGAATCCGGCGTTGCGCGCGGGACGAGCACGTTCCGTGGCGCGTGCGAGGTATCGGGCACCCAGTACCCGGAACCGCCACCATCCACCCTCGGACACGTGATGTGCCGTCCTGCCCCCAAATCGCCACCGAAGCCCGGTGGTCTGCCGTCGGCCGAGCTTTGGTGTGCGGGCGCGCTTGACCGCCACCACGCCGAACCAGTGACGAGCAGCGCGATCACGACGACGGCGGCCACGACGCTCGGCAGGCGTCGATCGCGGCGCACGAGGGGCGTGAAACCCTCGGCGAGCGGTGCATCCTCGTCGTGCGCTGCCATCACCGACCGCAGCTCGTCCTCGATCATGACGGCTCCTCGGCCAAGCCGCGAAGTGCGCAGTGCAGTGAGGGCCCGCGCGGCGAGGCTGCGCACGGTCGGTTCCTTCGCGCCGATGAGCACAGCGATCTCGCGATCGGGCAGGTCCTCGTAGTAGCGCAGCACCAGCACGGCACGCTGCCGCGGCGGCAACGTCCCGAGGGCCCGCCACAGGTCTTCACGCGCAGCGACGTCGACGGCGTCCGTGCCGACGTCCGGCACGTCGTCGGTCACCAGCTCCGATGCCGAGCGCAGGCGGCGCCGGCGCAGGTACTCGTTGAGGATCGCGCGACGAACGTACGCCTCGCGGTTGTCGATCGTGGGCGACCTGCGCAACCAGCTCCCGTACACGCGGGTGAGCGCCTCCTGCACGAGATCCTCCGCTCCGGCCCGGTCGTGGCACAGCTGATAGGCAAGGCGGAGCAGCCGATCTCCCGATGCGCGCATCAGGTCGGCGATCACCTCGTCGAGCTGCATTCGCCCTCCACGAAGAATGATGCGGCCACCCGTCGTCCACGTTGCACCACCCGTTTCCCCGCTGGTAGTCGGTTCGGCCATCGCAAAGCGAGCACTGGCGGGGAAACCTCCGCCGCTTTCCCCGCGTGTGGTCGGTTGGAGCGGCACAAGGCGAGCACCAGCGGGGAAAGGCGGGCGACGGACGGCGGCAGCCCCACAAGTACGCTCATCGCGTGCAGGACGTACTCGATCGCGCTGCCGGCGGCGGACGCATCACGCCCGAGGAAGCGCTCGCGCTCTACACCGACGCGCCGTTGCACGCGCTCGGTCGGGCCGCCGACACGGTGCGCCGAACGCGCTATCCCGACAACATCGCGACCTACATCATCGACCGCAACATCAACTACACCAACGTCTGCGTGACCGCGTGCAAGTTCTGCGCGTTCTACCGTGCGCCCAACCACGAAGAGGGCTGGACGCACAGCCTGGACGAATTGCTGCGCCGCTGCGGCGAGGCGGTCGACCTCGGCGCCACCCAGATCATGCTGCAGGGCGGGCACTCACCCGAGCTCGGCATCGAGTGGTACGAGCAGACCTTCAGCGCGATCAAGCGCGACTACCCGCAGTTGGTGCTGCACAGCCTCGGCGCGTCGGAGGTCGTGCACATCGGGCGCACGTCAGGTATCGACCACCGCAGCGTCGTCCAGCGCCTCAAGGTGGCCGGCCTCGACTCGTTCGCCGGCGCCGGCGCCGAGATCCTCGTCGACCGACCCCGCACCGCCATCGCCCCGCTCAAGGAGAAGGGCGAGATCTGGTTGCAGGTGATGGAGACCGCGCACGAAGAGGGCCTCGAATCGACTGCCACGTTCATGATGGGGACGGGCGAGACCAACGCCGAGCGCATCGAGCACCTGCGCATGATCCGCGACGTGCAAGACCGCACCGGCGGATTCCGCAGCTTCATCCCGTGGACCTATCAGCCCGAGAACAACCATCTCAAGGGACGCACGCAGGCGACCAGCCTCGAATACCTGCGCATGGTCGCGGTCGCGCGGCTGTTCTTCGACAACATCAATCACCTGCAGGGCTCGTGGCTCACGACCGGTAAGGACATCGGCCAGCTGACCCTGCACTTCGGCGCCGACGACCTCGGCTCGGTGATGCTCGAAGAGAACGTCGTGTCGTCCGCCGGCGCGCGGCACCGGAGCAACCGCACCGAGCTGATCGAGCTCATCCGCGGCGCCGGGCGCATTCCCGCGCAGCGCGACACCCTCTACCGCCACATCGCCGTGCACACCGACCCGGCTGACGACCCGATCGACGCCCGCGTGCACTCGCACTTCAGCTCCACAGCTCTGCCCCTTTTGCCCGTGGTCACGGCGAGCTGAGCGGACTACATTCCGCCTTCGTGGGGGAGGAAACACCGGACCAGCGGGTGATCCGGCTGCAACGCGAGCTTGCCGACGCCAAGGTCCAGGCGCTGCAGGCCGAGCTGGCCGAGGCCCAGGCCGGCGCGTCGCAGAACCACGCGCCGGTGCCGCCGCCGAATCACACGCCGGCGCCGCCGCCGAATCACGTCGTGGCGCCCCCGCAGTTCGCGTCCCAACCGACGTGGCTGCGCACGCCCGCGCCGCCCGTCGTCGACACCTCGCTCGCCCCGGCCCCGCGCGCGGTCCCGTCCGCCTTCAAGGCGATGGCGCTGCCCTGGAGCTGGTGGGTCGCGTGGACCCTGTTCATGGTCGCCATTGCGCCCATCGCGCTCTGGATCACCGTCCCGATCGCCGGGGCGATCACCGCGGTGGTCACGCTCGTCGCAGTCCTCGTCTGGCGCTTGCGCGGCGAGGGGACACGGCTCGCGCTGTTGAAGTGGGGCGAGCCGGCCACCGTGACGAACGTCGACGTCGCCAGTGTCGGCAGCTACTACAGCGGCGTGACCTATCAGAACGTCCGACTTGCCCAAGCGCACGGCTGGCAGATCGAGCGCCGCTGGTACAGCGGACCGGGCACGACGACGAAGATCACGTACCAACTCGGCGGGACGAGCAACGTCTTGACCTTGCACGGGCTGGCATACGACAACGGTGTGATCCTCGCCGACAAGCGCAAGCCGGAACGGGCGCTGTGCGTGAGCTCGTTCCCCTACGACCTCGACCGCGACCCGAGCGGGAACTGGATCGGACACGTCGAGCGACGCGTGATCATGGGGTCGATTCTCATGATCGTGCTGCTCGTCGGCTGGACAGTCGCCATGGTCGTCCTGTGCGGCGCGGCGGCGTGACCACGGCCGCCGGTTAGTCTCGCCGAATGTCACTCGCGGTCGCCGTCCCCCTCGGGGTGGCGTCCTCACTCGTCTACGGCAGCACGATCGTCGTGCAACACCGCGCCTCGCACAACGAGGGCGAGGAGGACGCGCGACACCTGTTGCGGCTGCTTCGCGACCCGGTGTGGGTCGCGGCCGTGCTGGGTGACTTCGTGGGGTTCGTGCTCAACGCCGCGGCCCTCGCGGCGGGACCGGTGGTGGTGATCCAGCCCCTTGTCGTGTTGATGTTGCCGGTCGCCCTGATCGTCGGCTGGCTGCTCGGCGGGCCGCGTCCAACGGCGATCGACTACCTCAGCAGCCTCGCGATAGTCGCCGGGCTCAGTGGCTTCCTCATCCTGATCGGCACGCCGGGGGCGGGTCACGCACCGAAGGCGAGGTACTTCGCGCTCACCGTGCTGATCGTGCTCGCCGTCGGCGCGACGGTCGCGTTGTCGGTGCGGTCTCTGCGTGCGGTCGTACGCGGCGCGGTGTACGGCGCCGTCGCCGGGATGTTCTTCGGCACGCTCGGTGCGTTCGTCGACGGACTCTCGGACGTGGTCGAGCGCCGCGGATACAGCGGGCTGGTGACCACGGGACGCGGCGTCATCCCGTTGATCGGCATCGTCCTGCTCGGTGTCTCCGGGATCGTGCTGACCCAGGTGTCGTTCCAGGTGGGGCAACTCGCCGCGACGCTGCCGGCGAACTCGGCAACGGATCCGTTCGTCGCCGTGCTGATCGGAGCACTCTTGTTGCGTGAGCACATCCCGCTCTCGGTCGGGCACGTGATCGGTTACGCGCTGTGCCTCTCGGTCGTGATCGCCGGCGCGATCCGCCTGGCGCGCAACACCGCCGTGGGCACGACGCGCGAACCGGCCCCGGCGTAGTGGCTGACACAATGGCCGCGTGGTGAAGGCGACCCTCGACAAGGCTCCGCGCGAGGTCGCGGCCATGTTCGACGGCGTCGCCCGCCGCTACGACCTGACCAACACTGTGCTGTCCGGCGGCCTCGACCGCCGCTGGCGCAAGCGCACCCGGCAATGCCTCGAACTCGAGCGGGGCAACCTGGTGCTCGACCTCGCGGCAGGGACCGGAGTGTCGACCGCCGAGATGCTGCGCAGCGGCGCTACGGCCGTCGCGTGCGACTTCTCGCTGGGCATGTTGCGCGCTGGACGGGCGTCGCGCCGCCGCCGCGCCGTCCGCTTCGTTGCCGGCGACGCGATGCATCTGCCGTTCGCCGACGGGGTGTTCGACGCGGTGACGATCTCGTTCGGGCTGCGCAATGTTGCTGACCCGGCGCAGGCGCTGCGCGAGCTTGCGCGGGTCGTTCGGCCCGGCGGTCGCCTGGTCGTGTGCGAGTTCAGCCGTCCGACATTCGCGCCGTTCCGATTCGTGTACCTGAACTACCTGATGCGCTTGCTGCCGTGGATCGCCCGTCGCGTGGCGACCAATGCGGAGGCCTACGTCTATCTGGCGGATTCGATCCGGGCCTGGCCGCGACAGGACGAGCTCGCCCGCACGATCGCGGCCAACGGATGGCGCGAGGTGCGCTACCGCAATCTCACCGGCGGAATCGTCGCCCTGCACGTGGGTGAGCGCGCGGTTACCGCGCCATGACCGCAGGGTAGGAGCCAACCGAGCGGCCAGACGGGGCCGTTGGGGCGAAGGAGAGGCGAAGGAGACGGATATGGACGACGACGACATGACTTCGGGCACGTTCGACGAGGACAGCGGTGCCGACGGCGGCGCTGACGCCGAGGCCGACAAGGACAGTGGCGCCGATGGCGGCGCCGACGCCAGCGCAGACGGCCACGCCGACTCGCCGGGCGGCGACGGTGGTGCCGACGGTTCGGCTGGTGACAGCGGAGCCGACGGACACGCCAGCGGCGGCGGCGACGGCGGAGCTGACGGTTCTGCGTGAGCGACGCTTGCGGAGCGAACCAAAAGGCATCGTCCGCGCCGCAAGGCGCGGATCGCTCACGAACGGGCCCGAGCGAAGCGAGCGGCTCGTGAGCGAGCGATGAGGAGCCGACATGACGGTGCAGCGCTTCGGCGCTGCACCGTCTTGTCGTCGCCACAGTTCGCCGAGCAGTTCTGGGGGCAGGCGCCGCTGCTGACACGCGCCGCCGAACTGGCCCACCCGTTCGGTGACCTGTTCGACCCCGGCGCCGTCGACGAGCTCGTCTCCGAGCGCGGTCTGCGCACGCCCTTCCTGCGCATGGCCAAGGACGGCACCGTCCTCAACGCCAAGCAGTTCACCCGCGGCGGGGGAGCGGGCGCCGGGATCGCCGATCAGGCCGCCGACGACCGGGTGCTGGCGCAACTCGCGGACGGGGCCACGCTCGTCCTGCAGGGTCTGCACCGCACGTGGCCGCCGCTGGTCCGCTTCGGATCGCAGCTGGCCGACGAGCTCGGCCACCCCGTCCAGATCAACGCCTACATCACCCCGCCCCAGAACCGTGGTTTCGCACCGCACTACGACGTCCACGACGTGTTCGTGTTGCAGGTGTCGGGACGTAAGCGCTGGCAACTGCACGAGCCGGTCGTGCCCGCCCCGCTCGACAACCAGAACTGGGAGAAATCGCGCGCCGAGGTCGCGGCGCGTGCCGAGACCGACCCGCTGCTCGACATCGTGCTCGAACCGGGCGACGCGCTGTACCTGCCGCGCGGCACGATCCACGCCGCCGAGGCGCTCGGCGAGACGTCGATCCATCTGACCGTGGGCATCCACCCGCTCACCCGCTACACGCTCGTGCAGCGGCTGCTCGAGCTCGCCGAGCGTGACCCGCAACTGCGCACGTCATTGCCGATGGGAGTCGACCTCGACGACCCGGCCGTGCTCGCCGCCGAACTCGACGCGACCGTTGCCGCGTTGCACACCCAACTCGACGCGGTGGGTGCGGACGAGATCGCATCCGGCGTCGGCGACAGGTTGCGCCAGCAGACCCGTCCCGAACCGGTCGCGCCGCTCGCACAGCTCGCCGCTGCCGACGCGCTCGACCACGACTCGCCGTTGCGGCTGCGCGGCGCTTTGCGGGTGCGAGTCACGACCGACGCCGAGCACGTCACGATCGCGCTGCTCGATCGCCGCGTGACGCTGCCGATCGAGACAGCCGACGCGCTGAAGCTCGTCCTGTCCCGCGAGGTGTTCACGCCGGCACAGCTGACCGGCCTCGACCGCGACGACCAGTTGGTCGTGGCGCGGCGGCTGCTGCGCGAGGGCGTGATCGTCCCTGGCTGATCGCGGCGCCCACCGCGGTCCGCAGCCCCGCGAGTCGGCGAACCGGTGCGCGCTGCACGCGCAGCTGCGCGGCGACCCGATGCTCGGCACCGCGTTCCCGGCAGCACGGCTGCTGCTGGTCGAACAACCCGGGCCGTGGGGCCATCGCGGGCTGCGCGAGTCGCGTTTCGACGCCGAGGTCGCAACCGCGCTCGAGGCACGCGCCGGAAGCGCCGGCGTGCGCGTGCTCGCGATCCGCCGGCCGGGCCGCACACCCAAGGGGACGGTGCGCAGCTGGTATCTCGCCGACACGCGCGACGGGCGCCAGTCGGTGTGGCGCGGCGAGTACCACGACGACCGCGAGTTGCTCGACCTGCCGCTCGACGGGTCGGCCGGCCAACCGGACGACGCGCCGCTGTATCTGGTGTGCGCGCACAGCAAGCACGACACCTGCTGCGCGCTGCGCGGGCGCCCCGTTGCCGCGGCGCTGGCCGAGCTACGCCCCGGTCGGGTCTGGGAGTGCAGCCACCTCGGCGGCGAACGGTTCGCTGCCAACGTCCTGATGCTGCCGAGCGGGCTCATGTACGGACGTGTGCTCCCGTTCGCAGCGCCGGAGTTCGTCGCCGCCGCGGAAGCCGGCGAAGTCGTAGGTGCGTTGGTGCGCGGTCGGATCGGTCTCGTGCCGCCCGCCCAGGCCGCGCTCGCGTTCGGCTACGAGCACCTCGGCATCCGCCAGGCGACCGCGTTGCGCGTGCTCACCGCGACGCCGGTGATCGACGGACAGGCGAGCGTGCGCCTGGCCGGCCCGCACGGCGAGCTCGAGGTGCTCGTGCAGGTGCGTCGCGTCGACGCGGACGGGTTGACCTGCGCACGTCCCGGCAGAGGTCACTTCTTCTCGTATCGACCGGTGCGGATCACGGCAGTCGGGGAATGATCGGGCCCGCGACGACGGTGACGATCCGTCAGTGGCCGGAGTGGCCGGCCGAATAGCCGCCCGCGTCCAGGAACCGCTGGCGTGAGCGCTCGATCTCCTTCTCGGCCTCGACGCGGCCGACCCACTCCGCCCCTTCGACGGACTTGCCGGGCTCGAGGTCCTTGTAGACCTCGAAGAAGTGCTGGATCTCGAGCCGGTCGAACTCCGGCACGTGGTGGATGTCGCGCAGGTGCTCGAGCCGCGGGTCGGACACGGGCACGCACAACAACTTGTCGTCGCCGCCCTTCTCGTCGGTCATCTTGAACATGCCGATGGCGCGGCACCGTACGAGCACGCCCGGGAACAGCGGATCGCCGTGGATCACGATCATCGCGTCGAGCGGATCGTCGTCGTCACCGAGCGTGTCCTCGATGTAGCCGTAGTCGGCCGGATACTGCGTGGACGTGAACAGCGTGCGGTCGAGTCGCATGCGTCCGGAATCGTGATCGACCTCGTACTTGTTGCGGCTACCGCGCGGGATCTCGATCAAGACGTCGAACTCCACGGTGGGGCTCCTCTACGGCGGGTCGGGACGGACATAGTCTGACGCATCGTGGGAACGCCTCGGCACGGTCGGCGCCTGGCCGTGGTCTGCGCCATCACCATCGTCGTGCTCGTGGCCGCTTTCGCGCTCGGATTCGGCGTCGCGCGCGGCATCAAGCACGCGAATGCCAAGCCGGCGCCACCCCGTCCGACAGTGCCTGCCGCCATCGGGGCGCTGGCGGCCACGCCCGGCCCGGGCCCGACCGGCTCGGACGGCTCAAACGGCACCGCACCGACGCCGGCCGGTGTTCGCCGCGCGATCGGCGCTCTCGCGCACGCGCCGGGCCTCGGCGGACGGCTGTTGGGCCGCGTGATCGACGCGCAGACCGGCAAGGTGCTCTTCAACGATTCAGGCAGCACCCCCGCGGCGCCGGCCTCGACCGGAAAGCTGCTCACTGCGGCGGCCATCCTCGCGGTGCACAAGCCGACCGACCGGTTCACCACGACCGTCGACGACGCCGGCAACGGCACGATCGTGCTCGTCGGCGGCGGCGACCCGACGCTGGCGGCGGCCGCGCCGGGCAAACCGACGACCTACCTCGGTGCGGCCCGGATGTCGTCGCTCGTCCAGCAGCTGCGCGCGAAGCACGTCACCGTCCGCAAGATCATCGTGGACGGGTCGCTGTTCACCGGGCCGTCCGTCTCGCCGCACTGGGACGCATCCGACATCGGCACCGACTATGCGGCACCGATCACCGCGATCATGAGCGACGCCGCCGTGATCGCCGCACCCGGCTATGCCCGCAGCACCAAACCCGATCTCGACGCCGGCCTGGCGCTGGCCAAGTTGCTCGGCAACGCCAACCTGCCGGTGACCGCGGGCAAGGCGCCCGCCGGCGCGAAGCAGGTCGCCAGCGTGCGCTCCGCGCCCCTCGCGGAGCTGATCGACGAGATGCTGCAGACCTCCGACAACGTGATCGCCGACGTCCTGGCTCGGCAGGTTGCGCTCGCCGAACACAAACCGGCGTCGTTCAGCGGTGCCGTCTCCGCGATCCGCACCGTCCTCGGCCGGCTCGGCGCGCACGTCGGGGCCGGCATGTTCGACGGCAGCGGGTTGTCCTCCGGCGACCGCGTCTCGCCGGCCGCACTGGTGTCGGTGCTTCGCCTGATCGCCGGCTACGGGCCACCGGCCGCGGCGCAGCTGCACCTGATCGCGTCGATGCTGCCCGTCGCCGGCTGGAGCGGCACCCTGCAGGAGCGCTACACCGCCGGCGCCGAGCGGTTCGCAGCCGGGCGCCTTCGAGCCAAGACAGGCACCTTGTCGACCGTCTCCTCGCTGGCCGGGATGGTGCGTGACAAGTCCGGCCGGCTGTTGCTGTTCTCCTTCGACGCCGACCGCGCCGTCGGCACCGACGGCGCCGAAGCGGCCCTCGACCAACTCGGCAGCGCGCTGAGCCGCTGCGGTTGCGGATGACGTTGCCGGCAGGTTTGCTCAGGTCGGGCCGGTAGGGTCGGGGACGTGGGCTCGCTCATCGATTGGGACGTGGCCGCTCGGGCAGCCAAGCGGTTCAGCCCGCCTCCGCCCAGCGCGACCCGCACCGAGGCCGACGAAGCGGTCGGCGAGCTCTACCAGGCCACCTCCCGCGCGGCCGGCCATGTCGCCGAGTTGACCGGCCTCGACGAGCCGAAGGTCACCGCCGTCACCCGGGTCATCGACCGGCCGGCGTGGATCGATGCGAACACCAGCGGCATGCGTGCCGTGCTCACGCCGCTGGTCGACAAGCTGGCCGCCGACAACCCGGTCGGACGTGTCGCCGAGGGGATCGGCGGGCGGCTCACCGGCGTACAGCTCGGCCTCGTGCTCGGGTTCCTGTCGGGCAAGGTGCTCGGCCAGTTCGAGTTCTTCGACCGCACGGGCGGCCAATTGCTGCTCGTGGCCCCCAACATCGTCGCCGTCGAGCGCCAGCTCAAGGTCGCCCCGGCCGACTTCCGGCTCTGGGTGTGCCTGCACGAGGTCACGCACCGGGTGCAGTTCACCGCCGTCCCCTGGTTGCGCCAGCACATGCAGGACGAGGTCGACGCGCTCACCGACGCGACCGACACCGACCCTGCAGCGCTGCGGCGGCGACTGTCCGGCGCCGTCGGCGAGCTGGTCAAGGTCGTGCGCGGGCAGGGCGACGGCGAGGGCCTCATGGCCGTCGTGGCGACACCCGAGCAGCGCATCGTGCTCGACCGGATCACCGCCTTCATGTCGCTGGTCGAGGGGCACGCCGAGTACGTCATGAACGCGGTCCCGGCGAAGGTCATCCCGTCCCAGGAGGCGATCGAGAAGCGGTTCGCCGCCCGCCGCCGCAAGGGCGGCAACGCGCTGGACCGCGCGCTGCGGCGCCTGCTCGGGCTCGAGGCCAAGACACGCCAGTACATCGACGGATCGGCGTTCGTCCGCACCGTCATCGACCGCGTCGGGCTCGACGGCTTCAACGCGATCTGGACCTCGCGGCAGACGCTGCCGACCAAGGCCGAGATCGGCGAACCGTTGAGCTGGATCAAGCGCGTCCACGCCTGATCGGTTCGCGACTTTGACCCTGTATCGGCTGCGGCTGCGGCCCGATCACGACCAGTACAGGGTCGAAGTGGAGTAATGGCCGGCCCGCATCCGGCGGTCGCGGCCGTCCGGCGCGCCGTGCGTCCGTTCGTCACCGATCCGGTACTCGTCGCATGCTCGGGCGGTGCCGATTCACTGGCGCTCGCCGCGGCTGTCGCCTTCGAAGCGCCGCGGACGTGCAGCGCTGGTCACCATCGATCACGGGCTGCAGGACGGATCGGTCGCGCAAGCCGCTCGCGTCGCCGAACTCGGCTACGAACTCGGCTTCGACCCCGTCGAGATCGTCGCGCGTCCGTGTCGGCGCCGACGGCGGACGCGAAGCCGCGGCGCGCACCGCCCGATACGCAGCCCTCGACGCTGTCGCCGATGCGCTCGGACGCGACGTGCTGCTCGGGCACACGCTCGACGACCAGGCCGAGACGGTGCTGCTCGGCCTCGGTCGCGGCTCGGGCGCCCGATCCATCGCGGGCATGCGCACGCGATCGGGCCGATATCTGCGGCCGCTTCTCGGCCTGCGCCGGTCGACGACCGAGGCGGCGTGCCGCGCGCTCGGCCTCGACTACTGGGACGACCCGCACAACGACGACCACTCCCTGCAACGCGTGCGGCTGCGGCGTGAGGTGCTGCCGCTGCTCGAGGACGTTCTGCAGGGCGGTGTCGCCGAGGCGCTGGCCCGCACCGCGTCCCAATTGCAGGACGACGACGATGCGCTGTCCGCGCTCGTCGACGAACACCTGCCCGACACCCTCGAGGTGACGAGGCTCGAGGTGCTGCCCAAGGCCGTGCGCACCCGGCTGCTGCGGGCGTGGGCACTGGCGGGTGGTGCGACGGAGGTCACGGCCGAACACGTCGAGCGACTCGACGCCCTGGTCACCGGGTGGCACGGACAGAAAGCGATCGCCCTACCGGGCAGTGTCGGCGTCCGGCGGGCGTCTGGAACACTCGTCCGGGACGCAGCAACCCCCCGTGGAGACGACCTTTGAGCGCACTCGACGCCGACATCGACGACGTGGTCGTCTCGGCGGAGCAGATCCAAGCCAAGACCACTGAGCTCGCCGAGCAGATCGACATCGACTACGGCGATCGAGAACCGCTGCTGGTCGGCGTGCTCAAGGGCGCGGTGATGTTCATGTCCGACCTGGCACGCGCACTGCAGCGCCCGTCCACGATGGAGTTCATGGCCGTCAGCTCGTACGGCACGGGCACCACCAGTTCCGGGGTCGTGCGCATCCTGAAGGACCTCGACCGCGACGTGGCCGGTGAGCACGTGCTCATCGTCGAGGACATCATCGACTCGGGCCTGACCCTGTCGTGGCTGCTGAAGAACCTGACCGCGCGCCAACCCGCGTCGATCGAGGTGGTCGCGTTGCTGCGCAAACCGGACGCGGTCAAGGTGCACGTGCCGGTCAAGTACGTCGGATTCGACATCCCCAACGAGTTCGTGGTCGGCTACGGCCTCGACTACGCCGAGCGGTACCGCGATCTGCCCTATATCGGGCGGTTGAAGCCCGCAGTTTACGCAAACTGAACGTGTACCGTCGGGTAGAACACAGCCCGCCCTGCAGGAGGAACACGGACGCCGCGCCGTTCGTCAAGACGATATGAATCGCAAACGCATTCTGCGGTCGTGGTGGCTCTGGGCCGCCGTGATCCTGTTCGCCTTCCTCATCCTGCCGCAGCTGCTCTCGAGCGGCAGCGACTACCACGGGGTGAGCACTGCCCAGGCGCTGCAGGCCATCCGCAACGGCGACGCGTCCTCGGTGATCGTGCAGGACAAGGAACAGTCGCTCGAGATCACTCTCGCGGGCGGCCACACGGTCGACGGCGCAACCAAGATCAGCACGCAGTATCCGTCGGGCGCCGACACCACCGTCGTCAACGTGCTCAACGCGGCCAAGGGCTCGAACGGCAAGGCGCTCGACTGGCGCACGTCCATCACGAAGGAAAACGCCTGGCTGTCGATCCTGATCAGCCTGCTGCCGATCCTGCTGATCGTGGGCGTGCTGTTCTTCGTGATGAGCCAGGTGCAGGGCGGCGGCAACCGCGTGATGAGCTTCGGCCGGTCGAAGGCCAAGCTCGTCAGCAAGGACACCCCCAAGACGACCTTCAGCGACGTCGCCGGCGCCGACGAGGCGATCGAGGAACTGCAAGAGATCAAGGAGTTCCTCGCCAATCCCGCGAAGTTCCAGGCGATCGGCGCGAAGATCCCGAAGGGCGTGCTGCTCTACGGCCCGCCCGGTACCGGCAAGACGCTGCTCGCACGCGCGGTCGCCGGCGAGGCCGGCGTGCCGTTCTACTCGATCTCGGGTTCCGATTTCGTCGAGATGTTCGTCGGTGTCGGTGCCTCCCGCGTGCGCGACCTGTTCGAGCAGGCCAAGTCGAACGCGCCGGCGATCATCTTCGTCGACGAGATCGACGCGGTCGGCCGCCATCGCGGTGCCGGGCTGGGCGGCGGTCACGACGAGCGCGAGCAGACGCTGAACCAGTTGCTCGTCGAGATGGACGGCTTCGATGTGAAGGGCGGCGTGATCCTGATCGCCGCGACCAACCGTCCCGACATCCTTGATCCGGCGCTGCTGCGCCCCGGCCGCTTCGACCGGCAGATCGCCGTCGGCCCGCCCGACGTCATCGGCCGCGAGGCAGTGCTGAAGGTCCACGCGAAGGGCAAGCCCTTCGCTGCCGACGTCGACCTGAGCATCATCGCGCGTCGCACGCCGGGCTTCACCGGTGCCGACCTCGCCAACGTCATCAACGAGGCAGCGCTGCTCACCGCGCGGAACAACGGTCGGCTGATCACCAACGAGGCGTTGGAAGAGTCGATCGACCGCGTCATCGCCGGGCCGGAACGCAAGACCCGCGCGATGAGCGACAAGGAGAAGCGGGTCACCGCCTATCACGAGGCCGGACACGCGCTGACCGCGTGGGCGATGCCGAATCTCGACCCCGTGCACAAGGTGACGATCCTGCCGCGTGGACGCTCGCTCGGGCACACGCTCGTGCTGCCGCTCGAAGACCGCTACCAGCAGACGCGCGCCGAGATCCTCGACCAACTCGTCTATGCCCTGGGCGGGCGTGCGGCAGAGGAACTCGTCTTCCATGAGCCGACGACCGGTGCGTCCGACGACATCGAGAAGGCGACCAAGCTCGCTCGCGCGATGATCACCGAGTACGGCATGAGTCCGAAGCTCGGAGCGGTGAAGTACGGCACGGGCGATGCCGAGCCGTTCATGGGCCGCGACTACGGGCACCAGCGCGACTACTCCGAAGAGATCGCCTCCGACATCGACTCCGAGGTGCGCGAGCTCATCGAGCGTGCGCACGACGAGGCGTGGGAGATCCTCATGCAGTACCGCGACGCGCTCGACGCGATGGTGCTGGAGTTGATCGAGCACGAGACGCTCGGCAAGGAAGACCTCCAACGCATCCTCAGCGCAGTGCACAAGCGTCCGCCGCACAACACGGTCGGGTCGTTCGGCAAGCGCACGCCGAGTGATCGGCCGCCGGTCGACATCCCGCCGTCGCTGACGAAGAACGGCGCGAACGGCCGGCACGCCCAGCCCGGTATGACTCCGGACGCGAACGCGCCCCAGCCCGCGGGGACGCCGGTGCAACAGCCCGGTGTCTTCGGTCCGGGCACCGGCGGGTGAATCCGGGCGACGGCGTCGACCTCGATCGTGCTGAGGCAGCGGTTCGCGAACTGCTGCTTGCCATCGGCGAGGATCCCGACCGCGACGGACTGAAGTCGACGCCGCGCCGGGTCGCGAAGGCCTATGCCGAAACGATGTCGGGGCTGTTCGTCGACCCGGACGAGGTGCTCGAGACGACCTTCGACGAGGGCCACGACGAACTCGTTCTCGTCAAGGACATCGCGTTGTACTCGACGTGCGAGCACCACCTCGTCCCGTGGCACGGTACGGCGGCGGTCGGCTACATCCCCGGCATGGACGGGCGCATCACCGGATTGTCGAAGCTGGCGCGCGTGGTCGACCTGTACGCGCGGCGGCCGCAGGTGCAGGAACGGTTGACCTCGCAGGTGGCTGACGCCGTGATGACCCGGCTGCAGCCGCGGGGCGTGATCGTCGTCGTCCAGGCCGAGCATCTGTGTATGGCGATGCGCGGTGTGCGCAAGCCCGGCACGACGACGGTGACCTCCGCGGTGCGCGGCATCATGCAGACAGATCCACGCACCCGCGCCGAGGCACTGAACCTGATCATCGGACGAATCTGATCGGGTCGAGCATGGGCCTGCCGCGCAACTCCGAACGCATCATCGTGATGGGCGTACTCAACGTGACGCCGGACTCGTTCTCCGACGGCGGACGGTGGACCGACCTCGACGACGCGGTCGAGCACGGCGTGCAACTGCACCGCGACGGCGCGGATCTCGTCGATGTCGGTGGCGAGTCGACCCGTCCCGGCGCGGCGCGCATCGACGCGGACGAGGAGGCCCACCGCGTGCTGCCGGTGCTGCGCGAGTTGCACGCAGCCGGCGTGCCGACCTCGATCGACACGTATCACGCAAGCGTTGCGGACGCGGCGCTCGATGCCGGTGCATCGGTCGTCAACGACGTGTCCGGCGGTCTCGGCGACCCTGCGATGGCCGAGGTCGTCCGCGCCGCCGGATGTCCGTGGATCCTCATGCACTGGCGCGCGCACTCGGCCACGATGCAGAACTTCGCGCACTACGACGACGTCGTTGCCGATGTGCGAAACGAACTGCGCGAACGAGTCGACGCTGCACTCGCCGCCGGAGTCGATGAAACAGCACTCGTGATCGACCCCGGCCTGGGATTCGCGAAGACCGCGCGACACAACTGGGCGTTGCTGCACGACCTCGCACAGCTCGTCGGGTTGGGGTTGCCGGTGCTGATCGGGTCGTCACGCAAGTCGTTCCTCGGCGGGCTGCTCGCCGATTCCGACGACAAGCCCCGTCCGGTCGAGGAGCGCGAGGACGCGACCACGGCGCTCACGGCGTACTGCGCGATGCGGGGCGTGTGGGGTGTGCGCGTGCACGACGTGCGCCCGTCGGTCGATGCCGCACGTGCAATCGCGGCGGTGCTACGTGGCTGATTCTGCCGACCGCATCGCGCTCTCCGGGCTCACGGTCCGGGGGACCCACGGGGTTTACGACTTCGAGCGTCGCGAGGGTCAGGACTTCGTCGTCGATGTCGAACTCGAGGTCGACACCGCTCCGGCTGCGAACAGCGACGACGTCGCGGACACCGTCGACTACGGCGTGCTCGCGAACGCACTCGCCGCGGTGATCGCCGGCGAGCCGGTGAACCTGATCGAAACGCTCGCGGCCCGCCTCGCCGACGTGTGTCTCGCCGACGCTCGCGTCGACGCGGCGACGGTGACCGTGCACAAGCCGCAGGCGCCGATCGAGCACCAGTTCGCCGACGTTGCGGTACGCATTCGGCGCTCTCGCAATGAGCGCTCGCGCGAAGCGCCGGGAACGCAGCCCGCGACGAAGGAGCGGAACGAGACGCGAGCGGGCCCGAGCGGAGCGAGCGGTCCGGGAGCGGATCGTTGAACGTCGTCCTCTCTCTAGGGTCCAACCTCGGCGACCGGCTCGCGCGGCTGCAGGGTGCGGTGGACGCACTGCGCCCGTGGGTCGTCGCGGTGTCGCCCGTGTACGAGACCCCTCCGTGGGGGCCCGTCCCGCAGGACGACTATCTGAACGCGATCGTGCTCGCCGCCGATGACGCGGCCACTCCACGGGACTGGCTCACGCGCGCCCACAGCGCCGAGCAGGCGGCCGGGCGCACCCGTGACGTCCGATGGGGCCCGCGCACGCTCGACGTGGACGTGGTGGCCGTCGACGACGAGCGCAGCGACGATCCCGAGCTGACGCTTCCGCACCCGCGCGCACACGAGCGAGCATTCGTACTCGTCCCCTGGCTCGACGTCGACCCGGATGCCGAACTGCGTGGTGACCCGATCGCGAAGCTCGTCGAGAAGGTCGACCGCACCGAAGTGCGCCGCACAGACCTGGAGTTGCGTTGAGCGGCCCACAGATGCGCCGCACCGGCCCACTCGACCTGATCGTCCCGTTCGTGATCATCGGGGTGACCGCGTACGTGTTGTTGCGCACGTCGTACTCCTCGCTGCCGCCGTTGGGCTATTTCGTGCCTGTGCCCCTTGCCGCCCTGGGACTGGTCGAACTGGTGATCGCGCGTCGGGTGCGCGCCGCCGTGCGCCATGTCGCCTACGCCAAGCCGATGACAGCGATCGCGATCGCGCGCTGTGTAGCGCTCGGCAAGGCGTCCTGTGTGGTCGGTGCCGCCGTCTGCGGCGTCGGGGTCGCGTTGCTGGTGCGCGTGCTCCCCGATGCCGACACCGTGCGTGCGGCGGCGTCCGACAGCCGGGTGGCGACCTTCTTGACGGCGTCGGCCCTGCTCGTGGTTGTCGCGGGGGTCGTCCTGGAACGCGCGGGTATCGATCCGAATCGCGATCGCCGCGATCCCAGAGACCGCCCAAACGGAGGTTGACGTTCGGCTGCTCGTCGTAACAGGCGAGCCACTAAACTGTCCCGGTGCCCCGATCTGCTCGTCGTACTGCGCTGCTGCGTGGCGGCGGGTTCCTGCTCGCTGCCGGGCTGGGTGTCGTCGGTGTCTGGCTCATCGTCACCGGCAACGACTCGAAGAACATCCGGATCGGAGCAATCGCCGCTTTCTGGGGGCTGCTGCTCGGCACCTACGCGATGTTCGGTGCACGCCTGCCGGCTCGGGCGCCCGAGCCGCGCGAGGTCGCGCCGCCTGCTCCGCCGCCGTCGCGCGAACTGGACCTGCGTCAGGTCGGTGAAATCGAGCGTGCGGCCGTCGCCGCCGCGCGCCTTGAGTTCCAGCAGGAGCTGGAGCTCATGCTGCGCCGCGAGATGCACGACGGGTTCGCGCGCGAGGTCGCGAGCCTGCGCGCCGAGGTCAACGCCCTGCGCAGCGACCTGGTCGAGAAGGTCGGCGGTCAGCTGCGGCTCGAGCGCATCGAGACCACTCGGCTGATCGGCTCGGACCTCGAGGCGGTGCAGTCCGAGCTGCGCAAGCTGCGCGAGACGGCGGTCGAGGCCGAGCCGCCGCGCGTGGAGCTCGCAGCCAGCCACGAGATCCACGAGGCTGAGATCGTCATCGATCGGATCGACCCGGTTGCCCAGCCGGTTGTTCAGCCGGTCGCCTCAGCCCGTTGTGACGCCCGCTCCCGAGCCGGTTGCCGATCCGGTGTCCGAGCCGCCGGCCGAGCCCACTGCGGCGCAACCGTCGCCGCCCGCTCCCGCGCCTGCGAAAAATGCCGAGCAGCCACGATCCGACCAGCCGCAGACAGACGGCGGGGACCCGTTCGCGGGCATGCCGCGGATCTCTCGGTTCACCGACTTCGACCTCGATCCGCCCGCGCCGGCACCTGAGCCGCCGACTCGGTCACGGGGTACGCGCCACCGTGCCGAGGAGGGGGGCCACGACGTCCTCGCCCGCATCCTTTCCCGAGAGCAGCGATAGCCCACCCCACGAAGCTGACGGTGTTCGCGACGCCGGGTCACTGCGTCTCGCAGCCGACGTCGCATTCGGTCTCGTCGTCGGGCAGCTAGCGCCCGACGACGACATCGAGGGTGCGCGCCCACTGCGCCGCGATGCGGGCACGGCGGCGTGAGTCGTCGGTGAGCAGGTTCGCCAGGCCGAGGCCGCGGGCGAGGTCGAGCGTCGCCTGAACGGTCTCGCGCACGCCGGCGTCGCGCTCGTCGACATCGAGCAGGCTGACCACGACCTGGTGGATCTCGCGGCCGATGCGCGCTTCGAGCGGCACGATCTGATCGCGCAACGCGGGCTCGGCTGCCGCGGCGACCCACAGGGCCAGGGCGGCACGGAACAGGGCGCCGCTGTAGAGCGAGAACGTCATGTCGACGACGTCGGACGTGGTCGGACGGCCGCCCGTCAGGTCGTCGAGCTCGCGCCGCAGTTCCTCGGCGCGCACGCGCGTGACGTGCTCGAGCGCCGCGGTGAACAGCGCGTCACGAGTGGGGAAGTGGTGCTGGGCCGCGCCGCGCGAAACCCCGGCCCGCTCGGCGACAACAGCGACCGTGCTCGCGTGATAACCGAGCTCGGCCAGGCAGGTGATCGCTGCCTCGAGCAGATTCGCCCGCGTCGCGCGGCTGCGGTCCTGCTGCGGCTCGCGAGTGGGTGCCGTGGTCACGTCGGCACCCAGCGCGGCGAACGCTTCTCGAGGAAGGACAGCATGCCCTCTCGGGCTTCCTCGGACTCGAACAGCCGTTGTGAGAGTGCCTGCATCGCTGGCGCTCCCTCGGCGAAGCTCGCCAGCGTCGCGGCTGTGGTGAGCGGCTTGGTCTCGGCGAGCCCCTGGGGCGAGCAGGCACGCAACGCATCGCACACCGTGGCGAGTTCACCGTCGACGTCGTCGGTCGCGACCGTCACGAGACCGGCGGCGGCGGCGGCGCTCGCGTCGAACGTCTCGCCGGTCAGCCAGTACCGGCTCGCCGCGCGGTCAGTCATCCGGCCCCGCGTGGTGAGCGAAATGATCGCCGGCGCGAGACCGAGCCGTGCTTCGGTGAATGCGAACGTCGTTGCCGGTCCGGCAACCACGATGTCGCACGCGCCGACGAGGCCGATGCCACCGGCACGCACGTGCCCGTCGATGCGTGCGATGACCGGCTTGGCGACTTCGACGATCGCGCGGAGGAGCCCGAGCATGCGCTTGGTGCCCTCGGCCGGGCCACCTTCGCCCGCCTGCTCCTTGAGATCGGCGCCGGCGCAGAACGTGCGGCCGGTGTGGGTGATGACGATCGCGCGGACGTCCGCGTCAGCAGCAGCCGCGCCGAGATGGCCGTCGACCGCGGTCACGAGTTCCTTCGACAGCGCGTTGCGGTTGTCGGGGTTGTCGAGAGTGATGGTCGCGATCGACCGGTCGACCGTGTAGTGGACGGCCATGCGGGCTCCCTCGCAAGTGCGGAGTGTTCTGTGCGGAGCAGTTTCGTGGGGTACTCAGTAGCTCTTCGGCAGGCCCAGGCTGAACTGGGCGACGAAGTTGAGGATCATCTCGCGACTGACCGGTGCGATCCGCGCGACGCGAGCACCGATGAGCAGGTTGCCCAGTCCGTACTCGTGCGCGAGGCCGTTACCCCCGTGGGTCTGCACGGCCTGATCGACGCAGGCGATGCTCGCCTCGGCGGCCGCGTACTTCGCCATGTTCGCCGCTTCGCCCGCGCCCATGTCGTCGCCGCTGTCGTACAGCGAGGCGGCTTTCTGCATCATCAGCTTGCTCATTTCGAGCTCGACCTTGCACTTCGCGAGCGGGTGCGACAGGCCCTGGTGCGTGCCGATCGGCTTGCCCCACACCTCGCGCTGGTTCGCGTAGGCCACGGCCTTGTCGAGGGCATACCGGCCCATGCCCACCGAACCGGCCGACGCCATGATGCGCTCGGGGTTGAGACCGGCGAACAGCTGCGCGAGCGCGGCGTCCTCCTCGCCGACGAGCGCGTCGGCGGGCAGTCGCACGTCGTCCATGTAGAGCATGAACTGCTTGTCCGGCATGACGACGTCCATGTCGATCGCGGTGTACTCGAAGCCCGGTGTGTCTGTCGGGAACACGAACAGGGCCGGCTTGAGCCGTCCCGTCTTCGCGTCCTCCGTACGGGCGACGATGAGGATCGCCTGGGCGTGATCGACGCCCGAGACGTAGTACTTGCGTCCGGTCAGCAGCCAGTCGCTGCCGTCGCGTCGCGCGGTCGTGGTGATGCGGTGCGAGTTCGATCCGGCGTCGGGCTCGGTGATCCCGAAAGCCATCGTGATCGTGCCGTCGGCGATCCCCGGCAACCAGCGTTGCTTCTGCTCCTCGGTGCCGTAGCGGGTGATGATCGTGCCGTTGATGGCAGGCGAGACGACCATCATCAGCAGACCGCAGCCCGCGACGTTGAGCTCCTCGCAGACCAGCGCGAGCTCGTACATGCCGGCACCGCCGCCGCCGTACTCCTCGGGCAGGTTGAGCCCGAGGAAGCCGGACTTGCCGGCCTCGGCCCACAGCTCGCTGAGCGGTTCTCGCGCGCGAGCCCGCGGCGCGGTGTACGAGTGGCCGTATCGCTTGCCCAGCTCGGCGACTGCCTTGCGCAGTGCCTGCTGCTCGTCGGTCTCGGTGAAGTTCACCCTGGCTCCTCCTTCTGTCGACTTTGACCCTCGATTGGTCGTGATCCGGATCGGATCACGACCAATAGAGGGTCAAAGTGGGTCTACGACGGCCAGCACGGCGCCGACGTCGATCTGCTGCCCGACCGTGACCGGTAGTTCGGTCACGATGCCGTCGGCCGGCGCGTTGATCTGGTGCTGCATCTTCATGGCTTCCAGCCAGAGGACGGGGGAGCCGGCGCTCACCCGGTCACCCTGGGCGACGGCGAGCCGCACGATCGTCCCGGGCATGGGCGCCACCAGTGACCCGGCGGCGACCTGGTCTGCCGGGTCGACGAACCGGGGTGCGACGGTGAAGTGCACACCGCCCTCGGCGGCGTCGACGAAGACCTCGTCGCCGTAGCACCGAACGGCGTATCGACGCCGCACGGCGTCGACATCGAGTACGACCTCGGTGGGCGATGCGCTGACCAGTGCGATGCCGTCGTGACCGTGCAGCCCGTCGCGGTCGACCCGCCACCGCACTTCGCGCTCGCCGAGCGTGATCGTCTGGGGCTGGCTGACGACGTTGCGCCAGCCGGACGGAAGGTCGAGGACGCGCGGTCGCGCGGCATCGAGTGCGAGCGCGGCCGCCAGTGCGGCGACCGAGTCGTCGGCGACCAGCGGAGCGAACACCTCGGCGTGGTCGGCGAAGAACGCCGTGTCGGTGTCGCCGGCAAGGAATGCATCGTGGCGAAGCACGTTCACGAGCAGGTCACGGTTGGTCGTCACGCCATGAATCGATGCGCGGGCGAGTGCCCCGGCGAGCGATCGCGCCGCCATGGTGCGGGTCGGCGCCCACGAGATGACCTTGGCGAGCATCGGGTCGTAGTGCACCGTCACGCGGGTGCCATCGGTGACGCCCGCATCGAGCCGCAGTCCGTGCGGGGCAGCATCGACGTCGAACTCGATCCTGACGCCGGGGATGTCGAGTTTGTGCAGCGGCCCGCTCTGCGGCTGCCAGTCGACGGCGGGAGCCTCGGCGTAGAGCCGCACCTCGATCGAATGTCCTTGTGTGGACGGGGGATTCTCGTCGAGCCGACCACCTTGTGCCACATCGAGTTGAAGAGCGACGAGGTCCAGGCCGGTCGTGCATTCGGTGACCGGGTGCTCGACCTGCAGCCGCGTGTTCATCTCGAGGAAGAAGAACTTGCCCTCCGCGTCGGCGAGGAACTCGACCGTGCCCGCTCCGGTGTAGTCGATTGCCTTCGCAGCCGAACGTGCGGCGTCGAAAAGCGCCGCACGCATCCCGTCGACGCGTTCGACGAGCGGCGACGGCGCTTCCTCGACGACCTTCTGATGCCGGCGCTGAATCGAGCATTCGCGCTCGCCCACGGCCCACACGGTGCCGTGTTCGTCACCGAGAACCTGCACCTCGATGTGGCGTCCGGTGGCGAGATAGGGCTCGCAGAACACGGTGCCGTCGCCGAAGGCCGACGCAGCCTCGGCGCGCGCCAGCTCGACCTCGTCCGCGAGCGCGGCGAGGTCTGTTACGACGCGCATGCCGCGGCCGCCGCCACCTGCGCTCGCCTTGATCAGCACGGGTAACTCGGCGGCGGTGATCTCGTCCGGGTCGAGCTGAGTGAGGACGGGGACGCCGGCCTCGGCCATGAGCCGCTTCGACTCGATCTTGCTGCCCATCGCGGCGATGGCCTCGGGTGGCGGGCCGATCCAGGTCAGCCCCGCCGCGATGACGGCGCTGGCGAAGTCGGCGTTCTCGGACAGGAAACCGTATCCGGGGTGAACAGCATCGGCGCCTGAACGGCGAGCGGCGTCAATGATCAGATCGGTGCGCAGGTAGGTGTCGGCCGGCGCCGCGCCGGGCAGCCGCACGGCCGCGTCGGCCTCGCGGACATGTGGCGCGTCGGCGTCGGGATCAGAGAACACCGCGACGGTGCCGATGCCGAGGTCGCGGCAGGTTCGGAAGACCCGGCGGGCGATCTCGCCGCGGTTGGCCACCAAGACGCGAGTGATCACGGCTTTTCCCCGCTCGTGGTCGATTCGGGGCCGTCCGAGCGAGCACTGGCGGGGAAAGGCGGACGGGCTTCCCCGCTGGTGGTCGGTTCGGGGGCGTCCGAGCGAGCACTGGCGGGGAAAAGGACGCGGGCGATGCTCATGGCCGGAACACCCCATAGCCCTCGGCTCCGTGCACCGGCCCGTTGTGGGCGGCCGAGAGCGCGATGCCCAGCACCGTGCGCGTGTCGCGCGGGTCGATGACGCCGTCGTCGTAGAGCATGCCGGACAGGAACGGCGCCAACGACTGCTCCTCGATCTGTTTCTCGACGTACCCGCGCATCTGCTCGTCGGCGGCCTCGTCGTATTCCTGGCCGCGGGCAGCGGCCGCCTGACGTGCCACGATCGACAGGACTCCTGCCAGTTGAGCAGGGCCCATCACCGCCGATTTCGCCGACGGCCAGGTGAACAGGAATCGCGGCGCGTAGGCCCGGCCGCACATGCCGTAGTTGCCGGCACCGTACGAGGCGCCCATCGTCACGGTCAGGTGCGGCACGCGCGAGTTCGAAACCGCGTTGATCATCTGTGCGCCGTGCTTGATGATGCCGCGCTGCTCGTACTCCTTGCCGACCATGTAGCCCGTCGTGTTCTGAAGGAACAGCAGCGGTGTGTCGGCTCGATTGGCGAGTTGGATGAACTGGGTGGCCTTCTGCGACTCCTCGCTGAACAGCACGCCGCGGGCATTGGCGAGGATGCCGATCGGGTAGCCGTGCAGTGATGCCCATCCCGTCACGAGCGATGCGCCGTAGCGCGGCTTGAACTCGTCGAAGTCCGAACCGTCGACGATGCGCGCGATGACTTCGCGCGGGTCGAACGGCACCTTCAGGTCGGTCGGGACGATGCCCAGCAGGTCCTCGGCGTCGTATAGCGGCGCGTCCGGGTCGGGCTTCGGGGCCGGGCCGAGCTTGCGCCAGTTGAGCCGGCCCACGATGTCGCGTCCGATGCGGATCGCGTCCGCCTCGTCGACGGCGAAGTAGTCGGCCAGCCCGGACGTCCGGGAGTGCATGTCGGCGCCGCCGAGCGATTCGTCGTCGGACTCCTCGCCGGTGGCCATCTTCACCAGCGGCGGTCCGGCCAAGAACACCTTGGCGCGGTCGGCGACCATCACTACGTAGTCGCTCATGCCCGGGATGTACGCGCCGCCCGCGGTCGAGTTGCCGAACACGAGCGCGAGCGTCGGGATGCCGGCCGCTGACAACCGGGTCAGGTCGCGGAACATCTGCCCGCCGGGAATGAAGATCTCTTTCTGGGTGGGCAGATCCGCGCCCCCCGACTCGACCAACCCGATGACCGGCAGCCGGTTCTCGAGGGCGATCTGGTTGGCGCGCAGGACCTTCTTCAGGGTGTACGGGTTCGAGGCGCCGCCGCGCACTGTCGGGTCGGAGCCGTTGATCATGCATTCGACGCCGTTGACCACGCCGATGCCGGTCACCACCGAGGCGCCGACGGTGTAATCGGTTCCCCATGCTGCGAGCGGCGACAGTTCGAGGAACGGCGCGCCGGGATCGAGCAGCAGTTCGATGCGCTCGCGTACCAGCAGCTTGCCGCGGTCGTGGTGTCGCTTGACGTACTTCTCGCCGCCACCACCGACCGCCTTCGCGTGGTCGGCGTCGAGCGCGGCGAGCTTCTCGAGCAGCGCGGCGCGGTTGGCCTGATAGGTCTCGGACGACGGGTCGACGGACGTGCGCACGACGCTCACTTCGTGTACCCCAGCACTCTCGCCGCGAGCCCGGTGAGGATCTCGGTCGTCCCGCCGCCGATGCCGATGATGCGCATGTCGCGGTACTGCCGCTCGACTTCGGACTCGCGCATGTAACCCATTCCGCCGTGCAGTTGCACGGCTTGGTCGACGACCCAGCTACCGGCTTCCACCGCGCTGTTCTTCGCGAAGCACGCCTCGGCCACAAGATTGGTCTCACCGTTCGCAGCACGTAGCGCGACCGAGCGTGTGTAGACGCGCGCGATCTCGATGCGACGGGTCATCTCGGCCAGCGTGTGTTGCACGGTCTGTCGGCTGATGAGCGCGCGCCCGAACGTCTCGCGGTTGCGGCACCACTCGACCGTGAGGTCGAGGGCGCGTTGCGCGGACGCGTAGGCCTGGACGGCGAGGCCGATGCGTTCGCTGACGAAGTTGGTGGCGATCTGGGCGAAGCCGCTGTCGAGGGCGCCGACGAGATTCGTGACCGGCACGCGCGCGTCCGCGTAGGACAGCTCGGCGGTGTCGGACGAGAGCCAGCCCATCTTCGACAGCGGACGGGTCACGCTGAATCCCGGCGTGCCCTTCTCGACGACGAGCAGCGAGATGCCGTGCGCGCCCGCATCGCCCGTCCGGACAGCAGTGACGACGAAGTCGGCGCGCACGCCCGAGGTTATGTAGGTCTTGGCGCCGTTGACGACGAAGTCGTCGCCGTCGCGCTTCGCAGTGGTGCGGATGCCCGCGACGTCCGAACCGCCGTCGGGTTCGGTGATCGCGAGTGAGCCGATCAGTTCGCCTGCCAGCGTCGGCCGCACCCAACGGTCGATCTGCGCGGCGTCGCCGGCCACGACGAGATGGGGCAGTGAGATGCCCGAGGTGAACAGCGACGCGAAGACACCGCCGGCGCCGCCGGCGTAGTGGAACTCCTCGGCAAGCACGAGCGCATCGATTGCGTCACCACCCTCGCCGCCGACCTGGGTCGGATACGACAGTCCGATGAGGCCGTGCGCCGCGGCGGCTTTGTGCAGCGTGCGCGGCAGCTCGCCGGTGCGCTCCCACTCGTCCTGGTACGGCAGCACTTCGCGCGTGACGAACACGCGGACCGTCGTCCGGAGCAGGAGCCGTTCAGGCGTGTCGATCTCAGTCAAGGAGCGACTCCGGGATGTTCACGACGCGCGACCGCAGCCACTCGCCGAGCGCTTTGGCCTGCGCGTCGTGCCGGGCGTTCGAGGCGACTCCTTCGCCGAGAATTGCCTCGATGACGAAGTTCAGCGCGCGCAGGTTCGGCAGGTCGTGGCGCGTGACGGTGAGCGCTGCCGTCTCGGGCAGCAGTTCCTGCAGCCGGCTGACGGTGAGCATGTTGCTCATCCACGCGTATTGCGCGTCGGTGCGTACCCATACGCCCACGTTGGCGTTGCCGCCCTTGTCGCCACTGCGCGCGCCGACGATCGTGCCCAGCGGCACCGACCGCGACGGTCCGAACACCGGCTCGGGCAGAGCTGCCTCGGCGATCGGCTCGAGCTCGCGGAACTCCGGCGCCGGTGCGATGTCGACGCGCGTCCCGTCGGCGAGCACCGCGACGTGGGGGACGAGCGCAGCCTCCACCGAGGCCGCTGCGAACACTCCGTACGGGGCCGCGTCGCCGGGCGGGCTGGTCACGTGGAAGCCCGGGTAGGACGCCAGGGCGAGCTCGATCGCGGCGCCCGAGAACGCACGTCCCAGCGCTTTCGGATCCGGGCCGCGCACGACGCAGTGCAGCAAGCGCGGCAGCTTCCTCCTGGACGGGGGAGTCGGGGTGATCGGTGCGCGCCAGCATCCATGTCGCGTCCAGGTGGGCGAGCTGTTGCTGGACGAGGCGTGCCTTGCGCGTGATGTCGAGTCCGGTGAGCACGAAGGTCATCTCGTTACGGAAACCGCCGAGGGTGTTCAGCCCGACCTTGAGCGTCGGTGGCGGCGGCTCGCCGCGCACCCCGGAGATGCGGACGCGGTCGACACCGTCCGGCGTGAGCTCGATGGTGTCGAAGCGAGCGGTGACATCGGGCCCGGCGTAGCGCGCCCCGCCGATCTCGTACAGCAGCTGTGCGGTCACCGTGCCGACGGTGACCGCGCCGCCGGTCTGGTCGTGCTTGGTGATGACCGCCGAACCGTCCTCGTGCAGTTCGGCGATCGGGAATCCGGGGTGGCGCGGATCGGGGATCTCTTCGAAGAACGCATAGTTACCGCCGCTGGCTTGCGGACCGCACTCGATGATGTGGCCCGCGACGACCGCGCCGGCCAGCGCGTCGTAGTCGGACGGACCCCAGCCGAAGTGTGCGATCGCCGGCCCGACGACGAGCGAGGCATCGGTCACCCGTCCGGTGACGACGACCTGAGCGCCGCCGCGCAGGCACTCGGCGATGCCGAAGGCGCCCAGATAGGCGTTGGCGGCGAGCGGGTCGCCGAGCGCGAACTCGCTGCTGCGGGCACGCAGGTCGTCGCCCTCGACGTGAGCGACTGCGATGTCGAGCCCGAGCGACTCGGCCAGTCGGCGCACTGCCGCGGCGAGCCCGGCCGGGTTCAGGCCGCCGGCGTTCGCGACGATCGTGACGCCGTTCTCGAGCGCCGTGCCGAGGGAGTTCTCGAGCTGGCGCAGGAAGGTCTTGGCGTAGCCCAGCGTCTCGTCGCGGGCGCGATCGCGCGCCAGGATGAGCATCGTGAGCTCGGCGAGGTAGTCGCCGGTCAGCACATCGAGCGGGCCGCCGGTGAGCATCTCGTGCATGGCCGCGGCACGATCGCCGTAGAAGCCGGAGCAGTTGCCGATCCGCAGCACGTCCCGACCCTGGCATGGCCGTCAGAACAAATCAAGCCTGCTTGATTTGTTTTCGGTTTCCTCGCGAGTGGTCACTTTCGGCTCGAGTGGTCACTTATTAGCGACCACTCGCGGGATTAATGACCACTCGCGGACGGGGTGGCTAGGCCTTGGCGCTGAAGGCGCCGGGCTCCCGTCCTGCCCCCGGCGGGCCGGCGAAGGCCTGGGCGATGTCGAGCCACTCGTCGGCGTCGTGACCGTGCGCGACCAGCGACAGGTCGTCGCGGTGGCGACGTTGGGTGACGAGCAGGCAGAAGTCGAGGGCCGAGCCGCTGACCGCCTGAGTGCTGCCCTCGCCCCAGATCCAGATCGAGCCGTCCGGTGCGGTCAGCTCGACGCGGAACGGCTCGGCCGGGGGCTTCCGGTCACGGACGAGGTAGGCGAAATCGCGGGTGCGCACCCCGATGTGCGCGACGTGACGCAGCCGTGGTGTGGGCAGCCGCGTGACGCCGAGGCCGTCAGCGACGTCCTGGCCGTGACCCCAGGTCTCCATCAACCGGGCCGTCGCCATCGAGGTCGCCGACATCGGCGGGCCGAACCAGGCGATCTTGGTGGTCGGTGCGCACGAGAGCAGCGCTTCGGCGAGCTTGGCGCGGCCTTCGCGCCACTCCATGAGCAGTTGGGTCGGGGGTTGCTCGGCCATCTCGGTCGCGGCCGCATCGACGTAGGTGTCCATCGTGGCGAGCGCGCGCTGCAGTTCGTCCTGAAACGTGGACGGATCCGTGATCGCGAGATGTGCCGCGCGATCGGTCCACGCAAGATGCGCTATCTGGTGACCGATCGTCCAGCCGGGCGAGGGCGTCGCGCCGGCCCAGGCCTCGTCGGGGAGTTCGGCGACGATCGCGTCGAGATCCTCGCTCTCGGCTTGCAGGTCGGCGAGCACCGGCTTGAGATCGGCCACGTCCCGACTCTTACACACGCGCTGAAGTGCTGCCACACGCGCCGACAGGCGAGCGGTCAGGTATCGAGCAGTCGCCACTGCTCGCGTGCGGTCCCGGCCCACTGCTGGTGTCGGCGGGTGAAGACCGTGGCTGCCGACTCGCCGCGCCACGGGCTCGGCAGCAACTCGCTCGGCAGCACGGGGTCACTGAGCGGGAAGCGACGCCACGAGTGCACCAGATCGATCACTGCGACCAGTGTGTCGTCGACATGCTCGGTGTCGAACTGGACGAGGAACTGTTCGTAAGCGGCCTCGATGGACGCGAGATCCCACGCCTGGCGCACGACCGCGGTGAGCTCGCTGCCACCGACGTAGCTGCCCACGAACAGTTGCGCGTCATTGAGCACGCCGGCGTCGCCGAGAACCTCGCGCACCTCGTCGAGCCGGTCGGGATGCGGGCTGAGCCAGACACCGGGGGACGGGCTGCCGAGCCCGGCCCAGGCGAGCCGGGTGCGCAGACGATGTCGCGCAGGTCGCTCGGTCTCGGGCACGCGGACGACGACGAGCAGCCAACGTCCGTCCCATGCATCGCTGTGTGCGCGGAAACCGAAGATCCGGTCGGTGCCTTCGGTGAGCAGCTTCGAGCCGGCATCCGTGAGCTGCCAGCGGGTGCGGCGACCGACCCGTTCGGAACCGAGCCAACCGTCGGCGGCAGTTCTCATGAGGGCCTGGCGCGTCGCCTTCTCTTCGACGCCGAGGCGTCCGAGCACGTCGATGATCGTCGAGGTCCACACCGTGCCGCCGGCCGGGAGCACGAACTCGCCGAGCACGGTGAGCAACAGGCCGCGCGCGCTCTCGGCGCCGGCGGAGTGCCGACGCGACAGCGTTGGCCCGTCGGTCATCAGCCCAGTGTCGCAGGGATCAATCGTTCAGGACGCGAAGCGGCGCACCAGCCCGGACGGCGCGTACCGCATGACGAGACCGAGCGGTTTCCACGGCCACGGCGGTACTGCCGACTTCGCCACCTCGCGTTCGATCGCGGCGACCATCGCGCGCACACCGTGCTCGGTGCTCGACATCAACGGAGTGTTCTGCTCGGCCGCGCTGCTCATCTCCGAGCGGATGTAACCCGGGTACAGCGTGGTGACGGTGATCGGCGAGGCGTGCAACTCCATCCGCAGACCATCGGCGAGCGCGGCGACCGCCGCCTTGGACGCTGCGTAGGTCGTCAGGTTTCCTGGTAATCCGCGCAGTGCCGACACCGACGACACGACGACGAGATGACCCGCATCCACGGCGCGAAAGTGCTGCAATGCGGCCTCGCACTGGGCCAGTGCGGCGACGAAGTTCGTCATCGCCGTCTCCTGGTTCGCGTAGAACTTGCCGGTGCCGAGCCGGGCACCCTTGCCGAGCCCGGCGTTCACGATCACCCGGTCGAGGCCGCCCAGTTCGGCTTCGAGCTCGGCGAAGACCGAGAACACGGCGTCCGAGTCGTTGACGTCGAGTGCGCGGACGGCGACACGCACACCGTGCGCAGACGTCAGTTCGTCGCGCAGCTCCTCGAGCCGATCAAGGCGACGCGCGCAGAGCGCCAGGTCGCGACCCTTGGCGGCGAACTGGCGCGCCATCTCCGCACCGAGGCCGGAGCTGGCGCCGGTGATCAAGATGCGTTGCCGCACCTCGCCCGGGGAGTTCACGCGTTTCGCTCGAAGAAGTCGCCGTCGGCAGCGACTCGATCCGGTGCGGGTGCGGGACGCGGTGCCGAGTCGGCAAGGCGTTGTGCCGTGGTGGCCACGCTGTCCTCGAGGTCGACGCCGGTCTGATCGGCGAGCAGGTACACGCCGTAGGCGAGCTCGCCGAGGCGCTGCGACCAGTCCGGGTCCGGGACGGAACGGCTTGCGTCCGCGATTGGTCTCTGCGGCCACCGTCGCGCACAAGGTTCCGAGCAGCGTCTGCAATTCGAGCAGCAGGGTCGGCACCGGCGCATGAAGCTCGGCAGCGTCCGCGCTGCGCGCCACTGCCTGGGTCAACTCACCAGTCATGTCGGTAGAAGCTACTTTGAGCCCATGTCGACCGCACGACCTGCCCGGCTCCGGGTGGGAATCGTCGGCGCCGGACGGGTGGGTGGTGCCCTCGGCGCGGCCTTGCGCCGTGCGGGCCACGAGGTCGTCGCCGCCAGCGCGGTGTCGGCCTCGTCACGTTCTCGCGTCGCGCGCATGCTGCCCGGCGCCGAGGTCCTCCCGCCGGACGAGGTCATTGCCGCTGCGGACTTCGTGCTGCTCTCGGTGCCCGACGACGCGCTCCGTCCGCTCGTCGCCGGTCTCGCCGACACCGGTGCGTGGCGCGAGGGCCAACTCGTGGCGCATACCTCGGGCGCGCAGGGCATCGGCGTGCTCGATCCTGCTGCGGCCCGCGGGGTGCTCGCGCTCGCGCTGCATCCGGTGATGACCTTCGCCGGACGCCCCGAGGATGTCGACCGATTGCTCGGGGCGACCTTCGGCGTGACAGCTCCGGACGAATTGCGCCCGGTCGCCGAATCCCTGGTCGTCGAGATGGGCGGCGAACCGGTGTGGGTGCCCGAATCGGCGCGGTCGCTCTATCACGCAGCGCTGTCGATCGGGTCGAATCATCTCGTGACGCTCGTCAACGACGCGCTGTCGCTGCTCGACCGCGCGGGCGTCGAGGCGTCCGACCAATTGCTCGCGCCGCTGCTGTCCGCCTCGCTCGACAACGTGCTGCGGCTGCGCGATCCCGCGCTCACCGGACCGGTCGCGCGAGGTGACGTCGCGACGTTGCGCCGCCATCGTCGTGCGCTGGCCGAGTCGGCACCGGAACTGCTGCCGTCCTACCTCGCGATGGCGCGTCGTACCGCGGAACGCGCGCACGCCGCGGGAATGCTCGACGACGACGCGACCGCGGCCGTGATCGAGGTGTTGTCGTGACCGATCTCGCGCATTCGCGCGCCGACCTGGCCGGCGCGCTGTCGCAACTGAGCGGACCGGTCGGTCTCGTGCCCACGATGGGAGCACTGCACGACGGGCACCGGGCGCTGATCAAGCAGGCGCGCGCGGTGTCGCAGTCGGTGGTCGTGAGCATCTTCGTCAATCCGTTGCAGTTCGGCCCGACCGAGGACCTCGCGCGGTATCCGCGCACCCTCGAGGCCGATCTCGCGATGTGCGCGGACGAGGGCGTCGACCTCGTTTGGGCGCCGTCGGTCGAGGACGTCTATCCAGGCGGGCCGGCGTTGGTGCGCGTCGATCCCGGTCCGGTCGGCGCGATCTTGGAAGGCGTCAGCCGGCCGACCCATTTCGCCGGCATGCTCACCGTCGTCGCGAAGCTGCTCAACCTCGTCCGTCCGGCCCTGGCGTTCTTCGGTGAGAAGGACTACCAGCAACTGGTGCTCATCACGCGCATGGCGGGCGACCTCGAACTCGGCGTCGGTGTCGTGGGCGTGCCGACCGTTCGTGAACCGGACGGGCTCGCGCTGTCCAGCCGCAACGTGTACCTGACCGCGCAAGACCGCGTGCGAGCTCTGGCGCTGTCGCGTTCGCTCGCTGCCGGGCGGGAAGCAGCGGGCACGGTGCAGGACGTGCTGGCCGCCGCGTGGAACGTGCTGCGCGAAGCCGGCGTGCAGCCCGACTATCTCGACCTGCGCGGCGCCGATCTCGCCGATCCGCCCGAACACGGTGCCGCGCGCCTGCTCGTCGCCGCGCGCATCGGTACGACCAGACTGATCGACAACACCGCGATAGAACTGTGAGGCCGGCATGCTGCTCGCCATCGACATCGGCAACACCAACACCGTCCTCGGCGTCTTCGACGGGGAGAAGCTCGAACGCTCGTGGCGGATCAAGACCGATGCGCGCACGACTGCCGACGAACTCGCGCTGACCTTCCGCGGCCTGCTCACCGATCACGAGATCGACAGCGTCGCCGCCTGTTCGACGGTGCCGGCGGCGTTGCGCGAGCTGCGCGCGATGCTCGACGACTACTACCCGAACCTGCCGACCGTGCTTGTCGAACCCGGGATCCGTACGGGCGTGAGCCTGCAGTACGAGAACCCGAAGGAGGTCGGCGCCGACCGCATCGTCAACACGCTTGCCGCGCACCATCTCGTCGGGGACCGACCGGCGATCGTCGTCGACTTCGGCACGACGACGAACTTCGACGTCGTGAACGAGCGGGGCGACTTCCTCGGCGGGGCGCTCGCGCCGGGGATCGAGATCTCGCTGGACGCGCTCGCCGCCCGGGCGGCGCAGCTGCGCAAGGTCGAGCTGATCGAACCACGCGGGCCGATCGGCAAGAGCACCGTCGAGGCGCTGCAGTCAGGAATCCTGTACGGCTTCGCCGGCCAGGTCGACGGTCTGGTGCGCCGTCTGGCCCGCGTGCTGGCGCCCGATCGTCCCGACGAGGTCGAGGTGATCGCCACGGGCGGTCTCGCGCGCTACATCATCGACCACTGCGAGACGGTCACCCGCCACGAACCCGATCTGACCCTGCTCGGCCTGCGCCTCGTCTACGAGCGCAACACCTGACGGTGGTCAGTTTCGGCCGCAGTGGTCAGTTGTGACTGACCACTGCGGCTCGAACTGACCACTATCAGTACGTTCGGGGTATGGATCTCCGCATCTTCATCGAGCCGCAGCAGGGCGCCAGCTACACCGAGCAACTCCGCATCGCCAAGGCGACCGAGGAACTCGGCTTCGACGCGTTCTTCCGCTCCGACCACTTCCTGTCGATGGGTGACGGCGACGGGCTGCCCGGACCGACCGACTCATGGGTCACGCTCGGCGCGCTCGCCCGCGAGACGTCACGCATCCGCCTCGGCACGCTGGTCAACGCCGCGACCTTCCGGCTGCCCGGCCCGCTCGCGATCGCGGTCGCGCAGGTCGACGACATGAGCGGGGGACGAGCCGAACTCGGGCTCGGCACCGGCTGGTTCGGCACCGAGCACGCGGCCTACGGCATCCCGTTCCCGCCGGTGTCCGAACGGTTCGACCTCTTCAGCGAGCAGCTCGAGATCATCCACGGCCTCTGGACGACTCCGTCCGGCGAGACGTTCTCGTTCACCGGCGACCACTACACGCTCGAGGATTCGCCCGCCCTGCCCAAGCCGAAGCAGAGCCCGCATCCGCCGCTGATCCTCGGCGGCTCGGGCAAGAAGCGCAGCGCCGCCATGGCGGCGCGGTTCGCCGACGAGTACAACGTCGGCTTCAAACGTGCCGAGACGGGCGCGATCTTCGACCGGGTGCGCGCCGCGGTGTCGGAGACCGGCCGCTCGTTGGTGTACTCGGTCGCCCACACCGTGTGCGCCGGACGCGACGATGCCGAGGTGCAGCGTCGCGCCGATGCGATCGGACGCGAGGTCGACGAACTGCGCGAGACGAGCATCGCCGGGTCGCCGGCCGAGATCGTCGACCGCATCGGCGAGTTCGCCGGGCTCGGCGCGACGCGGGTCTACCTGCAGGTGCTCGACATCCACGACCTCGACCACCTCGAGCTCATCGCGGCCGAGGTCATGCCACAGGTCTGATCAGAGCCAGCCACGCGAGTCGGCGACGCGCATCGCTTCCAGCCGGTTGCGGGTGCCGGTCTTGGCGATCGCCGCGGACAGGTAGTTGCGCACCGTCCCCTCGGACAGGAACAGCCGCCGCGCGATGTCGGCGACGGTCGCCCCGTCGCGCGCGGCGACCAGCACGTCGCGCTCGCGTCCGGTGAGCGGGGACGCTCCGCCCGCCAGGGTGGCCGCGGCAAGTGCCGGATCGACGACCCGCTCGCCGCTGTGCACGCGCCGAACGGCGTCGGCGAGCTGTTCGGCCTCGGTGTCCTTCACGACGAAGCCCAAGGCGCCCGACTCCATCGCCCGGCGCAGGTAGCCGGGCCGGCCGAACGTCGTCACGATGATCACGCGACACGACGGCAGTTCACGTGTCAGCGCGGTCGCCGCCGCGATGCCGTCGACGCCGGGCATCTCGATGTCGAGCAGCGCGACGTCAGGACGGGCGTCAAGAGCCGCCGCCACGACTTCGTCGCCGCGCCCGACCTGCGCGACGACCTCGAAGTCGTTCTCGAGCTCGAGCAGGGCTGCCAGCGCGGATCGGACGAGTGCCTGGTCGTCAGCGAGCAACAGCCGGATCCTGCCCGTCTCAGGCATCGACGCTGGCCCGCTCCACCGGGATCGCGGCGAGCTCGGCACGCACCACCCAGCCGTGCGTGGTCGCGTTCGCCGACACCGTGCCGCCGAGAGGTTCGAGCCGCTCCTGCAAACCCCGCAGGCCGTGACCGTCGCCGCGTGTGGCCGCCGCTCCCTGCCCGTTGTCGACGATCTCGATCCACCGCGGACCGACCGTGATGGTGCACGTGACCGCGCGCGAGTGCCGCACGACGTTGGTGACCGCTTCGCGCACGACCCAGCCGAACGGCTCGACGGCGTCGGCATCCACCGCGTCGATCGCGCCCGGCAGACGTGCGTCGATGCCCGATGCGCGCAGCACCTCGTGCGCGCTGGCCAGTTCGCCGGCGAGCGTGACTTCCCGGTAGCCGGCGACCGCGGCGCGTACTTCGCCGAGCGTGCGGCGCGACAGCTGCTCGACCGCCGCGATCTCCTCCGCCGCACGGTCCGGATCGAGGCCGGCCAGTCTGCGTGCCAGCCCGGCCTTGACGGTGATCGTCGTGAGCGAATGCCCGAGCAGGTCGTGCAGGTCTCGCGCGATGCGCGATCGTTCGTTCTCCGCGGCCAGCCGAGCGACCTCGGCGCGAGCCGCGGTCAGCGCGATGTTGTTGCGGATGATCATGAAGAAACCGAACATGGCGAACGCGACGAGGAACACGGTCAACCCCATGCTCCAGCCGAACTTTCCGCCCCAGCCGTGCACGTAGCGCGGGGCGAGCACGCACCCGACGGTGATCACGCCGACGACCGGGATCGCCATGCGTCCTCGTGCCGCAACGGTCAGCACTGCGAGGTAGACGCAGAACACCAGCGCGTCACTGCGGGCGAGGAATCCTTCCGCGACCGTCAACGCGATCGCGGTCGCGTACAGCGTCCAGAACAGCCGCCGCCCGCACGTCGGATCCCAGCCGAGCGGCAGCGCCGTGAGGTACACGGCGGCGAACGCGGCCACGATGACGTAGCCGACGACCGCAGCCGTTCCGGTCGAGTGCTTGCTGACGCCGTCCACGGCCTGGCCTAGGTACACCAGCCAGAACGCCGGGAAGAAGTACCGGCGCCAGCCGGTTCCCCATGTCCGGCTGGCCTCGGCGAGAGTGGACTGCTCGTCGCTCATGCCTCGTCCCCCATGAACAGTGAGTGTCACACCTTGCGGGTGTCTCGGCGGTACGCCCACGTCGCGAAGACCGCGCCGGCGGCACTCCATGCCGCCATCACGACCCAGCCCTTGACCCCCCACGGGCTGCCGGCACCGAGCCCGACGTGTCCTGCCTGCACGAGCCAGTAGGACGGCAGCAATTGGCAGAACTGGGTGAACAGGCCGCTGCCGGTTATCGGGAACCAGGTGCCGCCGAGGAAGGCCAGCAGGCCGACGCCACCACCGATGGCGGGGCCGACCGCGTCGTCGTTGAGCAGGTGACCTACGGCGATCCCGATCACCGCGAACGGGACGAGTGCAACGAGCACGTAGGCGGTCATCTCGAGCCATTCGCCGAAGGTCAGCCGGACGCCGAGCGAGATGCCGGCGGCGTACAGCAGCACGATGCCGGAGATCGCCATGAGGTAGCTGGTGATGATCTTCGTGCGCAGATAGCTGCGCGGCGTCAACGGCGTGAGTCGCAGCATCCGGTTCCAGCCGATCGTGCGCTCAGCGGCTATCCGTGCCCCGCCCGAGAACACCGCCACCATCGCACCGAACGCGAGCAGGCCCACCATGTAGTACTGCGGAGCGAACAGGCCGGTCGGATGCGCCTTGCTGCCGCCGAAGTTGTGGTTGTTCTTGTTCGGTGCCGCGACCACGAAGTAGAAGACGAGCGGGAACAGCAGCGAGAAGATCATGCTCTGCCGGTTGCGGAACAGCCGCAGCAGTTCGTAACGGGTGTAGGTCAGCGAACTCATCGTTGTGCCTCCTCGGCGGGCTCGTCCTCGGCTTCGCCGGTCAGTTGCAGGAACGCCTCTTCCAGCCCCGCCCCCGCGACTTCGATGTCTCGCGCGTCCGGATAGGCGGGCAGGAAGGCCCGCAGGGCGGTGTCGGAGTCGGCGCAGTTGATGATCACGGCCTCGCCGTGTGTCTCGGCGTTGGTCACGCCCGGCAATGCGCCGATCGCGGCGAGGTCCGCGCCCGGCAGCGTTGCGCGGATCGTGCGCAAACCGACTGTCGCCTTGATCTCGGTGGACGGGCCGTCGGCGACGACGCGACCTCGGGACATGAGGATGATCCGGTCGGCATAGTCGTCGGCCTCCTCGAGGTAGTGCGTCGCGAACAACACCGTCTTGCCGCCGGTCGTGAAGTGCCGCATGGTCGCCCAGAAATCACGACGTGCTTCGACGTCCATCGCAACGGTCGGCTCGTCCAGCACGAGCAGGTCGGGATTGCCGACGATGCCGAGCGCGAAACGCAATCGCTGCGTCTGCCCACCCGAGAGCTTGTTCGTTCGGCGGTCGGTCAGATCGGTGATGCGGGTGAGCTCGATGACCTCGTCGACCGACATCGGGTTCGGGTAGAGGCTCGCGACCATCGCGAGCAGTTCGCGCACGGTGAGGTACTGCGCCACGCCGCCGACCTGCAGCATGCCGCCGATCAAACCCTTGGCAACCGCGCCCGCCGGCGTCTCGCCGAACACGCTCACGGCGCCGCCGTCGGGCTGCAACAAGCCGAGCATCATGTCGATCGTGGTCGACTTGCCCGCGCCGTTGGGTCCCAGCAGGGCCACTGTCTCGCCGGGCGCGATGCTGATGTCGATCCCGCGCACCGCGTGCACGGGGCCGCCTTTGGTCCGGAAGGTCTTGGTGAGGCCGGTCAGGTCGATCCCGCCCGAACGGACGGCGCCGGGCCCGGCCTTGGATACCGCTGTGATCATGACTCGTACTCTTCCGTATCGCGTCGGTGGGGCGGCAGGGCTGACAATCGGCAATGCGGGCTGACATTCGTCATCGGCTGCGCCGCTAGGGTCGTCATGGTGACGACCGGAGACGAGTACGACGACGAACTGCCCGAGCAGATGCGGGTACGGCGAGCGAAGTACGACCGGCTCATCGACGATCCCGAGCGGGCGCCGTTCCCCGTCAATGTCGCGCGCACCCATTCACTGAGCGAGATCCGCGCCGCCTACCCCGAGCTCGAGGCAGGCACCGAGACCGACGACGAGGTCGGGGTGACCGGCCGGGTCATCTTCGTCCGCAACACCGGCAAGCTCTGCTTCGCGACGCTGCGCGAAGGCCCGGTCGAGCTGCAGGTCATGCTCTCGCGGGACGAGATCGGCGAGCAGGCGCTGTCGGACTGGAAGGCCGACGTCGATCTCGGCGATCTCGTGTTCGTCGCCGGCCGGGTCATTTCATCGCGCCGCGGCGAGCTCTCGGTGCTGGCCAAGTCGTGGCGCATCACCGGCAAGGCGCTCCGTCCGCTGCCGGTCGCGCACAAGCCGCTCTCGGAGGAGACCCGGGTCAGGCAGCGCTATCTCGATTTGATCGTGCGTCCCGAGGCACGCGAGATGGTCGTGGCACGAGCGACGATCACGCGCTCCGTGCGCGAGACACTGCACCGACTCGGCTACCTCGAGGTCGAGACGCCAGTGCTCCAGGTGGTGCACGGCGGTGCCGCTGCCCGACCGTTCCACACGCACCTCAACGCGTTCGACCTCGACATGTCGCTGCGCATCGCGACCGAGCTGTCGCTGAAGAAGGCGATCGTCGGCGGCATCGAGAAGGTGTACGAACTCGGTCGGGTATTCCGCAACGAGGGGGTCGATTCCACCCATTCCCCGGAGTTCAGCGAGCTCGAGGCGTACGCCGCATACGCCGATTACGACGTGATGGCCGACTTCACGCGCCAGATCATTCTGGACGCGGCAGAAAGCGTCGGCGTAACGAAGCCGACAACACCCGACGGTGCCGAAATCGATCTGTTCGCACAATGGCGCTCGGTGGGCATTCACGAACTCGTCTCCGATGCCGTCGGCGAAACAGTTTCTGCCGCCACCGACGCCGCCGAACTGCGGCGACTGGCCGCTGCGAACGAGGTGCCGCTGCGCGACGAGGTCGATGCGGGCGAGATCGTGCTCGAGCTCTACGAGAAGCTCGTCGAGCACACCCTCGTCCAGCCGACGTTCGTGCGCGACTATCCGGCGTCCGTGCGGCCCCTGACCCGCCGCCACCGTGACGACCCGCGACTGGCCGAGGCCTGGGACCTCGTGATCGGCGGCGTCGAGATCGGCGTCGCCTATTCCGAGCTCGTCGACCCGGTCGAGCAGCGCCGCACGCTCGTGGAGCAGTCGATCGCCGCGGCCAAGGGCGACCCGGAAGCCATGCAGCTCGACGAGGACTTCTTGCTCGCGCTCGAGCACGGGATGCCGCCATCCGGCGGCATGGGCATGGGCCTCGATCGACTGATCATGTTGCTTACCGGGAAGGGAATCCGGGAAACGATTCTGTTCCCGCTGATCAAGCCACTTTGACCCTTTGTCAGCGCGCATCTCGATAGCGAGTGCGCTACGCTTTGACCACTTTCGAGCGTCCGCACGCGCTCGATTCCCCGCGTCGTTTCACTGAAAGGCCGCCGGATGGCCCAGGAACATTTTGTGCGGCTCGTCGACGACCTCACCGGTGCCGAAGCAGCCGAGACAGTCACCTTCGCCCTCGACGGGGCGCGGTACGAGATCGACCTCAGCGCCGACAACGCCGCGAAACTGCGCGACACGCTGAGCGTCTACATCGCCAACGGTCGCCGCACGCCACTGCGCGGGAACGGCGGACCGAGGCGCAGCACGCGGGCCGACCGCGAGCAGACCGCGGCGATTCGCGAGTGGGCGCGCAACAACGGCTTCGCCATCGGCGACAAGGGACGCATCCCGACCAGCGCGATCGAGGCGTACCACCGCGCGCACTGAGCGCCGGCGAAGCGACACCTAGCGCAGGTAGGTGTCGAAGTACGCCTCGATGCGTGCCCAGGCATCCTTCGCGGCGTCAGGACGCGGCCCGACGTTCAGCACGCGCTCGATCGGCCGCAACGCCCGTGGCCCGACCATCTCGTCGTTGAGGAACGAGTGCCCGACGCCGGGATAGATCTTGAGATCGTGGGTGGTCCCGGCCGCGTTCAGGCCCTTCTCGACGCGCTTGGCCTGTCCGATCATCAACGGATCACGGCCGCCGTAGCTCGCCACGATCGGGCACGCGTCCTGGAACACCTCGCGCGCATGTGCGGGCGCCTGCCCGTAGTTGGCCGCCGCGACGTCGAAACCGCGCGGCGCGGTGAGCAGGGCGAAGCCTCCGCCCATGCAGAACCCGATGATCCCGATCTTGTCGGTGGAATCGCTGGAGTCGGCAAGGTAGCGACGGCCGGCGTCGATGTCGGCGATCGGCTTGCCCTTGCCACGGAACAGCGCTCGCATCGTGGTCACGATGCAGTGCCGCGGCCCGCCGTCGCTGAACAGGTTCAGCCCGAGCGTGAGGTAGCCGGCGGCGGCGAGTCGGTCGCAGTGGCGACGGAACTGGTCGTCGACACCGAACAGCTCGTGGATCGCGATCACCGCCGGCCACGGCCCGGTGCCGGGCGGCCTGGCCAGGTAGCCGCGCAGGTCGGCCGAACCACCCGGGACGGCGCCGATCGAGACGTCGGTCATAGCTACCGAACCTAGCCGAGCAAGCCCGCGGCGTTCGCTCTAGGCGGACGGGGGCATGGTTCGCCCGGCTTGTCCGTTGAGATGAACGATTGAAGTTCATTGGTCACCGTCGGCGACTACAGTCGTAGGTACCCGCACCCGATCTTTATAAGAACGTATGCATTGCGCGGAAGGGAGTTGCCGCAGTGTTCGAGAGGTTCACCGACCGTGCGCGTCGCGTCGTCGTCCTGGCCCAAGAAGAGGCCCGGATGCTCAACCACAACTACATCGGTACCGAGCACATCCTGCTCGGTCTGATCCACGAGGGCGAAGGAGTCGCCGCAAAGGCGCTCGAGTCGCTCGGCATCTCCCTCGACGCCGTGCGTCAGCAGGTCGAAGAGATCATCGGCCAGGGACAGCAGGCTCCGAGCGGGCACATCCCGTTCACGCCGCGTGCCAAGAAGGTGCTCGAGCTGTCGCTGCGCGAGGCGCTGCAGCTCGGCCACAACTACATCGGCACCGAGCACATCCTGCTCGGCCTCATCCGCGAGGGCGAGGGCGTTGCCGCCCAGGTGCTCGTCAAGCTCGGCGCCGACCTGAACAAGGTGCGCCAGCAGGTCATCCAGCTGCTCAACGGCTACCAGAGCAAGGGCGAGCCGGCCGGCACCGCCTCCGAGGCGACGCCGTCGACCTCGCTGGTGCTCGACCAGTTCGGCCGCAACATGACCCAACTCGCCCGCGAGGGCAAGCTCGACCCGGTCATCGGCCGCGAGACGGTCATCGAGCGGCTCATGCAGGTGCTGTCGCGCCGCACGAAGAACAACCCCGTGCTGATCGGTGAGCCCGGCGTCGGCAAGACCGCCGTCGTCGAAGGGCTCGCTCAGGCGGTCGTGCGTGGCGAGGTTCCCGAGACGCTCAAGGACAAGCAGCTCTACACCCTCGACCTCGGCTCGCTCGTCGCGGGCAGCCGCTACCGCGGTGACTTCGAAGAGCGCCTGAAGAAGGTCCTCAAAGAGATCCGCACCCGCGGCGACATCATCTTGTTCATCGACGAGATCCACACGCTCGTCGGTGCCGGTGCCGCCGAGGGCGCCATCGACGCAGCGAGCATCCTCAAGCCGATGCTTGCCCGTGGCGAGCTGCAGACCATCGGTGCGACGACCCTCGACGAGTACCGCAAGTACGTCGAGAAGGACGCCGCCCTCGAGCGCCGCTTCCAGCCCGTCCAGGTAGGCGAGCCGACGGTGGCGCACACGATCGAGATCCTCAAGGGTCTGCGCGACCGGTACGAAGCGCACCACCGCGTCTCGATCACCGACGCCGCGCTGGTCGCAGCGGCCGGTCTGGCCGACCGCTACATCAGCGACCGGTTCCTGCCCGACAAGGCCATCGACCTGATCGACGAGGCCGGTGCGCGCATGCGCATCCGTCGCATGACCGCACCGCCGGATCTGCGTGACTTCGACGAGCGCATCGCCGAGGTTCGCCGCGAGAAGGAGTCCGCGATCGACGCGCAGGACTTCGAGAAGGCCGCGTCCCTGCGTGACAAGGAAAAGACGCTGCAGGGCGACAAGGCCAAGCGCGAGCAGGAGTGGCGCGCAGGCGACCTCGACGTCGTGGCCGAGGTCGACGACGAGCAGATCGCCGAGGTCCTCGCGACCTGGACGGGCATCCCGGTCTTCAAGCTGACCGAGGAAGAGACGGCCCGGCTGCTGCGCATGGAAGACGAGCTGCACAAGCGGGTCGTCGGCCAGGAACAGTCGATCAAGGCGGTGTCGCAGGCCATTCGCCGCACGCGTGCCGGTCTGAAGGACCCGAAGCGTCCCGGTGGCTCGTTCATCTTCGCCGGCCCGTCCGGGATCGGTAAGACCGAGCTCGCCAAGGCGCTCGCAGAGTTCCTGTTCGGTGACGAGGACGCGCTGATCCACCTCGACATGTCCGAGTTCCACGACCGCTACACGGTGTCGCGCCTGGTCGGTGCGCCTCCGGGCTACGTGGGCTACGACGAGGGTGGCCAGCTGACCGAGAAGGTTCGCCGCAAGCCGTTCAGCGTCGTGCTCTTCGACGAGGTCGAGAAGGCGCACCCGGACGTGTTCAACACGCTGCTGCAGGTGCTCGAGGACGGCCGCCTGACCGACGGCCAGGGCCGCGTCGTGGACTTCAAGAACACGGTGCTGATCCTGACCACGAACCTCGGCACGCGTGATGCGTCCAAGTCGATCGGTGGGCTCGGATTCGGCAAGGAGAGCAGCGACAGCGACTACGAGCGGATGAAGAACCGCGTCAACGACGAGCTCAAGCAGCACTTCAAGCCCGAGTTCCTCAACCGCATCGACGACATCATCGTCTTCCACCAGCTCAGCCAGGAAGAGATCGTCCAGATCGTCGACATGATGATCGCTCGTCTCGACGTGCAGCTGCGCAACAAGGACATGGGCATCGAGCTCACGGCCGACGCGAAGGCACTGCTCGCCGAGAAGGGGTACGACCGCGCCCTGGGTGCCCGGCCGTTGCGCCGCACGATCCAGCGCGAGATCGAGGACGCACTGAGCGAGAAGATCCTGTTCGGCGAACTCTCGGCCGGACAGATCGTGGTGGTGGGCACCGAACTCGTGGACCCGATGAACAAGGAGTCCACGAAGCGGCGGTTCACCTTCCGCGGCGAGACCAAGCCGTCGGCAATGGCGATCGACGTCGACGAGGCGGCTACCGGGATCAGCACCGACTGATCGCAGCCGTCGACTGACCGCAGGACGCCCGGACCGGATCGGTCCGGGCGTTCGCGCGTCCGTAGGCATTTCCTAGGGTGGGCGGCATGACCGACAGTGGGCCTGCTCATCGGGCGCGCCACCCGCGGCAGAATCAGCTGCTGGCCGCGGCCGCGGTGCTGATCGTGGCAGCGCTCGTGCTCGTCCTGGTCGTCGTGCTGCGCAGCGGGTCGAACGACGCGCCGTCGAGCCCTGCGGACGGGGCGGTCGACGCCTTCGCCGGCGCACTGCGCACGCACGACGCGGCCAAGGTCGCCGCAGCAACCTGCCGGAGCGACCGCGCGGCAATCGCGCGCGAGACGCGTGCGGTGCTGCCCGTGGTCACGGCGGCGACGCGCCGCGGGTCCTCACAGACTCAGGGCGACATCGCGGTCGCGCAGATCGAGGTGACGGTGCCGGCCGGTTCGGCGAACGCGACTGTCGCGGTGCAGCAGTCGGCGGGCGCATGGTGCGTCGCGTCGTTTGCCGTCGCGCTGCCGCATGGTTGACGGCGTGACAGATGTTCAGGCGGGGAGCGCGAACCGTCCGTCCGGGAGCGGGTCGACGAGGCCGTCGACGACCAGCGTGTCGAGTGCGCGCTCGCGTTGGGTCGAGTCGGGCCACACCACGTCGAGCGCGGCCTTGGTGACCGGTGTGCTCGCGGCGCGCAACACGTCGAGCAACAGTCCGCGCACCTGGCGATCGGTGCCGGCGAAGCGCTGCGGGCGCACGGACGGACCGGCGTAGCTCGGCGCTCCGGCGAGCCGCCAGGCGCACCGCGACTCGAGCGGGCACTCGGCGCAATGCGGTGCACGCGCCGTGCACACGAGCGCACCGAGTTCCATGAACGCCACGCTCGCTCGTGCTGCTGCCACCGGATCGTCGGGAAGCAGGGCCTCGACGTCGGCATGGTCTCGCCGCGCCGACGGTGGCGCCGCGTCACCCTGGCCGAGGATCGCCCGCGCGACGACCCGCCGCACATTGGTATCGACTACCGGATGGCGTTGGCCGTAGGCGAACACGGCGACGGCTCGCGCGGTGTACGTGCCGATCCCGGGCAGTCGTTCGAGTTCGGTGACCTCGGCCGGCACGTTGCCCCCGTGCTGCGTGACGATCGTCCGGGCGCATTCGTGCAGGCGCAGCGCGCGGCGTGGGTAGCCGAGCTTGCCCCACATGCGCACGGCATCGCCGGCCGACGCCTCGGCGAGCGAAGCAGGCGTGGGCCAGCGCTGTAGCCATGCCGTCCAGGCGGGCAGCACTCGTGAGACCGGGGTCTGCTGCAACATCACTTCGCTGACGAGCACCGCCCAGGCGCTGACGCCCGCACTGCGCCACGGCAGGTCGCGGGCCGCTCGCTCGTACCACGCCGTGACGAGCGCGGCGGTGCCGTCGGGATCACTCATGACGGCCGCATCGTCGCATGTGCGCGTCGCCGCAGCTCTCACAGAGCCAGCGGATACGGTGTCCGGGACATGTTTCGACCCGTTGGTGACCTCCCGCCGTCCATCTACTGGCGACGCCGGTTGGCGTTGGCCGCCGCGGTCATCGTGGTGCTGCTGCTGGCGATTCTCACCGCCCGCGTGCTGACCTCGGACTCGTCCACGCCGACCGCGGCTGGCTCATCCGGTAACCGCACGTCGCCGACCCACGGTGGATCGTCCACGTCGCCGTCGCACCGTCCGTCGCGGAGCAAGTCGCACACGTCGTCGAGCTCGTCGTCGCAGTCGGTCTCGTCCTCGCCGAAGTCGTCGCGGACCTCGTCGGCACCGCCCGGGCGATGCACCGCGTCCCAGCTGACCCTGTCGGCCGCTTCCGATCATCCGAGCTACACCGTGGGCGAATCACCGGTGCTGTCGATCATCGTCAAGAACGTGTCGTCCGAGCCGTGCGTGCAGGACCTCGCGGATCCGCAGGTGGTGCTTCGTGTCTACAACGGTGAGTCGCGGGTGTGGGGCAGCCACGACTGCAAGATCGAGCCGGGGACGGACAACCGCACGCTGATGGCGGGTTCGGCCGTGCGCGTGAGCATCGTGTGGTCGGGGTTGTCGTCGCAGCCGAACAACTGCGCCAACCGGCAGCGCGCGGGCGCCGGCACCTACACGCTCTACGCGAGCCTGTCCGGACGTGAGGGCAACGCCGCGCAGTTCATCATGCGCTGAGCCTGCTGGGCGAGGTGACTACGAGTACCGGTCGATGATCGAGACCTCGGCCAGGCGCGAGATCGCCTCTCGCACCGCGCGGGCCCGCGTCTCACCGACGCCGTCGACGACCTGGAGATCCTCGGCCGAGGCGGCGAGCAGCTTCTGCAGTCCGCCGAAGTGTTCGACGACGCGATCGAGGATGACGCCGGGCAGCCTCGGCACCCGGGCGAGCAGGCGATGCCCGCGCGGGCTGGCGGCCGAGTCGAGACCCTCCGGCGTGCCGGACAGCCCCAGCGCCCTGGCGACCGGACTGGGATCGAGCAGCTCGATGGCTGACAGCTCGGCGAGCTCCGCCGCGACCTGTTGTGGCGTGCGCATGCGGCGTCCCGTGGGCATGTAGTCGCGCGCGATCAGGTCTCGGTCGAGGTCGACGCCGGCCATCAGCTCTTCGAGCTGCAGGGCGAGCAGCCGGCCGTCGGTGCCGAGTTCGACGACCTGGCCGGTCACCTCGTCGGCAATGCGCCGCACCATCTCGAGCCGCTGTGCGACGACGACGACATCACGCACCGTGACGAGATCCTCGATCTCGAGCGCCGACAACGAGTTCGACACCTCGTCCAGACGGGCCTTGTAGCGCTCGAGGGTGTTGATCGCCTGGTTCGCGCGGGTCAGCAGCTCACCGGTGCTCTCGAGCACGTAGCGCCGATCGCCGACGTACAGGCTGATGATCTTCATCGACTGCGACACCGAGATGACCGGATAGCCGGTCTGCCGTGCGACCCGTTGGGCGGTGCGGTGCCGCGTGCCGGACTCTTCGGTGGGGATCGCCGGATCGGGCATCAGGTGCGTCGCTGCGCGAAACATCTGCGTGCCGTCGGTGTTCAGCACGACCGCGCCGTCCATCTTGGCCAGCTCGCGCAGCCTCGTGGCGGAGAACTCGACGTCGTCGAGCGGGAACCCGCCGGTGCACAGCTCTTCGACGACAGCGTCCCAGCCGATGACGATCAGGGCGCCGGTGTTGCCGCGCAGGATTCGTTCGAGGCCGTCACGCAGATCGGTGCCGGGTGCCACTCGGGCGAGAACCTCCCGCAGCACCTCATCGTGTTCGGTCGTGGCCATGGTGCGTGCAGTCTATGGGTTTGGTGTTACAGGTGTGCCTCGATTTCCGCCGTCGATCGGACGTAGTGCCGCGCGGCGCGGCCCACCGCCACGGCGCGAGAGCGATTCGATCGAGGCCATCGCGTCGGTGATCGTGGCGACGGGAACGGTGCGCACGCCTTCGACCGGCCCGGGCGGCAGTGCTTCGCCCGCGTGCGCCTTCGGGACGAGCACCGTGGTGAAGCCGAGTCGGCCTGCCTCGGCGAGCCGGCGCGCCAGGTTGGGCACGCGACGCACGTCGCCCGACAGCGAGACCTCACCGATCGCGCAGACCGTCGGCGGGATCGGCAATTCACGCACCGCCGAGGCGAGCGCGAGGGTGATGCCGAGGTCGCAGGCCGGTTCGTTGGCGACGATGCCGCCGACGGTTGCGACGTAGACCTCGACCTCGGTCATCGGCAGCCGTGCATGGCGCGCGAGCACGGCGAGCAGCATCGCGACCCGCGCCGAGTCGAGGTTGCTGACCGCGCGCCGCGGTGACCCCCCGTAGCTGACCGGATTCGTGAGCGCCTGCACCTCGGTGGCCAGGGCGCGGCGTCCCTCGACGGCGATGGTGACGCAGGTGCCTGGGACGGCGGCGGTGCGATCGGACAGGAACAGTCCGGACGGATCGCTGAGCCCGACCATGCCGTCTTCGCGCATCTCGAAGCAGCCGACCTCGTCGGCCGGGCCGTGCCGGTTCTTCGTGGCGCGCACCAACCGCAGCGACGAGTGCCGGTCGCCCTCGAAGTGCAGCACGACGTCGACGAGATGCTCGAGCACGCGCGGGCCGGCGATCGCGCCGTCTTTCGTGACGTGCCCGACGAGCACGGTCGCGATGCCCCGTTGCTTGGCCACACCGATCAGGGCGGCGGCCACCGCACGGATCTGCGGCACGCCACCTGCCGCGCCGTCGATGGCATCGGTCGAGATCGTCTGCACCGAGTCGACGACCAGCAGCCCGGGCTTGACGTCATCGAGATGGGTGAGCAGCGCGCCGAGGTCGTTCTCGGCGGCGAGGTACAGGTTGGGGTCGACGGCGCCGATGCGCTCGGCCCGCAGCCGCACCTGGGCCGTCGATTCCTCGCCGGTCACGATCAACGCGCGCGCACCGCCCGCTGCGTAGCGGTGTGCGACGTCGAGAAGCAGCGTGGACTTGCCGACGCCGGGCTCACCGGCCAGCAACAGCACCGACCCTGGTACCAGCCCACCGCCGAGCACCCGGTCGAGCTCGGCGACCCCGGTCGCCCGCGCCCGGGCCTCGTCGGGAGACAGCTCACCGATGGGTCGCGCGGCGCGAGTAACCGCCGACGCGGTGACCGCGCGACGGGTGACGGCGCCTATCTCGGTGACCGAGCCCCAGGCCTGGCACTCGGGACAGCGGCCCACCCAGCGCAGCGCGTCGGCGCCGCACTCGGAGCAGCGGTAAGCCGCCTTGGCAGCGCGGGCAGGTTTGGTCATGCCCGACACGGTAGGTGCCGGCTACGACAAGTCGGTGGAGCTACGCCGAATGGCAAGTCGAGCTACGCCGAAGGCAGGTGGAGCTACGCCGCGGGGCTGCCGGACAGGGGCGGGACGGTCTGCCCGCTCGGAGCGTTCCGCAGCTGCACGGGCACGGTCAGCGTCACCTGGCCGGCGTTGGCGAAGGTGAAGGTGACCTGGGCCGTCCCACCGGGGAACAGCGGCTGCGAACCCTTGTACCCGAGCAGAACGAGCGTCTCCGGCGACCCGGCACCGGACGGCGACAGATCCTGCAGTCCGTAGCCCACGGCCGAGCCGGCGCCGATCGTCTGCGGTGCAGCGTTGGTCACGGGCTGCGTCGACGCGCTGGGCGCGCCGCTCGGACCGGGAAGCAGCGACGGTGTCGACACGACGTTCCATCCGCCGCCGAAGACGGTGCTGGACACCTTGACGAGCTTGTCGGCCTTCTCGCCGTTGTTCACGATGTAGGCCGTCATCGGCACCGAAGCACCGGTGGCGTAAGAGTTTCCGCTCGGGCTGTGGAACGCGACGTCCACGATCTGCATCTTGCCGACGCCGCCGTTGGTGGCGTCGACGGCGGGCTTCTCGTTGGCGGTCGCGGCGATCTGGCCCGCTCCGCATGCGGCGGTCAGCAAGGCGCCGCCGGTGGCGCAGACAGCGACCAGCACGGCACGGAATCGACTCACGAGCAACAGCGTATCTGGGTCGCGCGGGACCCCACACGCGCACCCGGATGCGTACTTGTCGTGCCAGCCGTCCGGGGTGCTCGGAACCGATCGGAGCGGTCGTCGCGACTTGCGGATTGCGACAGAATGTGCTTCTCCCGTAAGGGCTTACTCGACTGAGATACCGAACGCACGACCGACTTCGGCATTGTGTCCCGTGTTACCCTGGAAGGAGCGAAGGGGGCTCCATCACATGACGTTCAACGTCGGCGAGACCGTTGTTTACCCGCACCACGGCGCAGCGCTAATCGAGGCAATTGAAGAGCGAGTAATCCAGGGAGTGAAGAAAACCTACCTGCGGCTCAAGGTCGCTCAGGGTGATCTGACGGTCCTCGTTCCGGCCGAGAACGCCGAGGTCGTGGGCGTGCGTGACGTGGTCGGCCAAGAGGGTCTCGACCGCGTGTTCGACGTGCTCCGTGCCCCGCACACCGAAGAGCCGACCAACTGGTCGCGCCGGTACAAGGCCAACGGCGAGAAGCTCGCCTCGGGCGACGTGAACAAGGTTGCCGAGGTCGTCCGCGACCTGTGGCGCCGCGATCGTGACCGCGGCCTGTCGGCGGGCGAGAAGCGCATGCTGGCCAAGGCCCGGCAGATCCTGGTCAGTGAGCTCGCGCTGGCTGAGGGCACCAATGAGGACAAGGCCGAGATCGTGCTCGACGAGGTGCTGGGCGAGGCTGTCGCCTGACGCACCAAGTCGTTTGAGAGACAGCTTTTACCGACCATGGCGGCGGACGATCACTTGATCGTCGCCGCCATTGTCGTTGCGGCAGGATCCGGCGCGCGGCTCGGTGCCGGCGTGCCGAAGGCATTCGTGCCCGTCGGTGGACGGACCTTGCTCGAGCACGCCGTTGAGGGCATCGGTGCGCACCCGCGCGTTGACGTGGTCGTCGTCGCGGTGCCGGCCGAGCAGGTCGAGCACGCTTCGGAACTCGTCCCCGGTGCGACGGTTGTCGCCGGCGGGGCGACGCGGCAACTGTCGGTGGCGTTGGCACTCGCGGCTGTGCCGGCCGGCGTTGAATTCGTGCTCGTGCATGATGCCGCGCGAGCATTCGTGCCCGGCGAGGTGATCGACCGGGTGCTGGCCGCGCTCGATGCGGGCGCAGCCGGGGTCGTGCCGTCGATCGCGGTGCGCGACACGATCCGTACCGTCGACCGCGCCGGTGAGCTCGGCGAGCTGGTCGACCGCACCGGATTGCTCGCCATGCAGACCCCGCAGGGCTTTCGCCGTGACGTCCTGGCCAGGGCGCACGGCGCGGCCGTCGGTGACGACGCCACTGACGACGCAGCGTTGGTCGAAGACCTCGGCGAGCGCGTGATCGCGGTCGCAGGCCACGAACGTGGCTTCAAGGTCACGACGCCGTTCGACCTCACCCTGGCCGAGGCGATGCCGCGTGACTGAGTTGCGCACGGGCGTCGGTGTCGACGTGCATCCGATCGAGGTCGGCCGCGAGTGCCGGCTGGCCGGGCTGCCCTGGCCCGACATCGACGGGTGCTCGGGCCACTCGGACGGCGATGTCGCCGCGCACGCGTTGTGCGACGCGCTGCTCTCTGCCGCCGGGCTCGGCGATCTTGGCGCCGTCTTCGGGACGGACGATCCGCGCTGGGCAGGTGCGTCCGGCGTCCAACTGCTCAACGAGGTGCGCACCCGCGTCGCCGCTTCGGGCTGGACAATCGAGAATGCGGCCGTCCAGGTGATCGCGAATGAACCGCGCCTCGGCGCGCGGCGCGACGAGGCGCAGCAGGTGCTCGGCGCAGCGTTGGGCGCGCCCGTGTCGGTCGCCGCGACGACGACCGACGGCCTCGGCCTGACCGGCCGCGGCGAGGGCCGCGCCGCGATCGCTACGGCGCTCCTCACCCGCTGACCCACCGACAGTGGTCAGTTCCGGCCGCAGTGGTCAGTTACATCTGACCACTGCGGCTCGAACTGACCACTGTCAGGCGAGGGCCTGGACGAGGTCGTCCCACAGGTCTTCGACGTGTTCGATGCCGACCGAGAATCGCAGCAGGTTGGGCGGCGTGCCGAACCCGGCGTCGACGTCGTAGCGCGCCCGTCGTTCGATCAGCGACTCGACACCACCAAGACTGGTCGCGTGGCTGATCAGCTGCACGCGCCGGCAGACCGCGTCCGCGTCCTCGGCGCTGCCGTCGAGTTCGATCCCGATCATCGCGCCGTACCCGTCGAGCACGCGCGTAGCGACCTCGTGGAACGGGTCCGACGGCAAGCCGGGGAAGCGCACCCGCGCCACCCGCGGATGCGCAGCGAGTCGTTGCGCGAGTTCGAGGGCGTTGGCCTGGGCGCGCTCCATCCGCAGCGCGAGCGTGCGCAACCCGCGCAGCGCAAGAAACGACTCGAGCGCTCCCGGTATCGCCCCGGTCAGCGTCCGCCGCGACGCGAGTTGCGCGTGCAATTCCGGCGAACCGGTGACGAGCACGCCCATCAGCAGATCCGAGTGGCCGGCGAGGTACTTGGTCACCGAGTGCATGACGATGTCTGCGCCGACTTCGAGCGGACGCACGTTCAGCGGAGTCGCGAAGGTCGCGTCGACGGCGACGATCGCGCCCGCTTCGTGTGCCGCCTCGATCAGCCGCGGCAGATCGGGCACCGACAGCAACGGATTCGTCATCGCTTCGAGCCACAGCAACCCGGCACCGTCGAGCGCCGCCACAACGGCGTCGGTGTCACCGATGTCGACCGAGCGCACCGTCATCCGGCCGAGTTGCTGCTCCTCGGCGAAGATCGATACTGCGCCGGAGTACGCGGCATGCGGCACGACCGCGACCGTGCCGGTCGGTTGACCTTCGGCAACCGCAGCGATCGCGGCCATGCCGCTCGCGAACACCAGCGCGGAGCCACCGTCGAGTTCGCCGAGCGCCGACTCAAGAGCGGCACGAGTCTCGGTCGGGTGCTCACGCGAATAGTGGTTGTCGGACGGGTCGTTGCGATACGGCGCGGCAAGCACGATGGGCGCGTTCAACGGCGCGCCCGGTGCGCTCGGACGTCCCGCGGAGACTACGAGCGATTCGACACGCAACTCATTCACCTCGCAGCGACGGCAGGTTGACGACGATCGCCTCTTGGGTGCTGCGGGCGAGTACGACGACCGCGGGCTCGTCCGGGCTGTTGTTCTCTTCGCGGTGCGGCGTGAACGGCGGGACGAACACGTAGTCGCCGGGCTCGGGTCGCAGCCGCGTCTCGGCACCGGTCTGGTCGTCGAGGAACACGAACTCGGGATGCCCGCTCACGACGTAGATCGCGGTTTCTGCTTCGCCGTGGTGGTGATCGCCTGAGCGCTGCGACGGGCCGACGTGTGTCTCGCCCATCCAGAGCTTCTCGGACCCGACTCGATGCGCGCTCACCGCAGACCGTCGGTCCATGCCGGGAGTCTGCGCCGTGTCGCGGTCGAGGTCGTCGGACGCGATGTGCCTGAGGTTGGGATGAAACCCGTCGCTCGTCATACCGGTCATCCTGCCGTGATCAGGAAGGATCGATCACGTGCCAAACGTGGTTGAGCGGCGGTGGGTGCTCCCGGCCGCGCTGGCGCTCGTCCTCGTGGCGCTCGCATTGCTCGCGGCGATCGATCACGGCGCCGCGGCGCTGCACGTCGACCGTCCGATCACTGATTGGGCCGTGGCGCACCGCACTCCCGCCTGGACGGGCTTCTTCCGGGCCATCACGAACCTCGGCAACCCAGGGATCGCTTTCATGGGCGGCCTCGCGCTCACGGTGTTCGCAGCCTTTCGGTCACTCTGGACTGCCGTGCTGATCCTGCTGGTCACGCTCGCGCGACCTCTCGCGTCCACGATCGTGAAAGATCTGGTCGACCGCAGCCGACCGCCGGTGCACGCCCTGGTCGTGGCGGGTGGGACCTCGTTCCCCAGCGGGCACGTGCTCGCGGCAACCGCGTTCTGGGGCGCGATCCCCGCGGTGCTCTTGGTGTGGTCGGCGGCGCGCGGGTTTGTCGTGTCGGCAACGGCGTTCGCCGTCGCTGCGGTGCTCGTCGTCGCCGATAAGCCGCATCTATCTCGGCGTGCATTGGTTCACCGACGTGCTCGGGGGCGCCGCCCTCGGCGCGCTGCTGCTCGCGCCGGTCTATCGACTGCGGTCGCTCCCTAGACTGACCTAGTGCTGCAGATCTACGACACCGCGACCAGGTCGGTGCGGCCTTTCGAGCCGCTCGTGCCCGGCAAGGCGTCCATCTACCTGTGCGGTCTCACCGTGCAGGGACCGCCGCACATCGGCCACACCCGTAACTGGGTCACGACCGACATCCTGCGCCGCTGGCTGACGCACAGCGGCTACGAGGTCACCTACGTGCGCAATGTGACCGACATCGACGACAAGATCCTGATCAAGTCGGCCGAGTCCGGCGACAACTGGTGGGCGCTCGCGTTCCGCTTCGAGAAGGCGATCGGTGCGGCCGAGGCGGCGCTCGGCTGCCTGCCGCCGACCTACGAGCCGCGTGCGACCGGCCACATCACCGAGATGCTCGACCTGATCCAGCGGCTCATGGCGCGCGATCTTGCCTACGCCGCTGACGGGGACGTCTTCTTCGACGTCGCCGGTCTGCCCTCGTACGGTTCGCTGTCCGGTCAGCGCGTCGACGAGATGCAACCCGCCGGCGACAGCGCCGGTGACACGCGCAAACGAGACCCGCGCGACTTCGCGCTGTGGAAGGGACACAAGCCGGACGAGCCCGAGACCGCGTCATGGCCCTCGCCGTGGGGACCGGGCCGGCCGGGGTGGCATCTCGAATGCTCGGCGATGGCGACCAAGTACCTCGGCGCGAGCTTCGACATCCACGGCGGCGGGCTCGACCTGGTGTTTCCGCATCACGAGAACGAACTCGCGCAATCCCGCGGCGCCGGTGACGGATTCGCGCAGTACTGGATGCACAACGGGCTGCTGACGATGGCCGGCGAGAAGATGTCGAAGTCACTCGGCAACACCTTGCAGGTCACCGAGATGATCAAGCATGTCCGGCCGGCGGAGCTGCGTTATTACCTGGGCTCGGCGCACTACCGATCGGTGATGGAGTACTCACCGGACGCGTTGGGCGAGGCAGGCGCGGCGTATCGCCGGATCGAGAACTTCGTCGAGCGCGCGTCACGGGTCGTGAGCGCCGACGGCGGCGGTGTCGTGTGCGCCGAGTTCGCGGACGCGCTCGACAACGACCTCAGCGTCCCCGGCGCTCTCGCCGCCATCCACAACGTCGTTCGTGAGGGCAATGCCGCACTGGCCGAGGCCCGTCACGATGCGGTGCGCGGCGCTCTGTCCTCGGTACTGGTGATGACGAGCCTGCTCGGCATCAACCCGATCGAGTGGGCGCAGGAGTCGTCCTCGGATCTGACGGGTGTTGTCGACGCGTTGGTGCGGGTGGCACTCGACCAACGCACTGCTGCCCGCGCCCGCAAGGACTATGCGGCAGCCGACGCGATCCGTGACGAACTGTCCGGCGCGGGCATCGTCGTCGAAGACACCGCTGACGGTCCGCACTGGACCCTGAAGACCGACGACGTTTAGAGGCGTGACTCATGGCAGGTAATTCGCACCGGCAAGGCGCCGTCCGCAAGTCGAAAAAGGGCGCCCAGGTCGGCTCCGGCGGCCAGGCCCGGCGTGCCCTCAAGGGCAAGGGCCCGACCCCGAAGGCGGTCGATCGCAAGGGTCACCCCGCGGCACGGAAGGCGGCCGCGGCGGCGCGGCGCTCCGAGAAGCGTCCGGCGCGCGGCGAGAGCGGTCCGGAGCTGCTCGTCGGACGAAACCCCGTCGTCGAAGCGCTCCGTGCCAAGGTGCCGGCGAAGGCGCTGTACGTCGCGGTCGGTGTCGAGTCGGACGAGCGCGTCACCGAGGCGATCCGCATCGCCGGCAACCGTGGGCTCTCGTTGCTCGAGGTGACGCGCGCCGAACTCGACCGTCGCACGGGCGGCCTGCTGCACCAGGGGATTGCGCTGCAGGTGCCGCCGTACCAATATCGCGAGCTTGCCGAACTGCTCGAGATCGCTGCCGAAGCGACGACGGCGCCGTTGCTCCTCGCACTCGACGGCGTCACCGATCCGCGCAACCTCGGTGCGGTGATCCGCTCGGCCGCCGCGTTCGGCGCGCACGGTCTGATCGTTCCCGAACGCCGGTCGGCGGGCGTCACCGCCGCAGCGTGGCGAACGTCAGCCGGCACAGCAGCACGCGTCCCGGTCGCGCAGGTCACCAACCTCGTGCGGTCGCTCAAGGAGTGCCAGCAGGCCGGCATGTTCGTCATCGGTCTCGATGCCGACGGCGACGTGTCGCTCGACGATCTCGAGGCGGCCACCGATCCGATCGTGGTCGTGCTCGGCTCGGAAGGACGCGGTTTGTCGCGGCTGGTCGGCGAGACCTGCGACCTCACCGTGTCCATTCCGATGAGCGATGCCGCCGAGTCGCTCAACGCGTCCGTCGCCGCGTCCGTCACCCTCGCTGAGATCGCCCGCCGCCGACGCGGGCATTGAGCGCCGCCGGGCCTTGCCCGGACCGTGGCTGCGCAGCATCATCGCCGCTATGGCGAAACCTCTCGTGGGCCGGCACCTGGCCGAGATCGACGGCGACTTCGTGGTCTTCTTGATCGGTGCGAGGTTCGACCTGCGCCATCCCGTTCGCACCTTCAACGATCTCGGCGGGCGCCGCGGCATGGCGCACATGCTGAAGTACCTCACCGAGCATCCCGAGAAGGGCCTGCTCGGGTACGAGATGGGGCTGCCGACGATCGTGCAGTACTGGCGCTCCTACGACCACCTCGAGGCGTTCGCGAACGACAAGGACGATCCGCACACGGCCGCGTGGCGCAATTACTGGAAGCGCGTCGGCAAGGACGGCCGCAGCGGCATCTGGCACGAGACCTATCTCGTCCGCGCAGGCGAGTACGAGGCGGTGTACGCCAACATGCCGCCGTTCGGCCTCGGCAAGGCGAGCACCCTTCGTCCGATCACCGGGGCGAGCACCTCGCGAGGACGCATCAAACGCGCCGCCGTATGACGAAGGGCCGCACCCGACGGGTGCGGCCCTTCGACGTAACGATGGATCAGCCGAGACGCAAGCCCGTCTCGGGGTGGAACGCGTGCTCCTCGCCGGTGCGCACCGAGATGGTGAGCGAGTCGCCGATGCGCGGCGGGACACGGCCGTCGAAGCGCACGACGTACGGACGCGAGTCGGGGCTGTCGCCGGGCAGCTCGCCGTAGACGTAGGCGTCCGCGCCGAGTTCCTCAACGAGCTTGACGTCGATCTTCAGCCCGGTGGCGTCGCCGCCTGCGACGGGAGCACCGCCCGCGTCGGCGGCGTGGAACGACTCGGGACGAACGCCGAGGTTGATCTGCTTGAGGCCCGCGGCCTCGGCGGCCTGCTTCACCTCGTTGCTCAGCGGCAGCACGATGTTGCCCAGCTGCGCACCACCTTCAACGAGATCGACCACCCGCAGGTTCATCGCGGGCGAACCGATGAAGCCGGCGACGAACGCGTTGCCGGGACGGTCGTACAGGTTTCGCGGTGTGTCGACCTGCTGCAGCTGGCCGTCCTTGAGCAGTGCGACGCGGTGACCCATCGTCATGGCCTCGACCTGGTCGTGCGTGACGTAGAGCGTCGTCGTGCCGAGCCGCGCCTGCAGCTGGGCGATGTTCGCGCGCGTCTCGACGCGCAGCTTCGCGTCGAGGTTCGACAGCGGCTCGTCCATGAGGAACACGGCGGGCTCACGCACGATCGCGCGACCCATTGCGACGCGCTGGCGCTGACCGCCGGACAGCGCCTTCGGCTTGCGGTCGAGGAAGCGGTCGAGGTCGAGCAGGGCCGCGGCTTCGCGGACCTTCTGCATGCGCTCTTCCTTGGACACGCCCTTCAGCTTGAGCGCGAAGCCCATGTTCTCGGCGACGCTCATGTGCGGGTACAGCGCGTAGTTCTGGAAGACCATCGCGATGTCGCGATCCTTCGGCGGCTTGCTCGAGACATCCGTGCCGTTGATGCGGATCTCGCCGCTGGCGACCTCTTCGAGCCCGGCGAGCATGCGCAGCGCCGTCGACTTGCCCGATCCGGACGGGCCGACGAGCACCATGAACTCGCCGTCTTGCAGATCGAGGTTGAGCTTGTCGACCGACGGAGCACTGGCTCCGGGGTAGATGCAGGTGGCGTCGACGTAATCGACTGTGGCCATGAAAGGCACTCCCTCGTCGGTGTGTTCGCGCCGCACCGGTTGCGGGTGGAGCCGGGTTCGCGTCGGGTAATGCGAAGCGGACACCTCACGGATTTCCGGTCTGCGGAGTGTTTGCCCGCCCCACCAACGTCCAAGCGGCCCCCGCAGGCCGGCATAGCGGCCTGACAGTGACATTCGACACGGTGAAAGCGTTTGCGTCAACCATGGGTCGACGACGTGACGGGCACGTGAAGCGGCGCAAGACCTGACCGGTGGCCGTCGACGGCACCGGTTCGGGCGTCAGCTGGCTCGGCGGTGCCGCCACTTGTCGATGAACTTGTGCTCACTCTTGAAGAACGAGCTGGGCGCCGGTTCGCCACGAACGGATTCGACCTCGACCCGTACCGCGTGCATGACAACTTCGGTGATCTCACGCAACGTCTCGGCCGAGGGCTCCTTGCCGCGGTAGCGCGACAGGTCGAGCGGTTGACCCACCGAGGCACTCGCCGGGCGTCGGCCGAGCTTGCGCCACCACGGCAACGTGGTGCGGCGCTGCGCGCCCCACTGACCGACGGGGACGACCGGGATGTCGGGACACAGCAGCACGAGCCGCGCGATACCGGTCTTGCCCTCCATCGGCCATTGATCAGGATCCTTGGTGATCGTGCCCTCGGGATAGAACACCACTGCCTCGCCCTGTTCGACCGCGGTCACTGCGTCACGCAACGACTGGGACGCGTCGCTCGTGCCGCGATACACCGGAATCTGCTTGGCGCCACGCATGACCTGCGCGAGCCCGACCGTGTGGAATGCGCCGGACTTCACGAGAAAGCGGGGGATGCGTCCGGACTGCCAGACGAGGCGCGCCATCAAGACGGTGTCGATCATCGAGATGTGATTGATCGCGATGATCACGCCGCCCGCGGACGGTGGTGGCATGCGGTCGAGGTGGCGCCAGCGGATGCGGAAAAGCAGACCGTCGAGTGGATACAGGATCGCTACGCATGCCCTGATCCAGAACCCGGCTTTAGGCTTGTGCAGCCTGCTCATGCAAGATCCTCTCGGTGGTTACGGGTCCGTAGGTAGTGTGCCCTTTTTTCGTCGGCAGCCCGCAGTTGGGTTCCCGTACCCTCGGATGCGCATCTCAACTGCGCGCCGCCTTAGCTCAGTTGGCCAGAGCAATCGCCTTGTAAGCGATAGGTCGTCGGTTCGAACCCGACAGGCGGCTCCAGAATCCGGGGGCTGCAGCACCCAGCCGATCACTCCATCCGTCAGTGGGGGCCACAGTGGGGGCCACCGGGTCGCGCACGCGGACGAAGATCCCCGCCGTCGCGGCCTTCCCGGTATGGACACCAACGCAACCCCGGCGACCGACCGAATCGCCCAGCTCGCCGAGCTGATCGCGCAACTGGCGCTGGCACTGTCCGAGGAGTCCGCAGCTGCGCCGGCGCCCGAGCCGGTCGTCCTCCTCGACATCACCGAGGCAGCCCGGCTGCTGGGCATCTCGCGCGCGAAGCTCTACGACGGCCCGATCAAACGCGGCGAGCTGCTCACCGTGCTCATCGACTCGCGCCGCTTCGTTCCCCGCACGGCCCTCGACACCTACGTCGCCGCGCTGATCGACCGGGCGTCGTGACCGGCAAGGCAGCGGCCGGGCGCGGCACCATCTACCAGCTCGCCGACGGATCGTGGCGCGGCGAGGTGTCCTTCGGTGTCGACCCCGCCAGCGGCCGTCGGCTGCGTCGCAAGGTCCGCGGCCAGACGCAGGCCGCGGTCGCGAAGAAGCTGCGCGCCCTCGAACTCGAACGTGACGCCGGTGTGCGACGCCCGAGATCCTGGACCGTGGCCACCTGGCTCGAGGAATGGATCGCCGGGCGCGAGCTGCAGGTACGGCGCACCACCGTGCACGGCTACCGCGCCGACGTGCGGCACATCGTCCGCACCCTCGGCCGGACCCGGATCGACCGGCTCACTGCCGAGCAGGTCGAGGCGATGTACCGCGACTGTCTTGCGGCCGGGCTCTCGGCCGGCACAATCAGCCACATCCGCCGCACGCTGTCAGCTGCGATGACCGCCGCAGTCAACCGCGGCTACCTCCTGCGCAACCCCGTCCGGCTCGCCGCCTGCCCGGTGTACGAGCTGCCCGACGTCGAACCCTATGACGCCGCGCAGTCCCGCAAGCTCGTCGAGGCGACGTTCAGCGTCCGCAACGGAGCGCGTTGGCTCACCCAGCTCGCACTCGGCCTACGCCAGGGCGAGGTGCTCGGACTCGAATGGGCCGACCTCGACCTCGACGGCGGCTGGGTCGCCATCACCCATCAACTGCAGCCCCACCCGCTCGTGCACGGCTGCCCCACGCTGTCGCCATGTGAGCAGCCGACCGCTCGCCGATGCCCCTTGAGGCGCGGCGGAGGGTTGCACCGCGTGCCCGTCAAGTCGAAAGCCAGCCGGCGTCGACTCAAGCTTCCCGACGAACTGGTCGTGCAACTACGGCGCACCAGACTCCAGCAACGGCAAGATCGGCTGCGCGCCGGCAACAAATGGGCCGCAGGGGACTGGGCGTTCACCAACCAGCTCGGACGCCCGTACGGCGCGCAACGCGACCTCAAGCAGTGGACGGAACTCTGCGCGCTCGCCGGCGTGCCGCGCAAACGCACCCACGACCTTCGCCACACCTGCGCCACCCTGCTGCTGCAGGCAGGCATGGCCGACTCCGTGGTCAGCCGTTCACTCGGGCACACCGACGTGCGGATGACCGCCCGTTACGCGCACATCGTCGACCCGACCCGTCAGCTGGTCGCCGACGCGATGGCAGCTGTCTTGTGGGAGAACGCGACAACTGCGAAGTGACAGGACTGGGATTGCGGTCGAACACCCTGTCGGCCTTCCCGGCCGGGACGCTCGGATAGTCGCAAGGCTTCAGCAAGATCAAACGACCGGAATCGACGGCGCCGGCGAAAGATCAAACGACCGGATTTGCCGATGTGCGTGCGCATGTAGCTGATCAACAGCGCATCTTGGCTGCGGATCAATCAACGTGCACAGTGGATCTCGTGGTGCCAGCCGTTCAGCCCGGCGGGCCGAGATCTCGGGGTTGTCAGGGGCGTCCGAGCGGCGCGCGGAAGGCGGGTCAGCGGGGCAGGCCCGCGTCGAGCCGGGTCATGACCCGAGTGAGATCGGCGAGGTCGCGATCGTCGAGCACGTCGCCGAAGATGTGTTGCAGGAACGCGTGGTGACGTTGACGGATCTTCTTGACCACCGCACGGCCGTGTCGGGTGATGGCCGCGTAGGTCGAGCGGGCGTCGTCGGGATCGGGTTGCCGCTCGACGAGTCCGGCGTCCTGCATGCGGTCGAGTAACTTCGACAACCCGGACGGCGACAAGACCATGGCTTGAGCGAGGTCGCTGAGTCCGAGCTGGCCGCCAGCCATATCGAGATGGGTGAGCACGTCGTAACGAGCCACGCTAAGCCCGCTTATATGGCGGACATCGAGCTCGAGCTGATCACTGAGCCGGGCATGGGTCCGCAGCAGGGCGAGGAAAGCCGGCATCCACCTCGCCGTTTCATCCGCGATCACGTCATCAAGCCTAATCCAACTACTTGACATGCCAAACACGTAGGTCTATTACTTGGCATGCCAAACATGTTGGGTTGCCGACGGATCGGTCGGCGCCACCCGATGCAACGACACCCACCGCCACGGAATTGGAGCCACCGATGCCGACGATCGCCTTCGCCGCACCACTGCTACCGGGCATGACCGAACTCGACCGCGAGGTCATGACGTCCTTCCAGACGGGCGAGCGCAAGACCGACTACGAAGACGCCCGGCGCCGCGCCGGGATCACCCGCGAAATGGTTTGGATCCAGACGACACCGGCCGGAGACCTGGCCATCGTCTACCTCGAGGCAGACGATCTCGACGCCGCCTTCACCGCACTCGGCAAGTCGGACGAGCGGTTCGATCGATGGTTTCGCGACCACCTCCAACAGGTCCACGGCTTCTCACTCGCCGACGACTTCCACACACCCGACCAGGTTCTGGACTTCCGCAGCTAACCGGGGTCCCGGAGCGCACGGAGCTGCCGCGGAGCGGCTCGACCGGCTCTGCCGCGGTGCGTGCCGAAGGGACCTGCCGCGGTGCGTGCCGCTGATGACGGGCGGCACAGCAGGGGAGCACGGCGAACCTTTCGCGACGACCAAAGGGTGAGGCGTGGGCGGTGAGGACCAGACGCGGATGGGTGATTCGGGCCCTTACTGGCGGACATTGGCCGGGGGAGCGAGCGCCGGTGGCGGTTGGAGCGCTACGAGGTTTCGCTGCTGCTTGCCCGGGTAGCGGATCACTGAGATCAGTGCGTACGAAAACAACGGCACCGCCGCCCAGTACCACCCGCCGCTGACAATCGCGACCACAGCGGCGACGACGACCGCCCCAGTGAACACGACGAGGTTGGGTGTGCGGTTGCGGTCGTAGTTGGCGAGTCCGTACTGCACCAGCGCGGCCGCAGCGGCTCGCAGCCTGAGATCGGCGGGAGGCTTTCCGGTCCTCGCCGCGCGCAGCACCTGGCGGCGCTCTTGATTGCCGAGTCCGCGAAGGAGCGTCTCGCGAGCCTGGTAGTTCTTGCGCGTGGCGAAGTACATCACCAGCGTGTATCCCAACCCGATGACCGCGTTCTCGATGAGGATCCGCGGCCAACTGTCGTGGTAGTCGTGACGGTTCCACACGCTCATCCACGCAGCGAAGAACACGCCCTGGAAGATCGCCGACTTCCACGCCGGCGAGATGCGGGCTTCGACTCCCATAGCGAGATGATGCCCGCCTCAGTCGGCGGCAGCAAATACTCTGCCGGCGCATTCCAAACACGCGACTGCTGGCGTGGTGCGCGCTGCTCCGAGTCCTCGAGTGTGCTCTCGCGAATCGACCGGATATGCCGCACACAGCGTGCGCGATAGCCGTCG
>CAVWFN010000002.1:0-333963 GCA_963754285.1 uncultured Actinomycetota bacterium
TTTTTTTTTTGCTTGGCATGGTTGGTCTTGCTGTATATATTAGTCCCAACAATAGTGTCATCTGACCCTCCAAATGTCCTTGGGATGCACAGTAGGGCGGGGCGTGCCGCATGACATAGACCGGGAAGCCCGACGTTGCCGCGCCTGTCGCTTTGGGGGATCCGACGATCGCGCCCCAGTGTACGCACCGCATTGTTCCTGCCCCGGTGCCTCGCGGCATCCGCTCCTTTTCCACTTGAAGGGGGGACAAAATGTTGAGCTACAGTCCCCCCTCCCCAAAGGCATGGCCCACGACATGCACATAGTGGTACCGGCACGTGCCTCTGATCACGGCGCCATCAGAGCATAGTGCCATCCCGCCCGGCCCTCGCGTCCACCACGCTGTATGACACCGCGGCGCACGAGCAGTGGCAGGACAGAGCGTGTTGCTGGGACGGGGTTGGGTTTGGGGGGACTGCGGCGGGGATTATCCCGCTCGCGGCCCCCTGCACGTTCACACTCACGCCAACGCGACACTGCTGGGTTTGGCACTGCTGCTCCTCATCCTGTGACCCGGAGGGGACCTCACAGGAAAGACAGCAAGGGGGACGCGCAAAGGGGGGCAAGCACACCCGACAATAATGCCGTGCGTCCGTCGACGTCGCTGCCTCCCCCGTCGCCATGGGAAGCGGCGGCGGCAGCCACCGCTGGCCCACTGGCGCCCTTTCTGGAAGGAGGCGTCGAGGCTGATATGGCCAATGTTCGCCATCATGCGGGCGGGGGGGTGGTATACTGCTTGCTCATCTGCCCTTTGCTGCCATCGCTTGCAGGCGGCCCTACCAGCTTCGCCGCGACCACGATGGCGGGGCCCGATCGCCAGCCGAACTGGTCGACGGCAGCAGCAGCAGGGTGCAAGGCAGCCAGTCCAACAGCACGCGTCGTCCAAGCCGCTCCGCCAATCCCAACACCAATGGTCGTACCCCTACCACCTCCCCCAGATCCCATCCTGTTGTTGGCTCGCCGGTTGGCTGTCGTGCGTGTCTCGCCCGGGTCGGTTTCTGAAGGCATAAGGAGCCTGTTCCTGACACTGGAGCCATGTCCAACGTCCCTGAAGGGCCTGCCATCTATGACCTTCCAAGTCCAACGAGCATCCGGATGCAAGAAGCCGACAGGCTGCCACTGCGGCCGCATGCAGAGGTATTGTCCATGGCCATATGCTCTGGCCCAATGTCGGTCTAATGCCAACCCTTCCTCGTGAACACACCTGCCTCTGCTGCCGCCGCCACCGCCGCTTGCTCGTGAGGCACGGCATTTTCCATGACACCTGCTGCTCTGAGGCGCATGTGTCACCGCTGCCAATGTCCACGCTGCTGCTGCCATGCCGCCTACCCCTCTCTGAGGCGGAATGCCGAAGCCTGCCCATGCACGCTACACCTACTTGGGAGGGATCCGACGTATCGCGCTCCCCTGTGAGCATCTCCCCGCCCATCCCGTGCTCCGGTGACACCTATACCCGTGGGGGTGAGACGAGAGTGCATCGGCAGAAGAACGGCGGCGACGGCGGCGGCGGCTGCCAACAAGGTGCTACCGTCGCTGCTGCCGTCGATGGCGGCAGTAGCCATGGTGGCAGCGACGGCGTTTAGTGGTAGTCACGGAGGTAGCAAAAGCAGCGGTGGCGGAGGAGGCGGCGGCAACGCCGGCGGCCCTTCAGTCGCAGTTTCACTCCCCAGCCGCCATCGCAGAGCCTTTTGTTGCCCGGGGCGACTGATAGTGCCAGGGCCCGGTTGCTGTCTACCCATTGACATGCATCCGAGCCCCTGCGCATACCAATCCAACGCTGGGGACCTCCTTCTCTTGGTGGGTCCCAGCTTCCCGCAGCCTGGAACCCAACGCGCAACAGCGCTCTCAAATCCCAGTCGCGCCCACTTGGACCCCCAGTGTAACACACACAATACAAGCGAGCGCGCACCCAAAGGGAGAGCTGCATAGGCGGCGGAGCCCAAGTCGCTTCTCAACAACAGCCCGGGCGGATCGCCGATCGCGGCCCGGGACGAGAGCAAGGGATCCGAACTGATCACGCTCGCGACGCAGCAACGGCAGTGCCCTTGCTCCGCCCACACCCCAGATACGCGAGGGATCCGCCGATCGCGCTCGCCGGGCTGCTAGTGCCGCGCCCTTGCCCCAGCCCAGGCCCCAGCAGCGGTATTCGCCGCTCGAGCCGAGACGGCTTGAGCCAAAGGCTACGGATCTGCTGTATCCGCAAGACTTTTTTTTGCTGTGAGGCCGCCCTTCCACTCCGCGCGGAGGTCAGCCGGGCACCGACGGCCGGCTGCGGTACGGCAGTATGACAAGCATTGCGATGCAAGGTGGTTCCGGGAGGCCACCTTTGGAAGCCTCCTGATACCGCGCAGGGGGATCTGGGCCGGCGCGTGCCGGTCGTTCCACGTTGTGGATGACGAGCCCTAGATAAGAGAAGATTGACCACCGCCAGTGGCAGCACGAAGCGCATGTGCATGCATTGCGATGCAGGGTGGTTCCGGGAGGCCACCTTTGGCAGCCTCCTGATACCGCGCGGGCCCGGCCAGCAGGTGCATACATACGCATGCAGGTACAGAAGGAGCAGCATGCATATGTGTAGTATTGCCGCGCGGCCGGCTCAACCGCGGGGCGCTTCGCAGGGGCGCTTCGCAAGGCACAGCAAGGAGCAGCGGTGCAGAAAAGGAGAGCGAGCAAGAGGGCAGCAGCAGGCGCAGACAGAGAGAAGAAGACCGTGATATTGGGCCGCAAGGGGGGGCAGCATGATCTGTAACGGGCACACCAAGACATCGAGAGAAGTAGAGTGTGGCCCCCCGCAGCGCGCGCAGAACGCAAGAGAGGAGCTGTGGAAAGACCACAGCGGCACAGGACCAGCGGGCAAAGCAAGTGGCAAGACATATGGCAAGAAGAGAAGCAGAAAGGAAGAGAGAAGCAGAAGAGAAGCGAAAGCAAGACAAGAAAGCAGCAAGACAAAGAGGTCTCCACAACAGCCGAGGGAAGGGAGCCAGCAGCAACAAGGGGAGGGACAGGGACCCCGGGCACCGGGCGGCGCCGGGGGCGCAGAGTGCGGCGGGCGGCACATCCAGGGCACCAGCCCCCAGCATGTGACGCGATTGGCCATGCACCACCAAAGCCCCCCGCACGCCAGCCGGCTAAGTGGGCCGCACAACAGGACCCAAGGCAGGAACGGCCAGCGGAATGACGGCCAGCCGCCCCGCCCAGTCACTGACCTGCCCCCGGGTCAAGCGCAACCCCAGCCCCCCCCCAGGCGCGGCAACACCTCGCCTGTCTGAGAGGACCAGCAGAGAGAACAGAGCGAAGAAGCACGGAAAGGAAGAGAAGGGACGCAAGAGAGCTATGTGAGCATGCCATGTTAGCGCCCTGGGGATCAGACGATCGCCACGAGGGAATCGCCTGCTGTACATATGCCCAGTGCAAAAGTGCAGCGAGACGAGGAGGAGAGGAGAGAGCCAAGGGCAGAGGGGAGCATAGCTGGACATGCCCTAGCTACGGTCAGAGCATCACGCCATCTCCACTGGTGCTGACAGAGGAGAGCAGGATGAGGAGGACTGGGAGGACGGGCGGGCCAGCCGCATACGAGGAGGGGTGAATGCAAGTGCCCTGGTTGCTCCCAACGTGCCAGCCTGTCGTTGCCGGCAGGCATGTGTACTACTGCTCTGCTCCATCATGGAGGCCAGGGGCAGTGTGTACAATGCTGCTAGTGACGGCGGGGTGAACGGGGCAGGCGCTTGCGTCCGTGCCGCATCCTGCTGCCGCTGTAGCCTGTACAATGCCCACCTTGTCCACACGCCCCTGTGGAGCCTGCTGCGCACCATGCGCCTGTGCCAAGTGGCTCTCATGAAGTCGTCAAAATGAAGGATCTGCCGTCGCACCAGGAACCACAGCCATGGCCATGACATGGACAGGCCCACAGTCATGACAAGCATGCCCATGCGAGTCTGGACCTGCATCATCCGCAGGGACATGGCATCTACCATGCGAGACGTGGGCCTATCCGTGTAGGTGCCCAGAGAGTATGCCCATGTGTACATAAGGGTAGCCCAGTGCTCAGCCGGCATGGAGCCGCCCCAGGTGACGATGTCATCTGCCTCCTGAGGAGAGGGCAGAGAACGCCACCAGTCCTGTCGGTCCACGGACATAGGGAAGGGTAAGGGCGATGGCGGCTGCGCCGAAGTGCCGCCGCTCTGCATAGCTGCGTGCTGGGCTGCTGTAGTCTCCGCCCTCCCTGCGGGAATGGCCTGTAAAGCTTACCCCGGGGATCAGACGATCTCCACGGGGAAGGTATGCAGGTCCTGTGCAGGGGATCAGACGATCTCCACCGCGAGAGCTTCTCCCACCTATTGTCACCCGGGCCAGTCCCGACTGGACTTGAGCTGGCAGCAGCTATGCGGGTACAATTGGGGTGGAGTGGCGTAGGGCGGCTGCCATGATCCGCAAGCGCAGCAGCACCAGCTTCCGTATCCTTGCATGTATGCGGCGGCGGCGCAAGCGGGCGGCGTCGGCGCGGTGGCTGAGGTCAAGAAGCAGGCGACAAGCAGCGTTCTTGGCGACCAGAGCAGAACGGTGCAAGGCTGTGCTGTTCCTGCTGCATCGCATCATGTATGCCACTTGTGCCGTCCATCCAACGTCATGCCCACCTACAAGGTAGGCAACAGTGTCAATGTTCTGGAGAAAGGACGTATAGCCAAGAGTGTACCCATCCAAGACAATCTCAGCTTTAGCAGCCAACTTAGCAAGCAAGGGGAGTGCTGCCGTTTCCGTTGCCGCCATGGTGGCATGCGCCGCACGAGCCCTCGCTGCTAGGAGTGTGCACTGCTGCTGTATGATGCGCATCCGCCCGCTCGGGCCAACCTTTTGCCGCATCCGATGGCGCTGCTGCCGCTTCACCTTGGAGGGTGGTCCCAGCCGAAGGCTTCCTGTTGCCCATTTCTTTGTCGGTGCTTGGCGCTCCGCCACTAGCCGCTGCTTGGCGCCGCCCTTGGGCGGGCATCCAGGGGGATCAGACGATCACCACCATACCTTCGGGGTTTGAGCCCAAAGGCCACCATTGGGAGTCTTAGTGCAGGCATCCAAGCAAGGCTGGAGCTCACCTAGTGCTGTCGCCAGGACGGGTATCTGCCGGGCCGGGAGAGGAGGGCGACTGCTCTGGTGGTGGTGTCTCCCCTGTTGCTGCCGGAGCCGCTGGAGGCGAGTGAGAGCGCAGCGATGCCTGTTGCCTCTATCGCTGCCGGGTCGGCCCGGCCCGCCGGCGCCTCTGCAGCTGCTTCCACCTCTGCGACCGCGGCTAGGAGTTGCGGGGCCAGAGGCCCGGTCAAGTTCACAGAGGAGTCGTCTGCCTTACCTTCTCCTGCCCCCGCAGCGTCTGCCGGCGCCTCCGCTGCCGCCGCCGTCGCGCTGCCGGTCGCTCCACGAACTAATGCCTTGAGGTCATCCCACTCTCTATCGGACAAGTCAGCAAGTCGCTTGCCTACCCAGTCCCGGCCTGTGGCACAGCGCAGGCGCACAAATGCCGTCTCAAGAGGGTAGGGGGTCAAGGACCGAGCGAGTCGCGCAGCAAGTGGCTCGTTGCCCCACCTCGGGCCCAATTGTTGGTAGTTTCTTTCTGCAGAGGACCATGTAGGAGCCCGGGCAGCCCTCTTTCCATTCCGAGCCTAGTCCATGTGGGGCACGTGGAGAGTGGAAGTCCAGGTCAGCTGCTTGGGAACTTGCAGCGGAGTTGGGGCCGGGGATTGGCCTCGCCCTGGGATCGCCGTAAGGGATCCACATGCCCGACTCCAGTCGGTTCCCCCCGGGGGCCACCTGGAGCGTGCGTACCGCCCGCGACGCAGGTTTCACCGCCCGGGTCGTCGACCCGGGCTGGGTCACGCCGGTGCCCGAGCAGCTCCTGACGCTCGCCCGCGACGCACATCTGGTCGTCACGGTCGAGGACGGCAGCACAACAGGTGGCGTCGGCTCCAGAATCGCCCAGGAGATGTCTGCGGCGGGTCTGTCCACGCCTGCGCGCCAGATCGGCGTACCGTCCCTGTTTCCGAGCCACGGTGCCGTCCCCGATGTCAAGTCGTGGGCGGGGCTCACCGGTCAAGACGTCGGCCGGCGCATCGTGGAGTGGGCTGTCCTCGTTTGTCCTAATAACGGGCCGGACGATGATGTCCCGGCTTCTCGCACCGCTCCGAGTGTCACCGACACCCGTGGCCGCTCGGACCACGATGATGTCCCTTTTGAGGGAGGACACTAGATGCGGATCCTCGTTGTTGAGGACGAAGTACAGCTCGCAGAGGCCGTCGCACGCGGCCTACGGCGCGAAGGGATGGCCGTCGACGTTGCCACCGACGGCGACGACGGCTATCGCAAGGCGTCGCTGACCCGGTACGACGTCGTCGTGCTCGACCGCGACCTGCCGGGCATGTCGGGGGACGAGATCTGCCGCAAGCTCACAGACGAGGGCATTTTGACCCGTGTGATGATGCTCACGGCAAGCGGCACGGTCGAGGACAAGGTGTCCGGATTGGCCCTGGGCGCCGACGACTACCTGCCCAAGCCGTTCGCTTTTGCCGAGCTCGTCGCGCGCGTGCGGGCCCTCGGGCGCCGCACGACTCCGGCGGCTCCGCCGGTGTTGACGGCCGCCGACATCGAGCTGGATCCGGCCAAGCGCACGGTCACTCGTAACGGCGAACTCATCGAGCTCACGCGCAAGGAATTCGGTGTGCTCGAGACGCTGCTGACGGCACAAGGGGCGGTGGTGAGCAGTGAAGAGCTGCTCGACCGCGTGTGGGACGAGAATGCCGACCCCTTCACGACTACGGTTCGAGTGACCATGATGACCTTGAGACGTAAGCTGGGTGAACCGGCGATCATCGACACGGTGGTCGGTTCGGGCTACCGAATCGATCCCGGCGTGGTCGCCGCTCCTGCCACAGCTGGCACGGGAGACGGGATCGAGTAGTGACGTTGTTCCGTCCGACGTTGCGCCTGCGTATGGCGCTGCTGTACGGCGGACTCGTCCTGGTCGTGGGCATTTCGCTCCTTTTCACCTCGATCGTCCTGCTGGACCGGGCGATCTCGCACGTCCCGATCTTCAACAACTCGCGCGGCTTCCTCACCTACCACGACGGCAGTGGCCACAAGAGGCAAATCCTGGCGAGTGACCTCGGTGCCACGGTGCAGCACAACGCGCAGGGTTACCTGGTCACGACCGGGCTGATCTTCTTCGGCATCGTCGTCATCATCGGCACCATCGGCGGTTACCTGCTCGCCAAGCAGGCGCTGCGGCCCATCGCCAAGCTGACCCAGACCGCTCGGGCGCTGTCGACCGAGACGCTCGACCAGCGCATCAACCTCGGCGGCCCGGACGACGAGCTGCGCGAGCTGGCCGACACGTTCGACCAGATGCTCGGCCGCCTGGACGCCGCCTTCGACAGCCAGCGGCTGTTCGTCGCGAACGCCTCGCACGAGCTGCGCACGCCCCTGTCGGTGATCCGCACCGAGCTCGAGGTCACGCTGTCCGATCCGGATGCCGATGTCGCCGAACTGCGCCGCATGGGCGAGGTCGTCGCCAGTGCCGCCGAACGGGCCCAGCGCCTGGTCGCGTCCCTGCTGACCCTGGCCCGACTGCAGGCCGTCGAGAGCGGCGAGCTCGAGGTACACGAAGCCGTCGACCTCGCCACCCTCATCCCGGGCGTTGTCGATGCGGTGTCGGCCGAGGCGCAGGACAAGAGCGTCTCGATCGAACCCGAGGTCGAGCCCGCGATCACCCTCGGCGACCCGCGCCTGCTCGAACGCCTCATCGGCAACCTCGTCGAGAACGCGATCCGGCACAACGTCCCGAACGGCTGGCTGCGGATCACCACCGGACAGACGGCCGAGCGGGTCTGGCTGCACGTGGCCAACGGCGGCGCGCTCATCGCCTCGGCCGACGTCGAGGCATTGTTCGAGCCGTTCCGCCGCGGCGGCCGGGTGCGCACCGCGACGCGCGGCGCCGGCCTCGGCCTGGCGATCGTCCGGCTGATCGTCGACGCGCACCACGGCAAGCTGCAGGCAGCGGCTCCGCCGTTCGGCGGTCTGGCCATCCGCATCGAACTGCCGCGCTACCGGGTCACGACCACGGCGCCGGTCAACGCAGGCGCCGGCGAACGGCTCCCGGTCGCCGGCTGACGCTCGTCAGTGGTCAGTCGCGGCCTCAGTGGTCAGTTTCAACTGACCACTGAAGGCCGAAACTGACCACTGTCAGTCGGCGAGGGCTTCGGACAGGCCGACGGCGGTCAGCTCGATCTGCCAGGGCCGCGCTCCGTGGCGGGCCAGATCCTCGCGAACCGCTGCCTCGTCCAGCGGGGACGGCGGTGCCCAGGTGATCCGGCGGAGCACGTCTGAGGCCAGCAGGTTCTGGGCGAGCACCTGGTGCTGTTCGGACAGCGCGGCGATCAGCTCACGGGCGCGGGCCAGCCGGGCGGCGGCCTTGGGATCACGGTCGCGCCAGCGTGAGGTCGGCGGGATCGAGTCGCCGCCGCTGCCCGTGACCGGCGGCAGGTCGTCCTCGGGCAGTTCGAGTGCCGCCTCGACCGCGCCGAACCACCGGCCGAGCTGGCGGCGCTGCCGCGGCCCGCTGAAGATGCGCAGTGCGGCGAGCTCGGCCGACCGCTTGGGCATGGTCGTCGCGGCATCGACGATCGCAGCGTCGGGCAGCACGCGGCCGGGCGCGACGTCGCGCTGTGCGGCGAAGGAGTCGCGTTCGTACCAGAGCGACCGGACGATCGCGAGCTGGCGGCGGTTGCGCAGCTTGTGGATGCCGGACGTGCGCCGCCACGGGTCGATGCGGGGCGGCGGGGGTGTTGCGGTGCGTGCGGCCTCGAACTCCTGCGCGGCCCATTCGTCCTTGCCGGCAGCCTCGAGCAGGTCGGCCAGCACGTCGCGCAACGCGATCAGCAGCTCGACGTCGAGCGCGGCGTAGACGAGCCATGACCGTGGCAGGGGCCGCGTCGACCAGTCGTCGGCCGAGTGGCCCTTTTCCAACCGCACACCCAGATGCTGCTCGACCATCGTGCCGAGGGCGACCCGCTCGTCGCCGAGCAGCCGTCCGGCAAGTTCGGTGTCGAACAGTCGCCGCGGATGCAGCCCGACCTCGGCCAGGCACGCGAGGTCCTGGCTCGCGGCGTGCAGGATCCACTCCGCGTCGGCGATCGCCTCGTTGAGCGTGGTCAACGCGGGTAACGCGATCGGGTCGACCAGCGCGGTGCCGGCGCCGTCGCGGCGCAGCTGCACGAGATAGGCGCGCTGGCTGTACCGGTAGCCCGATGCCCGTTCGGCGTCGACGGCGACCGGTCCGGACGCGGCAGCCATCGCCGCCACCAAGGCGTTCAGCGCGTCGGGCGTCTCGATCGGGTCGGGCACGCCGTCGGCCGGCTCGCGCAGCAAGGGCGCCTCGGGAACCTCGGGCTCGGCCTCGGGTGGCTCGGCGTTGTCACCGGTATCGCTGTGCTCGTCGGTGGACACCTCAGGACGGGGACAGCATCGTCACGCCCTCGGGCGGCAGCCCGGCAGCCAGGCACAGCAGGTCGACGAACGCGTGCAGGTGCGGCGCCATCTGCGCGGTGTCGGCCGTCCAGCTCGCACGCAGCTCGAGCGCGACCGCGGTCTTCGGGCCGACGAGATCACCGAATCGGGTGGACGTGGTCTGGGTGACGGTGCCGCCTGCGGCGCGGTAGGCGGCGCGGCGCTCGTCCAGCGCCCCGATCAGCCAGCTCCAGCCCACGGCGGGCAACATGTCGTCGGTGCCCATCTGCTCGTCGAGTTCGGCCGAAGCGAACGCGACGAGCCGCAGCACGCCGTCCCACGCCTCGACTCCGTCGGGGTCGTGCAGGAGTACCAGCCGGCCGGTCGCGAGCTCGTCGCCGTCGGCGGAGCGGACATCGGCAGAGATCGCGTAGCTCCACGGTGCCAGGCGTTGCGGCGGGCGCAACGGCTCGACGCGCACCTCGCGCCGCACCGCGGTGCCGGTCAGGCTGGCCACCGCGGCCCGGAACATCTCCGGGCGGGCCTCGTCGGCGACCGGGCGGTCGGTGCCCGCGGCACGGCTCGCGCCGCCCCCGGGACCGTCCACGCCACTCACGGAGTCCATCTTCGCGCCCATCTTGGGGTTCGGAGCCACATTCGGCGACACCGGTGTCAGCATCATGCCGTCCGAGTGGCCGGGCCGACCGCCGGATCGACGAACACGGCCGTGCCGCAATCGAGACACATCCGCTCGGAACAGTCGCCCTCGTGGTCCTCGCTGCAGTAATCCGGGACGACCATGGAACCGACCTGTCCGCACAGCGGGCAGTCCTCTGCCGCGAGCAGGGCGAACTCGGGGTTGGCGGACATGCGGCCAGATTCGCACGCACCAACGGCGATTGCGGGCAGGCGCGCCGAGGGGCCGCGCGGACCACCGTGGGACAATGACTGCGATGTCAGACTCGCTCCTCGTGCGCGCCGCAACCGGCCGGCCGGGCCCCCGTCCACCCGTGTGGTTCATGCGCCAGGCCGGGCGTTCGCTGCCCGAATACCGGGCCCTGCGGGCAGGCAACGCCATGCTCGATGCCTGCCGCGACCCGGAGCTGATCACCGAGATCACCCTGCAGCCGGTGCGCCGTCACGGCGTGGACGCGGCCATCTTCTTCTCCGACATCGTGGTGCCGCTGGTGGCGATCGGGGTCGGGGTCGACATCGTCCCCGGGGTCGGCCCGGTCGTCGAGAAGCCGATCCGGACCTCGACCGACCTCGACGTGCTGCGCGAGCTCGTCGCGTCCGACGTGCCCTACGTTTCCGCGGCCGTGCGCTCGCTGGTCGACGAGCTGGGCGAGGTGCCCCTGATCGGGTTCGCCGGCGCCCCGTTCACGCTGGCGTCCTACCTCGTCGAGGGCGGGCCGTCGAAGGACCATGCGCGCACCAAGGCACTGATGCACGGCGATCCGCAGCTGTGGCATGCGCTGCTCGGCCGCCTGGCGGTGGTCTCCCGCGAGTTCCTTCGCGTGCAGATCGACGCCGGCGCCAGCGCCGTGCAGCTGTTCGACTCGTGGGCCGGGTGCCTGTCGCGCGCCGAGTACGAGCAGTTCGTGCAGCCGCACAGTCGTGCGGTGTTGGACCCGCTTGCCGGGCTCGTGCCGCGGATCCACTTCGGGGTGGGGACGGGCGAGCTGCTTGCCTCGATGCGGGCGGCCGGCGCCGATGTCGTCGGGGTCGACTGGCGGGTGCCGCTGGACGAGGCGGCACGCCGGCTCGGCCCGGGCGCAGTGGTGCAGGGCAATCTCGACCCGGCGTTGTTGCGTGCGGACTGGCCGGTGCTCGAGACCGAGGTGCGCCGGGTCGTCGCCGAGGGCCGCGCCGCTGCTGGGCACATCTTCAACCTCGGTCACGGCGTGCCCCCGGATACCGACCCGGACGTGCTGACCCGCATCGTCTCGCTCGTCCACGAGATATGAGCGTCGCCGTCATCGGCGGCGGCATCTCGGGACTGACGGCCGCATGGACGCTGGCAGGCAGCGGCGCCGATGTCGTCGTCCTCGAAGCGGCTCCTGAAATCGGCGGCAAGTTGCGGGTGGCCACGGTCGCCGACGTGCCGGTCGACGTCGGTGCCGAGGCGATGCTGGCCCGCCGGCCCGAAGGGGTCGGGCTACTGCGCGAACTCGGGCTCGAGGCGATCGCACCGCTGACCACGTCAGCATCGGTGCGGGCCGGGGGAGCGTTGCACCCGCTGCCCGCGCGCACGATGCTCGGCATCCCCACCGACGTCGACGCGGCGCGGACGTCCGGCGTGCTGACCGAACACGCGCTCGCGCGAATCGAGGCCGAGCCCGCCGCGGCACCGTTGGCGCCGCTCAACGCCGACATGGCGGTGGGTGCGTTGGTTCGCGCGCGGCTCGGCAACGAGATCGCCGACCGGCTGGTCGAGCCGCTGCTCGGCGGGGTCTACGCCGGACGGGCCGACGCCCTGTCGGTGCGCGCGACCATGCCCGCGGTGGCTGCGGCGCTGGCCGGCGGGGGGTCGCTCGTCGCCGCGGCACGCGCGGTCATCGACCGGGCTCCGGCCTCGTCCGCCCCGGTGTTTGCCTCGCTGCCGGGTGGTCTCGGCGTTCTGCCGACCGCGCTGGCCGGGTCGGGACGGTTCGAGGTGCGCACAGGCGTCACCGTGCGCTCGCTACGGCGCGACGGCGCGCGGATTCGTGCTCGAGTGCGGTGCCGTGCCTTCGGCGTATTCGCTGCGCGCTGACCAGGTGATCGTGGCGGTTCCGCCCGCGAAGGCGGCCAAGATGCTCGTCGACGTGGCCCCGGACGCCGTCGCGTGACCTGGCCGCCATCGACACCGCATCGGTGGCGATCGTGACCTTCGCCTTCGACGAGATCGATCTGCCGCCGGGCAGCGGATTGCTCGTCGGCGCGCGCGAAGGGCTGGCCGTCAAGGGCGTGACGATCTCGTCGCAGAAATGGCCGCTCGAGACCGGCGGACTCACCGTGCTGCGCGCCTCGGTCGGCCGTGCCGGCGAGGCGCAGGTGCTGCAGCGCAGCGACGCCGAACTCGTCGCGCTGGCTCGCCACGAACTGACCGGTCTGCTCGGTATCACGGCCGAACCGGTCGACGCGCTGGTCACCCGATGGGGCGGCGGGTTGCCGCAGTACGCGGTAGGCCACCTCGACCGGGTCGCCCGGATCCGGTCGGCGATCGCCGCCGTGCCGGACTTGGCCATCTGCGGCGCAGCCTTCGACGGGGTCGGGATTCCCGCCTGCATCGCCTCGGCCCGTGCCGCCGCGGCGCGTTTGGGACAATGAAGCCATGGTCGACGGCAAGGTTGCACGAGAACTGAACAACGTCATCCGCTACACCGGCTGGTCGGTCTTCAAGGTCGCCCGCCCGCTCGGCGAGGGCGACCGTGGCAGCGTCGTCCGCGAGGTCGATGAGCTGTTCGAACAGCTCGCCGCCAAGGACATCGTGGTGCGCGGTACCTACGACGTCTCGGCGCTACGGGCCGATGCCGACTTGATGGTGTGGTGGCACGCGTCGTCTGCCGACGAACTGCAGGAGGCGTACTCGCGGCTGCGGCGCACGTCGCTCGGGACGCACCTCGAGCCGGTGTGGTCGAACCTCGCGCTGCACCGTCCGGCCGAGTTCAACAAGAGCCACGTCCCGGCGTTCCTCGCCGAGGAGGAAGCCCGCGCGTACGTCTGCGTGTACCCGTTCGTGCGCTCGTACGAGTGGTACCTGTTGCCCGACGGCGAGCGGCGCGCGCTGTTGGCCGAGCACGGCAAGATGGCGCGCGACTACCCCGACGTGCGCGCCAACACCGTCTCGTCGTTCGCGCTCGGCGACTACGAGTGGATGCTCGCCTTCGAGGCCGACGAGCTGCACCGCATCGTCGACCTCATGCGGCACCTGCGCGGCTCCGAGACCCGCCGCCACGTGCGCGAAGAGGTGCCGTTCTACACCGGCCGCCGCCGCAGCACCGCCGAACTCGTCGCCGCCCTGCCCGTAGTGCTTAGGGGTCGTGCTCAGGAGGGCTGCTCCTCGAACTTCATCGAGATCGAGTTGATGCAGTACCGCAGGTCGGTCGGGGTGTCGTAGCCCTCGCCCTCGAACACATGGCCCAGGTGGCTGTGGCAGTTCGCGCACAGCACCTCGGTGCGCGCCATACCCCAGGTGCGGTCGGTGCGCTCGATGACGTTCTCGCCCGCGAGCGGGCTGAAGAAGCTCGGCCAGCCGCAGTGCGAGTCGAACTTCTCGGTGCTGCGGAACAGCTCGCTGCCGCAGGCGCGGCAGCGGTAGACGCCGACCTTGTGGTTGTCGGTGTACTCGCCGGTGAAGGCGCGCTCGGTGCCGGCCTTGCGGAGCACCTCGTACTCCTCGGGCGAGAGCTGCTGCGCGCCACTCGGCATCGGACTTGGTGACCGGCGCGGCCGGCAGGTCGTTCTTGGATCGCATGCCTCTACAACACCCCCACGATGCCGAGGATTCCGAACACGATGCTCGCCACGAGGCCGATCAGGATGAGCCAGACGACCAGGTGCGCGGCCGTGCGGCGCCGCCCCGTGAGCCGGACGAGACCTGTGCCGAACGCGGCGAGATTCTGCAGTTCGCCGTCGACGGTGTTGGGGTTCGCGGTGCGGCCCCAGGCGCCGTCGATGTACGGCGACGCCCACGCCGGATCACCGGAGTCGGCGTCGTCGTCGAAACGCTCGTCGGTTCGCATCGGCCCCAGCCTAGATCGCGATACCGTCTGGCCATGCCCACTCCGGCAGTGGAGATCGAGGTCGGCACGCGCACCGTCCGGATCAGCAACCCCGACCGCGTCTACTTCTCCGAGCGCGGCGAGACCAAGCTCGACCTCGTCAACTACTACCTGTCGGTCGGCGACGGCATCGTGCGGGCGCTGCGCGAGCGGCCGTGCATGCTGCACCGCTACCCCGAGGGCGTCGACGGCGAGAAGATCTACCAGAAGCGGCTGCCCAAGGGCGCGCCCGACTGGGTCGAGACCGCCGAGGTCAGCTTCCCGTCCGGACGCACGGCCGACGAGCTGTGCGTCACCGAACTCGCCGCGGTCGCGTGGGCCGTACAGATGTCGACGGTCGAGTTCCATCCCTGGCACACGCGTCGGGCGGCGGTCGAGAAGCCGGACGAGCTGCGCATCGACCTCGACCCCGGTCCGGCTGCCGGCTTCGCCGAGGCGCAAGCCGCGGCCGCGGTCGTGCACGAGGTGCTGGACGAGCTGGGCGCGATCGGGTGGCCGAAGACGTCGGGCAGCAAGGGCGTGCACGTCTACGTGCGCATCGAGCCCCGCTTCGGTTTCCGCGAGGTGCGCCGGGCCGCGCTCGCGTTCGCCCGCGAGGTCGGACGCCGCGCGCCGGAGCTGGTGACGACGAACTGGTGGAAGGAGGAGCGTCCCGACGGGGCGATCTTCCTCGACTACAACCAGAACGCGAAGGACCGCACCATTGCCTCGGCCTACTCGGTTCGCGGCAAGCCGTGGGGTCCGGTATCGGCGCCGGTGACCTGGGACGAGCTGCCTGATGTCGAGATGCGCGACTTCACCATCGAGACGATGCCGGCGCGGTTCGCCTCGGTCGGCGACCTGCACGCCGGCATGGACGAGGCGGTGTGGGACATCGAGCCACTGCTCGAGTGGGCCGAGCGAGACGAGCAGGACCACGGCCTCGGCGACGCGCCGTACCCGCCCAACTACCCGAAGATGCCGGGTGAGCCGCCGCGCGTGCAGCCCTCGCGCATGAACAAGGCGAACTGGACCGCGCCCGACGACGTCGAGCCGCAGGAGCTCTGACCGAACGGTCTTGATCGCGCGTCGATCACCGGCCTCAACGATCCAACGGGGGAGGACCCGCCTCGATCCGTCGCATCACCGGTTCGAACCGGTAGTGATCGGACGTGGTCTGGACCTGGCGCTCGTCCCACCACGTAGCTCCCGCGTCGCGCAACGGCTCGATGAGGCTTGCGGCCGTCGACGGCTCGCTGGCGCCGCCGACCACGATGTCGAACGGCTCACCTGCGTGTTCGCCGCGCTGGGTCGACAGGTACTCGGCCAGCTCACGTACCTCGCCCGGGGACGGTGCCTGACCGTGGCGCGCCGACTCGAACAGCGGCACTGCGCCGTCCCACCGCGCCGCGCGGCGCATCGGGCGCCGATTGGGCCAGTACCCCGCGATCCACACCGGCGGCCTGGGTCTCTGCACCGTCGGCGGCAGCAGCACGGTGTCACGGACGCGGTAGTGCCTGCCGTCATGGTCGACGCGCTCGCCCGACCAGTAGCGGCTCAGCAGATCCAGGCCCTCGTCGAGCCGCTCGGCGAGAACGACCGGGTCGGTCGTGTCGCCGAAGCTTGCGAACTCGTCCTCGATCGGCCCACCCAACCCGGCACCGAAGATGACGCGGCCGTTCGACAGCGAGTCGAGCGTGGCGACCTGGCGGGCGAGCTGTTCCGGACGCCGCCGAGCGACCGGTGTCACGAGCGTGCCCAGCCGCACTCGCGAGGTGGCAAGCGCAGCCGCGGTCAGGAGCATCCAGGGATCGCCGAACGGTTGATCGCGTCGCCGGCTCTTGTCATGGACGACGTGGTCCCAGACGAACAGCGCATCCCAGCCGGCCTCCTCGGCCGCCGTCGCGACCTTGGCCACCGTGCGCGCGTCGGCGAAGTCGCCGAAGTTGGGGATGTTGACCGAATAGCGCATCGACCAGTTCTACCTCAGAGCGTGATCAACACGACCGAGCCCGCGGCGAGCAGCAGCCCGAACCGCTGTACGCGGCTGGTGTGCTCGTGCAGGAACACGACCGCGAGCAGCACGGTCACCGCCGGGTACAACGCCGTCAGCACACTGGCCAGTGACAGCAGGCCGGCATGCGCGGCGAGCAGGAAGAACAGGTTGGCCATCGCGTCGCAGAACCCCGCCACCAACGCAATCGCCAGCGCACGACCGCGGACGACAGCGAACGATCGCATCGCGGCGGCCAGCGGGACGATCGCGATCGCCGACGTGATCCGGGAAACGAGCAGCGGCCACAGCCCGGCATCGTGGCCGGCTCGAGCCAGGAAGACGAAGTACAGGCCGAACCCGACCCCGGCCAGGAACGCGAGGCCGATCACGCGCGCTGCGATCCGTCCGTGCGGATGGGCGTCGGTCGTGCGTGACACGAGGACGACTGCCGCCAGCCCGAGTGCGATGCCCACCCAGGCCGACACCCCGGGTCGCTCGCCGATCGTCACACCGACGAACACCGGAACGATCGCGGCGAGCACTGCCGTCACCGGCGAGATCACGTTCATCGGTGCGGTGACCATCAGCTGGTACATGATCGAGACGCCCATGAGCCCGGCCAATCCGCCGAGGGTGCCGAACAGCACGACGCGAGCGGTCAGCTCGCCTGGCACGAACGGCACCAGGATCGCCATGAGTACGGCACCGACCGGATAGCTGTACAGCAAGATCGTGACCGCGCTGTGGGCGCGCGCGGCGATGCCGCCGGCGAAGTCGCCGACGCCGTACAGCAGCGCAGCGAGCAACCCGAGGACGACCGTCACCTCGGCGACGCTATCGACCGGCCACTTCTGTGCGAGTGGTCAGCCGGGGCTACGGCCTGGTGAGGGTCAGCTGCGCAACGTCGAGGTAGCCGGTACGGAATCCTGCTTCGGAGTAGGCGAGATAGAGCGACCACATCCGGCGGAAGGTCTCGTCGAAGCCGAGCGCTGCGACTGCCTCGCACTGCTCCTCGAAGCGCGCACGCCACCGGCGCAGCGTTTCGGCGTAGTGCCGCCCGAAGCTGTACCGGTCGCAGATACGCAGCCCGGTGTCGCTCTTGATCGTGCGGTCGATCGCCTCGACGGACGCGATCTGCCCGCCGGGAAAGATGTACTTGCGGATCCACGTGTACGTGTCGCGCGTCGCGAGCACGGTGTAGTCGTCCTGCAGGATCGCTTGCAACCCGACCCGCCCACCGGGCGCGAGCACCCGGTCGATGGTGCGGAAGTAGGTCGACCAGTGGTTCGCGCCGACAGCTTCGATCATTTCGACGCTCACGATCGCGTCGTAGGTGCCGTGAACCTGGCGGTAGTCGCACAGTTCGATGTCGACGCGCTCGGCAAGGCCCTCGGCGGCGACGCGCTCGCGCGCCAGGTCGGCCTGCTCGGTCGAGATCGTCACGGACTTGACTCGCGCCCCGCGTCGGGCTGCCCGCAGGGCGAGCTCACCCCAGCCCGTCCCGATCTCGAGCAGCCGCGTGTCCGGACCCACAGCGGCGCAGTCGAGCAGGCGGTCGATCTTGCGCCGCTGCGCGTCGGCGAGATCCTCGTGCGACCCGGACGGCTCGCCGTTGAACACCGCTGAGGAGTAGGTCATCGACTCGTCGAGGAAGGTCTTGAACAGCGCGTTCGACAGGTCGTAGTGGTGGTGGATGTTCTCGCGTGCGCCTTCGATCGTGTTGTCGTGCGACTGGGGCATGCGGCTGAGCACCGCGTGACGCAGGCGATGCAGGAACGCCGGCACGAGATCGCGCATGTTGGCCGCGAACGCCGAGAGCACTCCGGCGAGGTCGTCGGTGGTCCAGTCACCGGCCATGTAGGCCTCGCCGAAACCGATCGTGCCGGTCGCGCCCAGTCGCGCGAAGAACGCCTGGGGACGGACCAACTCCATCACCGGTGCGCCGGACTGCCCGCCGCCGTAGCTGCGTCCGTCCGGCTCGACGACGCGCAGTGGCATGAGGCCGGCTGCGCGATGGAAGATGCGCTTGGCGATCGAACCCCGCACAGGTGAGTGCGGCACGTTCGCCACGTCCGGCCACAGCGCCGCGTCGACAGGGTCGGTGGTCGGCGCGATCCGCGCGCGATCGACAGTCGTCATGAAGGTCTCCATTCGTGCCCAGCCCTACAGATACCCATCACACGACGAGTTCGGGCCGTCCCTCGAGCACACCTGCAAGTACCTTCGCAGTATCGCCCTTCTCGGATCCGCCCGGCACGCGGCCCAGCAGCGTCGCGCCCACGAATCCGGTGGCGAGGTCGTGCCAGAGTGACGCGCGTCGCAACATCGCGTGCCGTTCACCCTCGACCCGGACGTAGGTGACCGACTCGGCGACCCGCTCGGCAGAGCGGGCGAACGAGGCCGAAGCGCGCGGATCGGTCATCCGGTCGCTGTCACCGTGGACGATGAGCACGCGCCGCCCGGTCAGCGGGGCCACGGGGTCGCCCGGCTCGATCCAGGGAGCCAGCCCGACCACCGACCGCACCGTGTCGTGTGCGGCCGCGTACATCGCGGCGCGTCCGCCCATCGAGTGCCCGACAAGCGCGACCGGGACGTCCGGGAATCGCTCGGCAAGCCGGTCGAGCGCCCACAAGGTGTCCGGCACGGGGGATCGGTCGGCACCGTTCCAGCCACGCACCCGATAGCGCACCTGCGCGACGACCAGCCCGGCCCCGCTGTATCGGCGCAGCGACGACACGAACGGGAGCATTCGCAGCACCGCGAGATTCGTGACCCGCACCGGCAGGCGGCTCTTCGCCCGTCCGCCGTGCAACACCAAGGCGATCGCACGGACGGGGGCCTTGGCATCGGCCACGATCAGCCTGGGATCGTCGGTCATTTCGCAGGACACACCTTGTTCTTGGGCGGCAACGTCGAGTGGATCAGGTAGGCGTTGACGTAGTTGTCGACGCAGGAGCTTCCGTTCAGGTAGGACGTGTGGCCTTCGCCGTCCCAACTCAGCAGGCGCGAATTGGCCAGGTCGCCGGCCAGGTGCACGGCACCCGCATATGGAGTGGCCGGGTCGTGGAGGTTCCCGATCACGAGCACGGGTTTCGGTGTCACCGCGGTCGGGGGCGGGATCGGCGTGCGGTGCGGCTGCCACCCGAGGCAGCCCGAACCGCCGCCGGTGGTGCCGCCGAAGATCGGGAACCGCTTCGCGAGGGCCTTCGTCCGCGCCAGGACCGTGGCGACGCTCGGCGGTTTCTGGACGGCGGTGTCATTGCAACTGATGACCGTGTTCGCGTCGATGATGTTCTGGTACGTGCCGTTGGCCGAACGCTGGTTGTACTGATCGGCGAGCTGCAACAGACCTGACCCGTTACCGTGCATCGCGGCGCTGAGCGCGTCGGCGAGCTTGGGCCAGTCCTTCTTCGAATACAACGCTTCGAGCACGCCCGTACTGGCGAGTGAGGACGTCAGCTTGCGTGGTGTTCCCGTCGCGAGCGGCGTGTGCAGCGTGCTCGCGAACAGTGCCTCGGCGGTGGCCGCGGGGTCAGGCAGGCCGGCGCACACCGGCGCGTGCGTGCACCACTTCGCGAACTGACCGAACGCGCTCTCGAACCCCTTCAGTTGCCCGATCGAGTTCTGGTTGTGGATCTGGGACGGGTCGACCACGCCGTCCAGCACGAACGTGTGCACCTCCTGCGGGAACAGGTGCGCGTAGGTCCAGCCGAGCTCGGTGCCGTAGGAGAAGCCGAGATAGTTCATGACGTCGTCGCCGACGGCCTGCCGGATCTGATCCATGTCGCGCGCGGTGTTGACGGTGTTGAAGTAGGGCAGCGCCGCGCCGATGTTGCTGGCGCACTCGTGGGAGAACTGCCGGTCGAGACGGTCTCCGGCCTCGACGCCGGCAGCGGTCAGCGGGTTCGGCGAGGCCGCGAGAAACGCGTCCTTCTGTTTGTCGGTGAGGCAGCGCACGGGCGAGGACTCACCGACGCCGCGGGGATCGAAGGCGATGATGTCGAAGTGCCGGGTCACCGCGGGCGAGATCTGGCCCAACAGCCCCAGGCCGAAGTTCAGTCCGCTGCCGCCCGGTCCGCCCGGGTTGACCAGCAACGACTGCACCGGCTTGGTCGTGTTCTGCGTTGTGTGGATCCGGACGATCGCCAGGTTGATCTTGGGCCCGTCCGGACGGGAGTAGTCGAGCGGCACGGGCATGGTCGCGCACCCGAACTGCATCGTCCCCTTGAGCGCGGTCGGGACGGGGACGCCGAGCGAGAGCAACTGGCTCGTGCAGTCACGGAACGCGATGGCCTCAGGACGTGGTGTGCCGGCGACGGCCCTCCCGATCCGCAGACCCGACCCGCTCGACCCGCGTGTGCACGCCGCCACTGTCGTCAGGGCGATTGCGGCCGCCACGATGACCGCAAGCGAGCGACGAGGGGACGGCACGATCTCGACGTTACTTGAGCGCGGATGACCGCCCCGGATGATCACTGGGAGACGATCACCGCGAGGCGAAGTGCTCCAGGATCAGTGCCTGCGCCTCGCCCATGAAAAACCCGAGCGCCGCGCCGACCGTGATCAGGATCCACTCGTCTTGTTCGAACGCCGGTCGGATCAGTGCCTCGAACTGCTTCTCGTCGAGGCGCTGCATCTTCTCGCGCAGCAGGTTGCGGATGTCCATCGTGTCGCGCGCGTAGTCCTCGACGTAGGTCATCGTCTCCGGCAGCCGCGCCATGATCTTCTCGGCGATCGTCGCCTTCATCTGCCGGTACCGCGTCCCGCCGATCGTCAGCGTGACGAGCGGTCGCGCGAGCCCGGTGCTGCGATCGAGCGCGTCCTGCACTTCGCGGCGGATCATCGCGAAGACCCGATCGGACAGCGGTCCGCGCAAGATCGCCTCGATCACCTTGCGCGGCGTGATGATCTCGTCCGCGATCAGCGCGCCGTAGTCGGCGGCCACCTCGCGACGGCGCTTCAGGAACAGACCCTGGATCGTGAAGCCGAACAGGTGGATGGGCCGCTTCGGATTGAAGATCAGCTTCAGCGCGAGCCAGTCGGTGAACCAACCCACCACCAGCCCGAACGCCGGCATGATCAGCGGCTGGTGGAACAGCACCCACAGCGTCATCTGCAGCAGCCCGATCGCGCCGCCGAACCAGATCCCCGAGCGGGCGATGAAGCGGAACTCCTTGCGCCCGGCCTCGCGGAAGATCCGGTTCAGCAAGCGCTTGTCCGTGACCAGGTTGGTGATGACCATGTCCTTCAGGTCGAACACGGCGTCGACGTCACGTTGGATGCCGGCCAGCACCTCACGCACCATCCGCGGGGTCTCGGCCTGAGCGCGGGCGATCACCAGCGCGCGGACGGGCGCCGGCATCGCGTCCCACACTCCCGGCTGGTACTCGGCCATGATCTCGCGGGTGATCTCAGCGGTCGCCCGCCGCATGGGCTCGGAGATCTCTTGGGCGATGCGGTCGGGATCGAGCCGCGCAACAACCTCGTTCGCCGAGATCAGATCGCGGGTCATCGTGTCGACGGCGATCCCGGCCATGCGCGCGGCACGACGCGGCACGATGCCCTGCCAACCGAGATACGGACGGCGCACGCCCACGAAGTCGACGGGTTCGAACATCATCTTGATCGCGACGAGCTTGGTGACGTACCCGATCAGCGCGGCGACCAGCGGGATGCTGAAGACGATGTACCAATGCCGCGTGACGTCCTCGAGGATGGACATCGCGTGGCTAGGACGAGTCGGTGGGTGCCGCCGAGGCGGGTAGCGCCGGCCGGGACGGATCGGCCGCGGTCCAGAATTGCGCGCCGAACGCGGACAGCCGCAGTGTCGCCCGGACGAGCTTGACCGTGCCGCGTACCGAGCGGCGGGCATCCTGCACGGTCGAGTCGGTGGCCAGGATGTCGTACTGGACGGCGAGCGACTCGTCCTCCGGACCGAAGTCGACCAGCCCGAAACTCTGCAGCCGGGCCAGGTAGGTCGGGGTGCTGTCGGGCGAGACCAACCCGGCTTGCCGCCCGACGGCGCTGGCATGGGCGAGCACGACCCGGGTCTTGCCACGCCGCAACTTCTGCACGACGTCCATCGCCGCGAACGGCGTGCCGTCGGAGAGCGCGGCCAGGATGCGCGCCTCGTCGGGGACGAGCTGGCTGATGATCGTCCCGTACAGGTAGTCGCGGCTGTCGGCACGCGTCGCCTCGACAGAACGCTCGAGCAACTCGCCCATGGCCGAGCGCAGCGGAGCCGTGCCCGGGTCGGCGCCACGGATGTACTCGAGCGTGCGCCGTTCCTCCGACGACATCGGGTTCGCGGCGCGGACGACGGACGGAACGGCCTGTGGCAGCTGCAGCAGCCGGCGAGCTTCGCTCATCGCCACGGTCTGCAGCCGCTGCGCCTCGCGCTCGAGCGTCTGCGCGCCCGGGAGTTGGCGGGCCAGGCGCCAGCCGGTGCGACCGAGCAGACGACCGACTCGCGCGGCGCTCACGACCGCGCTGCCGGCTGCCGCGACGACCTGGGCGGGCTGGACCTCGACGCGGGTCACCGGGCCGGGCTTGGCCGACCTGCCGGCGGGCGTCGGGGTGGGGGACGGGCGCGCGCCCGGCTGCACCTCGGATTGCGGCTCGGAGGGGGCTTCCGACGGCTCGGACCGGGAGGCCTCAGCGCTCGATGGCTGCGGTGACGCGCCGCCCGGCGTCGGGCGCGGTCGGTCCGGCGCGTCGCTCACGGCCCTCAGCCTAGGCGGATCGGTGCGTCGGTCCCGGCGTGGGTCGGCCCGCAGAATTCTCGCCGGTGCTTCGCCGTTCGGTGGTGTGGGGATCGTGCCCGGGAAGATCACCGGGGCCGCGATCGTCGCCAAGCAGATCGCGGTCCCGGTGACCGCCGAGATGCGTCGACACCTGCGGCTCCGGCAGCGCCACTTGTCGGACGTAACCGGAGCCGTGCCTGTGCTCGCGCGGTCGTACGTACCGTCGATCAGTCCTCCGGTGCGACCCGGAATCACCGTAAAGTTTTCGTTAGTTCATTGCCAACTTCACAAGCATCTTCGTCGGAAGGTTTGAGCTAACCTTGCTCATCCGCGCCGGCGACTTCGCCGTCGCCCGACGCCTTGCTCCCGCTGTCGCTGTGGACTCGCCAGGACGTGTCCACAGTTCACGTCTTCGCCGCGCCGGCTTGCTCCTGTCTCCAGACCTTCGCACGATCAAGGATGTCGAGAATGATCTCGCCCTTCGCGTCGGTGTAGCCGACGGCGTCGTCGGCCCAGACGACTGCGTTCGCTCGCTTTACTGCGGCGTACTCGTCGCGGTCGTCCGGGTGTGATCGCAGATAGTCGCGGAACAGCAGATGGTCCGCCTCCCAGGCAGATCCGACGTCGCAGACGTGAACCTGCAGCACGCGCGGACCGCCCGGGAAGGACCGGAAGTAGCGATGCGCGTCGTCGCGACTGCGCAGTTGAGCACCTGCAGCTTCGATCTGGGACACCGGCAACTTCGAAGCCCGGCCAGATGATCGGGGCCGCGAAGTGCCACAGCTCCAGTCGCTCATCGGTGGAAAGCTCGTTGGGCAGCAGACCACGGGGCGCCGCGACAAGCGCGTACAGGTCGATCATGTTGGCGCGCTCGCCCTCGACGGCGCGCAGGCGTTGCCAGGCGTCGCGTGGGTGGGTGTCCTGTGGAATCCCGGCAAGCCGGAGGCGCTCGGAGAGCCTCAGTGTTCGTGACGAGATCCCCGAGCGGGGACCCCGACGGCGTTGCGTCATTCGGCTGCTTGCGCGCCGCCCAGCCCAGGGACGATGTCGTCAAGGGCATAGGTGAGCGGCTGCTCGAGCTGTTCGTAGTTGCAGGAATCCGGCGTGCGGTCGTCGCGCCACCGCACGAAATGGGCCAAGTGGCGAAACCGGGTGCCCTCCATGTGCTCGTATTTCACTTCGAGCACCCGCTCGGGACGCAGCGGCACGAACGAGAGGTCCTTGGTCGCGTTCCAGCGGCTGACGTTGCCGGGCAGCCGCTGGCCCTGGTGGGCTTCGGCGCTGGCCCATTCCTGCCACGGGTGGTCGTCGCCGTCGCCGAGCATCAGTGGTTCGAGTTCGTCCACGAGTTCGGAGCGGCGTTGGGCGGTGAACGCGCCGACGACGCCGACGTGTTGCAGCTTGTGCTCGTCGTTGTACAGGCCGAGGAGCAGCGACCCGACGAGTGGCGCGGACTCGGTGGAGGTCTTGTGCCAGCGGAAGCCGGCGAGGACGCAGTCGGCCGTGCGGACATGTTTGATCTTGAACATGACGCGCTTGTCCGGTTGGTAGGTGCCGTCGAGTGGCTTGGCGATCACGCCGTCCAGGTGCGCACCCTCGAGCTCGACGAACCAGCGCTGCGCCTCGTCGAGGTCGGTGGTGGTCGGCGTGAGGTGGATCGGCGCGTTCGAGGTCTTCAGTGCCTGCTCCAACGCAGCTCGACGCTCGCGAAACGGTCGACGCGTGTAGTCCTCGTCGCCGAGAGCGAGCAGGTCGAACGCGATGAACGAGGCCGGTGTCTGCTGCGACAGCATCGTCACTCGCGAGACCGCGGGGTGAATGCGCTGCTGCAGTGCCTCGAAATCGAGCCCGGTCTCGGTGGCGATGACGATCTCCCCGTCCAGAACACATCGTTCGGGCAGTTCGGCTCGTACCGCCTCGACCAGTTCGGGAAAATATCGGGTCATCGGCTTCTCGTTGCGGCTGCCGAATTCCACCTCGTCGCCGTCCCGAAAGATCAGGGACCTGAATCCATCCCACTTCGGCTCATAGGACGCCCCCGGCGGGATGGTCGCGACCGACTTCGCCAGCATCGGCGCGACCGGTGGCATGACAGGCAGCCTCATCGGCTCAGTGTTCCACCGCGCCTCTCGCGAGCTTCACAGGTCGCGCTCGTAGTAGAGGTTGAGCCCGCCGCCGGGCCGTTCGCGGTTGACGAAGCCCAGGCTCTCGTAGAGCGCGCGTGCCGCGGCGTCGTCCTCGTTCGTACCGAGGTCCATGTAGTCGGCCCCACGTGCGCGCGCGTGATCCATCGCGGCAGTCATCAGCGCCCGGCCGAGGCCATGACCACGCTCGGCCGGGACCACGTACAGCTCGGCGAGGTAACACTCGAGGTTGGCCGTCCAGATCGCGCGGCGAAACCGCAGCACGGCCAGACCGTCCGGACCCGAGCCGCCCAGGAGCACCGACGCGTCGGCGTCGAGCAGTTCCACGATCCGCTCGGCCAAGGTTTTCGGCGGCGGAGTCGGGTCGTCGAACTCGACGTTGAAGTCGTGGAGCAGCCGTCCGATCGCCTCGGCGTCAGCCGCGGTGGCGACACGCACATCGGTGCCGGTCATGGAGCTATCGTCGCGCTGCGCGTCCAGCGGTATATCGCACGAACAGCGCGCCGTCCTCCTCGAGCATGCTGTGCAGCTCCAGCGGTCGCGGTCCCTCTGTCCACTCGTCCCCGCTGACAATGCGACCGCCGGCCGGGCCGACGGCGCGCGGCGCCACGGTCATGCAGAGCTCGTCGAGCTCGCCTGCTGCCAGGACGCGCGACAAGATCGTCGGACCCCCCTCGCACAGCACCCGGGTCAGCCCGCGCGTTCCCAACGCGTGGCGTACCGCGGCGTAGTCGATGTCGTCGCCCCCGCACACCACGACATCCGCGTGCTCGGCGAGCGCGGCCCGTCGCCGCTCCGGCGAGCTCGCACACGTCACGACCAGCGGCCGACTCCCGGCGAACAGCCGCGAGCCGGTGTCGATCTGCAACGACCTGGTGATCACAGCAATCGGCAGGTCCGGACGCATGCCCCAGCGGCGCCGCGTCTCGACGGGCGACCGCGCCGGGCCATAGTTCTCGGCCACCGCCGTCGCCCAGCCGACGAGCACGACGTCGGCCAGATCGCGCAGTGCGGCGAACACGCGATTGTCGCCCGGTGTCTGCAGGCCGGCCGAGAGCCCGTCGGCAGCACTTGCCCCGTCGACACTGGCGACCATGTTCGCCCGGATGCCGCCCCGGTCGAGCCAGTGGGCGGCGTAGTGCTCGTGGATGTCGACGTCGAGCTGCTCGGCGTGGGTGGGGAGCAGCGTGCGCACCGTCCCATCGTGCCCGATGGGTACGTTCGAGAGATGCCCAAGCGGAGCCGACGCGTGCCGGTGCCGAGATCGGTCGAGCACGCTCTCGACGGGGCACTCGACCGGGCCCTGTCGATCCAGCGGCCGGTCGTCGTCGCCTACCTCTCCCGCGTGCGCAGGCGTAAGCCGCAGGCCGGCCCCGCCGAGGTCGTCGATCAACTCGAGCGTCGCTATCTCGCGGCCGTGATCGGCACCGGCGCTGCTTCAGGCGGCGCGGCCGCGTTGCCCGGAGTCGGGACGAGCGCTTCGCTGGCGACCGGTGCCGCTGAGATCGCCGCCTTCGTCTCGACGACAGCGATGTACGTCCTCGCCCTGGCCGAGGTCTACGACATCCCCGTCGACGACCCCCAGGTTCGCCGGGCGCTCGTGCTCACCGTCCTGCTCGGGGACGTGGGCGAGGCGGCTCTGGCAGGCGGCGAGATCGAAGCCAAGCACTGGGCACGAGTGATCGGACGCACCGGGTCCAAGGACACCGCGAAGGCGCTGAACGGCCGGCTCACGCACCTGCTTGTCACCCGCTTCGGCGCACGGCAGGGCGCGCTGATGGCCGGACGGGCGCTGCCGTTCGGGATAGGGGCCGGTGTCGGTGCGGTCGGCAACGCCGCGTTGGGTCGCAGTGTCGTACGCGCAGCGCGGCGCGCGTTCGGCCCGCCACCGGCACGGCATCGCGCCCTGGCGGCGCTGGACTAGGTACTGTCGACGAGTGTCCGAGACCCCCCTGTTCGTCGTCGTCCTGACCGGTAACGGCGACGCAAGTTTCTCTGTCGCCCCGCGTGCCATCGGGCCCTTCGACGACTTCGACGTCGCGCAGGCGTTCACCCAGACCCTCGCCGAGCGCTACAGCGCCGAAGGCGAGCCGGCGCCCGACGCGACCGTGGTTCGCGTCGAGTCCGACCAGCCCGGCGTCGTCATGGGCGAGATGTAGCGCCTGTGGCCGATCCGGTCGTGCACGATTCCCACGTCGACGACGGGGACGATCGCGACGCCGCCGCCACAGCTCAGCAGGCCGAGGAGCTGCGCGCGCAGGAAGAAAGGCTGTCCGAGCGGGGATCGCTCTACGAGCCGCACACGAACACCAGCGACAAGGACAACCCGTATGGGCGCCTGGGTCGACCGGTGTCGCGGCACGCGCCGTTCTACCGCGGCTTCGTCGGGGCGCTCGGTGTTCTTGTCGCGCTAGCCCTCGGGTACGCGTTGCGGCAGATGTCGTCGGTCCTGGTGCTCGTGCTCATTGCCGCGTTCCTTGCCGTCGGGCTGAATCCGGTCGTCGAGTTCTTCATCCGACGCGGGCTGAAGCGCGGCTGGGCGGTGCTCGGCGTCTCGATAATGGTGCTCGGCTTCCTGACCGGACTGCTCTACGTCGTCGGTGGCGTGCTGCGCAACCAGGTCGTCACGCTCGTCAACGATGCGCCGAAACTGATCAACGATCTGCGGCACCACAAGACGATTGCCCACCTCGACGCGAAGTACCACATCCTGTCCGGGCTCGAGGACAAGCTGAAGAAGCCCGACTTCCTCACCGACGTCTTCGGCGGTGTGTTCAACGTCGGGCTCACCGTCCTGAACGCTGTCGTCACCACAGTCGTCGTGCTCATCCTGACGCTGTACTTCCTCGCGTCGCTGCCGACGCTCAAGCGCGCGCTGTACTCGCTCGCGCCGGCGACACGTCGCGAGCGGGTCGCTCAGCTCGGCGACGAGATCCTGCGTCGCGTCGGGCGTTACGTGATCGGCGCGGTGTCCGTGGCGATGCTCGCCGGCACCGTCAGCCTGCTCTTCCTGCTGACGGTCGGGCTCGCGCAGTACGCCCTACCGCTCGCAGTGATGGTCGCGATCCTCGATCTTGTGCCACTGGTCGGGTCGATCACCGGCGCTGCCCTGGTGACCATCGTCGGCCTCGCGAACTCGCTGTCCATCGGCGTCGCGTGCATCGTCTTCTATTTGATCTACGAGACGCTCGAGGGCTACGTGATCTACCCGCGGGTGATGCGTTCGTCGGTCGACGTGCCCGAGTACGTCACGATCATCGCCGTCCTGACCGGCGGAGCGCTCGGCGGCATCGTCGGGGCGTTGCTCGCCTTGCCGATCGTCGCCGGCGGCCTGCTCATCGTCCAAGAGGTCTGGGTACGTCGGCAGGACGTGTCCTAGCCGGGTTGTATCAGGACCGCGGTCACGAGGTCTTGATGACCATGACCTACACCGCGGTTCTCCCCGCCGGGCCGCAGACGCTGCGTGCCCGCGAACTCGACGTACTCGCCCTCGTCGCCGACGGACTGTCGACCCGAGAGGTGGCTCGCACGCTCGCCTACTCCGAGCGAACGATCAAGAACATCCTGCAGGACCTCACCACCCGATTCGGCCTGCGCAATCGCACGCAGGCCGTCGCCTGGGCGTTGCGCAACGGCCTGATCTGACTCAAGCCTCGCTCGGCCCGGCCCAGAGGTTGATGCCGCCCTCAACCGCATGCCGATCGATCGACTTCAACTCGGCTGCATCGAAGTCGATGTTCGTCAGCGCCTCGAGGCTGTCGTCGAGTTGCTCGACGCTGGATGCGCCGATCAGCGCGGAGGTCACCCGCGTGTCGCGCAGCACCCAGCTGATCGCGAGCTGGGCAAGGGATTGCCCGCGCTTGGCCGCGATGCGGTTGAGCGCTCGGATGTGCTTGATGTTCTCCTCGGACAGCAGTCCGGGGTCGAGCGAGGTGCCCTTGGATGCGCGTGAGCCCGCGGGCACTCCCTTGAGGTAGCGGTCGGTCAGCATTCCCTGCGCGAGCGGTGAGAACGCGATGCAGCCGATGCCCTGCTCGCCGAGCACGTCGAGCAGGCCCTCCTCGACCCAGCGGTTGAGCATCGAGTAGGACGGCTGGTGGATGAGCAGGGGAGTGCCGAGGTCACGCAGGATCGCGATCGCCTGCTCGGTGCGCTGCGGCGAATAGGACGAGATACCGACGTAGAGCGCCTTGCCCTGTCGCACCGCCGTGTCCAGCGCGCCGAGTGACTCCTCGAGCGGCGTGTCCGGGTCGAAGTGGTGGTGGTAGAAGATGTCGACGTAGTCGAGGCCCATCCGCTGCAGCGACTGGTCGAGCGACGCGAGCAGGTACTTACGTGAGCCGAGGTCGCCGTACGGGCCGGGCCACATGTCCCAGCCGGCCTTCGTCGAGATGACGAGCTCGTCGCGGAACCGGCTGAAATCCTCGCGCATGATGCGTCCGAAGTTCAGTTCGGCGCTGCCGTAGGGCGGTCCGTAGTTGTTTGCGAGGTCGAAGTGCGTGACGCCGCGATCGAAGGCACGCCGCAGGACGGCGCGCTGCGTGCGGATCGGGTTGTCGTCGCCGAAGTTGTGCCACAGGCCGAGTGAGATCGCCGGCAGGTGCAGGCCACTGCGACCCACCCGGCGGTAGGTCATCGCGTCGTACCGGTCGGCAGCGGGCACGTACTGATCAAGAACGTCCATGCAATCAGTCTTGCACTGGGCGCGCATGCGTCCTGGTGGGTATGAGGCTGGGATGGGACTGACGGTTGCGGTGACGGGGCCGACCGGCGAGATCGGGATGTCGGCGATCGACGCGATCGAGCGCAGCGATGCGGTCGACACGGTCATCGGCATGGCGCGACGCGAGTTCGATCCTGCCGATCACGGCTGGACGAAGACCGAGTACCGCCGGGGCGACATCCTCGATCGCGACGCGGTCGACGCGCTCGTCGCGGACGCGGACGTTGTGGTGCATCTGGCGTATCTGATCATGGGCTCGCGCGAGGAGAGTCGACGAACCAATCTCGCCGGAACGCGGAACGTGTTCGAGGCGACGCTTGCTGCGGCGCGGCCGTCCCGGTTGGTCTACACCTCCTCGGTCGCCGCGTACGGCTACCACCGGGACAACCCGGTGCCGCTCACCGAAGACGTTCCGGCGCGCGGCAGCCAAGAGCACTACTACTCTGCGCAGAAGGCGGAATGCGAGGCGCTGCTGCGCGAACTGACCGACGAGAGCGACCTCGAGGTCTACGTGCTGCGGCCGTGCATCGTGGCCGGGCCGCGGGCGCCGGCGCTCCGCGAGAAGATGCCCTGGCAGGCGGCGAAGCGGGCCCTGCCCACCGCTCTGCAACCGCTTGCCGCGACCGTCAGCGGGTTCCTTCCGCTGCTGCCGGACCCTGGGGTCCCGGTGCAACTGGTGCACCACGACGACGTCGCCGAGGCGATCGCGCTGTGCGTGTCCGGCGCCGGCGAGCCCGGCCGGTACAACATTGCCGGCGACGGTGTGGTGAGCCTGGCCGATGTCGCCGCGGCGACCGGGACGCGTTCGGTCCGCGTGCCGGCAGTCGCTGCGCTGGCGGTCTCGGAGGCGTTGGCCCGGCTGCCTCTCGTTCCGGCTGCCGCCGAGTGGCTGCACCTGGGCCGCACGTCGGTCGTGATGGACACGACGCGAGCTCGGACGGTGCTCGGTTGGCGGCCGCGTCATTCGGCCGCGGACACCCTCGCCACGCTGCGGTCAGGTGTTCGTCAGGATGAGGACGACGATGGCTAGGCCGTTGAACAGCATGTGGTTCATGATCCCGGCGGCCAGCCGACCGCTCCAGCGCACGAGCAGGCAGTTCGACAGGCCGAGCGTGAACACGACCGCGGCGAGGGTGAGCGCGCCGGCGAGCGTGTTCACCTCGTAGGTGTGGAACACGGCGAAGATCGCTGATGACAGCAGCGCTGCCGGCCAGAATCCCCAGCGGCGCATGAAGGTTCGCAGCATCATGCCGCGGAACATGATCTCTTCGACCACAGGGGCGATGAGCACGACGATGATGCCGAGCACGATGTAGACCGCGACCGAGTGCGACTTCACCACGAGGTTCTGTGACTGCTCGAGCGCCTTCCCGTGCGACAGGCCGTTCGCGATCACGCCGACGACGATCCGCCCGCCGAAGGCCATCCCGAACCCGGCGGCGAGCCACGCGAGGTCCATCCATTTCGGTCGCTGGAGACCGAACGTCCAGCCCCAGCCGTGGTAACGGCGTACGAGGTCGCGGCCCGCGAACAGGATCGCGACGATCAGGATTCCGTACAGCAGCGCGGTCAACACGATGACGACCGTCAACGCCTGGGCGAAGCCGTGCGGATGGACGAAGTGCGTGATCACGCTGCCGACGACGATCGACACGATCAGTGCGAGGCACGGCACCACGACCGGACGCCAGCCCCACGGTCGCGGGTCGTGCTGGCGCATCAGGTCGATGAGCTGATCCAGGCGTGGTCGCGTGTCGACGGCGGCGACGTGCTGCGGCGGCGTGATCACGGCGGGCTCATCGGGTGCGGACGATGGCGGCGCTCTGCGGCCCGACGCTCACCTCGCCGTTGCCGACTTCGATCGTGCCGGTCGCGAGCAGCAGATCGGATGCGTCGACGGGCACGTTGCGCGACTGGGTCGACAGGTTCGCGATCACCCGCAACCCGCCGCGATGCATGACCAGCCAGCGCTCGTCCTCGTCGATGTCGACGTGGATGTTGCGCAGGTCGGCGTCGGTCAGCTCGGGCTCCGACGAACGGAGCGCGATCAGGTGCTTGTACAGGTCGAGGATCTCGCCGTGGTCGTCCCGCCCGGCTTCGTCCCAGTCGAGCACGGCGCTGCGATAGGCGTCCTCGTCCTGCGGATCGATCATCTGGCTGACGTCCCACCCGTGCTCGGCGAACTCAGCAACGCGACCCTTGCCGGTCGCCTCGGCGAGCTCCGGCTCGGGATGTGAGGTGAAGAACGGCCAGCGCGTCGAGGCCGCCCACTCCTCGCCCATCCAGAGCATCGGGGTGAACGGAGCGGTGAGCAGCAGCACCGCGCCGACGCGCAGCAACCCCGGCGACGTGATCTCGGGCAGGCGGTCGCCGACTGCCCGGTTGCCGACTTGATCGTGGTTCTGCAGGGCGACGACGAAGCGCCAGCCCGGCGTGGTGCTGCGGTCGACCGGCCGCCCGTGGTTGCGTCCGCGGAACGACGAATACGTGCCGTCGTGGAAGAACGCTCGGGTGAGCACTTTCTGCAGCACCGAGAGCGGTCCGAAGTCGACGTAGTAACCCTGCGTCTCGCCCGACAGCGCCGAATGCAGCGCATGGTGCACGTCGTCGTCCCACTGCGCGTCGAGTCCGTAGCCCTGCGGTCGCGGGTCGATCATCACGGGATCGTTGAGATCGGACTCGGCAATCAAGGTCAACGCGCGGCCGACCTCATCCTGCAACGCCGCAACGCGCGTCGCGAGCTCGGCGAGGATGTGCGTCTCGGAGCTGTCCTCGAGTGCGTGCACGGCATCGAGCCGCAGCCCGTCGACGTGGAAGTCACGCAGCCACATCAGTGCGTTCTCGATGATGAACTCGCGCACGGCGGGTTCTTCGACGTTGACCAGGTCGCCCCACGTGTTGCGTCCGGACTTCAGGTACGGGCCGAAGCGCGGCAGGTAGTTCCCGGACGGTCCGAGGTGGTTGTAGACGACGTCGAGCACCACCGCGAGACCCTTGTTGTGAGCAGCGTCGACGAACCGCTTGAACCCGTCCGGCCCGCCGAGCGGCTCGTGCACGGCATACCAGTCGACGCCGTCGTAACCCCAGTTCCACACGCCGTTGACGGCGTTGACCGGCATCACTTCGACGTGGGTGATTCCCAGGTCGACCAGATGGTCGAGGCGCTCGATCGCCGAGTCGAACGTCGCGCCGGGCGTGAAGGTGGCGATGTGCAGCTCGTAGAGCACCGCGCCGGGCAGATCGCGCCCGCGCCATCGGCCATCGCCCCACGCGTAGGCGTCCTGGTCGTAGACCCGGCTTGCGCCGTGCACGCCGTGCGGTTGCCACCTGCTCGCCGGGTCGGGAATCGGTTCGTCGCTGTCGTCGAGCACGAACGCGTAATCGGTGCCGGGTGGTAATGCCGGTCCCGTCCACCAGCCGTCGCCGGACGCGTCGAGGTCGGTGCGTCGGTCGTCGACGACGACGCCGACCCGCGTGGCGTTCGGTGCCCAGACTCGCAGCGTGTTCTTCAAACCGGGTGCGTTCACGTGCCCCACCCTGCCCGATGGGAATGTGTGAGTAACACCGGCTGGGGTAGACCTTGGTCATGTCTTCCTCGCTGCGTGAACGGCTCGCGTTCGCCAATGGCACCGGGTCACTTGCCGACGTCGACCCGGCAAGCCGACCGGGTGCGCCCAAGAAGGGCAAGTTGAAGGCGAAGCTCGCCGATCATGCCGGGACCATCGCCGAGCTGCAGGAGAAGCTGTGGGCCGAGGCCACGGCAGGTGGTCGCCGAAGCGTGCTCATCCTGCTGCAGGGCATCGACACTGCGGGCAAGGGCGGTACCACCGAGCACGTGATCGGCGAGTGCGGCCCGATCGGCGTGCAGTACACGCCGTTCGGGAAGCCGACCAAGGAGGAGTTGCGGCACGACTTCCTGTGGCGCATCAAGAAGCGCGTCCCGCCGCCCGGCGTGATCGGGATCTTCGACCGTTCGCACTACGAGGACGTCCTGATCGTGCGGGTGCACGACCTCGTCCCGCCCGAGGAGTGGGAACAGCGCTACGACAAGATCAACGCGTTCGAGCGCAATCTCGTCGCGCACGGCACGACCGTGCTCAAGGTGTTCTTGCACATCTCATACGAGCGGCAACGCAAGCGACTGCTGCGTCGTCTGCGGCGGCCGGACAAGCATTGGAAGTTCAACGTCGCCGATCTGGACGAGCGCGCGTTGTGGCCGAAATACCAGGAGGCCTTTCAGGCGATGCTCGAACGTTGCGACACGCCTGACGCGCCGTGGTACGTCGTGCCCTCCGACTCGAAGAAGTATCGCAACTGGGCCGTCGCCCAGCTGCTGCTCGAGACGCTGGAATCACTCGATCCGCACTATCCGCAGATCGATCTCGACGTCCCCGCGTTGAAGGAACGCCTGCGTGATCAGCGGACGAGCAGGGCCACCGGGTAGTCGGCGAGCAGCTCGGCCAGAGCGACGGAGCCCTCGATCCGGCGACCGGAGATGACGTCGGTCGACGCGCCGGCGACGTCCAGGGTCGTGTCGGCCCACCCGCCGCCGCGTTCGAGCCCGATCGGGAGACGCGTGGCGACAGCGACGACACCGCCGCGATCGAACGCGACTGCGTGCTCGGCTGCCGGTCCGCTCGCGCGCAGTGCCGTGTAGGACGAGAACAGGTCGGGCCAGTCGCGGCGCAGCCGCAGCGTTCGTGAGACGACCCAGAGCTTGGCGGCACCGTCGGGCCCGATCGGCGGCGGTTCGGACGACGCGTCCAACTGATCGAGCAGCCCGCGGCGCAGATCGGCATCGAGTGGGCGCCGGTTGTCAGGATCGACGAGTGAGTCCTCCCACAGTTCGGTGCCCTGGTAGACGTCCGGGACGCCCGGCATCGTGAGCTGGACGAGCTTCTGCGACAGCGAGTTCGTCCAGCCGTGCGGCGTGATCCGCGCAATGAAATCGTCGAGCGGCGCGCGCACCGCCGGGTCGTCGTACGCGCGGTCGACCAACTCGTGCACGGATCGCTCGAACGCGTCGTTGGGGTCGATCCAGCCGGTGCTCTGCGCGGCCTCGCGCATGGCCTTCTCGGCGTAGGCGTGCATGCGATCGCGCTCGATGAACCCGGCGCCGGCGAAGGTCTGCCAGAGCAGGTAGGCGAAGGTGGCGTCGTCGATCGGAGCAGACGCCATCAGGTGTGCGGCGAGGGCCGCCCAGTCGTCGGAGAGCTCGCTGAGCACGGCGAGCCGCGCGCGCACGTCCTCGCCGCGTTTGGTGTCGTGCGTCGACAGCGTCGTCATGCTGTTGGGCAGGGTCTCCTGGCGCCGGCCCTGAGCTTCGTGGAACGTATCGAGCGACGCGCCGAACGCGGCGGGATTCCCGCCGACCTCGTTCAAGGCGATGAAGCGGCTGTAGCGGTAGTACGTCGTGTCCTCGACGCCCTTCGCCATCACGGCGCCGGTCAGTTGCTGGAAGCGCACGCACAACTCGTCGGCCGGGTCCGACAGCCGTGCGGCGAGCGTTCCGATCACGTCTGCGAGCTCCGGACGAGCGTTACGCGCCGCGGCGATCGCCTGCGCGAGATGCTCGGCGCCGGTCGGGAGGTACGAGCGGTACACCGGGAAGTGCACGGCGAGCTCGGCGAGCGCTTCGCCGGCGTTCTCGACGCCCGGCACCAGGCGGGCCAGCCGCGACACCTCGGCCTGCAGGATCGTCGTGACCGCGGTGCGCTTGCCCGCCTCGACGTGATCGTGGAACGTGCGCTGGTCGCCGGTCAGATCGCGGTAGAGCCGGTCGAAGTCCGATTCGGTACGGGCATCGACGAACAGGCCCTGCACCTCGGCGAGCGCGTCGTAGCCCGTGGTGCCGTCGACGGGCCAGTCGGTGGGCAGCGGCTCGCCCGGCTCGAGGATCTTCTCGACCGTCAGCCACGCCTCGGGGCCGGCCAGTTCACGCAGCGCCGTCATGTACCCGACCGGGTCGGCCAAGCCGTCGGGATGGTCGACGCGCAGGCCGTCGATGCCGTCGTCGCGCATCCAGCGACGGATCTGTTCGTGCGTCGCCTCGAGCACGGCGGGATCTTCGATCCGGAGCCCGGCCAACGTGACCACCGCGAAGAAGCGCCGGTAGTTCTGTTCGGTGTCCGCCCGGCGGAAGTTGACGAGTTCGTAGTGCTGCCGCTCGGCGACCTCGCCGGCCGCGCCGCCGCCGGTGCCGGGCGCGATCGGGAACCGGTGTTCGAAGTAGCGAAGTTCGGGCCCGGCGCCGCCGTCCGCGACGGTGAGCTGGTCGGGGGAGAAGTCGTCGCCGAGCACCGGCAGCAGCAGTCTCCCGCGGGTCCAGTCGATGTCGAACCAGCTCGCATACCGGGAATCGCGTCCGAACTGCAGCACGTCCCACCATGCGGGATTTTCCGCGGGGGTCGCGACGCCCGTGTGGTTCGGGACGATGTCGACCACGATGCCGAGACCTCGCGAGCGTGCGGCGGCGAGCAACCGCGTCCAGCCGTCCGAGCCGCCGCGGGCGGGATCGACCCCGTCGAAGCGGATCACGTCGTAGCCGTGGTCGGAGCCCTTCGCCGCAGGCAACAGCGGCGAGAGGTACGTAGCGCCGACGCCGAGCGTCGCGAGGTAGTCGCACAGATCCGCCGCCGCGTGCAGATCGAACGACGGCCGGATCTGCAACCGGTAGGTCGAAGAGATCATGGGTCAGTCGGCTCGCCGGAGGACGACGATCGCGCGCGGCCCGATCGGGACGCTCGCACCGGCCGCGACGACGTCGGGCATGTCCTCGTCCACGCCGTTGAGCGTGTCGATGACGATCTCCCAGGCAGCGCCGTACTCGTCCGGCGGCAAGGTGAACTCGATCTCGGCGTCATGGGCGCTGAACGCGAGGTAGAACGAGTCGTCGACGACGCGCTGGCCACGCGAATCGCGGTCGGGGATGCCCTGTCCGTTGAGGAACATCGCGACCGAGCGACCGAAGCCCGATCCCCAGTCCTCTTCGGTCATTTCGGCACCGTCGGGCGTGAACCACGTGATGTCGGGCAGGCCGGTCGTGCCGCGCCGCCGCACGGGACGGCCGTCGAAGAAGCGCCGACGCCGGAACACCGGGTGTTCGCGGCGCAGGGTCGCCATCTGCCGCGTGAACGCGAGCAGATCGACGTCGACCTTCGCCCAATCGACCCAGGTGATCTCGTTGTCCTGGCAGTAGCCGTTGTTGTTCCCGTCCTGCGTGCGGCCGAGCTCGTCGCCGTGACAGATCATCGGGACGCCCTGGCTGATGAACATCGTCGCGATGAAGTTGCGCTGTTGCTGCGAGCGCAGTTCGAGCACCTTCGAGTCGTCGGTCGGACCCTCGACGCCGCAGTTCCACGACCGGTTGTGGCTCTCGCCGTCGTTGTTGTCGTCGAGGTTGTTCTCGTTGTGCTTCTCGTTGTAGGACACGAGATCGCGCAAGGTGAACCCGTCGTGGGCAGTGACGAAGTTGATCGACGCCACGGGGCGCCGTCCGGACGTCTCGTACAGGTCGGCGGAGCCGGTGATCCGCGCCGCGAACTCGCCGATCGTGGCCGGCTCGCCGCGCCAGAAGTCGCGGACGGTGTCGCGGTACTTGCCGTTCCACTCCGTCCACTGGGGCGGGAAGTTGCCGACCTGGTAGCCGCCGGGCCCGACGTCCCACGGCTCGGCGATCAGCTTCACCTGGCTGACCACGGGATCCTGCTGGACGAGATCGAAGAACGACGACAACCGGTCGACGTCGTAGAACTCCCGCGCGAGGGCGGACGCGAGGTCGAAGCGGAATCCGTCCACGTGCATCTCGGTGACCCAGTACCGCAGCGAGTCCATGATCAGCTGCAGCGTGTGCGGCTGCCGGACGTTGAGCGTGTTCCCGGTGCCGGTGTAGTCCATGTAGTGCTGCGGGGAGTCTTCGACGAGGCGGTAGTAGGCCGCGTTGTCGATCCCACGGAACGACAGCGTCGGGCCCATGTGGTTGCCCTCGCCGGTGTGGTTGTAGACGACGTCGAGGATCACTTCGATGTCGGCGTCGTGCAGGGCGCGCACCATCGCCTTGAACTCCTGCACCTGGCCGCCGGGGTTGGTGCTCGAGGAGTACTTCGAGTCCGGCGCGAAGAAGCCGACGGTGTTGTAGCCCCAGTAGTTCGACAGATCCTTGTCGACCAGGAACGAGTCGTTGGCGAAGTGGTGGACGGGCATCAGCTCGAGTGTGGTGATGCCCAGCGATGTCAGGTGGTCGATCATCACCGGGTGCGCCATGCCGGCGTAGGTGCCGCGCATCTCGTCCGGGATCTCGGAGTGGAGCTCGGTCATGCCCTTGACGTGTGCCTCGTAGATCACCGACTCGGCGTAGGGATGGCGCGGCGAGCGGTCGTTGGCCCAGTCGAAGAACGGGCTGATGACCACGCACTTGGGCATGTGCGCAGCCGAGTCGTCGTTGTTGACGCTGTCGGGGTCGCCGAAGTGGTAGCCGAACAGCGACTCGTCCCACTCGATCGTTCCGTCGATGGCCTTCGCGTACGGATCGAGCAGCAACTTGTTCGGGTTGCAGCGCTGCCCGTTGGCGGGGTCGTACGGCCCGTACACGCGGTAGCCGTAGCGCTGCCCGGGCTCGACGCCCGGCAGGAACGCGTGCCAGACGAAGCCGTCGACCTCCGGCAGTTCGAAGCGCGTCTCGTCGCCGTCCGGGGTGAACAAGCAGAGCTCGACGCGTTCGGCCACCTCGCTGAACAGCGCGAAGTTGGTGCCCGAACCGTCGTAGGTCGCGCCCAGCGGGTACGCCGTGCCCGGCCAGATTTCCATGGATTTCCCTTCGATGTGGCAGCCGAAGGCTGCCTACCCAGTTCGGGCGGCGCTCGGACGGTGCCGGACTACGAGTGTGACGAGGACGGCGTCGGCGTGGGTGCGTTGCGGCCCGGGAGCAGGGGCCGGTATTGCCCGCGGGGACGGTAACCCGTCCATCCGTGCGGCGCACCGTACCCGGCCGGAGGCGCCATGACGGCCGGGAAGTCGCGACCGCGCGCCGCCGTGCCCACCGCCGTGCCCGCCGCTCACCCCGAGGCCCAGCAGGAAGCCGAGCGCGAGGAGGACCACCGCGGCCGCGAGGCCGCCGATGATCGCGGCCGTGCGTCTGGCCGGGTTGACCCACGGCTCGCGGTAGCGCGGTACGAACGGATTCTGGGGCGGCACAGCGGTGTGGGGCTGCTCGGTCGGGATGGGTTCGGGGGCGTCGGGTTCGGTCATCGGTGGGTCCTCTCGCTGCCGCCAGTCTGCCGCATCGCGCCCCGGCACGCTGTCGGAGCCGGGACGTACCGTGGTGGTATGAGGGTCAAGACCGACATCACGCCGTCCAGCGGCAAGTTCGAGGTGGTGTCCGACTTCGAGCCGTCCGGCGACCAGCCGACGGCAATCGCCGATCTGGAGCAGCGTCTGCTCGCCGGCGAGAAAGACGTCGTGCTCCTCGGTGCCACCGGTACCGGCAAGTCGGCCACGACCGCCTGGCTCATCGAGCGCCTGCAGCGGCCGGCTCTGATCATGGCGCCCAACAAGACTCTCGCCGCGCAGTTGGCCAACGAGTTGCGCGAGATGCTGCCGAACAACGCGGTCGAGTACTTCGTCAGCTACTACGACTACTACCAACCCGAGGCGTACGTCCCGCAGACCGATACCTACATCGAGAAGGACAGCTCGGTCAACGACGAGGTCGAGCGGCTGCGGCACTCGGCCACCAATGCCCTGCTCACGCGGCGCGACGTCGTCGTCGTGGCGACCGTGTCGTGCATCTACGGCCTGGGCACCCCGCAGGAATACGTCGACCGCTCGCTGAAACTGGCGCTGGGTCAGCAGGTCGAGCGCGACAAGATCCTTCGCCACCTCGTCGAGGTGCAGTACACCCGCAACGACCTGTCCTTCACCCGTGGCACGTTCCGCGTCCGGGGGGACACGATCGAGATCTTCCCGGTCTACGAAGAGCTCGCGATCCGGGCCGAGATGTTCGGTGACGAGATCGAGCGCCTCTACTACCTGCATCCGCTCACCGGTGAGGTCGTGCGCGAGGTCGACGAGGTCTTCATATTCCCGGCGACCCACTACGCCGCGGGTCCCGAACGCATGGAACGCGCGATCCGCGGGATCGAGAAAGAGCTCGAGGACCGCCTGGCCGAGCTCGAGAGGCAGAACAAGCTGCTCGAGGCGCAACGGCTGCGCATGCGCACGTCCTACGACATCGAGATGATGCGTCAGGTCGGCTTCTGCTCCGGGATCGAGAACTACTCGCTGCACATCGACGGACGCGAGCGGGGCAGCGCACCGAACTGCCTGATCGACTACTTCCCCGAAGACTTCCTGCTCGTCATCGACGAGTCGCACGTGACCGTGCCGCAGACCGGCGGCATGTACGAGGGCGACATGTCGCGCAAGCGCACCTTGGTCGATCACGGGTTCCGGCTGCCGTCCGCCATGGACAACCGGCCGCTGAAGTTCGAAGAGTTCGTCGACCGCATCGGGCAGACGGTCTACCTGTCGGCCACGCCGGGGCCGTACGAGATGGGCCGCACGAAGGGCGAGTTCGTCGAACAGGTCATCCGGCCGACCGGGCTCATCGATCCCGAGATCGTCGTGAAACCGACCAAGGGACAGATCGACGACCTGGTGCACGAGATCCGCGAGCGCGCCGAGCGCAACGAACGCGTCCTGGTCACCACGCTGACGAAGAAGATGGCCGAGGACCTCACCGACTACCTGCTCGAGCAGGGTGTGCGCGTGCGCTACCTGCACTCCGAGGTCGACACCCTGCGCCGGGTCGAGCTGTTGCGCGAGCTGCGACTCGGCGAGTTCGACGTGCTGGTGGGCATCAACCTGCTCCGTGAGGGCCTCGACCTTCCGGAGGTGTCGCTGGTGTCGATCCTCGACGCCGACAAGGAGGGGTTCCTGCGCTCGGGCACGTCGCTCATCCAGACGATCGGACGCGCCGCCCGCAACGTGTCGGGTCAGGTGCACATGTACGCCGACACAGTGACCCCGTCCATGCGGAACGCGATCGATGAGACCAACCGACGCCGCGACAAGCAGATCGCCTACAACACCGAGAACGGCATCGACCCGCAGCCGCTGCGCAAGCGCATCGCCGACATCACCGACCTGCTCACCCGCGAGGCCGAGGACACCGACGCGCTGCTCGGCTCCACGCCGGTCGGCGGATCGGGGCGTTCGCAGTCGCGCGGGAAGTCGGCGGTGCCGGGTCGCGGCGGCCGCGGGGTGTCCGGCGGCGTGGTCGGCATCGGGGCGCACGCCGACGGCAAGCTCGACGTCGCCGAGCTACCGCGCGCGCAGCTGGCCGACCTCATCCAGCAGCTGAACGACCAGATGCTGTCCGCGGCCCGCGAGCTGCAGTTCGAGGTCGCCGCCCGCATCCGCGACGAGATCTCGGAGCTGAAGAAGGAACTGCGCGGCATGGACGCCGCCGGCGTCGGCCGCTGATCTCACCCGTTGAGTGGCGCGTTAACGCGTTGAGTGGCGCGATATCTCGCGCCACTCAACGGTAGATCGCGCCACTCAACGAGGGTGGCGGTGGAAGGGCCGGGCTAGAAGGCGCCGGTGCCGTTCGGCGTACCGAGCCCGGTCGGGCCGTCGTAGCCGGCCTTCGCGGTGCACAGGTACGAACCGCTGCAGCTTCCGTTGCTGCCCGAGGTCACGTCGTTGAGCGAGGACGCGTGGGCGTAGGTCCACGATGCGCTGTTGTGGCCGCCGAGTGCGTACACGCTGGCGATGATCGGCGACGACGCGCTGGTCCCGCCGACCTGCACCCAACCGTCCGCGCCCTGCACCGCGCCGAGGCTGATGAGGTAGTCGCAGTACGAGCTCGTGCCACACCCGTTGGCGGTGTCGTAGACGGCGACACCCGTGTTCGGGTCGGCGACAGCGGACACGTCGGCGACGGTGCGCTTCGCGCAGCCGGAGTCGGTCTGCCACGTGGGCTTGGCTTCGTAGGCCGAGCAGCCCGACCCCGCGCCGCTCCACGCGGTCTCGGTCCAGCCACGGGCGTTGCTCGCCTTGCTCAGCGAGGTGCCGCCGACAGCCGTCACGTACTTCGACGCCGCTGGGTAGGACACGCCGTAGCCGTTGTCACCGGAGCTCGCCGTGATGGCGATGCCTGGGTGGTTGAAGTGCGCGTCGTCGGCCGTCTCGGAGCTCGCCTCGGATCCGCCGTAGCTGTTCGAGATCGCCACGACACCCGAGGTTGCCGCTGCGGTGTCCTCGGCCTTGTAGAGGTCGGCGTTGTTCGCCGAGCTCGCCTCGACCAGCAGGATGTGGCACGACGGGCAGGTCGCCGAGACCATGTCGAGGTCGAGGCTGATCTCGAGTCCCCAGCCGTAGTCGGTCGAGGGCAAGGGCGACGTGGCGCCGTTCTCGTTGACCTGCTTGAAGCATCCATTGGCGGTGGTGCACGCCGGCAGTCCGAAGTGGCTGCGGTAGGTCGCGAGGTCCTTCGCAGCGTTGGGGTCGTTGTAGGCGTCGACGATGGCCACGGTCTTGCCGCCTGCCGAAGTGCCGGCGAGGTTGTAGGCCGACTGGATGTCTGCCGGTCCGTAGCCGGACACGGCCGTCGTGGTGTGCGGGCTCACCACGCCGCTCGCCGTGCGGTTGGCGATCATCTCGCCGAAGCACGACGCGACCTTGGTGCTGCGTGCGTGGTGGCAGGCGAACGGCGCGACGACCGTCCGCAGCGAGAGGGTCGGGATGCTTGTCGCTCCGGCCGATGACGGGGCAACGGCCATGCCTGCGGCGGCGGCGACGCCGGCCAGCAGAGCGAGACCGGCACGGAACGTGCGTGGTGCGGCCATGCGGGAACTCCTCGGGGTTCGAGTGGGCCCCCGGCAAACCGGGGGGACTGGCCTCATCCTGACCGAACACCGTGTACCGCGCAAACCGGACATAACGTGGCCGGATCGGCCTCAGCGGGCGGATGCGAGGATCGGCGGATGGTCCCGACGTACGCACCGCCGCCGGTGCGCCGCCGCCGACGCTGGCCGTGGGTGCTGCTCATCGTTGTGCTGGTCCTCGTAGGGCTCGCCGTGGCTGCCGACCGGATCGCGCTCGGCGTCGCCGAGGATCGCGCAGCGACCGCGCTGCAGAGCTCGCAGGACCTCAGCCACAAGCCGGACGTGACGGTGGAGGGCTTTCCGTTCCTCACCCAGCTGATAGCCGGGAGCTTCGGCGAGGTGGTGGTCAGCGCCAACGACGTGACGGTCGGCCAGGCGCACGACGTGCGCATCGATCGGGTCGTCGTCGACCTGCACGACGTGACGGTCCCGAGCGACTACTCGAGCGTGCACGCCAACACTGCGACGGCGACCGGAAGCATCGGCTACGACGCGCTCTCGCAGCTGCTCGGCACCCAGGTGCGCGCCGGATCCGGGGGCCGGCTGATCGCCCAACCGTCGGTGCACATCCTGGGCCAGAAGTTCACCGGCACCGTGAGCGCCGTCGTCCACGCCTCGTCCAGCCGCGGCCTGACCTTCGACAGCGCGCGGGTCTCGGTCGACGGCGTCAACGTGCCCCCGATCGTGGCCCACCTGCTGGCGCATGTCTTCGAGCGATCGATCTCGCTGGCCGGACTGCCCTTCCACGTGCAGGTGACCGGGGTCGACGTCACGCCCGACGCGCTGGTCATCAAGCTGGCCGGCCACGACCTCACGTATCGACGCTGAGGCTCAGTTCGCACCCGACAAATCGGCACAGATCGTCGGCTTCGGCGTCGAGTGCGGCGCGCAGTGGGCGGGTCATCCGGACGAATGGCATGACCTCGACGCGCCGTGCGGCCCGGTCGAGGCGCCAGCGTCCGATGATGACTCCGTCGCGGATGACGGTCGGCCGGATGACCCCGCCGATGTAGATCTCGCCGCGTCGCTGCGTGGAGACCAGCCCGGAGCGGTCGCGGTAGCCGACCAGCAGGTTGTCGTAGCCGCTGACCAGCCGCACGGCGCCTTCGGCGGTTACCGGCCGACCGAGCCGGTAACCCCGATGCCCGTGCACCTCGACCGGCGTCAACTCGTCGCGGGTGAGCTCGATCGAGCGGGCTGACGACAGGCCCGACCACGCGGTCATGTCGCGCGCCGTGGCAGGTGAGAACGCGGCGAAGTAGCGGCGAGCGAGTTCCGCGCGGGCGTCGTCGCCTCGTGGGCCGGTCGCGGCACCGGGCAGCCAGTCGTCGAGCAGCGCGAAGCGACCGTCGTCGGCATGGCAGGTCAACCCGATCGAGGCCAGATAGACCATCACGTGCGTCGGGGCCTGATCGGCGCCGAGGTCGAGCCCGTGCGCACGCAACCCGTCGGCCACCTCGTGGCGGGTCAGCGGACCGGCCGCGAGCAATTGCGGTGCGAGCTGCTCGGCGCGATCGAGCACCGAGGGCGACAGGCCCAGCCCGTCCCAGCGGGCGGCGTTCGCACGCCGGATCTTCGGGCCCAGCTCGCGCACGAGCCAGCGCAGGTCGCCTGCGGCGACGAGGTGGATCGTGCTGCGCAACAACCAGGTGCGCACGACGGACCGCTCGGCGATCGCGGCGCTGACCTCGGCCTCGGTGACGCCGCCCGCGCGGGCACGCACTCCAAGGCGGGCCTGACCGAGATCCTGCGCCTGGAGCGCGAGGGTGTGCGCCGCTGCCTCGGCGACCGTCGCGCACGGCCGGTCGGCGAAGCCGTGCCGCGCCATCCGCTCGGCGAGCAGGCTCACGGTCGTGCGCCGGGACGCACGATCGCCCGCGCGGCGAGAACATGCCCCGCGGCGAGTGCTGCGCCGGGGTCGGCTCCGGCCTGCCGTGCGGCGAGGACCCCCGCCGCGAACGCGTCGCCCGCGCCCGTGCTGTCGACCACCGTCACATCGTGGCCGGGCACTCTGACGACGCGCTTGCCGTCCGACCACACCGCGTCCGCGTCGCCCTGCTTGACGATGGCCTCGCCGCAGCGCAGCCCGAGCGCCCGCGCTGCGGCCTCGACGTCGCGAGTTCCGGTCAGCACCGCGGCCTCGTCACGGTTCGCGAAGAACAGGGCCGGGCTGACCGCGTCGATGAACCGTTGCGGGCTGTACTCGAGCAACGGCGCGGCGGATGCCGCATCGATCGAGATGGCGCAGCCGTGCTGTCGTGCCGTGGTGAGCGCTGCACGCGCTCGCTGTTCGGCCGACGGGTGGAACAACGCGTAACCCGACAGGTGCAGGTGCATCGAGGCGTCGAATGCCGGGATTTCGCCGCCGACCGCGTTGGCGCCTGCCGACGGCACCATCGTGCGCTCGCCGTCCGGGCTGACGAGCACGATGCAGGTCCCGGTCGCAACGTCGTGATCGACGGTCACCGCGAGGTCGACGCCGGAGGCGGCGAGTTCCTCGAGCGCGATCTGGCCGAGCGGGTCGCCCCCGACCCGTCCGACGAATGTCGCCGGGCAGCCCGCCTGCACCAGCCACGCCGCTGTGTTCGCAGCCGAGCCACCGCCGCCGATTGTGATCGGGGCAGGCGTATCCGAGCCGCGCGCCAACTCTCTCGGTAACTGCGCGCGCACGTCGACCATCACGTCGCCGACGCACACGACCCGAGTCATGAGTCGGCGGCCGCGACCTGTGCGGCAAGGCGCGCGTTGCTTCGCACGAGCGCCACGTTGGTCGCCAAGGACGCGCCGTGCGTCTCGCGATGGAACCAGTCGAGCAGGAAGGGAGTCACGTCCTTGCCTCGCACGCCGTGCGATTCCGCGGCGTCCAGGCCGCGTTCGAGCACGTCGTCGTGCACGGTGCGGTCGAGCTCGTCGGCCGCGTCGACCGGGTTCACCAGCACCAGTCCGTACCGGTCGGTGCCGAGCTCGCGTCGTGCCCGCAGCACGGCCGCGACCTCGGCGGGCGAGTCGACGCGCCAGTCGAGCGGATGCCCCGAGTCGCGCAGATAGAAACCGGGGAACCGGTCGGTGCCGTAACCGAGCACACCGATGTTCAGCGTCTCGAGCCGTTCCAACGTGGCCCCGACGTCCAGGATCGACTTCACGCCGGCGCACACGACCAGGACGGGCGTGCGCGACAGCGTCGTGAGGTCGGCTGACTCGTCCCACGTGTCGACCGCGCCGCGATGCACCCCGCCGAGGCCGCCGGTCGCGAACACCGAGATCCCGGCCCGCGCCGCGAGATGCGCGGTCGAGGCGACGGTCGTCGCGCCGACGCCGCCGCGCGCGGCAACGCTGGCCAGATCGCGCACGCTCACCTTGACCACCGACGGATCGCCGGCCACGCGTGCCAGCGCGTCGTCGTCGAGCCCGATGCGCGCCACGCCGTCGACCACGGCGATGGTGGCCGGGACCGCGCCGGCGCTGCGCACCTCGTCCTCGATCTCGCGCGCGATGCGCAGGTTGTCCGGGCGCGGTAGTCCGTGACTGATGATCGTGCTTTCGAGCGCGACGACGGGCGCGCCGGACGCGAGTGCGTCAGCGACCTCGGGGAGCACCTGCACGCTTGACCAACTTCCGTTCGATGAGACCGACCGGAAGCGTAACGAGCGCGGCCACCACGAACGACAGGATGGAGGCACTCATCCACGACGCCGGTGTGAATCCGAGCCAGTTGTCGACGTGGCCCCACATGCTCTGCCACCACAGCACGTAGCCGGGATTGACGAGCTGGTACACGACGAAACCGGTCACCCACGGGACGAACATGAGCAGGCGCAGCGGGGCGGTCTCGGACAGGTTCCACGTTCGGTGCGACACGATGAAGTAGTCGACGGCGAGCACGCCCGCCAACGGGACGAAGACCGCGCCGAGCAGGATCAGGAAGTTCTCGTAGTCGTAGATGTTGAGACCGAGCGCGAACACGGTCGACAGCGCGCCGATCGCGAGCGCGAGCAGCCGGCGGTCCCACCGCGGCCGGATGTTCTGCACCGAGATCGCGGCCGAGTACGTGTCGACGAACGACTGGTCGAGCTCGCGAATCGCGAGCACGGCGAAGGCCAGTGTGCCGACCGGAATCGCCATGAAGGCACCGAAGATCTTGTTGGCATCACCGTGCGCGACAGTGAGCAGCGCGACCAGGCCGATGCCGTAACACGCAATCTGGGTGACCGAGTAGCCGACGAACGTCCCGACGACTCCCTTGCGAACGGTTGTCGAGTGACGCGAGTAGTCGGCGGCCATCGGTACGTACGAGGCGGCCGCACCGACAACGGTGTCGACGGCGATCCAGAAACCGTTCCACGCTGCCGTGGCCCAGCGCGGGCAGCGGGTTGCGCAGCAGCTGCACAGCCAGGTAGCCCAGCGCGATCACGACGAGCACTGTGACGTAGCGGCGCAGCATGCGGATCCAGCCGAGCGGTCGCAGCGCCAACACGGTGGTGATCACGCCGCCGGCGGTGACGTAGACCCAGCGCGGGACGCCGCTGGTGACCTGCTGCATCGCGGTGCTGATCGTGACGAGTTCGAACGTCGTCCAGCCCAAGAGCTGCACGACGTTCAGCACCGTCGGCAACCACGACAGGCGCGCCCCGAACAGTCCGCGCAGCAGCACCATCGTCGGCTGGCCGGTCTCCGTCCCGACGAGCGAGACCACAGCGACTGCAGCAGTTCCGAGCACGGTCCCGAGCACGAGCGCGAGCAACGCCGCGCCGAGTGCGAGCGCCGGCCCGCTGGTCGGGTAGAGGATGTAGATCGCCCCGGTGAACCCGAGGATGCTCACCCCGAGGTTGCCCCACATGCCGAGCTGGTCGAGCAGACCGAGCGCTCGGGGCGCCGGCTCGTCGAGGGTGAGCGGTGCCTCGGCCGCCGCAGTGGAGCGTGCGTCGAGCGTCTTGGTCGCCATCAGGCTGCTCCCTATCGCCGGTATGACCCGGATCAGGTTCGACGGTCGGCAGGTTTGCCCTCTCAGCCCGGCTTGGTTCCGGACTCCCGTGCAGCGCTCACCTTAGCGCGGTCAGCCGGGGGACAACCGCTCCCCGGCTCGCACTGCGATGTCGATGCGATTGCCCTCGGGCGCGAGCGGGCATTCCCAGCGCGGGTTGTACCGGCAGGACGGGTGGTAGGCGAAGTTGAGATCGAGCACGACCTCGCCGGGTGGGCCGCCGAGGTCGGCGCTCTTGGCGGTGTCGAGCAGGTAGCGCCCGCCGCCGTAGCTGTCGGTGCCCGCGGTCGTGTCGCGGAACGGCACGAACACGCCACCGCCGTACTGGGCCAGCCACCACACGTCCAGGCTCACGCCGAGCAACTCAACGCGTCCGATCCTGTCCAGCCCGATCGTGCCGTCGGACGAGGTCGGCACATCGAGCCGCGCCTGGTCGACCGGCAGCACCGGCGCGATCACTCGATAGGACGGGTCGTAGGGCCAGTACGGCACGCCGGTGGTGCGCATCGGGTCGTCGTCGAGCAGCGGCGACTGCGGATGCGTCCGGAACAGCTCGTCGCGCCCGGTGCGCCAGAGCAGATGACCCGCCACGGGATCCGGCGCGGATCGCACGTCGGCGTAGAGCCGCGCGACCCGGCGCCGCCAGTCGATGAGTTCGAGGGCCTCGTCAGTGGTGACCACGACTCCATCATCATGGTTCGGTGCTCGACCACGTCACCGTCACTGCCCGCGACTTCGCCACCAGCCTGCGCTTCTACGACGCCGCCCTCGGCGCGCTCGGCATGCAGCGGCTGCTCGAGCTCGGCGACGAAGAGGAGGACGACGCCCTTGTCGAGGTCGCGGCCTACGGGACGGACGAGCGCGCCGTGCTGTGGTTGACCGGCGGCGAGGCAGCGACGACGCAGCTGCACGTGGCCTTCCGGGCGTCCTCGCGCGCGCAGGTCGAGGCCTTCCACGCCGCCGCGCTCGCGGCGGGCGGCACCAGCCATGACGCGCCACGGCGCTGGCCGATCTTCCGGCGCGGCGAGTTCAACGCGATCGTGCGCGACCCGGACGGGAATCTGGTCGAAGCGATAGCGCCCGAGTAGTCAGAGGTCCGCGACGTGTTCGACGTTCGGCGGCCCGGCGAAGAACGGGCCGATCGCGCCGCGCCACTGCGCGAACCGGTCCGTCGCGCGGAAGTTCTGCTCGTGGGCCTCGACCGAGTCCCATTCGACGAGCAGGACGAATCGGTCGGGTGACTCGATACCGTGGGTCATGCGCACCGACCGGCACCCCGGCGTGGTCGCCAACACCTCCTGCACACCCTCGAAGGCTGCGATGAAGTCTGCCTCGGCTCCCGCGCGGACGCGGATGTCAGCCACCTCGAGCACCATGGATCCGAGTCTTGCAGCCGCGCCGCCCGCGCGCCGACCCGGCGTGGCGGATCCGCGCTTCAGCGCCACATCAGTCACATTTGGCACACTGGCAACATGAGCGACGCTTGCGCAGCGAATCACAGGCGTCGCCCGCGCCGTCAGGTGCGTACGTCGGTCCCGACCGGCCCGAGCGAACCGAGTGGTCGAGAGGGGACGGCATGAGTGTGGGACGCATCGTCGGCACGGCCGCCGCCATCGTGACAGTGGGCGGGTGCGCGATCGCCGTGATCGGGATGGCGCGGGCCGACGTCGCCAAGCACCGCACGCTCGGCGAGCACGGTCGGGCGGACACCGCGGCGTCCAGCAGCATTCCTGCCCAGCTGCCCGGCTCGATACCGTCCCGATCGCGGCACGTCCCGCGTCATCGGCACCCGGCCGCGCAGGCGGTCCAGTCGGTCCCGGCAGTCCCGTCCGTCGCGCCGAGCACAACGGCAGTCGCGTCGGTCCGAGCGACTCCGACGCACACCCACGCCGCGGCGCCGACGAGCACGCCGACGCCGACTCCGACGCCGACCTTCCGGCCGCATCCGACTCCGACGGCGGTGACGACCAGTCACTCGGTGGCACCGGCCGTCCATCCGAAACCCGCGCCGCAGCAGAGTTCACCCCAGCGCGGCGTGCGCCTGCCGGTGAGCGGAACAACGGGCAGCGCGACGCGCGTGCTCACGGTCAAGGCCCGCTCGACGTCGGCCACCGTCGCGAGCCTGCAAGCGTGGCGCAAGGCGCCGGGCGGCGGCTGGCTGAAGGTCGGCTCGGCCGTCACGGCGCACATCGGCGCCGACGGCATGTCCCGCAGCCCGAGCGAGTCACGGTCGGCGACTCCGATCGGCAGCTTCACGCTGACCCAGGCGTTCGGGCACGACACCAACCCCGGCACCCGGCTTCCGTACATCCACACGACGCCGGCCGACTGGTGGATCAGCCAGAGCGGACCGCTCTACAACACCCACCAGCGCTGCTCGTCCGGATGCCGGTTCAACCAGGGCAGCCCCAACGAGCACCTCTACTACGAAACGCCGTACTACGACTACGCCGTCGTCATCGACTACAACACCCGCAACGCGCCGGGCGGCGTGCACCAGGGCGCAGGCAGCGCGTTCTTCCTGCACGTCTACCCGCCCGGCACCGGACCGACCGCGGGCTGCGTCGCCATCCCGGTCGCCCGGCTCACGCCGATCATGCGGTGGCTGTTGCCGAACCGGCACCCGCGCATCCTCATCGGTACCGGCTGACCCGAACGTGACAGGGTGGACGGGTGCGAGTTGCCCGTTCCACCGCCTTGGCCGCGGCGGCGGTGACGGCTCTGGCGGGCTGCACGTCGACCCTCGTCGGGTCGTACTCGGTGAACGGATTCGGATCGGGTTCCGCGGCCGCGCTGCACCCTCGGATCAGTACGACGACGGGGCCGGGTCCGGCGCCGCCGTCGAACCTCATCACTCGGCGGCCGAGGCCGCATCGCACGGCGCGCCCTTCCTCACAACCGGCCGCGTCCGCCCATCCGAACCACGCGCGTCACGTCGCCCACGCAGCGCAGTTGCCGCTGGCGTACTCGACCGGCCCGGCACAACAGGTGATCACCGTGATCGCCGGAGCCGAGGCGGACACCGAAGGGACCGTGCAGGCCTGGCGCCGCGTGTCCGGCGGGTGGCGCCGCGTCGGGCCCGCGGTACCCGCGTGGCTCGGGTCGGACGGCATGACGCCCGACCCCAGCGAGTCGCTGTCGGCCGTGCCGATGGGCAGCTGGACGATCACCCAGGCCTTCGGGCACGACCCGAACCCGGGCACGCAGTTGCCCTACCGCGAGACGACGCCGTCCGACTGGTGGATCAGCGAGCCCGGCCCGGACTACAACACCGAGCAGCACTGCGCCGGCAGCTGCCCGTTCACGCAGGGCGCACCGAACGAGCACCTGTACTACGAGACGCCGTACTACGACTACGCCGCGGTGATCGACTACAACACCCCGAACGCGCCGGGCGGGGTGCGGCAGGGTGCGGGTAGCGCCTTCTTCCTGCACGTCGCGGTGGGAGCACCGACCGCAGGCTGCGTGGCGATCGACGTGAGCGATCTGGTGCGGATCCTGCGCTGGCTGCGGCCGGCCGAGCACCCGCGCATCGTCATCGGGACGTCATAGCGACATAGGCCGCGCCGAACAGCGCGGCGGTGTCGCGATGCGCCGCGGTGCGGACGGGTGGCACCGCGATGTCGCCGGCTCCGTCGCGGAACCACGGTTCGAACAGCTCCCACGATCCCGACATCGAGCCGCCGACCACGATCACGTCGGCCCCGAAGTCGCTGATCGGCGACGCGAGCGCCCGTCCCAGACTGCGCAGTGCGTGTGCCAGCACGTCGTGCGCGGCCGGCTCACCGGCTCGCGCGCGGTCAGCGATCTCGCGCACGTCCGCGTCCCGGTCACCTGCTGCCTCGGCGTACGCGAGCCGGATCGCACGGCGCGACATCGAGTCCTCGAGCGGAGCACCGTCGACGTGCAGGCGGTGCGCGCGCCCGCCGGACGGAATTCCGGGATCGACGACGGCGCCGTGGTCGACCCAGCCGCTGCCGACGCCCGTCCCGAGGGTCAGACCGACAACGCGTCCGGCGCCCTGCGCGGCGCCGACGAGCCACTCGCCGACGGTGAAGGCATCCGCGTCGTTGCAGAAGTGCAGATCGTCCGGCGCACGTTCGAGGCGCCTCGCCAGCTCGGCGCGCACGTCGACACCGTCGAGCGACTCGAACTTGCCGACGCCGTGGAACCTGCCGATGCCGCGCTCGTAGTCGAACGGGTCGGGCATCGCGACCGCCCAGGTGTCGACTGTCTCCGGGGCGCCGCCGGCGCGAGCCGCATCAGCCATGCCATCGAGGATGTCCGCCGCAGGCGCGTGACCGTCGATGTCGACTCGGCTGGGTGTGCCGATCAGACGCCACGGCTCGTCCGATATGTGTGCGCCGGTGACGTGTGTCCCGCCGATATCGAGCACTCCCAGCGCAGTCACCGCGCGATGTTCTCATCGCCGCCGGTATCAGCGCCGAACGGGTCGGCTCCTTTCTGCCAATGCTGATTGACCGGCCGCGCCGCGGCTGGTCGAATGTGCGAGGCCTGAGAGGATCCCCTGTGACCAGAACCCTTACCGCCGCCGTTCGCGGGCTGGCGACGTGCGCGGCGGTCGTTGCGCTCGCTACTGCCTGTTCCAGCTCGACGTCCGGGTCCGGCACGGCCGGCGGCGGGGGCGGGGGCGGTGCGACCGGATCGAGCGGCGGTGCTTCCACACCGCCGGTCACCTCCGGCGGTTCGAGCGGCTCCGGCGGCTCGGGCGGTGGTGGCGGCACGTCCAGCGGGAACTTCTGCACCGACTGGCAGCACGTGGGCGACGACCTGACGAAGATCGTGAGCCCGACCGGCGTACAGCAGCAGTTCGTCGCACGCTTCGACCAACTGGCCGCCGAGGCGCCGGCTGCGATCAAGCCGGCGGTCGTCGAGGTCGACCAGTACGTCCACAACGCGGTCAGTGGCCACGTCGATCCGCAGGCCAGTTCGAAGCTGGCCACGGACTTCGAGCAGATCGGCGAATGGATCGTGCACAACTGCCACTGATCACTGGTAGGTGATCAGGTCCGGTTTCGGTCGGCGGGCCATCACTCGACCCGGCGGCATCATCGGGCGGTCCTGGCGCAGGAACAGCTTGAAGCCCGTCCCGAACGGGCGGCCGGGCAGCGCGATGCGTCGCCAGGTCGCGATCTTGGCTCGCGGCGTCCCGAAGCCGTCTGCGTGGAAGACGACCTCGACACCCGGACCGGGGTGGATGTTCTGGCGGTCGGGCAGCATCTCGGGACGGAACTGGTGCACGACCAGCAGCTTGTCCGGCAGGTGCCGTGCGGTGACGATGCCGGACAGATAGCGGCGCACCGCGTTGATCGGCGCCGCGCGCGAGTGCCCGATGACGGTGGCCGGCACCTGGTGCGGGCCCATCTTCCACTCCGGATCGAGCGCGACCGACACCCACGGATCGTTGAGGGCGTACCGGAACTGCTCGACCTGGTCGAGGAACTGCGCGCGTCCGGGCTGGAAGTCGAGGATCAGCAGCATCTTGCGGCGGTGCGCGACGCGCAGGTACGGCGCGAGGGCGCTGCGCGAGATCGGCTTCGAGTAGGTGCCGTCCGGGCCAGGGGAGCCCTGGGCGACTGTCGCGATCAACTCCATCGCCGGCTGGACGGGCAGCCCGTACCCACTCCATGCCTTGGCCTTGGCGATGATGTCGTCGGCGATCAGGCGCGGCGGCTTCGACCCGAGCACGCCCAGCCCGCCGCCGCCGACCCCGCCGTAGTAGGCGACGACGCGGTAGTGCCCGAGGATCTTGGTGCCACCCTGCGGCAGCTGCGGAGTCGTCGTCAGTGCCGCGACCTGCGCTATCGGCAGCGCGGTGGAGATGATCCCGGACGGGACGAGCAGGATCACCGTCGCCATCGAGGCGAACAGCATGCGCAGCACGTCCGCACGTCGCATGGGCGGACTGTACATCTGTTCGAAGCGCGAACGGCGCTACGACACGGGAAGCAGGATCTCCTCGATGCGGGCGAGCGCCTGCCGGGCGTAGCCGTGCCAGATCTTGGCGAACGCCGGCAACACGGCACCGCCGACGCTCGAGCCGGGTGCGACCGACCAGCGCCACGTGATGCGCACACCCGTGCCGACCGGGTCGAACGACCACTGCCCGTCGACCGAGCCGGCGAGTGGCTTCATCGGACCCTTGACGTCGGTGATCTCGTAGCCGAACGCCCTCGGCCGGTCGACCAGGGTCAACGTCTCGCGCATCGACCCGCCGCCCGAGAGCAGCACCGTGCGCTGCTGCCCGACCGTGCCCCAGTCCGCCGGACCCTCGGTCGCCTTGATCGACGGGATCGGTCCGTACCAGCGGTTGAACAGCTCGTCCAGCGGCAACGGCAACACCGCGTCGAATGCGTCCTCGACCGTGATCGGGTACGTGCGCGAGCAGGACATCACCACGGGTTCGCCCATGGCTTCGACCCTAGGCCCACATCGACAGTGGTCAGTTCGGGCCTCAGTGGTCAGTTGCAACTAGCCACTGAGACCCGAACTGACCACTGTCGAGGGTTCGGGAGTCACCAGCCGCGCTCGCGCCACTCGCCCAGGTGCGAACGCTCGGCGCCGAGGGTCGAGTCGTCGCCGTGGCCGGGGTAGAACCACGTCTCGTCCGGCAGGGTGCCGAAGACGCGCTGCTCGACGTCGTCGATGAGGGACGTGAAGTTCTCCGGCGACATCGTCTTGCCGACGCCGCCCGGGAACAGCGAGTCGCCCGTGAACAGATGCGGGACGCCCTCGGGGTCGCGGTAGAGCACGGCAATCGATCCCGGCGTGTGGCCGCGCAGGCCGATGATCTCGAGCGTCAGGTCGCCGACGTCGATGGTGTCGCCATGGTTGAGCCGCTCGTCGACGGCGACCGGCAGCGCGTCGGCGTCGTCCTCGCCGGCGTACACGGCGGCACCGGCGTCGTCGACCATTTCCTCGAGCGCCTGCCAGTGATCACCGTGCTGGTGGGTGGTCAGGATCGCCGACACCGCCGGCCCCTCGAACCGGACGAGTTCGCGCAGCCGGTCGGCCTCGTTGGCGGCGTCGATCAGCAGGCCTTCGTCGGTCTGCGTGCAGCGCAGCAGGTACGCGTTGTTGTTCATCGGCCCGACGGCGAGCTTGGCGATCGTCAGTCCGGGTATCCGGCGCACGTCCATGTCGCCGCCGACCGAGACCTTGCCGGTGTACGTGTCGCTCATGAGGTCAACCTAACCATCGAAGATGGGCTCGAACTCTTCGGTCGGCGGCCCGGACGACAGGTCGACCCGCGTGTCCGGCAGGTCCGACAACACCGAGCGGACGTAGTCGGCGACCGCTGCTGAGCGTCCGACGTCGCGACCGGTCTGCTCCGAGAGCAGCCACCGGTGCTCGCTGATCTCGTGGAACAACTCGGCGTCGGGCAGCTTGGCCCGTAACTCCGGCGGGACGAGCGCGAGCGTGCCGTAGAACTTCTCGTCCAGCCAGCGGCGCGCGGCGAGGTCTTCCCAGACGGGGGAGCCGAGGGCGTCCTCCCACTTCGCCTTGTACCGCCACAGGTCGGCGAGCAGGGCGCGCGCCTGGTTCTCCTGCACGCGCAGCCCGGTCAGTTCGAACAGCCGGCGCTGGTGGTGACCGGCTTCGACGACCTGGGTGTCGAACCCGAGCCGCATGCCGTCGCGTTCGGTCTTGATCCGCATCTCCGACACGTCGAAGCCGAGATCGTTGAGGCGGCGCACCCGCTGGTTGATCAGGTAGTTCTCGCCGGGCGGCACGAGCACGTCCTGGGTCAGCTCGTCCCACAGCGACTCGTAGCGAGACTGCGCGACGCGGGCGAGCTCGGCGACGTCCACGTCCTCGTCGAGGAAGCCGGCGGCCTGCAGGTCGAACAGCTCACCGGCGATGTTCATCGTCGCCGTCTCGAGGTCGTACGCGCGCTGCCCGTCGGTGAGTCTGGCGTGCAGCTCGCCCGTCTCGGCGTCGACGAGATACGCGGCGAGCGCGCCGGCGTCGCGGCGGAACAGCGTGTTCGACAGCGAGCAGTCGCCCCAGTAGAAGCCGGCCAGGTGCAGACGCACGAACAGCCCCGCGAGCGCATCGAGCAGACGGATCCGCAGCTGCGGCAGGCTGCGCCCCGTGAACAACGATCGGTACGGCTGCGAGAACGGCAGGTGCCGCGTGATCAGCAGCCCGCCCAGCTCGGCGCCGTCGGAAGTGGTGCGGTCGATCACCGTGCCATAGGCGTCGACGACGGGCACCGAGTGTTCGGCGAGCGACCTCAGCAACGAGTGCTCGCGCAGCACGAACCGGTCGGTCGCCTCCTTGATCGCGAAGACTTCGCCGCCGACGTCGACGAACCGCACGACGTGTCGCGAGATGCCTCGGGGCACGTAGACGATCCGCTCGTCCTGCCACTCGGCGAGCGGCTGCTCGAACGGGAGCGTAAGCACCTCGGTGTTGGTGCCGAGCGTGGTGACTTCGAAACCCACCCGGAAAGCGTAGGGCCCTGATCGCCCGACGTGGGCCGATCAGAGGTCGAGCTTCAGCAATGCGTTCTCGATCACCTCGGTGAGCGCGGGGTGGATCCAGTACTGCCCGCGCGCCATCTCGCGCACGCCCAGCCCGAAGCTCATGGCCTGGATCAGCGGCTGGATCAGGGTCGAGGCCTGCTCGCCCATGATGTGCGCGCCGACGAGCCGGCCGCTCGCGCGGTCGGCGATGAGCTTGCACAGGCTGGTGCTGTCGTCCATCGCCCAGCCGTAGGCGGTGCCGCCGTAGTCCTGCATCGCGGTGACGTAGTCGAGACCCTTCTCGACCGCCTGCGCCTCGGTCAGGCCGACGCTGGCCAGCTGCGGACGGGTGAACACCGCGGACGGGACGAACCGATGATCGGACTTGATCTGGTCGTCGGGGTGGGCGAGGTTGTGCGCGACGACGCGTTCCTCGTGGTTGGCGACGTGCTTGAGCTGGTAGTCGGAGCTGACGTCGCCCAGTGCCCAGATGTGCGGGACGGAAGTGCGCTGGTACTCGTCGACCTTCACCCGTCCGTCCTCGTGCAGTTCGAGTCCGGCGGCGGCGGCGTTGAGCCGGTCGCCGTTCGACACCCGGCCGGTCGCGACCAGCAGCAGGTCGACATCGAGCTCGGTGCCGTCGTCGAGCTGCATGCAGACGACGTCGCCTTCCATGTGCAGCTTCGAAAGGTGGTAGCCCAGCCGCACGTCCCAGTCCTTGAGCGCGCAGGCGTTGAAGGCGTCGCGGATGTCTGCGTCCAGATGCTTGGCGAGCTTGTCCCCGCGCAGCACGACGGTCGTGCGCGCACCGAAGGACGAGAACACGTGGGCGAACTCGGCGCAGATGTAGCCACCGCCGAGGATCGCCACGCGGGGCGGGACGTCGTCGATGCGCATGACCGTGTCCGACGTGTAGTAGCGGATGCCGGATTCCTTGACGATGTCGGGCACGACCGCTCGCGATCCCGCAGCGACCACGATGCGATCGGCGGTGATCGTCTCGCCGGTGCCCAGCTCGAGCGTGTGCGGGTCGAGGAACTGCGCGTGCGTCTCGTACAGCGTGGTGTTGTGGTGATCGCTGCCGTTGCGCCGGTACTCACGGCCGCCCTCGGAGATCGCGTCGATGCGGCCGAAGATGCGGTCACGGATGTCGCGCCACCGCACGCCGTCGACATGGGCGTCGACCCCGAGCCGTGCGCTGTCGCGAGCATGCGCCGCGACGTCGGCGGGGTAGACGTACATCTTCGTCGGGATGCAGCCGACGTTCAGACATGTGCCGCCGAAGGTCGACTCCTCGATGATCGCGATCTGCCAATCGTCGAAGTCAGGGGTGACCAGCGAGTTTCCCGAGCCCGAACCGATGATCGCGAGGTCGTAATGCACACGGGCAACGGTACGGGGCCGATCACCACGCACCCACCGCCTCGGCCATCAGGTCGCCGTACAGATGGTCGAACTCGACGGTCTCGAGCCCGCGTCGCGCGAACCAGGTGCACACGTTCTCGCAGTCGCGGTGCAAGAACTCCGGCCCCTGCGGGTTGGCCACGAGGTCGACGATCTGCGGGAGGTCGATCATGACGAGCCGCTCGCCGTCGACGAGCAGGTTGAACGGCGACAGGTCGCCGTGCGCGTAGCCGGCGCGGGCGAGCAGGCGCATGGCGCCGACGCACTGCTCGTACAGGCCGGCGAGCAGGTCCGGGTCGGGACGGGTCTGAGCGAGCCGCGGAGCTGCCGCACCGTCGGGCGTGCCGATGAACTCGAGCAGCAGTTCCGTGCCGTACAGCTGGATCGGATAGGGGACGGGCGCCCCGAGCTCCCACAGCGTGCCGAGCGCGGCGAACTCGGCGCCGGCCCACTGCCCGGCCGCCAGCGCACGGCCGAACTCGGTGCGGCGCGCAAGGGCACGCCGCTCGCGGCTCTTGCGCACGCGCCGGCCCTCGGTGTAGCCGGCATCGCGGTGGAACATGCTGTGCTCGGAGCCCCGGTAGCGCTTGGCGGCGACGAGCATGTGCGCGCCGTCCGGCACGGCGCGTGACAGCAGGTGGACGTCGGCTTCCTTGCCGGTCTTGAGCACGCCGTGGTCGGTGTCGATCGCGGCGAGTGCGGTGACGACCCAGTCGGGCCGCGGTTCGGGACCGTGGGTGGCCACGTCCCAGGTGGAGTAGTTCGGTTCGACGAAGTCGTCGTTGAGTTGCATTGCTGAGGTCTCCTGGACGAGAGCGCGCTCCCGTCCGATCAGACGGTCAGCGCAGGCTGGACGTTTGTTCCGGGGTCCCTGCGAAAGCGCGGAGCGATTTCGTGGGGTACGACGAGGCGCACACCCGGGCAACGGTGATGGACACGGGGGCCTCCTCTCGTCAGGCAGAACTGACATTCATTGTCACGCACACCGACAACTGCTTTTCGGCACGCGGATAACCTGACGTTCGTGTTGCGACTGTCGACCCTTTTCCTGCGGACCCTGCGAGACGACCCCGCGGAAGCCGAGGTGCCGAGCCACAAGCTGCTCGTGCGCGCCGGCTACGTCCGCCGCGTGGCGCCGGGGATCTACTCGTGGTTGCCGCTGGGCATGTCGGTGCTCGCCAACGTCGAGCGGGTCGTGCGCGAGGAGATGAACGGCATCGGCTCGCAGGAGGTGCACTTCCCAGCGCTGATCCCGCGCGAGATCTTCGAGTCGAGCGGGCGTTGGGCCGACTACGGCGACAACCTGTTCCGGCTGCACGACCGCAAGGACGCCGACTACTTGCTCGCGCCGACGCACGAGGAGCTGTTCACCCTGCTCGTCAAGGGCGAGTACTCGTCCTACAAGGACTATCCACTCGCGCTGTACCAGATCCAGATCAAATACCGCGACGAGGCGCGTCCGCGCGCGGGGATCCTGCGCGGCCGCGAGTTCATCATGAAGGACTCGTACTCGTTCGACCTGTCGCACGAGGGCCTCGAGAAGTCCTACCGCGCGCACCGCGACGCGTACGAGCGCATCTTCAGCCGGCTCGGGTTCAGCTACAAGATCGTGTTCGCGGTCTCGGGCGCCATGGGCGGCTCGGCGTCGGAGGAGTTCCTGGCACCGGCCCCCTCGGGCGAGGACACCTTCGTCCAGTGCACGAACTGCGACTACGCCGCCAACACCGAGGCGGTCGAGATCGCCGCACCCGACCCGGTCGACCCGGCCGACCACGCGGCCCAGGAGGTGCTCGACACGCCGGACACGCCGACCATCGACACGCTCGTCGCGCGGATGAACGAGCTCGGCCACCCGACGACCGCGGCCGACACGCTCAAGAACGTCGTGCTGCGCACGCGTGCACCGGGCTCGGCCGAGTGGGAGCTGCTCATCGTCGGCGTCCCGGGCGACCGCGAGGTCGATCTCAAGCGCATCGGCGGCCAGCTCGAGCCCACCGTGGTCGAGCAGGCCGGTCCGGACGACCTGGCGAAGGAACCGCGGCTGGTCAAGGGCTACATCGGACCGCAGCAGCTGGCCGAGTGGAAGGTGCGCTATCTCGTCGACCCGCTGGTCGTCGAGGGCACCGAATGGGTCACCGGCGCGAACGAACCCGGCAAGCACGCCGCGCACGTCGTCCGGGGGCGCGACTTCACGCCCGACGGCGAGCTCGGCGCGGTCGAGATCCGCGATGGTGACCGCTGCGCCCGTTGCGGTGCGCCCCTCGAGATCGCCCGCGGCATCGAGCTCGGGCACGTGTTCCAGCTGGGCACCAAGTACGCCGAGACGTTCGGCCTCACGGCGCTCGACCAGAACGGCAAGCCGGTCACGGTGACGATGGGTTCCTACGGGGTCGGCGTGACCCGAGCCGTGGCCGCGCTCGCCGAGCAGACCTACGACGACAAGGGCCTGTGCTGGCCGCTCGGCATCGGCCCGGCCGACGTCCACGTCGTGGCCACCGGCAAGGACGACACGGTCTTCGACGCGGCGACGAGGATCGCCGACGAGCTCGAGGCAGCAGGGGTGCGGGTGATGTACGACGACCGCCGCGGGGTGTCGCCGGGCGTGAAGTTCAAGGACGCCGAGCTGATCGGGGTACCGAAGATCGTGATCGTGGGGAAGGGGCTCGCCGGGGGAGTCGTCGAGGTACGTGACCGACGCAGCGACGCGCGCCGCGAGGTGCCCGTCGACGAGGCCGTGGCAGCCGTACGGGCGGAGGTCGGCGCCGATGCCTGAGGTGGCTCCGTACGGGGAATGGGTATCGCCGATCTCGGCCGCCGACGTCGCCCGAAGTGGCCACGCTGCCGGCGGCTCGCGCTTCGTCGGGGACGAGGTGTGGTGGCTCGAGCTGCGCAGCGGTGAGGGTGGCCGCTACGCGATCCGCCGCGAGGTCGACGGCGAGCCGGCGGACGTGCTGGCGCCGCCGTGGAACGCACGCACCCGCGTGCACGAGTACGGCGGTGGCGCCTGGACGGCCACCCCGGACGGACTGGTGGTCTTCGCCGAGTTCAGCGACCAGCGGCTCTACCGCCTCGACGAGCCCGGCGGACAGCCCGTCCCGCTGACCCCGGAACCGCCGAGCCCCACCGCGTGGCGGTATGCCGAGCTGGCGGTGCGGCGCGTCGGCGAGATCTGGTGCGTGCGCGAGCGGCACGCGGCCGACGGCTCGATCGTGCGCGACATCGCGGCCGTTCCGATCGACGGATCGGCCGCCGACGACGAGACCCGGATCCGCTCGGTGGTCGGCGGGTCCGACTTCCTGGCGGGCCCGCGCATCTCGCCGGACGGGCGGCACCTCGCGTGGATCGCGTGGAATCACCCGCAGATGCCGTGGGACGGCACCGAGCTCCGGGTCGCCGAACTCGGCGATGACGGAGTGTGCGGCGAGCACCGCACGCTGCTCGGAGCGACGGACGAGTCGATCCTGCAGCCGGAGTGGGCCGACGCCGAGACGCTCTATGCGATCAGCGATGTGAGCGGGTACTGGAACCTGTACCGGATCGGGCTCGACGGCCTCGATGCCCAGGCGCTCGGACCCGTCGAGGCCGACATCGGCGGGCCGATGTGGCAGCTGGGCGGTCGCTGGTACCTCCCCGCCGACGACGGCCGGCTGCTGACGGTGCGCACCGCCGAGGTCGAGACGCTGGCCTGGCTCGACCCGGCGTCCGGCGAATACACCGACGTCGATCTCCAGGGCGCGACCACGGTGGTGCTGCACACCCTTCGCGGCACCGACCTGCTCGCCGGGCTCGGCGGCGCCGGCACGCCGCCCGGCACGCGCCTCGTCGATCTGGCGAGCGGCGAGCAGCAGGTGGTGCGGCTGAGCGTCGACGGCGCACCGGACGCCGAGTACCTGCCCGAGTGCGAGCAGCTGTCGTTCCCGAGCGCGGGCGGGCGCACCGTCCACGCTGTCGTGTACCGGCCGCGCAACGCGCGCTATGCGGCGCCGGACGGAACCCTGCCGCCGTTCATCGCGCACGTGCACGGCGGGCCGACGGCACGGGTCATGCCCCGCATCGGCGACGACATCGCGTACTGGACGAGCCGCGGCATCGGGCTGATCGACGTCAACTACGGCGGGTCGACCGGGTACGGACGGGCCTACCGCGAACAGCTGCGCGGTGAGTGGGGCGTGGTCGACGTCGAGGACACGGTCGCGGCGATCGTGGGGCTTGCCGACGCCGGCATCGCCGATCGCGACCGGCTCGCCATCGAAGGCGGGTCGGCAGGCGGTTGGACGGTGCTCGCCGCGCTGACGACCAGCGACGCCTTCGCGTGCGGCGTGTCCTACTACGGCGTCGCCGAGCTGGACGAGTTCGTCCGCGAGACCCACGACTTCGAGTCGCGCTATGTCGACGGGCTGATCGGGCCGTTGCCCGCCGCGCAGGCGCTCTACGACGAGCGGGCGCCGATCAATCACGTCGCCGGCTTGTCGTGCCCCGTGCTGCTGCTGCAGGGGCTCGACGACCCGATCGTGCCGCCGGCGCAGGCCGAACGGTTCCGCGATGCGCTCGTCGCCAAGGGCCTGCCGTACGCCTACCGGGCATACGAGGGCGAGTCACACGGGTTCCGGCGGCGCGAGACGATCATCGACGCGTTGGAGAGCTCGCTGTCGTTCTACGGCCAGGTGATGGGCTTCGAGCCGCCCGGCGTGTCGCGGCTCGAGCTGTCGTGAGCGGTCGATGAGTCTGGCCGACGTCGTCGAGGACGGCTGGGCGCAGGCGCTCGCGCCGGTGGCCGGGCAGATCTCGGCGATGGGTGACTTCCTGCGTGCCGAGGTCGAGGCCGGGCGTACCTACCTGCCGGCGGGCAAGAACATCCTGCGGGCGTTCACCCAGCCCTTCGCCGACGTCCGCGTGCTGATCGTCGGTCAGGACCCGTACCCGACTCCCGGCCATGCGGTCGGGCTGTCGTTCTCGGTGGAGCCCGACGTGCGGCCCGTCCCGCGCTCGCTGCAGAACATCTACCGCGAACTGCAGGCGGACCTCGGCCTGCCCACGCCGTCCAACGGCGACCTGACGCCGTGGTCGAGGCACGGCGTGCTGCTGCTGAACAGGTGCCTGACCGTGGCGCCGCGCAACCCCGGGTCACACCGGGGCAAGGGCTGGGAGGCGGTGACCGACCAGGCCATCCGCGCGCTGGTCGCCCGCGGCACGCCGATGGTTGCCATCCTGTGGGGACGAGACGCGCAGTCGCTCGGCGCGCTGCTCGGCGGCGTCCCGCGCATCGAGTCGGCGCACCCGTCCCCGATGTCCGCAGATCGGGGCTTCTTCGGCTCGAAGCCGTTCAGCCGGGCGAATGCCGCCCTGGAAGCCCAGGGGAGCGCGCCGGTCGACTGGTCGCTCACCTGACACCGTTTCCCCGCTGGTGCTCGGTTTCCCCGTGCCAGAGCGACCATCAGCGGGGAACCGTCCACGGCTTTCCCCGCTGGTGCTCGGTTTCCCGTGCCAGAGCGACCACCAACGGGGAAAGGCATCAGGCCAGGCGGGCGGGAAAGCCGCCGGTGGCGACCGGGCCCCAGCGCTGCGGGGTCACCCGGATCAGCGACTTGCCCTGGTCGCGCATCGCCTGGCGGTACTCGTCCCAGTCGGAATGTTCGCCGCTGATGCAGCGGAAGTACTCGACCAGCCCGTCCTCGGCCTCCTGCGACGGCATGTCGAACACCTCGGCCGGCCCGTCGACCTGCACCCAGGCGCCGCCGAAGTCGTCCGAGAGCACCATGACGCTGGCGACCGGGTCGCGCTTGAGGTTGTACAGCTTGGCCCGCTCGGGGTAGCTGGAGATCACGATGTGGCCCTCGGACGACACGCCGCCGGTCACCGGCGACAGCTGCGGTGACCCGTCGCGGCGGCGCGTGGCGAGGATCATCTGATGTCTGGGACGAACGAAGTCCAGCAGTTCGTTGAGATCGACGGTGGTGTTCGTGGCAATCGTCCGCGGCATCACTCCATAGTGTCCGACCCGGTCACTAGTCTCGAACACTGATCCCTCCGACGACCCGGAAGAGTGCGCGTGAACGACCGTTTGATCGTCCGTGGCGCCCGCGAGCACAACCTCAAGGACGTCAGTCTCGACCTGCCCCGCGACGCCATGATCGTGTTCACGGGTCTGTCCGGGTCGGGCAAGTCGAGCCTGGCCTTCGACACGATCTTCGCCGAGGGCCAGCGCCGCTACGTCGAGTCGCTGTCGGCCTACGCGCGGCAGTTCCTGGGCCAGATGGACAAGCCCGACGTCGACTTCATCGAGGGCCTGTCTCCGGCCGTGTCGATCGACCAGAAGTCGACCTCGAAGAACCCGCGCTCGACCGTCGGCACGATCACCGAGGTCTATGACTACCTGCGCCTGCTCTGGGCGCGCATCGGCAAGCCGCACTGCCCGATCTGCGGCGAGCCGATTGCGAAGCAGACGCCGCAGCAGATCGTCGACCGCATCCTCGAGATGCCCGAGGGCACCCGGTTCCAGGTGCTCGCGCCGGTGATCCGCGAGCGCAAGGGCGAATACGTCGACCTGTTCGCCGATCTGCAGGTGAAGGGCTTTGCCCGGGTGCGGGTCGACGGCGTGGTCTATCCGCTGACCGAGCCGCCCAAGCTCAAGAAGCAGGAGAAGCACACCATCGAGGCGGTCGTCGACCGCCTCGTCGCCCGTCCGTCCAGCAAACAGCGCATCACCGACTCGATCGAGACGGCGCTGACCCTCGCCGGCGGGCTCGTCATCCTTGACTTCGTCGACTTGGACGAGGCCGATCCACACCGCGAGCGGCGCTATTCCGAGCGGCTGGCGTGCCCGAACGACCATCCGCTGGCCATCGACGAGCTCGAGCCCCGCTCGTTCTCGTTCAACTCGCCGTTCGGTGCCTGCCCGGCATGTACGGGGCTCGGCACCCGCAAAGAGGTCGACCCCGAGCTCGTCGTCCCCGACCCGGAGCAGACCCTCAACGGTGGTGCCATCGCGCCGTGGGCCACCGGTCAGACCAACGAGTACTTCCTGCGGCTGCTGCAGGGCCTCGGCGAGGCGGTCGGCTTCGATCTCGACACGCCGTGGGAAGAGCTGTCGACGCGGGCGCAGAAGGCGGTGCTGCACGGCATCGGCGACCAGGTGCACGTGAGTTACCGCAACCGGTACGGGCGCGACCGCTCCTACTACGCCAACTACGAGGGCGTGATCAACTGGATCGAGCGCCGCTACGCCGAGACCGAGTCCGACTACTCGCGCGAGAAGTACGAGGGCTTCATGCGCGAGGTCCCGTGCCCGACCTGCCAGGGCACCCGGCTCAAGCCCGAGATCCTCGCGGTGACCGTGCACGGCCGGTCCATCGCAGACGTGTCGTCCCTGTCGATCGGCGAGGCGAACGGCTGGCTGCAGCAGCTGCGTCTCGACCGGCGCGAGAAGCTGATCGGCGAGCGGGTGCTCAAAGAGATCCACGCGCGGCTCGGGTTCCTCGTCGACGTCGGGTTGCACTATCTGTCGCTCGACCGGGCCGCCGCGACCCTCGCCGGCGGTGAGGCGCAGCGCATCCGGCTCGCCACACAGATCGGTTCCGGTCTCGTCGGGGTGCTCTACGTCCTGGACGAACCGTCCATCGGGCTGCACCAGCGCGACAACCACCGCCTGATCGAGACGCTCGTACGGCTCAAGGGCCTCGGCAACACGCTCATCGTCGTCGAGCACGACGAAGACACCATCCGCACCGCCGACTGGGTCGTCGACATCGGCCCCGAGGCGGGTGAACACGGCGGCCGCATCGTCGTCAGCGGGACGGTCGACGACCTGCTCGGATCGCCGGAATCGATCACGGGCGCGTACCTGTCCGGACGGCGCACGATCGACATCCCGGCGATCCGGCGGCCGCGGCAGAAGGATCGCGAGATCGTCGTCGAGGGCGCGCGCGAGCACAACCTGCGCAACATCGACGTGGCGTTCCCGCTCGGGTGCTTCGTGGCGATCACGGGCGTGAGCGGATCGGGCAAGTCGACGCTGGTCAACGACATCCTGTACGCCTCGCTGGCCAACAAGATCAACGGTGCGAAGCTGCCGCCGGGACGGCACAAGCGGGTCACCGGGGTCGACCAGCTCGACAAGGTCGTCGGCGTCGACCAGTCGCCGATCGGCCGCACGCCGCGGTCGAACCCGGCCACGTACACCGGCGTCTTCGACCACATCCGCAAGCTGTTCAGCGAGACGACCGAGGCGAAGGTCCGCGGCTACCAGCAGGGTCGGTTCTCGTTCAACGTCAAGGGCGGACGCTGCGAGAACTGCCAGGGCGACGGCACGATCAAGATCGAGATGAACTTCCTGCCGGACGTGTACGTGCCGTGCGAGGTCTGCAAGGGCGCGCGCTACAACCGCGAGACGCTCGAGGTGCACTACAAGGGCAAGAACATCAGCGAAGTGCTCGAGATGCCGATCGAAGAGGCTGCCGAGTTCTTCAAGCCGATCTCGCGCATCGCCCGGCACCTCGACACGCTCGTCGATGTGGGACTCGGGTACGTGCGGCTCGGCCAGCCCGCGCCGACGCTGTCCGGGGGAGAGGCGCAGCGCGTCAAGCTCGCGTCCGAACTGCAGAAGCGCTCGACCGGGCGCACGATCTACGTCCTCGACGAGCCGACGACCGGGCTGCACTTCGAAGACGTGTCGAAGCTGCTCGGCGTGCTGCACTCGCTGGTCGACAAGGGCAACACCGTGCTCGTGATCGAGCACAACCTCGACGTGATCAAGACCGCCGACTGGGTGATCGACATGGGGCCCGAGGGTGGCTCCGGCGGCGGCACCGTCGTCGCCGAAGGCACACCCGAAGAGGTCGCGGCCATCGCGGCCTCGCACACCGGCGGGTATCTCAAGCAGATCGTGACCCCGGCCAAACCCGCCCGGAAGCAGACCGCAGCCGCCCGCAAGGCACCCGCCAAGCGAGCGACAGCGCCGGCCCGCAAGGCGCCCGCGAAGGCGGCCAAGGCACCGGCACGCAAGCGCTCGTCCGCCCGCTGACCGCGGCGCGCGAGATCATCGAGGTCGTGACCGACGTGACGACCCTGACCACCGAGCGCCTGATCCTTCGTCCGTGGCGCGAGAGCGACCTCGAACCGTTCGCGGCGATGAATGCCGATCCCGAGGTGATGCGCTTCTTCCCGCGCAGCCTCGACCGCGAGGGCAGTGATGCGATGGCCGCCCGACTCAGCGCGCGCATCGAGGCGAACGGGTGGGGCCTGTGGGCTGTCGAGGTCCCCGGTGCGGCGCCGTTCATCGGCTTCATCGGATTGCAGCCGATTCCGTTCGAAGCACATTTCACCCCGGCCGTCGAGGTCGGGTGGCGTCTCGACAAGGCCCATTGGGGACGCGGCTATGCGCCCGAGGGGGCTCGGGCCGCGCTCGACTACGCCTTCGGAACGCTCGAGCTGGACGAGGTGGTGTCGATGACGATCCCGGCCAACGAACCCTCGCAACGAGTGATGACCAAGCTCGGTCTGACCCGTGACCCGGCCGACGACTTCGACCACCCGAACCTGCCGGACTGGGAGCACCGCCGCCACGTCCTCTACCGAATCCGCCGCGCCGACTGGCAGTGACTAGCGTCGAGATCATGGAAAAGCGAATCCTGGGACGCACCGGCCGCGAGGTCTCGGTCGTCGGACTCGGCACGTGGCAGCTCGGTGCCGACTGGGGCCAGGTCGACGAATCGGATGCGCTCGACGTCTTGTCCGCCGCGGTCGACGCCGGCGTCACGCTGTTCGACACCGCCGACGTCTACGGAGACGGGCGCAGCGAGCAGCTGATCGGGCGCTTCCTGCGCGAGCATCCCGACAACGACGTGCTGGTCGCCACGAAGATGGGACGGCGTGCCGACCAGGTTCCCGAGAACTACTCCGCAGCGAACTTCCGCGCGTGGAACGACCGGTCGCGGCGCAATCTCGGCGTCGACACGCTCGACCTCGTGCAGCTGCACTGCCCGCCGTCGCCGGTCTACAGCGACGACGAGGTCTTCGATGCGTTGGACGCGATGGTCGAGGACGGCCGCATCGCCGCGTACGGCGTGAGCGTCGAGCGGGTCGACGAGGCGCTCACCGCGATCGCGCGCCCCAATGTGGCGAGCGTGCAGATCATCCTGAACGCGTTCCGGCAGAAGCCGCTCGAACGGGTGTTGCCCGCCGCGGCCGAGGCCGGCGTCGGCATCCTCGCCCGCGTGCCGCTCGCGTCGGGCCTGCTGTCGGGCCGCTACACCGAGCAGACCACGTTCGCCGCCGACGACCACCGCAACTACAACCGCACCGGTGCGGCGTTCGACGTCGGCGAGACCTTCGCCGGGGTGGATTTCACGACCGGGGTCGCCGCGGCCCGCACGTTTTCCGGGCTCGCTCACGAAGGCATCACTCCTGCGCAGTTGGCGCTGCGCTGGATCATCGACCAGCCGCAGGTGACGGCCGTGATTCCGGGGGCCCGCACGGTCGAGCAGGCTCGTGGCAACGCCTCGGCGGGCGAACTTGCCCCACTCGACGACAGCAGCCGGGACGCGGTGCGCGATCTCTACGACGAGAAGATCCGTCAGGCCGTGCACGACCGCTGGTAACCGGCAAACCTGTCGCACAGGTGTGACAAAGTCGGAGCATGGGTATCGCCGGCTACCGCAGCATCCTCGCGCTGCGTGACGTGCGCCGGGTGCTGTGGCTCAGCATCGTCGTGCGGGTGCCCATGTGGGCGGGCAATGTCGTCCTGACCCTGCACGTCGTCACGCACCTGCACCGCTCGTACAGCGAAGCCGGGCTCGTTGCGGGCATCGCCACCGTCGCCCTCGCGATCAGCGCGCCGTGGCGCGGTCGCCGGCTCGACAAGGTCGGCCTGCGCGCCACCGTCGCGCCGTCGTTGCTCGTGCTCGCCGTCTGCTGGAGCATCGCGCCGTTCGTGTCCTACTGGCCGCTCGTCGCGCTCGCCGCCGCCGGCGGGCTGTTCGTCATCCCGTCGTTCTCGATCGTGCGGCAGGCGCTCATGCACGCCGTCCCCGACGAGATGCGCAAGACCGCGCTGTCGATCGACGCTGTCGTCATCGAGATCTCGTTCATGATCGGCCCGGTGCTCGGTGTGCTGCTCGCTACTACGTGGAGCACACCGTGGGCACTGTTCAGCTGCGAGCTGACCTCGGTGCTCGGCGGGATCGTGCTGTGGCTGATGAACCCGGCGATCGGTCATCAAGACAGCGATTCGCACGTCAGCGTCCGGTCGTGGCTGTCGGCGCGCGCGATCGCCGTGCTCGCCGCGTGCCTCGCTGCCACGATCGTGCTCACCGGCACCGACGTCAGCATCGTCGCTGCGTTGCGGGCCATGCACCACGCCTCGCTGATCGGTGTCGTGCTCGCCCTGTGGGGGCTGGGCAGCGCCCTGGGGGGTGTCGTCTACGGATCGATGTCGCGGTCGGTGAACCCGTTCGTGCTGCTCGCGCTGCTGTCGGCGCTCACCTTCCCGGCTGTGCTGGCCCGCGAACCGATCTCGCTGGCGGCGCTGCTCGTCCTCGCCGGCGTGTGTTGTGCTCCGACGATCACCGCAACCGTCGACTCCCTGTCACGGGTCGTGCCCAGTGCGGTCCGAGGCGAGGCGATGGGCTGGCACTCGTCGGCACTCACCGCCGGGACGGCCATCGGCGCGCCCATCGCGGGTGTCGCGATCGACCACTCCGGCTGGCAGGGCGGCCTGTGGCTCCCGGCGATCATCGGGTTGGCCATCGCCGCACTCGGCCTGGCCGCGACACGCCGTCGCCGCACGAGCGAGAGTGGCCCGCCGCGGGAGCTGTCCCTGCAGAATGCTCGGACGTGAGTAGATTCGCTTCCTTCATCGCGGGATTGCCCAAGGCCGAGTTGCACGTCCATCACGTCGGGTCGGCGTCACCGCACACCGTTGCGCAGCTGGCCGCGCGCCACGACGGCTCCACGCCGGTGCCTGCCGATCCCGAGAAGCTCGCGCAGTACTTCACGTTCACCGACTTCGCGCACTTCATCGACGTCTACCTGTCGGTGGTCGACCTGATCCGTGACGCCGAAGACGTCTGGACGCTCACCTACGACATCGCCCGCGACCTCGCCGCGCAGAACGTCCGCTATGCCGAGCTGACGCTCACCCCGTACTCGTCGGTCGTACGCGGCATCCCGCCGCAGGCCTTCTGCGAGGCTGTCGAGGACGCCCGCCGGCGCGCCGAGGACGACCATGGCGTGCAGCTGCGCTGGTGCTTCGACATCCCCGGCGAGGCCGGCATCGAAGCAGGCGACGTCACCCTCGACATGGCGCTGCTCATGCGCCCGGACGGGCTGGTCAGCTTCGGGCTCGGCGGCCCCGAGATCGGCGTCCCGCGCAGCACGTTCACCGATCACTTCAACGCCGCGCGCGCCGCGGGGTTGCACAGCGTCCCGCACGCCGGCGAGTCGACAGGCCCCGAATCGATCTGGGAGGCGCTCGACCTGCTGGGCGCCGAACGCATCGGTCACGGCATCGCGGCGGCCCAGGACGAAGCCCTGCTCGCCCGACTCCGGGACGAGGCGATCCCGCTCGAGGTCTGCCCGACGTCCAACGTCTGCACGCGCGCGGTCGCCTCGCTCGCCGACCACCCGCTGCCCGCGCTGGTCGCGGCCGGCGTGCCGGTCACCATCAACTCCGACGACCCGCCCATGTTCTCGACCACCCTCACCCACGAGTACGAGGTCGCCGCCGACCTCCTCCATCTCGACGAGGCGGGCATCGCCGACCTGGCTCGTGCGGCCGTCCGCGCGTCGTTCCTCGACGACGCGGGCAAGACCGAGTTGCTCACTGAGATCGACGAGTACGAAACGGTGTTCGGTCACACCGCCTGACTAACCTGGACGGCGTGCCTGACCCGTCCAGCTACCGGCCCGCGCCGGGGACGATCCCGCTCGAACCCGGCGTCTACAAGTTCCGCGACAGCCACGGCCGCGTCATTTACGTCGGCAAGGCGAAGAGCCTGCGGCAGCGGCTGAATTCGTACTTCGCCGACGTCGCCGGACTGCACCCGCGCACCCGGCAGATGGTCACCAGCGCCGCCAGCGTCGAGTGGACGCTCGTCAAGAACGAAGTCGAGGCACTGCAGCTCGAATTCAACTGGATCAAGGAGTTCGACCCGCGGTTCAACGTCAAGTACCGCGACGACAAGTCCTACCCCAGCCTGGCCGTGACCTTGTTCGAGGAGTACCCGCGGCTGCAGGTCATGCGCGGCCCGAAACGCAAGGGCGTGCGCTACTTCGGGCCGTACAGCCACGCCTGGGCCATCCGCGAGACCCTCGACCTGCTGCTGCGGGTGTTCCCGGCGCGTACCTGCAGCGCCGGCGTGTTCAAGCGCGCGGGGCAGATCGGGCGTCCGTGCCTGCTCGGCTACATCGGCAAGTGCAGCGCCCCGTGTGTCGACCGCGTCACAGCCGACGAGCATCGCAAGATCGTCGACGACTTCTGCGACTTCATGGCCGGCAAGACCGACTCGATGATCAGGCGCCTCGAACGGCGCATGCAAGAGGCGAGTGACAACCTCGAGTTCGAACTCGCCGCCCGCGTGCGCGACGACCTCGAGGCGCTGCGCCGGGCGATGGAGAAGCAGGCCGTCGTGTTCGGCGACGGCACCGACGCCGACGTCGTCGCGTTCGCCGAGGACGATCTCGAGGCGGCGGTGCAGGTGTTCCATGTGCGTGGCGGGCGGGTGCGCGGCCAACGTGGCTGGGTCGTCGACAAGCTGGACGAGATGAGTCTCGGCGACCTCGTCGAGCAGTTCCTCACGCAGTTCTACGGCGTGTTCAACGACCCCAGCGACGACGGGTCGGAGATCCCGCGCGAGATCCTCGTCCCGGTGCTGCCCGACGACAACGGCGCGCTGAGCGAATGGCTCGGCGAGCGGCGTGGCTCGCGGGTCAACATCCGGGTGCCGCAGCGCGGCGACAAGCGCGCCCTTGCCGAGACCGTCGCCCGCAACGCCGCGCAATCGCTCAACCAGCACAAGCTCAAGCGGGCCTCCGACCTGACGGCGCGTTCGCGCGCGCTCGGCGAACTGCAAGAGGCCCTCGCCCTCGACAATGCGCCGCTGCGCATCGAGTGCTTCGACATCAGCCACGTGCAGGGCACCAATGTGGTCGCGTCCATGGTCGTGTTCGAGGACGGGCTGGCGCGTAAGAGTGAATACCGCCGCTTCGCCATGCGGGAGGGGACGGGCGACACCGACTGGATCGCCGAGGTGATCCGGCGCCGCTTCGCCCGCTACCTCGACGAGCAGGTCGACGAAGGCGCCGATGCCGATTCCGATCCGGCTGCCGAGCAGCGTGATCTGCCGCCCGGCATCGACCCGGACACCGGCCGTCCGAAGAAGTTCGCCTACCCGCCCAATCTCGTCGTCGTCGACGGCGGCGCGCCCCAGGTCGCGGCGGCGCAGGCGGTGCTCGACGAGATGGGCATCGACGACATCGCCCTCGTCGGCCTGGCCAAGCGCCTCGAAGAGGTGTGGCTGCCGGGGGAGCAGTACCCGACGATCCTGCCCCGCACGTCAGAGGGGTTGTACCTGCTGCAGCGCGTGCGCGATGAGGCGCACCGGTTCGCGATCACGTTCCACCGGCAGAAGCGCTCGAAGTCGATGATCACCTCGGCGCTCGACGGCATCGCCGGCCTGGGCGAGACCCGGCGCAAGGCGCTGCTGCGCCAGTTCGGCTCGCTCAAGCGGTTGCGTGCGGCGAGCGTCGACGACATCGCCGAGGTCCCGGGCATCGGCCCGCGCACTGCGACAGCTATCGTCGCGGCGCTGCACAACAACGACGACACTCCGGCCGCCCCCGCAGTGAACGTCACTACGGGAGAAGTTCTGGAATGAACCACGAACGCGATGAGCGCTCGCGCGAAGAGCCCGCCCCCCGCTACGCGGACGCGCCGGAGGCGCGTGCGGAGCGCGAGATCGACCCGAGCGAAGCGAGCGGTCGAGATCGCGATGCGCTGGGGCGGGGAGGACTAGAGACTGTCATCGTGACCGGCCTGTCCGGCGCCGGACGCAGCACCGCGGCCAAGTGCTTCGAGGATCTCGGCTACTACGTCGTCGACAACCTGCCGGCCGAGCTGATCGCGACTTTGATGGATCTCGGCAGCCGCAGCCGCGGCGCGGTCACCCGCCTCGCCGTTGTGATGGACGTACGCAGCCGCGCGTTCTCCAGTGACCTCGTCGGCGTCATCCGCGACCTGGACGAGGGCGGGCTGCGCCCTCGCGTGGTGTTCCTCGAGGCGACCGACGACGTGTTGGTGCGACGCTTCGAGAGCGTGCGGCGTGAGCACCCGCTGCAGGGCGACGGCCGCCTCACCGACGGCATCGCGGCCGAGCGTGAGCTGCTCGGGCCGCTGCGCGACGATGCCGACTTGATCATCGACACGTCCGCCCGCTCGGTGCACGACCTGCGGCACCTGATCGAGAACGCGTTCACCGCTGACGGTGCGCTGGGCGCGGCGCCAAGCCTGCGCGCGACCGTCGTGTCGTTCGGTTTCAAGTACGGGCTGCCGGTCGATGCCGACCTCGTCGTCGACGTGCGCTTCCTGCCCAACCCGTACTGGATCCCGGAGCTTCGCGAGCAGACCGGCCGCGATCAAGAGGTCAAGGACTACGTGCTCTCGCAGGACGACGCCGCGGCGTTCCTCGATCAGTACGCGGCGATCCTGCGCATCATCGGTGCGGGCTACCGGCGCGAGAGCAAGCGTTATCTGACCCTCGCGGTCGGCTGCACGGGCGGCAAGCACCGCTCGGTCGTGATGGCGCAAGAACTTGCCGATCGGCTCGAGGCCGACGGGGTGCAGACGACTGTCGCGCACCGGGATCTCGGACGTGAGTAGCCCGAAGTCCGGGCCGAGCATCGTTGCACTCGGGGGCGGGCACGGCCTGCACGCGACCCTGAGCGCCCTGCGGCGGGTCAGCGACGACGTGACCGCCGTCGTCACCGTCGCCGATGACGGTGGCTCATCCGGCCGCATCCGGCACGAACTGCCGGTGCTGCCTCCCGGCGATCTGCGGATGGCGCTCGCGGCGCTCGCCGGCGACGACCCGGTGCACCAGGCATGGGCAGAACTGCTGCAACACCGCCTGGGCGGCAGCGGCGTGCTCGCCGGACACCCCGTCGGCAACCTCGTCCTGACCGGCCTGCTCGACAGCCGGGCGAGCGACCCGGTCGCCGCGCTCGCTCGCGTCGGCGCTCTTGTCGGAGCGGTCGGACGCGTGCTCCCGATGAGCCCCGTCGCCCTTGATCTGGTGGCCGAAGCCGATCACTTCGACCCGCTCGACCCGGAACGCACGCGCCGCATTCGCGGTCAGTCGTCGATCGCCGCGACCCCGGGTCGGGTGCGCTCCATCCAGCTGCTGCCGCAAGGTGCGCCGGCCTGCGCCGATGCCGTCGACGCAGTCCGCGAGGCCGATGCCGTTGTGCTCGGCCCCGGGTCGTGGTTCACCAGCGTCATCCCGCATCTGTTGCTGCGTGAATTGGGACGCGCGCTCTCGACCACTCGCGCGCGGGTGGTGGTCACCCTCAACCTCGTCCCGCAGCCGGGCGAGACCGAGGGATACGAACCAACCGATCTTTTGCGTGTGTTGTGCGAACATGCCGATCCGGTCGGTGGATTGCACATTGACGCCGTGATTGCCGACGTCGATGCGGTCGTCGACGAAAAAGATCTTGGCGACTTCACGCGCAGCATCGGGGCCAGTCTCATATTGTCGAAGCTCGCGTCTGACACAAGTCCGGACCTTCATGATCCACAGCGACTTGCCGAGGCGTACCGTACGGCGCTCGAGCACTGAAGTGGGAGGCCGCGAATGGCGATGACGGCAGACGTCAAGGATGAACTGAGCCGGGTTCCGGTGTCGAAGACGTCCGAGCGCAAGGCCGAACTCGCCACGATGCTCCGCTTCGCCGGGGCGTTGCACCTGGTCGGTGGCCACATCGTCATCGAGGCCGAGCTCGACACCGGATCGGTGGCACGCCGGTTGCGCAAAGAGATCGCCGAGGTGTTCGGGCACGGCTCGGAGGTGCAGATCGTCGCCGGCGGCGGACTGCGCAAGGGCAGCCGCTACCTGATCCGTGTGACGAAGGACGGCGAGGGCCTGGCCCGGCAGTCCGGGCTGGTGGATCTGCGCGGACGTCCGGTGAAGGGGCTGCCGCACCACGTCGTCGCCGGCGGTATCCACGACGCCGAGGCCGCCTGGCGCGGCGCATTCCTCGCGCACGGTTCGCTGACCGAGCCGGGACGGGCCTGCGCACTGGAGATCACCTGTCCGTCCGCCGAAGCTGCGCTCGCACTCGTCGGCGTCGGTCGTCGCCTGGGCATCGCTGCGAAGGCGCGTGAGGTGCGCGGCAGCGACCGCGTCGTCGTCCGCGACGGCGACATGATCGGCGCGCTGCTCACCCGCATCGGCGCGCACGAGTCCGTCCTGGCGTGGGAGGAGCGGCGCATGCGCCGCGAGGTCCGTGCGACGGCCAACCGCCTCGCGAATTTCGACGACGCGAACCTGCGTCGCTCGGCCCGCGCGGCGGTAGCGGCTGGCGCTCGGGTGCAACGCGCGCTCGAGATCCTCGCCGACGACGCACCCGACCATCTGCTGCAGGCCGGCCGGCTCCGGATCGAGCACAAGCAAGCGTCCTTGGAGGAGCTCGGCGCCTTGTCCGACCCACCGATGACCAAGGACGCGGTGGCCGGTCGCATCCGCAGACTGCTCGCGATGGCCGACAAACGTGCGGGCGATCTGGGCATCCCGGACACCGAATCGGCAGTGACCGCGGAGATGCTGGCTCCCTGACCGACACAGTGGCAGAGTCCCGGGTCAGGATGCGCCGACGGGGGAGACTGCCATGCGTTACGGACGGATAGTGGGTATCGCGGGAATCGCTGTGACCGCAGGGTTTCTTGTGGTCGCGGGCGTCGCGGCTCCGGCCGGGGGTGCCGCCCCTGCGCCGCGGCACACGCTCAGCGCGACCGCCCAGGTCGTCGTCCGGCCGGTGAGTTCGTCGGCGAAGGTGACCCCGGGCTATCAGGTCACGAACGAGAGCAACTCCACGCTCGACTGCACGTCGCCGTCGGCGTCGCCTGCGGCGGTCGATCCTGACATCCTCGCCTGCGGCCCCGACAGCGAATACGCCGTGGCGTGCTGGCTGTCGCGCACGCCGCACCGCACCCTGTGCCTGCGCGACGTGCGCAAGAAGAAGCTGGTCAGCATCAAGCGCTCGGGCGTGATGGCTCAGACGCTGCCCTACGTCACGCGCGGGCCCCTCGCGCTGACCCTCGGCGACGGCACGTACTGCACGATCCGTGACGGCGGTGCAGGCGCCGAATTGCACAGCCACCCGAACTACGGGGCGTACTACTACTGCCAGAACAACCAGTCCATCTGGGCGCCCATGAATGCGAAGAACTGGGGCATCGACCGCTCACAGGCCGTCTGGACGACACGCACTGCGTCGTCGAGCGGGAACGGATCGTTGCGTACCCGCAACGTGGCCAAGGTGTGGTTCGTCGGCATGCACTCGTGAGCCCTACCGGCAAGTAGCGCGGACCGGTCGGGCATCGTCTGAGGATTGGATAGGGTCGCACTGAGTCCAGTTCCAGTGCGAGGAGCAAATGCAGTGACCGTACGTGTGGGCATCAACGGCTTCGGCCGGATCGGCCGCAACTACTTCCGCGCCCTCACCGCAGCGGGTGCCGACATCGAACTCGTCGCCGCCAATGACCTCGGCGACAAGTTGACCATGGCGCACCTGCTGAAGTACGACAGCATCCTGGGCCGCTTCCCGGCCGAGGTCCGCGCCAGCGACGACGGCATCTCGGTCGGCGGCAAGGACATCAAGATCCTCGCCGAGCGCGACCCGTCGAACCTGCCGTGGGGCGACCTCGGCGTCGACGTCGTCATCGAATCGACCGGGTTCTTCACCAAGGCCGCCGACGCGCACAAGCACGTCGACGCCGGCGCGAAGAAGGTCATCATCTCGGCGCCGGCCAGTGACGAGGACGTCACGATCGTGATGGGCGTCAACGACTCGAGTTACGACGCCGCGAAGCACACGATCATCTCGAACGCGTCATGCACGACGAACTGCCTCGGCCCGCTGGCCAAGGTGCTCGACGACGCGTTCGGTATCGAGCGTGGCCTGATGACCACGATCCACGCGTACACGCAGGACCAGAACCTGCAGGACGGTCCGCACAAGGATCTTCGCCGGGCCCGCGCTGCGGCGCTGAACATCGTGCCGACCAGCACCGGTGCGGCCAAGGCGATCGGGCTCGTGCTGCCGCAACTCAAGGGCAAGCTCGACGGCTACGCGCTGCGCGTCCCCGTCCCGACGGGGTCGGCGACCGACCTGACCGTCACCACGGGCAAGGAGACCAGCGTCGACGAGGTCAAGGCCGCCTACCAGGCCGCCGCCGACGGCCCCCTCAAGGGCATCCTGACCTACACCGAGGACCCGATCGTCAGCTCGGACATCGTCACCGACCCGGCGTCGTGCATCTTCGACTCCGGCCTGACCAAGGTGATCGGTAACCAGGTCAAGGTCGTGGGCTGGTACGACAACGAGTGGGGCTACTCGAACCGGCTGGTCGACCTGACCGCGCTCGTCGGGAACTCGCTCTAAAGCATGCGAACCCTCGACGAGCTGATCAAGCACGGGGTCCAGGGACGGCGAGTACTCGTCCGCTCCGACCTCAACGTCCCGATCAAGGACGGGAAGGTCACCGACGACGGGCGCGTCCGCGCGTCGCTGCCGGTGCTCACCAAGCTGCTCGATCACGGCGCCCGGGTCATCGTGGCGGCGCACCTCGGCCGGCCGAAGGGCGCGCCCGACCCGCAGTACAGCCTCGGGCCGGTCGCCGACCGGCTCGCGCAGCTGCTGGGCCGCCCGGTCGAGTTCGCGCTGGACACCGTCGGCTCCAGTGCCCGCATGTTGGCGCAGGACCTGAAGGACGGCGAGATCCTGCTGCTCGAGAACGTGCGGTTCAACCCCGGCGAGACCAGTAAGGACGACCACGAGCGGCGCGAGTTCGCCCGCTGCCTGGAGTTCCTCACCGGCGGCGACGATGACGGCGGGGTGTTCGTCGAGGACGCCTTCGGCGCCGTGCACCGCAAACATGCGTCCGTCTTCGACATCGCCGAGCTGCTGCCGGCGTACTGCGGCGATCTGGTCCGCGACGAGGTCACCGTGCTGCGTGAGCTCACCGGCGACACGAAGCGGCCCTACGTCGTGGTGCTCGGCGGGTCGAAGGTCAGCGACAAGCTCGCGGTGATCGAGTCGCTGCTGCCCAAGGTCGACCGGCTGCTCGTCGGCGGCGGGATGTGCTTCACCTTCCTCAAGGCCCAGGGTCACGAGGTCGGCGACTCGCTGCTCGAGGACGACCAGGTCGAGAACTGCAAGCGGTTCCTCGCCGAGAACGGCGACAAGATCGTGCTGCCGAGCGACATCGTCGTGGCACGCGACATCAGCGACGACGCCGAGACCGACACCGTCGCCTCCGACGCGATCCCGGCCGGCACGAAGGGCCTCGACATCGGCCCCGAGACGGTCGCCGCGTTCGCCGCCGCGCTCAAGGACGCACAGACCGTGTTCTGGAACGGTCCGATGGGCGTGTTCGAGGTGGCGCCGTTCGCCGCCGGCACGCGCGGAGTCGCCGAAGCCGTTGCCGCGATCGACGGACTGTCGGTCGTCGGGGGCGGCGACTCGGCTGCCGCGGTGCGCGCGCTCGGCCTGGACGCGAACGCGTTCGGGCACATCTCGACCGGGGGCGGTGCGTCCCTCGAATACCTCGAGGGCAAGACGTTGCCCGGGGTCGCGGTGCTGGGCGAGTAATGCCGAAGTTCCTCCGTCCGCCCCAGGGCACCTACAACGCCACAGCGACCAAGCCGATCCCGGCCTTCGACGGGCGCAAGCCGCTGATCGCCGGCAACTGGAAGATGAACCTCAACCACCTCGAGGCCATCGCGCTGGTGCAGAAGCTCGCGTTCAGCCTCAAGGAAGAGCTGTTCCACACGGTGCAGGTCGTGGTGCTTCCGCCCTTCGTCGACGTCCGCAGCGTCCAGACGTTGATCGACGGCGACAGCCTGCTGATCGAGTACGGCGCGCAGGATCTCTCGCCGCACGACTCGGGCGCCTACACCGGTGACGTCAGCGGCGTGATGCTGGCCAAACTCGGCTGCCGCTACGTCACCGTCGGCCACAGCGAGCGGCGGCAGTACCACGGCGAGGACGACGAGACGGTCAACGCCAAGGCCAAGGCCGCCTATCGCAACGGCATCACCCCGATCGTGTGCGTCGGCGAGGGTGAGGACGTGCGCGAGCAGGGCACACACGTGCCGCACTGTTGCGGGCAACTCGACGGCGCGCTGGCCGGGATCACGGCCGAACAGGCCGAGTCGGTGGTCATCGCCTACGAACCGGTCTGGGCGATCGGGACGGGCAAGGTCGCCACCCCGGACGACGCACAACAGGTCTGCGCGGCCCTGCGTGCCCGGCTCGGCGAGCTCTACTCGTCCGCGCTGGCCGATCGCGTGCGCATTCTGTACGGCGGATCGGTCAAGGCAACCAACGCCGGCGACATCCTGGCGCAGCCCGATATCGACGGTGCGCTGGTCGGCGGAGCGAGCCTCGACGCCGAGGAGTTCGCGGGGATCTGCCTCGCGGCACGGCCCGTGCAGGCCAAAAGGTAAACCAGTCGGTATTCTGGTGGGCCGATGCGGTCCTTATTCGAGCTGAGGCATTTCTAGATGATCCTGACCCTGTCCATCGTGCTCATCCTCGCGAGCTTGTTGCTCGTGGTGCTCGTCCTGCTGCACCGCGGTAAGGGCGGCGGCCTGTCCTCGATGCTCGGCGGATCGTTCTACTCGAACCTGTCGGGGTCCTCGGTTGTCGAGCGCAACCTCGACCGGCTTACGATCATCGCCGGGGTGGTCTGGACGATCTGCATCATCGGGCTCGGCCTCCTCTACAAGAACCAATAGCCAGACCGTCCCACCAACCCCCGACCGTCAACACACACTCTCGAAGACAGCTCAGGAGTAACAACGTGGCTGGTGGCAATGCCATCCGCGGCAGCCGAGTCGGTGCCGGACCCATGGGTGAGAAGGAACGCGGCGAGACCGCGCCCCGGCAACGGGTGTCGTTCTTCTGCGCCAACGGACACGAAGTACGTCCCGCGTTCGCGGTCGACGCAGCGCTTCCCGACACGTGGGACTGCCCGAAATGCGGGTTCCCGGCCGGTCGCGCCGAGGACGCGCCGCCCAGCGCGCCGCGTAACGAGCCGTACAAGACGCACCTGGCCTACGTGAAGGAGCGCCGCAGCGACGCCGACGGCGCCGCCCTCCTCGACGAGGCGCTGGCCAAGCTGAAGGCCCGCCGCGGCGAGAGCTGAGCTGTCTCAGGCGCCGACCCGCGCAGTCTCGAGGGTGACCTCGTCCTTGCGCAACGCCGGCGCCGCAAGCACGAACACCACGGCGACCAGGGCCGCGCCGACCCACATCGGCGTCGTGATCCCGCCCGCCTCGACGAGCGCCCCGCCGGCCAACGCCCCGATCGCTGACCCGCCCACCGACAGCAGCGTGTAGGCAGCCATCACCCGGCCTCGGACGGCGCCGTCCGTGCGGTGCTGCCGCAGGCTGACCGTCAGCACCGTCCATACCGACGCGTGGACGCCGAAGACGACCAGCGCGAGTCCCACCACCCACGCGTGCGTCGTGATCGCCAACGTCAGCTGGAAGCCGCACTCGATCGCCAGTCCGACCTTGAGCAGCAGGCTGGCTCCGAAGCGCGTGACCAGGCGGGTGGCCGATACCGCACCGATCAGGCCGCCGATCGCCATCGTCGCGACCAGCGCCCCGTAGCCGGTCGGTCCGAGACCGAGCCTGTCGAAGGCGTAGATCACGAGAACGGCCATCGTCCCGGTCAGGGTCACGTTCATCACGAAGATGCACAGGGCGAGCACGCGCAGCACGTGATCGCGCCACAGGATCCGGAGCCCCTCGCGCACTGCGCCGGATGCCGGCACGTCGACGTGCTCCTGTCGGGTCGGCAGCCGCACCAGCAGCACTGCGCCCGCCAGGAAGGACACCGCGTCGATGACGAACGGTGTCGCGTGTCCGGCGGTGAACAGCCACGCGCCGACCGGACGGGCGATGAGCAGGGCGCCCAACAACCGGGTGCTCAGCAGCCGGGAATTCGCGCGCGTCAACTGGTGCTTGGCGACCAGTTGCGGGACGAGCGTCGTGCCGGCCGTCAGCACCAACGTGTCGCCCGCGCCGCTGGCGAACAGCAGCAGGTACACGACCACGACCGACACCGATCCGGTCAGGATCGTGACCGCAAGGGCGGCCATCAACAGCGCGCGGACGGTGTCGACCCGGATGACCAGCCCGCGCTGGTCGACACGATCGACAATCGCGCCGGCATGCAGCCCGAACAGCACCCAGGGCACCTGTGACGCGAATACCCCGCCGGCGATCAGGATCGGATTGTCGGTCAGGGTCGTCAGCAGCAACGGTGCGGCGATCAGCGTGAACCCGTCGCCGAACGACGACAGCGCATCGGCCGCCCACAGCCGCAGGAACGCCGACGGCAGCCGCTCTCGAGTCTTGATCATCGCCGGACGAGTCTCCCGCTCGGCGCGTGATCAGTCAGGCAGATTTCGCCGACGGCACAACGTGTCGGTGACTCGGTTCAGTCGGGAAGACTGGAGGCGGCGTCGGCATCGAGCAGCCACACGGTGCGCTCACGTCCCAGGGCGCCTGCGGACGGGACGTGCTCGCGACGCGCATCGGGCGCGAGCGCGGCGGCAACCGCGTCGGCCTTGCCCGTCCCGGACGCAACCGCCCAGATCTGGTTCGCGGTGTTCAGCGCGTCGAACGACAGCGAGAGTCGAAGGGGCGGCGGCTTGGGTGACTCGCGCACCGGGATGACAGCCGCGGACAGGTCGCGCGCGGACGGGTGGTCGGGGAACAGCGAGCAGCAGTGCCCGTCCGGGCCGATGCCGAGCAGCACGACATCGAAACTCGGCACCTCACCGGCATCGGACGGTCGCCGATTCTCATGCAGCGTGCGCGCGTAACCGGCCGCAGCAGCGTCAAGGTCCTCGCCGTACTCGCCGCCGGCCGGCGGCATCGAATAGCGGGTGGCCGCCGAGAACGGCGCACCCGCGAACAGCAGCTTCTCGGCAGGAGCGTCGTTGCGGTCGGGGGAGTCGGACGGCACGAACCGCTCGTCGCCCCAGAACACGTCGATCTTCGACCAGTCGAGTGCCTGGGCTGATGCCGTCGGCGCAGTGAGCGCGGCCCAGACCTTCTCCATGATCGAGCCGGCGGTGAGCGCCACCGCCGCGCGTCCGTGCTCGTCGATCGCCGAGCCGACGGTCGTCACGAACATGTCGGCGACCTGCTGGGCGAGTTCGTCGGCCGTCGGGTAGACGATGTGTTCGACGGATGGGTCAGCCAATCGTCAGCCCTCGTTCGCCAGCGCGGGATCGTGCCAGATGTGGGTACGCACCGCCGGGCGTGAGGTGAGGTCCTTTTCACCGGTGACCGCACCGAGCGCCTCGGCATAGGTCTCGTCGACGTCGAGGCGGCGCAACTCTTCGGCGAGCAGGTCGCCGGTTGCGCGGGCCGGGAACGGCGCGATCGAGTCCATCTGGTTCGGCCGGCTCATCACCAGCTTGTAGCTCTCGTTGCGCATCTCGACGTAGTGGCCGTCGTCGAAGTCGATGCGCACCTTGGTGATGTAGCGCCCTTCGTCCTTCTCGACCGGCACGTACAGGCCCAGTCGCGACGACAGCCAGCCGGCGAGCAGTTGCGCAGACGGATCGGTCGGATTGCCGTGCACGACGACGCTGGAGGGCGTGCGCGTCACGGTGTCGAACGCAGACGCCAGCGCCGCGCGCCACGGCGTGATCACCGTCCAGGTCAGGTCGGTGTCACCCGGTGCGTAGTCGTCGGCGCGCTGCTTGAGCGAGGCGGACGGATCGGGGTCGCGAATCACGTTGGTGATGCGGCGGTCGGCGAATACTCCGAGCGGGTCGTAGGCGATGACCTCGGGCGTCTCGCTGTACCACCACGCGACGACCGGCGCGTCCGGTGCGAGCAGCGGCAGTGTCACCGACTCGGCGTGCAGCGCGAGCCGTCCGTACATGCGCAGGACGACGGTTTCTCCCGGGCCGTAACGGCCACCGAGCGAGACTTCGGCATCGAGACGCGGCACGGGCGCCTCGAGGTTGTGCCGTAGCACCATCAGCACGCGCATCGGGTGCCTGGACGCCGCGATCGACACCGCGGCCTCGACTTCTGCGGCGTCCTTCTCTTCCATCACCACCACGAGCGTCAGCGCCAGCCCCGAGGTCACGCCGCCGCCGGTGCGTCGTTCTGCCGCCAGCGCCTTGACCACGGCAGTGCCGGTCGTGTCCCACAGAGTTGTCATGGTCGCCTCCACGACCGTCCGTCACGGTCGAGCATCTCGTCGGCTTCCTTCGGGCCCCACTCACCGGCGCGGTACTTGGCCGGGGGTTGGGTTGCCCAGAACTCCTCGAGCGGGTCGATCACCCGCCACGACGCCTCGACCTCGGCGTTGCGCGGGAACAGCGTCGAGTCGCCGAGCAGCACGTCGAGAATCAGGCGTTCGTAGGCCTCGGGGGACGATTCGGTGAATGCCTCGCCGTACAGGAAGTCCATCGCGACATCGCGAACCTCCATCGCCGAGCCGGGCACCTTGGACCCGAACTTCAGCGTCACGCCCTCGTCGGGCTGCACGCGGATCACCAGCTGGTTGTGTCCCAGCTCCTCGGTGTCGGTCTGGCTGAACGGCAGGTGCGGCGCCTTCTTGAACAGCACCGCGATCTCGGTGACGCGCCGCGGCAGCCGTTTGCCGGTGCGCAGGTAGAAGGGCACTCCGGCCCACCGACGCGTGTCGATGCCGAGCCGGACGGCCGCGTAGGTCTCGGTCGTCGAGTCTTCCGGCACGTCCTTCTCGGACGTGTAGGCCGCGACCCGCTCACCGGCTTGCCAGCCCTGGTCGTACTGGCCGCGAATGGCGTAGTCCTCGAGATCGTGCGGCAACGTGATCGCGCGCAGCACCTTCAGCTTCTCGGTCTGGATCGCCTCGGCGGTGAACTCGACAGGTTCCTCCATCGCGACGAGGGCGAGCAGTTGCAGCAGGTGGTTCTGCAGCACGTCACGTGCGGCACCGGTCGCGTCGTAGAACGCGGCGCGACCGGCGATGCCGACGTCCTCGGCCATCGTGATCTGCACCGAGTCGACGTAGTTGGCGTTGAACACCGGCTCGAACAGCTGGTTGGCGAACCGCAACGCCATCAGGTTCTGGACGGTCTCCTTGCCGAGGTAGTGGTCGATGCGGAAGACGTCCTGCGGGGTGAACACGTCGTCGACGAGCTTGTTCAGTTCGAGCGAGCTCGGCAGGTCGTGCCCGAACGGCTTCTCGACCACGACGCGACGCCACCCGCCGGCCTTGTCGTTGTCGGCCATGCCCGTGCGTTCCATCTGCTCGAGGACAGTCGGGAACATCTTCGGCGGGATCGAGAGGTAGAACGCGGCATTGCCCTTGATGCCGTGCGAGCTGCACAGGTCGTCGAGGGTGTCGCGCAGCGTGTCGAAGGCCTCGTCGTCGTCGAACGAGCCCGGGACGAACATGATGTCGCCCGACAGTCGCGCCCACACGTCCTCTTTCCAGTCGGTGCGCGCGTGTTCCTTCGCGGCCTTCTTCGCGAGGTCCTCGAAGTCGCCGTCCTCCCAGTCGCGGCGGGCGAAGCCGAGCAGCACGAAGTCGGCCGGCAACAACCCGCGGTTGGCCAGGTCGTAGACGGCGGGCAGCAACTTCTTGCGCGCCAGATCGCCCGTCACGCCGAAGACGACCAACGCACACGGCGGCGGGACGCGCGGCAGGCGGCGGTCGCGCGGATCCCGCAGCGGGTTCGTGTCACTCTGACGCGCCGATGGCGCCGCGCCCGGATGGCGGCTCGGCGGTGCTGTCTCACGCGGCAGCGGCGCCGCGGGATCAGGCTGTGACGGCGCCTCAGCCTGCTCGACCTGATCTGTCACGGGGCCTTCTCGAGTTGGGCCTGCACGCTCTCGGCCAGTTGCGCGTACGAGTCCTCGAACTTCTGCACGCCCTCGACCTCGAGCACCTCGATGACCTCGTCGTAGCCGATTCCGAGTTCTTCCAGACCGGCGAACACCTGGCGGGCATCGTCGTAGAAGCCGGTCACCTGATCGCCCTTGATCTGCCCGTGCTCGGCCACCGCGTCAAGGGTCGCCTCCGGCATCGTGTTCACGGTGTTCGGTGCGCACAGGTCGACGACGTACATGGTGTCGTCGTAACTCGGGTCCTTGACGCCGGTCGATGCCCACAGCGGTCGCTGGGCGTGCGCCCCGGCCGACTCCAGGGCCTTCCAGCGCTCGGAACCGACCACCTTCTCGTACCGCTCATAGGCGAGCCGTGCGTTCGCGATGCCCGCCTTGCCACGCAGTTCGGCCGCCTCACGAGAGCCGATCTTGTCCAGCCGCTTGTCGACCTCGGTGTCGACCCGGGAGACGAAGAACGACGCGACGGAGCGGATCGTCGACAGGTCGATACCCGCGGCCTTCGCGCCCTCGAGCCCCGTGAGGTAGGCGTCCATGACTGCGTCGTAGCGGTCGAGCCCGAAGATCAGCGTGACGTTGACGTTGATGCCGGCCGCGGTCGCGGCGGTGATCGCGGGAAGTCCCTCGGTGGTCGCCGGGATCTTGATCATCACGTTGGGCCGGTCGACCAGCCACCACAAGCCCTTGGCTTCGGCGACGGTGCGATCGGTGTCGTGGGCGATACGCGGATCGACCTCGATCGAGACCCGGCCGTCCTTGCCGTCCGTCCGGTCGAACACCGGGCGCAACACGTCGCACGCCCATCGGATGTCGAAGGCCATCAGATACCGGACCGCGCCGTCGACGGCGATCTTGCGAGCCGCGAGTTCGCGTACCTGCTCGTCGTAGGCGTCGCCCTTCTCGAGGGCCTTCTGGAAGATGGTCGGGTTGCTGGTGACCCCGACGACGTGCTTGTTGTCGACAAGTTCCTGCAAGTTGCCGCTGCGCAGCCGCTCGCGGCTGATGTCGTCCAGCCAGACTGAGACGTCCTGGGCAGAAAGATCGGCGAGTGCGTCGGTCATCGTTATCTCCTTACGCTCCGGCGTGTTGCAACGCGGAATGGGCGGCCGCGACGACGCGGTCTGGGGTGAAACCGAACTGCTCGAACAGAACGTCGCCTTCGGCGCTCGCGCCGAAGTGTTCGATCGAAACCATCTCGCCGGCGTCGCCGACGTACTCGCGCCAGCCCTGCTTGACCGCCGCTTCGACACTGACCCTGGCCTTGATCTCCGGGGGCAGCACCTCTTGTCGGTACGACGGCGGCTGCGCCTCGAACCACTCGATGCACGGCATCGACACGACGCGGGTCGGGGTGCCTTCGGCCTCGAGCGCCTCACGCGCCTTCAGCGCGAGTCCGACCTCGGACCCGGTCGCGATGATGATCACCTTGGCGCGGCCGGACGATGCCTCCTCGAGGATGTACCCGCCCTTGCCGGCGTCGGCCGTCCTGACCGGGTCGAGCACGGGCAGGTTCTGCCGCGACAGCGCAAGACCCGCCGGCCCGTCGGTCTTCTCCAGGATCTGTCGCCAGCACACGGCGGTCTCGTTGGCGTCAGCGGGACGCACCATGTCGAAACCGGGGATGGCGCGCAGTGCGGCCAGGTGCTCGATCGGCTGGTGGGTCGGGCCGTCGCCGCCCAGTCCGATCGAGTCGTGCGTCCACACGAAGATCGACGGCAACTGCATGAGCGCCGACAGCCGCACCGGCGGTCGCATGTAGTCGCTGAAGACGAGGAACGTTCCGCCGTAGGCGCGCGTGCCACCGTGGACGTTGATGCCGTTGAGGATCGCGCCCATCGCGTGTTCGCGGATGCCGAAGTGCAGGGTGCGGCCGTACGGCCCGCCCGGCCACATCTTGGTCTGGTAGTTGGACGGGACGAAGCTGGGCTCGCCCTCCATCGTGGTGTTGTTCGACTCGGCGAGGTCGGCCGACCCGCCCCACAGCTCCGGGAGGACCGGCGCGAGCTTGGTGAGCACCTCGCCGGAGGCCTTGCGGGTCGAGATCGCGTTCGCCTTGCCGTCCTTCTCGACCGGCCACGACGGCAGCGCGTCGGTCCAGCCGCCGGGCAGCGTGCGGTTGGCAAGTCGCTGGTGCAGCTCGAAGGCGGCCTTGTTCTTGCTCGCCCAGGCGTCGTACTCCTTCTGCCACTCGGCGTGCGCCTCGCGACCTCGGTCGATCAGCTGCCGGGCGTGGGCAAGCACGTCGTCGTCGACGAAGAACTTCACGTCCGGGTCGAACCCGAGGATCTTCTTCGTCTTCGCGATCTCTTCGTCGCCGAGGGCCGAGCCGTGCGCCGAGCCGGTGTTCTGCTTGGTGGGCGCCGGCCAGCCGATGATCGTGCGCACCGCGATGAACGACGGCTTGTCCGTCACCCGCTGCGCCTTCTTGATCGCGTCCTCGAGCGCCGACACGTCCTCACCCGAGTCGACGCGCTGCACGTGCCATCCGTACGCCTCGTAGCGCGCGAGCACGTCCTCGCTGAAGGCGACGGCCGTGTCGTCCTCGATCGAGATGTGGTTGTCGTCGTAGAAAAGGATCAGATTGCCGAGCTCCTGGTGTCCGGCAAGCGAGGACGCCTCGCTCGAGACGCCCTCTTCCATGCAGCCGTCGCCGGCGATGACGTAGATGAAGTGGTCGAACGGCGACTCGCCCGCGGCGGTGTCGGGGTCGAACAGCCCGCGCTCACGTCGCGCGGCCATCGCCATCCCGACGCCGTTCGCCACGCCCTGTCCGAGCGGACCGGTCGTCACCTCGACGCCGGCGGTGTGGTGGTACTCGGGGTGGCCCGGCGTACGCGACTCCCACGTGCGCAACGACTCGAGGTCGGACAGCTCGAGGCCGTAGCCGGACAGGTAGAGCTGGCAGTACTGCGTCAGCGACGAGTGCCCGTTGGAGAGGATGAACCGGTCTCGACCGACCCACTGCGGGTCGGTCGGATCGTGGCGCATCACGCGTTGATAGAGCAGGTACGCCAACGGGGCCAGGCTCATCGCAGTGCCAGGATGGCCGCTGCCGGCCTTCTGGACGGCATCTGCAGCGAGCAGCCGCGCGGTGTCGACCGCCTTGGTGTCGAGGTCGGTCCACCACTTCGGATGCACGGTGTGCACGCCTTCGGACTTGCCGGCTCGAGTAGTAGCCACGATTGTCGAGGTCCCTTCGCTGTGCAGCGGTGGTGTTCTGTAAGGGCTTACCCCTTCTGTCAGCGTAGCCACCCGGTGTGATCGGGAGAACGGTCCGCAGGCCACTGCCGCGTGCAGCTGCGATCACGTCGGCGGTTAAGCTGGTCGCCGTGACGCAGACGCCGGTGGCGCCCGTTTCGACGGGCCTGGAAGACGACGTCACCGCATCCCCTTCGTCGCCCGCCTCGCCGGTGGCCGACGCACCGCGGCTGCACGGCCTGACGACCCGGCCACGACCGCACCGCAATCGCATCGCGGCCTACGTCGCGCTGACCAAGCCGCGCATCATCGAACTGCTCCTCGTGACCACGCTGCCGTCGATGGTGCTGGCGGCGCGCGGCCTGCCGAACTGGACGGTCGCGCTGGTCACGATGCTGGGCGGCACGCTCGCCGCAGGCAGTGCGAACGCGCTGAATTGCTACCTCGACCGCGATATCGACGCGATCATGCGCCGCACCGGACGCCGCCCGCTGGCCCGCCACGAGGTGTCGCCCACCGGAGCGCTGGTGTTCGGGCTGCTGCTCGGGGCCGTGTCCGTCGCCGCGATCGGGGTGGTCACGAACTGGCTCGCCGGGGCGCTGACGTTCGTGGCGATCGCGTTCTACATCGTCGTGTACACGATGCTGCTGAAGCGGCGCACCGCACAGAACATCGTGTGGGGCGGAGTCGCCGGGTGCATGCCCGTCCTGATCGGCTGGACCGCGGTGACCGGGTCGCTGGCTGTCGCACCGTTCGCGCTGTTCGCTGTCGTGTTCTTCTGGACGCCGCCGCATACCTGGGCGCTCGCCACCCGCTACCGCGAGGACTACGCGCGCGCCGGCGTGCCGATGCTTCCCGTCGTCGCGCCCGCCCGGCGCGTCGCAGTCGAGATCACCATCTACACCTGGCTCACGGTCGCGGCGTCCCTTGCGCTCTGGCCGCTGGCCACCGGCTGGCTCTACGGGGTGCTCGCATCGCTCGCCGGCCTGGTGCTGATCGGTGCCGCGCACCGGCTGCTGCACGCGACCACGCGCGGGACCCCGGGCGCGATCGCCAAGCCGATGCAGTTCTTCCACCTGTCGAACAGCTATCTCGCCTTCGTGTTCGTCGCGGTAGCGCTCGACACGTTCGTGCGCTGAGGCCCTGTGCGCCGCTTGCTGCTCGCCACCTGTTCGGCCTTCGCCGAGGGTGACGGCGACGACCGCCTGCTGATCGATCCGCTGGCGGCGAGCAACGTCGACGCCGAGTTCGTGGTGTGGGACGACCCGACTGTCGACTGGAGCGCCGGCCCGGTCGTGCTGCGCTCGACCTGGGACTACACGCTGCATCGGTCGCAGTTCCTCGCCTGGACCAGGTCCGTGCCCGCCCTGCACAACTCGGCAGCCGTCGTGGAGTGGAGTTCGGACAAGGTCTACCTGCAGCATCTCGCGGACGCCGGCGTCCCGATCACGCCGACGAAAGTAGTGCAGCCCGGAGCGCCGCTCGAGGTGCCCGATCATGAATTCGTCGTGAAGCCGTCGGTCGGCGCCGGCTCGCGCGGCGCCGGCCGGTTCCTGCCCTCGGCCGCTGAGCAGGCCGCCGCGCACGCAGCGCAGCTGCATGAGGCCGGGCGCACCGTGCTCGTGCAGCCGTATCTCGGCGACGTCGACGAGCACGGCGAGACGGCGCTGATCTATTTCGCCGGTGCCTACAGTCACGCGATCCGCAAGGGCCCGATGCTGACCGGCGACACCGGTCACGACCTCAGTGCCGGCACCGGCCTGTTCCTCGAAGAGAACATCTCCGTGCGCACCCCGTCACCGGCCGAGATCGCGGTCGGCGACCAGGCGATGCAGTACCTGCAGCAGCGATTCGGGCAGGTGCCGCTCTACGCCCGCGTCGACGTGCTGCCGGGCCCGGGCGGCCCGGTCGTCATCGAGCTGGAGCTGATCGAGCCGTCGCTGTTCCTCGGATACGCCGACGGTGCCGCCGACCGGTTCGCAGCCATCCTGGCCACGCTGACGTGACGGTCCCCGGCTCGCCACCGAGCCCGGAGCGATTGCGCGCGCTGCGGCGGATGAAGGCCACCGCCGGCGGGCTGCTCGTCCTGGCCGCAGCGGTCTACGTGGTGTGCCGGCTGGCCGGGGACGGACACGGCGCGTGGGGCTACATCGAGGCCGCGGCCGAGGCGTCCATGGTCGGCGGGCTCGCGGACTGGTTCGCCGTCACCGCGCTGTTCCGCTATCCGTTGGGCATCCCGATCCCGCACACGGCGATCATCCCGCGCAAGAAGGATCAGATCGGCGAGGGACTGGCCGACTTCGTCAAGGAGTACTTCCTCACCAGCGAGATCGTCGCCGAACGAGTGGCGGCGGCGCAGGTGCCGCACCGGGTCGGGGAGTGGCTGGCCGACCCCGACCACGCCCGTCGGGTCGCGGCCGAGATCAGCGCGGCGGTCAGCGGCCTCGCGGCGACCCTGCACGACAACGAGTTGCGCGACGCGGTCGCCGCGTTCGCCGACAAGCGGTTGCGCGAACTCGACACCGGCCCGCTGCTCGCCCGCCTGCTCGACGCCGTCTGCGATTCCGGCCAGCACCAGAACGTCCTGACGACCGCGCTCAAGGGATTGATCCGGTTCCTGGACGAGAACCGGGCGGTACTGCGGCAGCGCGTGGCGCAGGAGTCGCCGGAATGGGTGCCCGACTGGGTCGACGACCGGGTCTTCAACAAGGGTTTCACGTCCCTGCAGTCGTTCCTCGCCGACGTCAGCATCCAGCCCGAGCACGAACTGCGTAGCGCCTATGACCGCCAACTGCGCGCGCTTGCCGAGCGGCTGCGTTCTGATCCGGACCAGATCGCCAAGGTGGAGCGCGCCAAGATCGAACTCCTCGACCACCCGCAGGTACGCGAGTGGCTGTCGACACTCTGGTTGCGTGGCAAGACGCTGGTGGTCGATGGCGCGGAGGATCCTTCGTCCGACCTCAGGCGCGGCATCGAACGTCTCGTCGTACGCGCAGGCGAGGTGCTGCGCGACGACCGCCAGATCTCAGGTCGCGTCGAAGAGGCGCTGCAGCAGGTGGCGCATTACGTCGTCACCCACTACGGCGCCGACCTCACCGCGGTGATCTCGTCCACGATCGAACGGTGGGACAGCGAGGAGACCTCGCGGCGGTTGGAACTGCAGGTCGGACGCGATCTGCAGTTCATCCGCATCAACGGCACGGTCGTCGGCGCGCTGGCCGGGCTGGCGATCTACACCCTGACGCAGGTGCTCTGAGCGGCCCGTTTACCTGCTGGCCCTACTTACTGGGTTCGGGGCACTTCGTCTTCGGGTTGACGCCCATGTAGTTCAGCGGCCCGGCGATGATCGTGACGGCGATGGTGGCGAACCCGGCGCAGTTCGTCTTGCCGGAGCTGTAGTAGTGGCGTTGCCCGGCGGCGATCGCCCCGATGATGAGCCAGATGACGACCAACACGCCCAATATGCGCGTGAGCGTGCCCCGGCTACCGCTTCTGCTTGTCGACATTGACATGCCGTCGGTGTACCCGAAATGCGTGCAATTTCCCTACGTGGCGGAATGGAAAACCCTCAGGGCGGCGACCCACACGAGACACGCCCCGAGCATGTGCACGACGACGAGCAGCGGCGGCACGTTGAGGAAGTACTGGGTGTAGCCGATCACGCCCTGCGCCAACTCCACACCGAGCAGCACCACGGCGGCGCGGCGCAGCGCGGGCGTGGCGCCGATGGCGAACAGGACGGCGACGAGGCCGACGGTGAGCCCGACCAGAGTCATCACCGCGTCGGCGTGCAGTTGCGACATCGACGCGACGTTGAGGCCGGTGCGGTGCACCTTGCCGCTGGCGTCGGTGTCGCCGGCGTGCGGGCCGCTGCCGGTGACGACGGTGCCGATCACGAGGACGGCCGCGGTCACGGCGAGGGTGGCCAGGACGAGGGCACGGGCCGCGGGTGGAAGTGGACGGGCGGCCAGCGGACCGTCGGTGTCGAGACGCAGCCGCCACCACAGCCGGAACGACACCGCGATGATCGCCATCGACAGCAGGAAGTGCAGTGCGACGAGCCACGGATTGAGATGGGTCAGCACGGTGAGTCCGCCGAGCACCGCCTGGGCCGGAATGCCGAGGACGGCCACCGTCGCCAGCGCGCGTTCGCGGCGCAGGGCCATCGCGACGAGCCAGGTCGCTACGCCGATGATGACGAGGACGAAGGTCAACTGGCGGTTCGTGAACTCGATGATGCCGTGGATGGCGTACTGCTTCGTCGGTGTCAGCGACGAGTCGGTGCACGACGGCCAGGTCGGGCAGCCCAGACCGGAGTTCGTCAGCCGCACGGCCCCGCCGGTCACGACGATCACCACGTTCGCGACGACGAAGGCCAGCGCGAGCCCGCGCAACCACGAGTCGGTCTGCACGCGCCGCGGCAGCCAGCGCACCGGAGGATCGTTCGGCGCCTCGGCACGAACGGGTGTGCTCACTCCCATCGGAACCACCGAGCGGCGCCCAGCATGGCCAGCGCACCCCAGACGATCAACGTGGCGACATCGTGCAGCGGCACCGCCGCGCCGTTCAGCAGCACCCGGTGCAGCCCGTCCGACAGCGCTGCGGAGGGAAGGAACTGCAGCACCTGCGCCACGGCGTGCGGGTACTTGTCCAGCGGGATCGCGATGCCACCGGCGAACAGCAGCACCAGCCAGACCAGGTTCGACGCGGCAAGGGTGACCTCGGCCCGCAACGTCCCCGCGAGCAGCAGCCCGAGCCCGGCGAACGCGATCGTCCCCAGCGCGACGAGAAACACGACCAGCAGCGGGTCGCCGTGCGGGTGCCAGGCGAGCGCCAAGCCGAACGCCACGATGAGCGCGACCTGCACGACCTCGAGCATGAGCACGGACAGCGTCTTGGCGCCGATGAGAACCTCGCGGGGCAGCGCTGTGGCGCCGAGCCGTTTGAGCACGGCGTACTTGCGCTCGAACCCGGTCGCGATCGCCAATGCGGTGAACGACGACGACATGACCGCGAGCGCGATGATGCTCGGCACCACGAAGTCGATGCGGCGGTCGACGCCGAGCGAGTAGAGCAGCGGCAGGTTGAAGAAGAACAGGAGCAGCAGCGGAATCACGAGCGTGAGGCCGACCTGCTCCAGGTTGCGCAGCTGCAGCCGGAACTCGATCGCGGTCTGGGCCGCGAGCATCCGTCGGCGGGGCGCGGCCTCGGGAGCCGGGGCGAAGCTCGCTGCGCGGGGTGGGCTCATGTCCGCAGCTTCCGGCCGGTGACCTCGAGGAACACGTCCTCGAGACTGCGCCGCTCGACGGAGAGATTCTCGGCGAGCACCCCGCGGCGCGCACACCATGCCGTCAGGGTCGCGAGCAGTTGTGGCGTGACCTCGCCGCTGACGAGATAGTGGCCGGGCTCGGTCTCTTCGGCGCGGGTGCCTTCGGGCAGGTCGGTGAGAAGCAGGTCGAGTGGCAGCCCCGCCTCGGCGCGGAAGCGGATCTGCCCGCCTGCACCGCCCCTGGTCAGCTCGGCGGGCGTGCCCGCGGCGACCACGCGACCGTCGTCGATGACGACGACCCGATCGGCGAGCTGCTCGGCTTCGTCCAGGAAATGGGTGGTCAGCACGACGCTCACGCCGTCGCTGCGCAGCCGCCGCACGAGTTCCCAGGTGACCCGGCGCGCCTGCGGGTCCATGCCGGCGGTGGGCTCGTCCAGGAACACGAGTTCGGGACGGGCGACCAGCGCCAGCGCCAATGACAGGCGTTGTTGCTGTCCACCGGACAGGCGCTTCACGGCGGTGCCGGCGACCTCCGTGAGCCCGACGAGGTCGAGCAGGTCATCGGGATCGAGCGGCGAAGCCGCGTAGCGCGAGAACAGCCGCAGCAGCTCGATCGCCCGCGCTTCGCGGTAGCCGCCGACGCCGTCCTGCAGCATCACGCCGACGCGGGGCCGCAGAGCCGGGTCGTCGGGAGCAAGCCCGAGCACGCGGACGCTGCCCGAGTCGGCGCGGCGGAACCCTTCACAGATCTCGATCGTCGTCGTCTTGCCCGCGCCGTTCGGCCCGAGCAGAGCAAGCAGCGTGCCGCGCTCGACATCGAAGCTCAGGCCGTCGACCGCGCGCCTCGCGCCGTAGGACTTGACGAGATCGGCGATCTCGACGGCAGGCGCGGGCACGCAGACAGTCTAGAAACGCCGGTTCGTCGGCGTTGCATCGCAATCAGCGCACGCTGTGCGGGTCACGTTTCCCCGCTGGCGCTCGCTTCGCTCGCCCCAGACCGACCACCAGCGGGGAAAGGCGGCGTGAGTTCCCCGCTGGCGCTCGCTTCGCTCGCCCCAGACCGACCACCAGCGGGGAAAAGGTCAGGGACGGGACGAGCCTGCGTAGTGGTCGACGTAGTCCTGCCCGCTCAATTCCTGCACGGCGGTTCGCACGGTTTCGGTGATCTCGCGCAGCACCCGCGCGCTGCGCTCCTCGGCCGCACGGTCGCCGAAGTGCAAGGGCTCACCGAAGTGGACGGCCACCTTCGCGCGGTGCCACATCCGCTCGCCCGGCGGTTGCACCTCGCGCGTCCCGACCAGGCCGACGGGGACGACCGGGGCGCCGCTGCGCAGCGCGACGCGGGCGATGCCCGTGCGGAACTTGTACAGCTGACCGTCCGGTGACCGCGTGCCCTCGGGGAAGATCCCCAGCGCTCGGCCGCTCTTCAGGACGTCGACGCCGACGTCGATCACGCTGGCTGCGGCTCGCGTGTCAGCGCGCTCGACCGGCACGTGGCCGAGGGTGGTGAAGAACAAGGAGGTCAGCCGTCCCCTGATGCCAGGGGTGGTGAAGTACTCCGCTTTGGCGAAGTAGACGACCTGGCGCCGGGCGGCCAGTGGGGTGAAGAACTCGTCGGCGAAGGAGATGTGATTGGCCGCAAAGATGACCGGTCCCTCGGCGGGGACGGAGGACGCGCCGGTGATTTCCGGTCGGTAGAGGCCCCGCAGTGCGGGGGCGAGAGTCAGTTCGAGGGTGCGATAGAGCACACCCGGCAACTTACCGGGGCGCTATCGGGCGGGGTGGTGTGAAACGCAGGTCGAAATACGTCATACTGATGTTGTGAAATTCGCCGGAGACGATCGGACCCGTGACGCGGTCGCCCGGCTGATCCTCGAGCGGGGCCCGCAGAGCGCGGCTGCGCTCGCCGACCGGCTGGGTGTCTCGCCCGCCGCCGTACGCCGCCATCTCGATGCGTTGGTGGCCGACGGACTGCTCACCGAGCGCGACCCGCGTCCGTCACCCAATCGCGGACGGGGCCGACCGGCCCGCGTCTATGCACTCACCGACAGCGGACGGGCCGCGTTCCCGCACGCCTACGACGACCTGGCCACGACCGCCTTGCGCTACCTGCGCGAGACGGGCGGCGAGCAGGCCGTCACCGCCTTCGCCGAACACCGCGCCGATGCCCTCGCCGCCGAACTGCGCGAGCGGGTCGAATCGAGTGCGAGCGTCGCCACTCGCGTCGATGCGCTGGCCGACGGCCTCACCGCCACTGGCTACGCTTCAACTACAGAAAGCGCGGCCGCCGGAATCCAGATCTGCCAGCACCACTGCCCGGTCGCCCATGTGGCCGCCGAGTTCCCCGAGTTGTGCGAGGCCGAGACACGTGCGTTCGAGCAGGTGCTCGGTACTTATGTCCAAAGACTGGCGACCATCGCCCACGGCGATGGCGTGTGCACGACCCATGTCCCCACCCCTCCCGGGAGGCACTGACATATGACCACCACCCCCGAGCGCACCCTGACGCAGGACGAACAGATCGCGTCACTGGGCCGCTACGGCTTCGGCTGGGCCGACAGCGATGTCGCCGGCGCCTCCGCCAAGCGCGGCCTGAACGAGGCCGTCGTCCGCGACATCTCGGCCAAGAAGAGCGAGCCGGAGTGGATGCTGGACCGGCGCGTGAAGGCGCTGTCGATCTTCGCCAAGAAGCCGATGCCGAACTGGGGCTCTGACCTGTCCGGGATCGATTTCGACAACATCAAGTACTTCGTCCGCTCGACCGAGAAGCAGGCCGCGAGCTGGGACGACCTACCCGCCGACATCAAGAACACCTACGACAAGCTCGGCATCCCCGAGGCCGAGAAGCAGCGCCTCGTCTCGGGCATCGCCGCGCAGTACGAGTCCGAGGTCGTCTATCACAAGATCAACGAAGAGCTCGAGCGTCAGGGCGTGATCTTCCTCGACACCGACACGGCGTTGAAGGAGTATCCCGAGCTGTTCGAGCAGTACTTCGGCACCGTGATCCCGTCCGGTGACAACAAGTTCGCCGCACTCAACACCGCGGTGTGGTCGGGTGGCTCGTTCATCTACGTGCCGAAGGGCGTGCACGTCGAGATCCCGCTGCAGGCCTACTTCCGCATCAACACTGAGAACATGGGCCAGTTCGAGCGCACGCTGATCATCGTCGACGAGGGTGCCTACGTGCACTACGTCGAGGGCTGCACCGCGCCGATCTACAGCTCCGACTCGCTGCACTCGGCCGTGGTCGAGATCATCGTGAAGAAGGGCGGCCGCTGCCGCTACACGACCATCCAGAACTGGTCGAACAACGTCTACAACCTCGTCACCAAGCGGGCGCGTGCCGAAGAGGGCGCGACGATGGAGTGGGTCGACGGCAACATCGGCTCCAAGGTGACCATGAAGTACCCCGCCGTGTGGCTCATGGGCGAGCACGCCAAGGGCGAGGTGCTGTCGATCGCGTTCGCCGGCGAAGGCCAGCACCAGGACGCGGGCGCGAAGATGCTGCACCTGGCGCCGAACACGAGCTCCAACATCATCTCGAAGTCGGTCGCGCGCGGCGGCGGTCGCACGTCCTACCGCGGCCTCGTCCAGGTGAACAAGGGTGCACACCACAGCCGCTCGACGGTGAAGTGCGACGCATTGCTCGTCGACGACATCAGCCGTTCCGACACGTACCCCTACGTGGACGTGCGCGAGGACGACGTGTCGATGGGCCACGAGGCGACCGTGTCGAAGGTCAGCGAAGACCAGCTGTTCTACCTCATGAGCCGCGGCATGTCCGAGGACGAGGCGATGGCGATGGTCGTGCGTGGATTTGTCGAGCCGATCGCGCGTGAGTTGCCGATGGAATACGCCCTCGAGCTGAACCGCCTGATCGAACTGCAGATGGAAGGAGCGGTCGGCTAAACACCCCACCGACTTTTTCTCGCACAGAACACTCGAAAAACTCGTCGGGGACCCCGAAGGAACTTCATGACAGCTCTGTTGACACCCACCGGTTCGCCGGCCGAACGCTTCACCTCGCGTGACCCTGCCGACTTCCCCGATCCCAACCGGTCGCAGGAGGACTGGCGGTTCTCGCCCCTGCCGCGAATCCGCGAGTTCTTCGAGCCGTTCGAGCCGGACGGTGTGATCGAGGGTTCCGAGAGCGTGCCCGCGGGTGCGCACGTCGAGACCGTCGACCCGCGCACGCTCGACGCGTTCGGATCGGCACTCGTGCCGGCAGATCGCCCGAGCGCGTTGGCGATGCAGCACGCATCGCGCGGCCTGCACGTCCGGGTCGACGCGAATGCCGAACTCGACGCGCCGATCGTGCTGACCCGCAAGGGCATCAGCGGCAAGTCGTACACGCACCACGTCGTCGAGGTCGGCGCGAACGCACGCGCAACGCTGGTCATCGATCACGGCGGGCTGATCAAGGTCGCCGCGAACATCGAGATCGTCGTCGGCGACGGGGCTTCGCTGTCGGTGGTCGCGCTGAACACCGCTGACGAGGGTTCGGTGCAGCTGTCGTCCTACGCAGCGCTCGTCGGCCGCGATGCGACTTATCGCCACGTCAACGTGACACTCGGCGGGTCGGTCGTGCGCATCGTCCCGACCGTGCGCTTCGCCGGTCCCGGCGGGTACGCCGAGCTGCTCGGCGTCAGTTTCGCCGGCGACGGCCAGCACTTCGAGGGACGGCTGTTCGTCGACCACGATGCCCCGAACTGCAAGTCGAACGTGCTGTACAAGAACGCGTTGCGCGGCGAGTCGGCACGCACGGTCTGGATCGGTGACGTCCGCATCCGGCCGTCTGCCACCGGCACCGACACCTACGAGATGAACCGCAACCTGTTGCTGTCCGACGGAGCGCGCGCCGATTCCGTCCCGAACCTCGAGATCGAGACCGGCAACATCGCCGGCGCCGGGCACGCCAGTGCCACGGGCCGTTTCGACGACCTGCAGCTGTTCTACCTGCAGTCGCGCGGAATCCCGGAGGACGAAGCACGTCGACTGGTCGTGCGGGGATTCTTCGCCGACGTCGTCGAGCGCATCGGGCTGCCCGACCTCGAACTACAGATCATGACCGCCATCGAGGCCCGCCTGGGCTTCACACAGGAGAGTTCTGCATGAGCACGCTGGAGATCCGCGACCTGCACGTCACCGTCGGCGACGGCGACGACACGGCCGAGATCCTGAAGGGCGTCGACCTGACCGTGTCGTCGGGTGAGACCCACGCGATCATGGGCCCGAACGGGTCCGGCAAGTCGACGCTGGCCTACTCGGTCGCCGGCCACCCGAAGTACACCGTCACCTCCGGCACGATCACCCTCGACGGGCAGGACGTGCTGGCCATGACGGTCGACGAGCGGGCCCGTGCAGGCCTGTTCCTGGCGATGCAGTACCCGGTCGAGGTGCCCGGCGTCTCCGTGTCGAACTTCCTGCGCACCGCGGCAACCGCCGTGCGCGGCGAGGCACCCAAGCTGCGCACCTGGGTGAAAGAGGTCAACTCCTCCATGGAGAGCCTCGGCATCGAAAAGTCGTTCGCCGAGCGCTCGGTCAACGAAGGCTTTTCCGGTGGCGAGAAGAAGCGCCACGAGATCCTGCAGCTCGAGCTGTTGCAGCCGAAGATCGCGATCCTCGACGAAACCGACTCGGGCCTCGACGTCGACGCGCTCCGTGTCGTCAGTGAGGGCGTCAACCGCGTTCGTGAGCAGGGCGTCGGCACACTGCTGATCACGCACTACACGCGCATCCTGAACTACATCAAGCCCGACTTCGTGCACGTGTTCTTCGACGGACGCATCGTCGAGTCCGGGGGAGCGGAGCTCGCCGACCGGCTCGAGTCGGAGGGCTACGCACGCTTCGGCGTCGAGGAGACCGCGTCAGCATGAGCTTCGATGTCGAGGCGGTCCGCAAGGACTTCCCGATCCTGCAGCGGGAGGTCCACGGCGTCCCGCTCGTGTATCTCGACAGCGCCAACAGCGCGCAGAAGCCGCAGGTCGTCATCGACGCCGAGTCCGACCTGTACGCGAACCACTACGCCAACGTCGCGCGTGCAGTGCACACCCTCGGCAGCGAGGTCACCCACGCCTACGAGGGTGCACGTGACAAGGTCGCTGCGTTTCTCAACGCGCCGTCGCGCGACGAGGTGATCTTCACCCGCAACATCACCGAGGCGCTGAATCTGCTCGCGTACTCGTTCTCCAACGCGACGACCTTCCCCGGTGCCGAGCGTTTCCGGCTCGGTCCCGGCGACGAGATCGTCGTCACCGAGATGGAGCACCACAGCAACATCGTTCCGTGGCAGCAGCTCGCGATACGTACCGGCGCGACCTTCAAATGGATCCCGATCGACGACGAGGGCCGCCTGGTCGAGTCGGCGATCGACGAGGTCATCACCGAGCGCACGAAGGTCGTCTCGTTCGTCTATCAGTCGAACGCGCTCGGCACGATCAACCCCGTCCGCCGCATCGTCGACCGCGCGCACGCCGTCGGTGCACTCGCGATCGTCGACGCCGCCCAAGCCGCGCCGCATCTGCCGCTCGACGTGCAGGCGCTCGGTGCCGACTTCGTCGCGTTCACCGGCCACAAGCTCTACGGCCCGTCCGGCGTGGGCGTGCTGTGGGGACGCTACGACCTGCTCGCCGAGCTGCCTCCCTTCCTCGGCGGCGGCGAGATGATCGAGACGGTCACGATGGAGCAGTCGACCTTCGCCGCGCCACCGCACCGCTTCGAGGCGGGGACGCCCATGATCGCGCAGGCGGTCGCGCTCGGCGCAGCCGTCGACTACGTCACGGCGCTCGGTATCGACAACATCCGCGAGCACGAGAAGGCACTGACCGCGTACGCGCTGGAGGGCCTGCAGACGATTCCTGAGCTGCGGATCATCGGCCCGAGCACGCCGGTAGAGCGGGGTGCCACGATCTCGTTCGCGCTCAAGGGCATCCACCCGCACGACGTCGCTCAATTGCTCGACGAGCAGGGCATCGCGGTACGCGCCGGCCACCACTGCGCCCGTCCGGTCTGCGTGCGGTACGGAATACCTGCGACCACACGCGCGTCATTCGGTGTGTACACGACCACGGACGAGATAGACGCGCTGGTGCAGGGTGTCGAGAAGGTGCAGGCGATCTTCGTATGACTGCCTCGATGGATTCGATGTACCAGCAGATCATTCTCGATCACTACAAGAACCCGCACCACCGCGGCCTGGTCGATCCGTTCGACGCCGAGGTGCACCACGTCAACCCGACCTGCGGGGACGAAGTCACACTGCGGGTCGCGCTGCGCGACGGCGCGATCGCCGAACTCGGCTGGGACGGCGAGGGCTGCTCGATCAGCCAGGCCTCCACGTCCGTGATGAGCGACCTGGTCGTCGGAAAGCCGATCGACGAGGCGATGGCGCTCCAAAAGAAATTCCTCGACCTCATGCAGTCGCAGGGCAAGGCAGAACTCACCGACGACGACGAAGAAGAGCTCGACGACGCGGTCGCGTTCGAGGGCGTGTCCAAATACCCGGCGCGTGTGAAGTGCGCCCTGCTCGGCTGGATGGCAATGAAGAGTGCTGTCGCCGAGGCCGGCTGGCAGACGGAGGAAGACAATGACTGAGACCACCACGACCGTGCCGTCACGCGACGACATCGACGAGGCGATGCGCGACGTCGTCGACCCGGAGCTCGGGATCAACGTCGTCGACCTCGGTTTGGTCTACGACGCTCGCGTCGACGAGACCGAGGGCGGAAACGTCGTCACCCTCGACATGACGCTGACCTCAGCCGCGTGCCCGCTCACCGACGTCATCGAGGACCAGGCGCACGAGGCGCTCACCGGTGGTCCGAAGCCGCTCGCCGGCGACGTGAAGATCAACTGGGTCTGGATGCCGCCGTGGGGACCGGACAAGATCACCGACGAGGGCCGCGAGCAGTTGCGCGCGCTCGGCTTCAACGTCTGAGTGCTCTCGACATGAGAGCTGGCCCAGACTCGGGCCTGGTGTCGGTCTGTCGCTGATCACGCATGTCTAGGTTGGTTGCATGGACGGGCCGACGACGAATCGCCGCGCCGATGGCCGCATCGGCGACCTGATCGCCCGCCCTGTCACGCGCAGAGCCGCCCTTGGCGCAGTTCTTGCCGGCGGGGTCGCGACGGCAACAGCGATTCTCTGGCCGAGGTCCGGGACGTCGTCGAATGTGCCGGTGAGCGCGCAATGGCTGACCTTCGCCGACGACCCGATGCGCGACATGTTCGTTTCGTGGTCTGCGGCGTCCCGCCCGGACCATGCAGCTGTTCGCTGGGGCACCAGCGCAACCGGGCAGCACAGTGCCGGCGCGGCAAGCCGCCGCGTGCCGGTGCCGAGGGATCGATCCGGCCTGGCGCCGCAACCCACCTACTACAACCTCGCGCACATCACGGGGCTGGAGCCGGCAACGACTTATCACTACTCCGTCACGAACGACGGGCGCACCTGGACACCGGATGCAACGTTCGCCACCGCGCCGAGTGCGGCCGAGCCCTTTCGGTTCACCGCCTTCGGCGATCAGGGTTCACACCACGACACGTCCGTGCAGATGACGCAAGTGATCGCCAAACTGCAACCCGCGTTCCACTTGGTCGCCGGCGACCTGGCTTACGCAACGTCCGCTGGCGGCGCCACGGCTCCCACAGCGGCTGAGTTCCACCCCACGGCGTGGGACCGGTATCTCGCGAACATCACGACCGCCGCGGCCACCGTGCCGTGGGCGCCGGTCGCCGGTTCGCATGAGATAGAGCCGCTCGGCGATGACACGTACGCAGGCTTCATCACCCGGTTTCCGCAGCGGGTGGACGCGTCGTCGGGATCGCCTGTCGTGCGGTCTTTCGTGTACGGCAACGTAGCCTTCGTCCAGCTCGACGGGAACGACGTGTCCGAGCAGGAACGCGGCAACGCCGGCTACACCCACGGAGCGCAGACGCGTTGGCTGGCTGCAACGCTCGAGCGCCTACGCGACTCGACACCCGGCGTCGACTTCATCGTCGTCATCTGCAACTGCTGCGCGTATTCCTCGAACTCACGGCACGGCTCGGACGGGGGAGTCCGCGAGACGTGGGGGCCGCTGTTCGACAGGTACAAGGTCGACCTCGTGATCAGCGGCCATGTGCATGCGTACGAGCGCACCCACCCGATCCGCGGCGGACAGGTCACCCGCACCGTGGCGGCCGGCGACCGCGTCCAACCAGCGACCGATGGCACGACCTACATCTGCTGCGGCGGTGGCGGAAACGGCCTCTATTCGACATGGCTCGGTCCGACGGACGGCGGCGATGCCGCCTCGCCGTCGGCGGGGTCCGGTCCGAAGATGTGGGCGTTGCGCGGCGACAAGCCGATACAGATCCCCGATGCCACCGCGGGATTCTCGGCGTATCGACGCGCGGTCTACAGCTGCCTCGTCGTCGATGTGATTCCCGGCAAGGGATCCGGCACGACCGCCACGTTGCGGGTGCACGCGATCATGCCGGCGCAAAGCGGTGCAGTCGTGACGAAGCCGCATGAGCACACCATCATCGACTCGATTCACCTGCAACGGACGGTCACCTGAGGACCGGTCGGTTGCTCCTTTTCCCCGAGCCGATCTTCGTGAGAGTCTTCGGCTACCCCGCCGCAGGGCGGTTGGTCGGGGGAGGGGACCTCTGATGTTCAGACGCAATTCCGGTGTGCCCGCGGTACGGGTCTTCGCAGTCGCGGGCCTTGCGTCGGCGCTGCTTTGTGTTCCCGCGGTCGCGGTGAGCGCCGCAGCGACGCCGAATCTGGACTGGCCGCAGTACCTGCACGGTCCGCAGCACAGTTCCGTCAGCGCGGCCACGGCCATCACCACGTCCAATGCGTCCGGCGTGCACCAGGCGTGGCACTGGCAGCCACCGACCGTGAGCGGCCAGCCGACCCCCAACCTCGACGCCAGTCCGACGGTCGTCGGCGGTCGCGTCTACATCGGCAGCGAGAGCGGTCAGTTCTACGCGTTGAGCGAGTCGGCCGGCACGGTCGCCTGGCACCGCCAGCTCGACACCGAAGCGAGCCAGACCTGCCCGGCGCGCGGGATCACCTCGACGGCGGCTGTGCTGCCGGACCCGACCACCAATACCGTGACCGCCTACGTGTCCGGCGCGCGCTACCTGTACGCGCTCAACGCGGCGAACGGCAATCAGGTCTGGAAGACCGAGATCGGCCCGGCACACCCGTCCAGCCCGAACGCGTACTACAACTGGTCGTCACCGACTGTCGTCGCCGGCCACATCTACGTCGGCATTTCCTCGAGCTGCGACAAACCGATGGTCCGCGCCGGCGTCGTCGAGCTCGACCAGCACACCGGCAAGGTGCTGCACACCTGGTACGACGAGCCCGCCGGGTCGATCGGTGGCAGCGTCTGGGCGAGCGTCGCAGCGTCCTCGAACGGCAGCGACGTCTGGGTGTCGACCGGCAACGACTGCGACCCTTCGACCGACACCTGCCCGGCCGGCAACCAGAACGGCAACTCCGTGTCGGTCGTGCACCTGTCGGGATCCCTGACGTTCCTGCAGGGCTGGCAGGCGACGTCGTCGCTGCGGCATGACTGGGACTTCGGTTCGTCGCCCACGCTGTTCGGCTCCGGCACAGCGCAGCACGTCGGGGCCTGCAACAAGAGCGGCACCTACTACGCGCTGACCGCCAAGCCCATCGGCAGCTCGCCGCTGTGGAGCCACACCCTGGGCGCCTCGGCCGGCGCGACCGGGTCGTGCCTTGCGAGCGCCGTCTGGGACGGCTCGGCCGGCACGTTGTTCGCGGGCGGGCCGGGCACAACGATCGGTGGCACGACCTACGGCGGATCGGTGCGCAAGATCAACCCGTCGACCGGTGCCTTCGTCTGGCAGCGGGGTCTGTCGTGCGCGGTGATGGGTACCCCCTCACTCGACGGCGCAGGCGTGCTCGCCGTCGGCACGTACCGCGGTCCGACCTCGAGCACTCCCGGCGCGTACCTGATCAACGCGGCGAACGGGGCGATCCTGAAGACGCTCCCGATCGCGTCGCAGCCGGTGTTCGCACAGCCGGTGTTCGCACAGAGCCAGCTGTTCGTCGCGACCGAGTCGGGCGGGCTCTACGCGTTCACCCCGTAGGCGCCTGAAGGCTCAGGCAGTCGGCCAAGAAGTTCTGCGAGGTACTGCTCAGCGCCGCGTGCAGCGAGTAGTGCAGGACGTCGCCGGCCGCAGCGGCGGTGGCCTTGACGCTCACCGGGTGCCAGTCGGTGTCGCCGAGGGTGACGGTCGACGTGTGGGTCGCGACCGTCTTGCCGGCCGGGGTCTTCTCGACCAGCGACAGCGACACCTTCTTGCCGGCGACACTCGCGCTCACTTCGCCGGCCGCGGTGTAGGTCGTGCCCTTCGTGGTGGACGAGACCCAGACCGGATTCGCGTTCGTCACGCCGGCCTGCCCGGAACCCGACTTGATGCCGACCTGCAGTGCCCACGATCCGTCGTAACTGCCGCCGGACGGCTCGACCCGGCTGAGTTTCGAACCCGAGTTGTACGGGCCGGTCCAGCCGCTCTGATCGGACTCCAGGCTGAGATTGCCTGAATACTCCGTCGTGCCGGTCGGGGTGCTTGCGCACCCGGACGGCGGAGGTGGCGGCGGGGGCGACGAGCCGCCGAACACCGGCAGGGTGTCCGCGGTGCACGCGTTGGCCAGGCAATCGAGACCGAGTCCCTTTTCGAACGTCGCAAACGCCGAGTAGTGGTTGTACGCGTCGGTGTAGGTGCCGGCCTGCACCTGCGGTCCGAGGACGATCATCATCGTGTTCGGGTTCGCCGTCGGCTCGTAGCCCTCGTCGTAGGTCACGAAGATCACGCCGTCCGACCCGAACGCCGGCGAGGCCTCGATGAGCGGGATCTCCTTCTTCAGGAAGTTGTCGTACTCAGTGATGATGTTCGCTTTGTTGCACGAGTGGTACGAGTCCTCGCAGAGGTTCGGGTTGACCAGGTTGAAGGCCGGCACGTCGCCTGACTTCAGGTCGTTGTTGAAGTAGCTCATGTCGTCGGGCCCGGTCGTGCCGGCCGGCACGTCGTAGGTGGAACACGGCAGCCCCGAGTAGTAGAGCACCGGGTTGTGACCTACCTTGTAGGCGTTCAGCGCGTCGGTCGTTCCCGTCGAACTCCGATAGCAGTTGGACGGCATCGACTCGTTCCAGTCTTTCCAGTTGCCATCGCCGAGCTGCGAGAAAATGCTCGGGACGTCGAATTGGCCGCACGGTCCCTTGGGCTGGCACGGCGCGAACTGACCCGACGTGAGTGCCACGTAATCAGCGAGTGAACCCTTGGTCACGTCGCTGTAGTCGGTGAACCACGCGCCCGCAGGTTTCAGCGTCTTCATGATGTACGGCGCATTCGAAGAATTGAGCTGGAACAGCGACTTGTTCTCGCCGATCAGCAGAAATACGTGCCCGAAGGACGGGACACTGCTGTCCGCCACGGCAACGGGCTGGCCGAGGCCCAGGACAGGAAAGCTGATAGTAATTGGCACGATCGCGAGCCGAAAAATTGTACGGACGCGCATTGGTGATTCCCCCCTATGCGCTGGTCACAATCGGCCGCCCCGCGATTGCACACATCAGCGCTCCCCGAAGGGGGACTTTATCCCGCTGTCCCGGTTGGTCCAAACGGTCGGCTTCGAGCGGCTCGATCCGTCGGCCTCAACCGGTGGCCCTACACCGGTGTAGTTCGCGCCGGGCGTAGCGACGTGTCCGTTTGGGCAAGACTTCGGCATGGCCGATCTCGTTCCAGGAACGCACGCAGACGTCGACGCCGATTTTTTCGGTTATCGAGGACTGCTCGATGCCGAGGAGCGCGAGATGCTCGACGGACTGCGCACCTGGCTCGAGAAGAACGTCGCGCCGATCGTCGACGACTTCTGGGCGCGTGCGGAGTTCCCGCACGACCTCGTCCCTGCGCTCGCCGAACTCGACATCATGGGCCTGGCGCTCGACCTGGATGACCGACCCGCACGCCGTCGACTGCTCTCCGGCTTCGTCGGCATGGAACTGGCCCGGGTCGACGCGTCCATTGCGTCGTTCTACGGAGTGCACAGCGGTCTGGCGATGGGCAGCATCCACCAGTGCGGGTCGGACGAGCAGCGCGCCCGCTGGTTACCGCCGATGCGCCGCCTCGAACTCATCGGCGCCTTCGGCCTGACCGAGCCGCACGGCGGATCCGACGTCGCCGGCGGCCTCGAGACCACCGCGCGCCGCGACGGCGACGACTGGATCCTCGACGGTGCGAAACGTTGGATCGGCAACGGCACCTTCGCCGATCTTGTGGTGGTGTGGGCGCGCGACGTCGCCGACGACTCGGTCAAGGGGTTCGTCGTCGAGAAGCAGCTGCCTGGCTTCACCGCGACGAAGATGGAGAACAAGCTCGCGCTGCGCATCACGCAGAATGCCGACATCACCCTCGACGGCGTGCGGGTGCCCGAGGCCAATCGGTTGCAGAACGCCAACTCCTTCGACGACACCAATGCGGTGCTGCGCAACACGAGGGGGAGTGTCGCGTGGAGCGCCGTCGGAGTCATGGCCGGCGCGTACGAGGTGGCTGTCAACTACGCGCGTGGCCGCGAGCAGTTCGGCAGGCCCATCGGCGGGTTCCAGCTCGTCCAGGATCTGCTGGCACGGATGCTCGGCAATCTGACCGCCTCGCTCGGTATGGCGGTACGAGGTGCCCAGCTGCAGGACGAAGGTCAGTTCGAAGACGCGCAGGGAGCGCTCGCGAAGTCGTTCTGCACGACCCGGCTGCGCGAGAGCGTCGCTTGGGGCCGCGAGCTGATGGGCGGAAACGGCATCATTCTCGACTACGGCATGGCTCGCTACTTCAACGATGCCGAAGCGCTGTACAGCTATGAAGGCACCCGTGAAATCAACACCCTGATCGTCGGACGTGCGATCACGGGCGAGAGCGCGTTCACCTGACGAGCGCCGGTATCATCGAGGTGTGCAACTCCTGACGTGTTAGCCGGGCGGCCCGCTCCAACGCCACCGGTCTGTCCACCACCAGGAGAAATCAGATGATCACCGCCACTGACCTAGAGCTGCGCGCGGGCGCGCGCATCCTGCTCGAACCCGTCAGCCTGCGCGTCGGCAACGGCGACCGCATCGGCCTCGTCGGACGCAACGGCGCCGGCAAGACCACGTCCATGCGCGTGCTCGCCGGCGAGGGCCAACCGCAGGCCGGACGGATCGAGATCAAGGGCCCGGTCGGCTACTTGCCCCAAGACCCGCGCACCGGCGACCTCGACGTCATCGCACGCGACCGGGTGCTGTCGGCACGAGGCCTCGACGTGCTCGTCCGCGAGATTGCCAAGGCGCAGATCGGGCTCGCCGAGCAGCCCGAGGACGACGCGCTGATCCGGCGCTACGGAAACCTCGAAGAGCGATTCACCGCGCTCGGAGGCTACGCGGCCGAGAGCGAGGCCGCGCGGATCTGCTCCAACCTCGGCCTGCCCGACCGAGTGCTCACACAGCCGCTGCGCACGCTGTCCGGCGGTCAGCGTCGCCGGGTCGAGCTCGCGCGCATCCTGTTCGCAGACTCGGCCGGCGAGCCGACCACGCTGCTGCTGGACGAACCGACCAACCATCTCGACGCCGATTCGATCACCTGGCTGCGCGACTTCCTGCGGCAACACAACGGCGGCCTGATCGTCGTCAGCCACGATGTCGAGCTGCTGGACGCCGTCGTCAACAAGGTCTGGTACCTCGACGCCAATCGCACCACGGTCGATGTCTACAACCTCGGCTGGAAGGCGTACCTGCAACAGCGTGAGACCGACGAGCGCCGTCGACACCGCGAGCGCGCGAATGCCGAGCGCAAGATCGACTCGCTGCGCACGCAGGCCGACAAGATGCGGGCGAAGGCGACCAAGGCCCGCGCGGCTCAGCAGATGCTGCGCCGGGCCGACGCGCTCGCGGCCGGACTCGCTGACGAGCGGGTGCATGACAAGGTCGCGCGGCTGCGCTTCCCGGCACCGGCCGCGTGCGGGCGCACTCCGCTCACCGCAGACGGGCTGTCGAAGTCCTACGGCTCACTCGAGGTGTTCGCCGACGTCGACCTCGCTGTCGATCGTGGCGCCCGCGTGGTCGTGCTCGGGCTCAACGGGGCCGGCAAGACGACGCTGCTCCGCCTGCTTGCGGGGATCGAGGCGCCGGACACCGGGTCGGTCGTCCCCGGACACGGGCTGCGCCTCGGCTACTACGCGCAGGAGCACGAGACTCTCGATCACGACCGCACGATCCTCGAGAACATGCGCACGTCCGCGTCCTCGGTGGGTCGCGCCGACCTGTCCGACACCGATCTGCGCAAGATCCTCGGCGCGTTCCTGTTCAGCGGTGACGACGTCGACAAGCCGGCCGGCGTGCTCAGCGGCGGCGAGAAGACCCGACTCGCGCTCGCGATGCTGGTCACGAGTGCAGCCAACGTGCTGCTGCTCGACGAACCGACCAACAACCTCGACCCGGTCAGTCGCGGACAGGTGCTCGACGCATTGCGCACGTACGCCGGTGCGATCGTCCTGGTCACTCACGACGAGGGCGCAGTCGACGCCTTGTCGCCGGAGAAGGTGATCTTGCTTCCGGACGGCGTCGAGGACAGTTGGAGCACCGAGCTCACCGATCTGATCGCGCTCGCGTAGCCGCCGGAAAAGCTCTGCGAACCGCCTGCCAAACCCCGCGCGACTGTGGCACGCGATAGACGCGTTGCGAGGGTGATCTGCGAGGTATGTCCGACCCACGGATCAAGATCGGTTACGCAGGCACGCAATGGTCAACTCGATCTTGCAGCGCTTCTCTTGACGCTGCTATCAAATGGGCGTCGAAGCAGAATGCGAACACAGCGGGGTGCTGGGTCGCACGGACAAAGGAGCGCTGAGGCGTATGGCTGCGGCCACTCTCAAGAAGGGCGCTCGGATCACCGGCGCTGATCGAAACAAGCTGGCGACCGACCTCAAGAAGCAGTACGACAAGGGCAAGAGCATTCGCGAACTGGCCGAATCACACGGCCGGTCCTACGGATTCGTGCATCGCGTACTGTCTGAGTCGGGCACGAACCTGCGCGGCCGCGGCGGCGCGACCAGGACGAAGAGAAGGAAGTAACTCTGAGCGCGACCCAACCGGCTTTCACAGTGGACGTCCCGGCGCAGGCCGGGTTCCGTGCCGAAATAGTCGGTGAGGTCGCGACGATCACTCTCGCGCGTCCCGAGAAGCTCAACGCCCAGACCCCGCACACCTGGACGGCACTGACCACGGTGAGCTCCGAGCTCCCCGCAACGGTGCGTGTCGTCGTGCTTCGCGGCGAAGGCCGGTCGTTCTCGGCCGGCCTCGACCGCGCCATGTTCACGCCCGAGGGTGTCGACGGTGCGCTCGGCATCGTGTCCCTGACCGAGATGTCGCAGCCGGATGCGACGAGTCAGATCGGCGCGTGGCAGCGCGCGTTCGACTGGGTCTCGCGACCGAGCATCGTCAGCATCGCCGCTGTGCGCGGACATGCGATCGGTGGCGGGTTCCAGCTCGCGTTGGGCGCCGACATCCGCATCATCGCCGACGATGCCAGCTTCGTGATGGCCGAGCCGAAGCTCGGGATCGTCCCCGATCTCGGTGGCACGAAGCGGCTCGTCGACCTCGTCGGTTACTCGCGCGCCGCCGAGATCTGCCTGACCGGACGTCCGGTGCTTGCCGACGAGGCGTTGCGGATCGGCCTGGCCTCCCACGTCGTCGCTTCCGACGACCTCGACGCCGCCGTCGACCGCACCGTCGCGGCCGTGCTGGCCGTGAACCGGGACGCCGCCACCGAGACCAAGGCGCTCCTGCTCGGCGCTGCGTCCCGCACGCAGGGCGAGCAGGAACGGGCCGAGCGGGAGGCCCAGTACCGGCGACTGCGCTCCCTTGTCGGCAAGGCCGAGTAGGAACACCTAGCGACGAGCGCGTGTTGCTCCCGCGGAGGTGCTGGTGACGATGTCGTCGATGAACATGCATTCCTACGCCTGGCGGTCAATGCCGCGAGGCAAGGACGGCACGCGCAAGGTGCCCAAGGGCACGTGGCGCCGCATCGCCGGCTTCGCCAAACCGTATCGCCGGCAGCTGATCATCTTCCTGATCATGATCGTGGCCGACGCCGTGATCGCGGTGACCACACCCGTCCTCGCCGGACGGGTCATCAACGACATCACCAGCCACGCCGCAGCCCGTGCAGTCATCTGGATCGCAGTCGTCATCGCCATCCTCGCCGTCATCGACGCCGGGCTGTCGTTCGCGCAGCGCTGGTACTCCGCGCGCATCGGCGAGGGACTGATCTTCCACATGCGCACGTCGGTGTTCGACCACGTGCAGCGCATGCCCCTCGCGTTCTTCACCCGCACGCAGACCGGCGCCCTGATCAGCCGGCTCAACAACGACGTGCTCGGCGCCCAGCAGGCGTTCACGTCGACGCTGTCAGGGCTCGTGTCGAACATCGTCAGCCTCGTGCTCACGGCCGCCGTGATGTTCACCCTGTCGTGGCAGATCACCGTGCTGTCGCTGGTCATGTTGCCGGTGTTCGTGCTGCCGGCACGGCGCATCGGGCGGCGACTGCAAGAGATCACGCGCGAGTCGTACGGGCTGAACGCCTCGATGAACGCCACCATGACCGAACGGTTCAACGTCGCCGGCGCCCTGTTGGTCAAGCTGTTCGGCCGCACCGAGGACGAATCCGAGTCGTTCGGTTCGCGTGCCGCTCGCGTACGCGACATCGGCGTCACGTCCGCGATGTACGGCCGAGCGTTCTTCGTCGCACTGGCTCTCGTCGCCGCGCTCGCCCAGGCGCTCGTCTACGGCCTCGGCGGCTACTACGCGATCACCGGGCAGCTCTCGGCCGGCACGGTCGTCACCCTGGCGCTGCTGCTGACCCGCCTGTACGGCCCGCTCACCGCACTGTCGAATGCGCGCGTCGACATCATGAGCGCGCTGGTGAGCTTCGACCGGGTCTTCGAGGTGCTCGATCTCGAGCCGATGATCGCCGACGCTCCGAACGCCGTCGAGCTACCGGCCGATGCGCGCACCTTCGAGTTCGACGACGTGCACTTCTCCTACCCGACAGCGAGCGAGGTCTCGCTCGCCTCACTCGAGGACGTCGCGACGCTGGACAATGCCGACAGCGCCGAGGTGTTGCACGGCGTGTCTCTGCGGGCCGAATCGGGCCAGCTGATCGCGCTGGTAGGGCCCTCGGGCGCCGGCAAGACCACGATCAGCCAGTTGCTGCCACGCATCTACGACGTGCGCAGCGGTGCCGTCCGGGTCGGCGGTGTCGACGTCCGCGACGTCACGCAACGTTCGCTGCGTTCGCGCATCGGTGTCGTGAGCCAGGAAGCGCACATGTTCCACGACACCATCGCCAACAATCTGCGTTACGCGGCACCCGATGCCACCGACGCCGACCTGCTCGCCGCGATCGAGGCTGCCCAGATCGGCGATCTGGTCGCGTCCCTTCCCGAAGGAATGAACACCGTCGTCGGCGACCGTGGCTACCGGCTCTCCGGTGGTGAGAAGGCTCGCCTGGCGATCGCGCGCCTGCTGTTGAAGCACCCGCAGATCGTCATTCTCGACGAGGCGACCGCTCATCTCGACAGCGAGAGCGAGGTCGCCGTTCAGCGCGCGCTGTCGCAGGCGCTGGTCGGCCGCACCTCACTCGTCATCGCCCATCGCCTGTCGACGATCATCAATGCCGACCAGGTGATCGTGCTCGACGACGGCCGGGTGGTCGAGCACGGCACGCACGCCGAACTCATCGCTGCGGACGGGCTCTACGCCGAGCTCTATCGCACCCAGTTCGAGAGGCAGGCGGTCGGCGTCGAGTGACGCCGGGGGACTAGCGAGCGGCGAGCGCGCGGCCGCCGAGCGGATCGGCGAGCAGCTGCGCGAACGCGATCTCTGCCGCGCCGACGAGCGCGGAGTCGTGCGCCAGCCCGGCTCGTGCCAACACCACATATTCGCCCGGGCCGTTGAATGCGTGCTCGGCGAGCGCGGCCTCGACGTCCGGGCGGGCGATGTCGAGGATCTCTGCGAACGTCCCGCCGAGCAGGATCAGTTCGGGATTGAAGGCGTTGACCAGACCGCCGAGCGCCTGGCCGAGCGAGCGCGCGACGGTGCGCACGGCCTTGCACGCGCGCTCGTCGCCGTCGCGTGCGGCCGTGATCACGACGCCGGACTCGAAGTCGTTGGGGGACTTCGACCGCTCGGCGAGCGCGAGCAACGCGTGATCGCCGACGTAGGTCTCGAGACAACCGTGCTTGCCGCAATGGCACTCCGGTCCGGACGGATCGACGACGTTGTGCCCGATCTCGCCGGCATGCCCGCGGTAGCCGCGCAACGGCTCACCGTTGACGATGATGCCGGCGCCCACACCGATACGTCCCATCAGGAACACCACGTCGTCGTGGCCGCGGGCAGCGCCACGGCTGTGCTCGGCCAGCGCAGCAAGGTCGGCGTCGTTGCCCACCACGACCGGGATGTGCGGCGACGCGAGGTCGGTGAGCATCGAACCGAACGCCGCATCGCGCCAGCCGAGGTTCGGCGCGAAACCAACCGTGCCGGTGTGCCGATCGACCGTGCCCGGCACGCTCACGCCGACGCACACCGGGACGCCCACCAGCCCGCCCTGCCGAGCCAGCTCCGGCACGGCGGCCACGATCTGGCGCGCAGCCTCGTCCGGTGCGGGCGGGGAGTCGAACGCGATGACCTGCCGTTCGAGCAGCACCCCGCCGAGCCCGACCGCAGCACAGGTTATGTGGGTGACGTCGACGTCGACCGCGACGACGAACGGCCCGTCCGCGTGCGGCCCGACGACGTGCGAGGGCCGTCCGGCTCGGGTGCCGCCGGAGGGCACCGACTCCTGCACCAGGCCGAGGTCGACCAGATCGGTGACAAGCGCACCGATCGTCGATCGACTCAGACCGAGCCGAGAGGTCAGCTCGGCCCGCGTCAACGCCCCGTCGCGATGCACCTGCGCAAGGATCAGCGCGAGGTTGTGCCGCCGCATCGCGTCGGGCCGAGCAGCGGGGGCAACCATCGTTTGCGCTCGGCCGCGTCGATCAGGCGAGTCCGGACGCACCGGCTCGTCGCCGAGACAGGGCGTCGACGGTGGCCGCGAGGGCCAGGGCGAGACCGACGGCGATCAGCTGGATGGCGGCGTTGTTGCTGCCGTTGAACAGGTCGCTGAACCCGTTGTAGATGACCTCGACCACGGCACCACCGATGATCGCGTCGACGATTCGTCCGCGGCCTCCGAACAGGCTCGTGCCGCCGATGACCGCAGCACCGACCGCCAGCAGCAGCGTGTTGCCGCCGAAGGCGTTCGCCGCGGTCGACGACGTGTACGAGCTGATCATGATGCCGCCGACGGCCGCGAGCGCGGAACTCACGACGAACACCGAGATACGCACGCGGTCGACGTTGATGCCGGCGCGACGAGCAGCCTCGGTGTTGCCACCGACGGCGTACACGTGCCGTCCGTAGCGCGTGCGAGTGAGCACGAAGGTCAGAATCACGAACAGCACGATCAGCACGGGAATGACCCAGGGGACGCCTTCCAATTTCGGCGGTTGGACGATCACGTAGTGCGGAACGTGATTGATGTACTTCACTGAACGCACCGGCGTGCCGTTCGCGCGGTTCTTGTTCAGTACGAGAACGACGAGCGCGCCCATGACCGCGAGCGCGAGGATCTTGCCGAGCACCACGGGGGCAGGCTCGCCGGCGAGACCCTGGCGGTGCCGGGTCGCCTGTGCGAGCAACTTTTGCGTGGCATAGCCGACGACCACGATTGCCAGCAGCAGCCACCCCATCCAGATCGGCATGTACGAGCTGGCGAACGCGTTGACCACCTTGTCGCTGAGCGAGATCTGGCCGTGCTGGCCGGGCCCGTTGTCGAGAATGATCAAACACACGCCCTGGAAGGCGAGGAAGAACGACAACGTCACGACGAAGGACGGGATGCGCAACTTTGCCACGAGCACGCCGGTCAGTGTGCCGATGACCAGGCCGGTGACGATCGCGGCGGGAATCGTGCCGTACCAACCCCAGCCGTAGCCGTCCATCAGGCGAGCCATCACCGAGGCGCAGATACCCGCGGTGTAGCCGGCCGCCAGATCGATCTCGCCGAGCAGGAGCACGAAGACCAGACCCATGGCGATGAAGATCGTGCCGCTTCCTTCGCGGAACATGTTCGCGAAGTTGTTCAGCGAGCCGAAGCCCGATTCGGCGATAAGGAAGAACACGACGAGCACGACGAGCCCGCCGACTGCCGGGAGCGAGCCCATGTCGCCGCCCCGCACGCGCAGCAGGTAGTTGTGGAAGTAGCCGCCGACCCCCATCGGTTCGGTAGCGAGCCCCGGTGGCATCGCCACCTCGGCAGCGGTCGTCGGCTCCTCAGCGGGCGTCTCGGTCTTCTGCAGATCGGTCATGCCGAGACCCCCTCGCTGGCGTTCGCATCCGTTCGCGTACCGGTGGTGATCAGCTCGACGAGTTGTTGCTGGTTCACATCCGAACGGCGGACGCGTGCGGCCGAACGTCCGAGGTACATGATCGCGATCTCGTCGGCGACCTGTAGGACGTCGATCATGTTGTGCGAGATCAACACGACGGCGACACCACGATCGGCAAGCCTGCGCACGAGGTCGAGCACTTGGGCGGTCTGCGCCACGCCCAGTGCAGCAGTCGGCTCGTCGAGCACGACGATCTTGGAGTTCCAGAGCACGGCCTTCGCGATGGCGACGGTCTGGCGCTGTCCGCCGGACAGGCTCGACACCCTCTGCCGCACGGACTTCAGCGTGCGGACCGACAGCGACTTGAGCGTGTCCTGCGCCGACTGCTCCATGCTGCTCTCGTCGAGGACGATCCCGTTCGTTCGCTCGCGGCCCAGGAACATGTTCTGCACGACGTCGAGGTTGTCGCACAGGGCGAGGTCCTGATAGACGACCTCGATGCCGAGCGCCGATGCGTCACGGGGCGAGTGCAGGTGCACGCTGCGCCCCTCGAACTCGTACACGCCGGAGTCGATGGAATACGTCCCCGCGATGCACTTCACGAGGGTCGACTTGCCCGCGCCGTTGTCACCGACCAGCGCCGTGACCTCACCGACGTTCGCATGGAACTCGACGTCCTTCAGCACGTCGACCGCGCCGAAACTCTTGTTGATGTTGCGCAGTTCGAGGATCGAGTCGCCCATGCCTGAGCCTTCCGCTGAAATGGTCGCCGGCTGATAAGTGAGGCGGGGTGGTCACCGCTCGTTGTGCGATGACCACCCCAGACCTCGAACGGAACTACTTAGTGGACGCCGTCCTTCTTGCACAGCGCCACGTACTGGCCGGTGCAGACGGTGTTCTTCGGGGTGTAGCCGTCGTTGATCGGCTGGGCGACGTTCGCCTTGGTGATGGCGATCGGCGTTGCGAGGATCGACGGGACCTTGTTCTTCGTGACCGGGTCGGTCGTGGTCGCGTTGACGTCGGACGGCTGCTGGCCGTTGACCAGCTGCGCGACCGCCTTCATTGCCGGGAAGGCTTCCTTCGCCGACGGCTTGTAGATCGTGAAGCACTGCGAGCCGGCCATGATGTTCTGCAGCCCACCCGCGGTGGAGTCCTGACCACTGACCGCGATCTTGCCGACCAGGTTCTGCGACTTGAGGTCGGTGATCACAGCCTGCGCCATCGTGTCGTTGGCAACCATGACGGCCTTGATGTTCGGGTTCTTGTTCAGCATCTGGCTGAACACGCGACCTGCGGTCGGGCCGTCCCAGTTACCGGTCTGCTTGGCAACGCGCGTCCAGCCGGGCTGCTTGCTGAGCACGCTGTCGTAACCCTGCGCGAACAGCGTCGCGTTGTTGTCGGTCGGGGCACCGTCGATGTCGACGTACTGGACCGACTTGAGGTTCTTCACCTGCGGGCACTGGGTCAGTGTCTTGCCCTGCACCTGGCCGACGGTGACGCCGTTGAACGAGACGTACACAGCCGCGCCGCCGCCCGGGGTGAGCCGGTCGTAGTCGACGGGGATGACGCCCTGCTTGGCGGCTTCCTTCTCGATCGCTGCACCCGAAGCCTGGTCGAGGTTGACGATGACCAGCGCCTTGATGCCGTTGGCTTCCATCTGCTCCGCGTCCGACTTCATCGTCTGCGGGCTGCCATCGGCGTTCTTGACGTCGCAGGTCAGGTTGTACTGCTTGCAGGCGGCTGCAAGTGCGCTCGGGTCGGCCGTGACCCAGCGCGGCGACGACGTGGTGTCGGGCAGGATGATGCCGACCTTCGCGCCGTTGCCGTTGACGGCACCGCCGGTCGTGGACGACGAGGACGACGACGCTGGGGCCGACGCCGACGAGGAATTGCCGCCGGCCGGCGTGCTGGCCGGCGGGGCGCTGCTGGTGGTGCCTCCGCCACTCGAGCCACAGGCTGCGAGCGCGAAGGCCGCGACGATTCCTAGCGCCGCGACGGGCACACTGCTCTTGCGCATGCAGTAACGCCTTTCATGTTGGGGCCGCTGTCGGCTCGACTAAGCCCGTGGAATGTTGTGCGCGCGAACATATCCGATCCCGCGCGCCCGGAACACGACCGACACCAACTCGTTACCTGATGATGTCGTTGGCGTTAACGGTTGTCCCTTATGTACGCGCGCCGACCAGGTGTTCGAGCGCGAGTTGGTTGAGGCGCACGAAGCCGTAGCCACGTTCGCCCGCAACGTCCGGGTCGAAGCCGGTCGTGCTCGAGCGCAGCTCGGCGAGCGACTCGCCGTCGTCGAGCGTCGACTCGCGCAATCCGGTGACGCCGGCCTGTTCGAGCGCGGCCTGCACCTCAGGGTCGGCGCGGTAGGCCTCGGCGCGTTGCTTGAGCAGCAGATAGGTCGCCATGTTCGCCGCGGCGCTGGACCAGACGCCGTCCATGTTCTCGGTGCGCGAGGGCTTGTAGTCGAAGTGTCGTGGCCCGTCGTAGGCAGGTGCGCCCGGCCGGCCCGGCGCGCCGTGCTCGAGCAGGTCGACCAGGTGGAAGGCATTGAGCAGGTCGCCGTGGCCGAACACGAGATCCTGGTCGTACTTGATGCTGCGCTGGCCGTTCAGGTCGATGTGGAACAACTTGCCCGCCCACAGCGCCTGGGCGATTCCGGCGGCGAAGTTGAGCCCGGCCATCTGCTCGTGGCCGACTTCGGGGTTGAGCCCGACCATGTCGGCGTGTTCGAGTTCGGCGATGAAGGCGAGTGCGTGACCGACGGTCGGAAGCAGGATGTCACCGCGTGGCTCGTTCGGCTTCGGCTCGATGGCGAACCGGATGCCGTAACCCTGTTCGATCACATACGCCGCGAGCGTGTCGATCGCCTCGCGGTAGCGATCGAGTGCGGCCCGCACGTCCTTGACGCCGTCGTACTCGGACCCTTCGCGGCCGCCCCAGAAGACGTAGGTCTGCGCGCCGAGGTCCGCCGCCAGGTCGATGTTGCGAGCGACCTTGGCGATCGCGTAGCGGCGCACGGTGCGGTCGTTGCTGGTGAACCCGCCGTCCTTGAAGACGGGATGGGTGAACAGGTTGGTGGTCATCATCGGCACGCGCATGCCGGTGTCGGACAGCGCGTCCTTGAACCGGGCGATGTGCTTGTCACGCTCCGAGTCCGACGAGCCGAACGGGATCAGGTCGTCATCGTGGAAGGTGACGCCGTACGCGCCGAGCTCCGAGAGTCGGTGCAGCGATTCGACCGGATCGACCGGCGCGCGGGTGGCGTCACCGAACGGATCGCGGCCCTGCCAGCCGACGGTCCAGAGCCCGAAGGTGAACCTGTCGTCGCGGGTGGGAGTTGGTGCGGCCATGGCGTCCTCCGGCATTTGTTCTAGTCAAGAACTTATGCCGCGACGGTATCCCGCCCGTCAAGACCACGACCGCCCGGACGTTTCCCCGCTGGTGCTCGCTCGAGCGGCTCGCGACCGATCACGCGCGGGGAACGGCCCGGACGTTTCCCCGCTGGTGCTCGGTTCAGCTCGCCGCGACCGACCACAGGCGGGGAAAGCCCATCGCGTCGCGGCGCAGCCCATCGTTGAATGAATTGCGGATGCGCACTTCCAGCAGGCGCGGCGTGCGAACGACCTCATCCCAATTCCATCGCACGACGACAAGATGCAGTCGCTCGAGCGCTTCCTGCCGATCCTTCTCAGCGACGAGATCGCCGCGTTCCTGCAGCTTCGACTTCCCGTCCGCCTCGCCGGCGACGCCGAACTCGTCCCAGTAGAAGTCGCAGCGACCGATGAACACGCCGTGCTGGTCGTAGATCCATCGCTGCGGTTTCGGTGCGGGCAGACGAAGCCACCCGAACGTCAACCTGCTGATCGATTCCAACGGCGACTCGGCGAGCCCGTCCACGCAGGCAAGTGCTCGCGCTGCGCGCGCAGCGCGTGGCCACCCGCGGCAGAACGCCAGGACTTCTCGTAGTTCGTCGAGTGTCGTGAGCTTCTCGTGCAACGCGAAGTCGGCGGCGGCGACCATCGTCGCCATCGGACGGTGCCGACCGAGATCGATCACTGTGCGCGCGATCGATGTAACCGGAACGTCGTCGATCATGACGACGTCCTCAGCGCGCAGGGTTGCGCGGCACAGGTGCCCGGCACGGAGGTCACCCGTGCGACGCGGCTGGACGGTGACGTCAGGAACCACGGGTTGTGCTCCGACCAGCGGTAACCCGTGTAGCAGCGCTGCCGATCGGTGGCTCACGACACTGCCGTGGCAGCCCCGCGCGGCTGCGATCGCTGCGAGTCGGGCATCGCGCGGGGCCGCTGTGAACTGATCACGCCGCAACCGGATGACCTTGCCTGAGCACACGGCACGCGAGACGGCTGGATCGGACCAGCCGAGCAGGCGCAGATCAGCGCGCGAGAACACGTCCTTGTCGGGAAGCTGCCGCATGGCGACCACGTGACCATCGCGAGAGCCGCTCCGGGGCGCAAGTCGTCCCCATGTGGATAAGCGCTACGTCCTGTGGGCGGCGCGTTTCCCCGCTGGTGCTCGGCTGGCCGGACCCAAAGCGAGCACTGGCGGGGAACCGCCGCAACCGTTCCCCGCTGGTGCTCGGCTGGCCGCACCCAAAGCGAGCACTGGCGGGGAAAGGGCTAGAGCAGCGAGCGCAGGACGTACTGCATGATCCCGCCGTGGCGGTAGTACTCCGCCTCGCCGGGGGTGTCGATGCGCACGCGGGCGTCGAACTCGACCTCGCCCGCCTTGACCTTCACGGTGCGGGGCGTCGAGCCCGAGTTCAGTTCCTCGACTCCGGTGATGTCGAAGGTCTCCTCGCCGCTCAGCCCGAGCGACTCGGCCGACTCGCCGTCGGGGAACTGCAGCGGCAGCACGCCCATGCCGATCAGGTTGGAACGGTGGATGCGCTCATAGGACTCCGCGATGACGGCGCGCACGCCGAGCAGCGCCGTGCCCTTGGCGGCCCAGTCACGTGACGACCCCGAGCCGTACTCCTTGCCCGCCAGGATGACCAGCGGCGTGCCGGCCTTCGCGTAGTTCACGGACGCGTCGTAGATCGTCGTGACATCACCGTCGGCGCTGAAGTCGCGGGTGAAGCCGCCCTCGGTGCCGGGTGCGAGCTGGTTGCGCAGCCGGATGTTGGCGAACGTCCCGCGGATCATGACCTCGTGGTTGCCGCGGCGCGAGCCGTAGGAGTTGAAGTCCTTGCGCTCGACGTCGTGCTCGGCGAGGTACTTGCCGGCGGGGGAGTCGGTCTTGATCGCACCGGCCGGACTGATGTGGTCGGTGGTGACCGAGTCACCCAGCAGGGCGAGCACGCGCGCACCGCTGATGTCGGTGACATCGGACGGCTCGCGGTCCATGCCGTCGAAGTACGGCGGCTTGCGCACGTAGGTCGACTCGGCGTCCCACTCGAACGTGTCGCCCTCGGGAGTCTGCAGGCCCTGCCAGCGTTCGTCGCCGGCAAACACGTCCGCGTAGTCCCTGCTGAACATCTCGCTGGCGATGGCCGAGTCGATCGTCTCTTGGATCTCTTGCGGCGCGGGCCAGATGTCATGCAGAAAGACGTCGTTGCCGTCGGCGTCCTGACCGAGCGGGTCGTTCATGAGATCGACGTCCATCGACCCGGCGAGCGCATACGCGACGACCAGCGGCGGCGAGGCCAGGTAGTTCATCTTGACGTCGGGGTTGATGCGGCCTTCGAAGTTCCGGTTGCCCGACAGCACCGCGGTCACCGCAAGATCGCCGTCGTTCACCGCTGTCGAGACCTCCTCGATGATCGGGCCCGAGTTGCCGATACAGGTCGTGCAGCCGTAGCCGACCAGGTTGAAGCCGAGCTTCTCGAGGTAGGGGGTCAACCCGGCGCGGTCGTAGTAGTCGGTCACGACCTTCGAACCGGGTGCGAGCGATGTCTTGACCCAGGGCTTGCGCGTCAGACCCTTCTCGACAGCGTTCTTCGCCAGTAGCGCAGCGCCGATCATGACGGACGGGTTGGACGTGTTGGTGCACGACGTGATCGCGGCGATCACCACGGCACCGTGGTCGATCACGGCCTTGCCGCCGTCGGCGAACTCGACGTCGATCGGGTTGGACGTGCGTCCCTCTGCGCCCTTCGCGCACGACGGCACCGGCGCCTCGTCGTCCTCACTCGGCGCCGCAGGGTCGGACGCGGGGAACGACTCGTCGTTCGCCTCGTCCACGCCGTCCTGCACCGACTCGACGTAGTTGTTCAGCGCCTCGCGGAACATCGGCTTGGCCGACTTGAGGGGGACGCGGTCCTGCGGACGCTTCGGGCCGGCCAGCGAGGGCTCGACCGTCGAGAGGTCGAGCTCGAGCGTCTCGCTGAACGCGGGCTCGGTGGACGGGTCGTGCCAGAGCTGGTTCTCTTTCGCATACGTCTCGACGAGCGCGATCTGGTCGTCCTTGCGCCCGGTGAAGCGCAGGTAGCGCAGCGTCTCGTCGTCGATCGGGAAGATCGCGCAGGTCGAGCCGTACTCGGGGCTCATATTGCCGATCGTCGCGCGGTTGGCCAGCGGCACTGCCCCGACGCCCGTGCCGTAGAACTCGACGAACTTGCCGACGACTCCGTGCTTGCGCAGCATCTCGGTGATCGTGAGGACGAGGTCGGTCGCGGTCGATCCGTCCGGCAGCTCGCCGGTCAGCTTGAACCCGACGACGCGCGGGATGAGCATCGACACCGGTTGGCCGAGCATCGCCGCCTCGGCCTCGATGCCGCCGACGCCCCAGCCGAGCACACCCAGGCCGTTGACCATCGTCGTGTGCGAGTCGGTTCCGACGAGCGTGTCGGGGTAGGCCATGCCATCGCGGGCAAAGACCACGCGCGCGAGATATTCGATGTTCACCTGGTGCACGATCCCGGTGCCGGGCGGGACGACCTTGAACTCGTCGAAGGCGGTCTGGCCCCAGCGCAGGAACTGGTAGCGCTCGATGTTGCGCTCGTACTCGAGCTCGACGTTGCGCGTGAACGAGTCGGGCGTGCCGAACAGGTCGGCGATCACCGAGTGGTCGATGACCAGCTCGGCCGGAGCGAGCGGGTTGATGCGGGCCGCGTCGCCGCCGAGTTCGACCACGGCCTCGCGCATCGTGGCCAGGTCGACGACGGCAGGGACGCCGGTGAAGTCCTGCATCACGACGCGGGCGGGGGAGAACTGGATCTCGGTGTCGGGTTCGGCGTCCGGCGCCCAGTTGGCCAGCGCCTCGATCTGGGCGGACGTGACGTTGGTGCCGTCCTCGGTGCGCAGCAGGTTCTCGAGCAGGATCTTCAGGCTGAACGGCAGCCGCTCGGCTCCTGACACGCTGCCCAGCGAGAACATGTCGTAGCTCTCGCCACCGACGCTGAACTGGGTACGGGATCCGAAGCTGTCCTTGCTCTGTGCTGCCACTGGGACTGCGCCTCCTCGGCTGTCGCGGTGAGATCTCTTGACGTCAAGATACCTTCGAACATACCACCGCGGACGGGCACGGTTTCGGCCCTTTGCGTCGAGGCTTACCCCCGGCTTCGCGGAGTTAACCCGCCGTCCTCGATACAGTCACCGGCATGACCGACAGCGCCACCCAGGAGGGGGCGCCCGCCGGAGCGGTACACCGTTCGACACTCACCCGCGCGATCGATGCGGTGGGCTGGACCCGCATCCGTCGCGGCGCTCTGCTGCTCTACGTCGTCGCGCTCATCGTGGTCATCGCGGCAGTCGGAGTACCGATCGGCCGCAATGAGATCGCGATCCTGAGCGTGCTCCCGCTGGCGATCACCCGGCTGGGCACCAACTGGCGCGCTTTCGGCCAGGTGTTCATCGACTGGGCGCCGTTCACCGCTGTGCTGATCTTCTACGACAAGACCCGCGGCGTTGCCGACGCTGTCGGGTTGCCGCTGCACGTGAGCGACGTCGTCGGGTGGGAACGCGCCTTGTTCGGCGGGCACGTGCCGACGGTCTGGCTGCAACAGCATCTCTACAACCCGCACCACGTGTACTGGTACGACGCCCTGTTCACGCTGATCTACACGTCGCACTTCATCGCGACACCGGCGGTGGCTGCCGTGCTGTGGCTGCGGAACCGGGCGTTGTGGCTGCAGTACATCTCGCGGGTCATCCTGCTCTCGGTGGCCGGCCTGATCACCTATGTCCTGTTTCCCGAAGCGCCGCCCTGGCTGGCCTCGCGCGACGGCGTCATCGCTGCCCCGATCGCCCGGCTCTCGGCCCGCGGGTGGATCTGGCTGCATGCCCCGAACCTGCAGACCACGCTGTCCCACGCCCAGCAGGACGGGTCGAACCCGGTCGCCGCGATGCCGTCGCTGCACGTGGCCTTCGCCTGCCTGATCGCGCTGTATGTCGGGAGCAAGCTCAAGACCCGCTGGCGCTACCTGCTCTGGCTCTATCCCGTCGCGATGGGCCTGACGCTCGTCTACACCGGTGAGCACTACGTCGTCGACCTGATCGCCGGAGCGATCTACGCCGTCGCCGCGCATCTGGCCATCCGGTGGTGGGAGCGGCGCCGCGCCGAGCGGTCCAAGTCCACCGACGGCTGAGTGCGTCCCCCGTAGGGGTGCCCTCGTTCGCAACCACCCTCCTCGCAAGCTCGGAGGGGGCCAGGCCCGTCCACGCTCCCGAGGGCCATCCCCGACCCTCCTGCTGCGCTGTCGGCGGCAGAACGGCCTGGCTCTCTGTGGCTCCTGTGACTCGTGGGGCGAATGGCGCGCAGCGATGCGGATGATTCTCGAGTGGCGCGCTGGCATATCTGGGGCAGAAATGGCACTCTGAACGTTGAAGTGTTCTGTGTTACTCCGCTGTCCGCGGCCGCCGCCCCCGCCGGTCGTCTGTCGAGTTGACTGCTGAGAGGCCGTAGCCGTGCCCGTTTCCCGCCGCTACCTGCGCCGCATCCGCCCGGTGTCGCTGCTCCTGGCGCTACTGGCTGTCGCCGCGCTCCTGGTCGTCCCCGGTCACGCCGCGACAGCGTCGCCCCCGCCGAAGCCCGGCTCGGCACCGAGCAATCCCACCGACGGCCAGCTCAACGGTGCGGCCGCGCACAAGGCCGCCGTTGCTGCCGAGGTCGGTCGGCTCGGGGCCAACGTCGCCGCGATCCAGTCGCAGCTGCGCCAACTCGAAGCAGCTCGTGAGATGGCCGAGCAGAAGCTCGCGTTCGCGCTGTCCAAGCTCCAGCAGGCCAAGATCGACTCTGCCAAGGCCGCGAGCGCGGTCGTCGCCGCCCAGAAGCGTGTCGACGAGGCCCAGCAGCAGTTCACCGCGTTCGCGCAGGCGACGTACATGAACGGGTCGATCGGCGGTGTGACCGGATCGCTGCTGACCGCCTCCGACCCGAACACGCTGTTGCAGCAGAACGCGCTCGAGCAGTACGAGAGCGATCATCAGATCAGCGCGATCGGCAACGTGAAGGCAGCGACCATCGCTCGGTCGAACGCGGACGCGGCTGCGCGCCTGGCGGTCGCGCGACAGCGTGCGGCGACGATCGCCGCCGAGCAGGCCAAGGAGGCGGCCGACGCCGCAGTCACCGCCGCCATCCAGGAACAGCAGCAGCTCAAGGCCCAACTCGCGAGCCAGCAAGCCGAACTCCAGCAGGCGCAGATAGAACTCGCCACGCTCAACCATCAGCGAGCCGCGTACCTCGCCTACCAACACCGAGTGGCTGTCTATCAGGCCTACCAGCGGCGGCAGGCGGCGATTCGCGCTGAGCAGGCCCGACAGGCTGCGTTGCGTGCCGCGGCGGCCGAGCGCCGGCGCCTGGCCGCTGAGCAGCGCCGTCACCAGCAGAACGGCGGCGGTGGTGGCGACACGTCCGGCGGCGACGGTGGCGGTCAAGGCGGTGGTGGTGGCGGCACAGTGGTGACCCCGCCGAGCGGTGGTCAGTGGTCCGCGCAGGCCGGCATCGAGGCCGCCCATCGGGCGATGCGTTGGCGTGGCTGGATGTACGCGTGGGCCGGAGGCAACGCGTACGGCCCGACCTACGGTGTGTGCGCCGGCGACGGCGCGTTCAACGACTGTCACGTGAAGGGCTTCGACTGCTCCGGCTTGAGCCTGTACGCCTGGGCGCCCTATATCACCCTCGATCACTACGCCGCGTCGCAGTACTGGCAGGCGGGTTCGTTCCACCCGTCGACGTCGCAGTTGCTTCCGGGCGACCTCACGTTCTGGAGCTCCAACGGCAGCCCCAGCGGTATCCACCACGTCGCGATCTACATCGGTCACGGGGACGTCGTACAGGCGCCGCAGAGCGGCGAGGTCATCCAGGTGACCCCGCTGTGGGACGTCGACTGGGGCTACCTCGGAGCCACCCGCCCGCTCACCTGAGGACGGCGCGGCGCTCTGCCTCCGCACGTGCGGAGGCCCACCTCAGCCGTGACGTCCTTGCAGCGTCGGGTCGGTAGCGTGATCGATATGACCGCAGCACCGCAGGCTCGTCCGCGTGCTGTGCTGCGCGATCGGTTCGGACGCACGGCGACAGATCTACGCATCTCGTTGACCGACCGGTGCTCGCTGCGCTGCACCTATTGCATGCCGGCCGAAGGGCTCGACTGGTTGCGCAGAAGCGAGCGGCTCTCTGACGACGAGATCGTGCGCCTCGCCGAGGTTTTCGTCGGTCTGGGAGTCGACAGCATCCGGCTGACCGGCGGTGAGCCGCTCGTGCACCGCACGGTCGTCGATGTCGTCGCCCGACTCGCAGCCCTCGAGCCGCGTCCCGAACTCTCGCTGACCACGAACGGCATCAGCCTCGACCGGTCGGCTCTCGACCTCGTCGCGGCAGGGCTCGACCGCGTCAACGTCTCGATCGACACGCTCGATCGCGAGCGGTTCCGCACGCTCACCCGGCGCGACCGCCTGCCGGACGTACTGCGCGGCGTCGCTGCCGCAGCCGACGCCGGGCTGGCCCCGATGAAGATCAACTCGGTGCTGATGCGCGACTCGAACCTCTCCGAAGCACCCGAGCTGCTCGGGTGGTCGCTGCGCCACGGCTACCAGCTGCGCTTCATCGAGCACATGCCGCTGGACGCCGACCACAGCTGGACGCGGGCGCGCATGGTCACGGCGGCCGAGGTACTCGATCTGCTGCAGCGTGACTTCGTCCTCGAGCCGCGTGGACACAACGGCAATGCGCCGGCCGAAGAGTTCGACGTGCTCGACGGTCCCGACCGCGCCTCGTGGGCAGTCCAGCCGGGACGCCTCGGCGTCATCGCGTCGGTCACCCGTCCGTTCTGCCGCGACTGCGACCGACTGCGTCTCACCGCCGACGGCCAACTGCGCACGTGCCTGTTCGCACAGGACGAGACCGACCTGCGCGGCCCGTTGCGCGCGGGCGCGTCGACCGACGAACTCGCGGCCATCATCGCGACGGCGGTCGCGGGCAAGCAGGCCGGTCACGGCATCGACGCACCGGACTTCGTCCAGCCCCTGCGGACGATGTCCGCCATCGGCGGCTAGAGCGCACGCCGATCCAGCAAGAACTTCCGCCGGGCCAAGAAGTCGGCCAGGTGGTCGGCGTGCTCGTCGCACGCAAGCCAGTGCTTGACGCGCGCGGTGTCGTGCAGGGACGGGTTGCGCCACTGAAGATCGACGGTCGCGGGAGCGCGGCAACCACGCGCCGAACACCGCAGATCTTCTTCATCTGACACCAAGGCAACATATAAGCCGGTCCCGTACCGTGATTGCGACGGCCGTTCGGAAGGACCCCACGTGACGCATTCCAATTCGACGACTTCGACCCCCGCAGCCGATGCCGGCTCGCTCGAGCGGGTGATCTTCGAGATCAAACGGGTCATCGTCGGTCAAGAACGCCTCGTCGAACGCATGATGATCAGCCTGCTGGCCCGCGGTCACTGCCTGCTCGAGGGCGTCCCGGGCGTCGCGAAGACGCTCGCCGTCGAGACCCTGGCGCGCACGGTCAGCGGGTCCTTCGCCCGCGTGCAGTTCACCCCCGACCTCGTGCCGTCCGACATTGTGGGCACGCGCATCTACCGTCCGAACAGCGAGCGCTTCGACACCGAACTCGGGCCGGTGATGGCCAACTTCGTGCTCGCGGACGAGATCAACCGGGCGCCGGCCAAGGTGCAGTCGGCGATGCTCGAGGTGATGGCCGAAGGCCACGTGAGCATCGGCGGCCAGCGATTCGACGTGCCCCAGCCGTTCCTCGTCCTCGCGACCCAGAACCCGATCGAGTCCGAAGGCGTCTACCCGCTGCCCGAGGCACAACGTGACCGGTTCCTGATGAAGATCAGCGTCGACTACCCGACCGCCGCCGAGGAACGCGAGATCGTCTACCGGATGGGTGTCGAGCCGCCGGTCGCCAACCCGGTCATCTCGACCGACGAGCTCAGCCGGCTGCAGCAGGTGGCCAGCCGGGTGTTCGTGCACCACGCGATCGTCGACTACGTCGTGCGTCTCGTGATCTCGACCCGGCACCCGGCCGAGCACGGCATGCAGGACGTCGCCTCGTGGGTCTCCTACGGCGCCAGCCCGCGGGCCAGCCTCGGCCTTATCGCGGCCGGACGGGGGATGGCGCTGCTGCGCGGACGTGACTACGTGCTCCCGCAGGACATCCTCGACGTGGCCGGCGACGTGCTCGCCCACCGACTCGTGCTCAGCTACGACGCCATCGCCGACGGCATCCCGGCGGCACATGCCGTGCGGCGCGTGCTGCAGACGATCCCGCTGCCGCAGGTCGCCCCGCGCCAGCGCGCGAACGGCCCCGGCGACGGGCGACCCGCCGGCCAGCAGCAGCCGCTGGTCTACGGTCAGGCCGCGCCGCAGCAGACCAACCCCTGGGGCGGCGAGCGCACCGCGTGACTGCACCTGTTCCGCAGGACCACGGGCCGACGCTCGACCTCGGCCCGGCTGAAGCGTTACTGCGCCGCCTCGAACTCACCGTGCGCAACCGTCTGGACGGGCTGCTGCAGGGCAATTACGCCGGGCTCGTGCCGGGCCCGGGTTCCGAGGCGGGGGAGTCGCGGCAGTACACCCCGGGCGACGATGTGCGGCGCATGGACTGGCCGGTCACGGCGCGCACCACCGTCCCGCACGTACGGCAGACGATCGCCGACCGCGAGCTCGAGACGTGGCTGGTCGTCGACCTGTCGCCGAGCATGGACTTCGGCACCGGATTGACCGAGAAGCGCGAGCTCGTCCTTGCCGCTATCACCGCAGTCGTGCACCTCACCGTGCGCGGCGGCAACCGTGTCGGTGCAGTCGTTGCCAACGGCGCCGAGAGCTACCGCATCCCTGCCCTCGGCGGACGCAACCACGGTCGCTACCTGATGCGCCGCATCGCCGCGACCCGTCGTGCCGAGCGCGGCGGCGGCCCCGAGCTGCCCGAGCTGCTCGAGTCGCTGCGCCGACCGCCGCGCCGGCGCGGGCTCGTCGCAGTGGTGTCCGATTTCATCGGACCGATGTCGTCTGCAGAGCTCCCGTGGGAGCGTCCGCTGCGCGGGCTCGCGTTACGTCACCAGTTGCTCGGCATCGAGGTGGTCGACCCGCGCGAACTCGAACTGCCCGCGGCAGGTCTGGTCACCTTCGTCGACACGGAGTCCGGTCGAGAACTGGAGGTGCAGACGTCGTCGGCGAGCGTGCGGCAGAACTACGCGGCGGCCGCGGCTGCTCAGCGCGCACGCATCGCCACATCGTTGCGTCATGCCGGTGCCGGACACCTGCAGTTGCGCACCGACCGTGACTGGATCACCGATGTCGTGCGCTACGTGGTCGCTCGCCGGCGCCTCGGCGGCCAGCTCATGACGGCCGGACGCCAGGGGGTGCGCTGATGACGTTCCTTTCGCCTGCCTGGCTGCTGATGCTGATCGTCGTCGCGGTCATCCTGGTCGCCTACGTCGTCGTGCAGTTGCGTCGCAAGAAGTACGTCGCGCGCTTCAGCAACGTCGAACTGCTCGGCAGTGTGGCGCCGCGCCGACCCGGATGGCGTCGCCATCTCACTTTCGCCTTGCTGCTGATCGGGCTGACCGTGCTCTCGGTCGGCGTTGCGCGTCCGGCGGCGGCTGTTCGCGTCCCGCGCGATCGCGCGACGGTCATGCTCGACATCGACGTGTCGCTGTCGATGGAGGCGACCGACGTGCTGCCGTCGCGTCTGCAAGCCGCGAAGCGCGCAGGCAAGCAGTTCGCCGACCTACTGCCCGGACGCATCAACCTCGGTCTGATCAGCTTTGCCCGCAACGCGAATGTGCTCGTCGCACCGACGCTCGATCGCGAGGCGGTGAAGAAGGCGATCGACGGCCTCAGGCTTGCGAACTACACCGCCATCGGCGAGGCGATCTTCAGTTCGCTCGACGCGATCCGGGTGTTCGCCCAGGCCACGACTGCCAAGGGTGACAAACCGCCGCCGGCGCGAGTCGTGTTGCTCAGCGACGGTTCGAACACGACCGGACGGTCGATCTCGTCGGCGATCGCGGCCGCCCGCGCGGCGAAGGTGCAGATCTCGACCATCGCGTTCGGCACTCCGAACGGCACGGTCACCGGATCGAACGGCGAGCAGGTTCCCGTCCCAGCCGATACCGCTGCGCTGAGTCAGATCGCGATCCAGACCGGCGGGTCGTTCCACACTGCGACCTCGGTGGAGGAGTTGCAGTCGGTCTACAAGGACATCGGTTCGCAGATCGGCTACACCACCAAGCATCAGGACATCTCGTGGCGCTTCCTCGCCGTGGGGCTGTTGTTCACGCTCGCCGCGGCGGGCGCGTCCATGCTCTGGTCCGGACGGCTCACCTAGCCGATCAAGAACCGAGTACGACAACGGGCCGGCCGCTGGTGCGGCCGGCCCGTTGCGTGTTGTTCAGCCGAGGTGGATGAGCTTCCACATGCCCATGAACGCGTGCGGCATGCCGGTGTGGAAGTCCGGCCAGAAGCAGGCGATCAGGTACTTGCCCGGAGGCAGGTTCAGGTAGACGTCACCGTTCTGCCCGTTCGTGATTGCGCCGGTGCCGAAGTTCGGCCGCAGACCCCAGGACGGCTGGCCCTTGGCACCGCCCTTGAAGTAGCGGTTGACCTGCGCGTTGGTCGTGCTCTCCTTGACCTCCTGGAACTGCACGAAGTGCGGCTGGTCGGCGTTGTTGACCAGGTGCACCCAACCCGTGTGCGGCAAGGTCGGCTTGTTAGTGACGAACCCGTAGGTGTACAGCCCGATCCTGCCCCCGCTCGGCACCTTCTGCCGCGGCGTCTGACGACCGACGACCTTGACGAACACGAACTTGTTCGTGTTCTCGTCGATGAAGAGGAACTTCCCCGCCGGCAGGTTCGCCGAGAATGCGCCCGGGTGCTTCGGCCCGGCCTCGGTGCCACCGCGCAGGACGGTGCGACGGTCGACGCGGTTGATCGCCTTGACGTTTCCGGAGAAGGCCTGGCCGACGTCCTGTGCGAACTGGCCCAGCGAATACCCCTTCTTCAGCTTGACGATGTTGATCTGGTGAACGCCGGCGCCGGTGGTGACGTGGAAGATCGTCCGGCCTGCGGGGATGGTGTTGTGCGCGCCCACGGTGATGGCTTTGTTGGTCACGTGCACCGGCACGACCGGGACCGGGGCCAACCCGGCGGCACCGGCCACCGTCGGTGCGGCGGCGAGTGTGCCGACGACTGCCGCGGATGCGGCCACGGCGATCGCGGCGTGTTTGCGAAACTGCATGAATCCTCCCTAGGGACTTCGACAACGAAGCTCGCGGGAAAGATCAAAACCTGCGCACAGCGCACGCACAAGGATGCTGGCATCCCCGATCGGAATTTCACGCGAACTTGCTACGACAATTCGGACGATTGCCTTGTACGCGTGGAGATCCTCACGCAGATGTCACCGGCACGATCAGCGCGTCGGGTCGAGGACGAGCTTGCCGAGCGAGCTGCGATCGAGCAGCGCTCGGTGCGCGGCCGCCGCGTCGGCCAACGGATACGTCGCGCCGATGACGGCGCGCAGCGAGCCGTCGGCGAGCATGCCCATCAGATCCGTCACCGCTTGGGCGAGCAGACCCGGCCGCTGCAGAATGTGCACGAGCCAGAACCCGATCACGGCCTGGCTGCGCGCCATCAGCACGCGCGCATCGATCGGTGCCGGCGCAGTGCGTCCGGCCATCCCGAACACCGCGAGACGTCCGAGCGGTGCCAGCGCCGCGAGGCTCTCGTCGAACACCCGACCGCCGGTCATCTCGAGCACGATGTCGACCTTGTTCCCGTCGTTCGCGTCGCGCAGGGCCGCAGTCAAGTCGTCGGCGCGGGAGTCGACGGCAACATCGGCACCGAGGTCGATCGCCAGATCGCGCTTGTCCTGCGAGGAGGCGGTCGCGATCACCCGGCCGGCGCCCCACCGCTTCGCCAGCTGGATCGCGATCGTGCCCACGCCGCCCGCGCCGGCGTGGACGACGACGCTGTCACCCTCCTGCAGATGCGTCGAGGTGCGCAGCAGGTGCCACGCCGTCGAGCCCTGCACAAGCGTGGTCAGCGCTGCGGCGTCGGAGACACCGTCCGGGACCGGGATCAGCATGCGCGGGTCGAGCGCGATCTTCTCCGCGTAGCCGCCGGTGCCGACCAGACCGAGCAGTCGTCGGCCATCAGCCGCACGCACCACGACCTCGCCGCCCGGGATCATCGGCAGGCTCTGCTTGGCGAGGTAGGAGTCCTCGGTCTGGTGCGTGTCGGCGTAGTTGATGCCGGCAGCAAGGACCTCGAACACCTGCTGCCCGTCACCTGCGTCCGGATCGGGGACCTCGCTGACGACGAGTGTCTCGGGACCGCCGAACTCCGTGAGCTGGATGGCACGCATGTGCCGACCGTACCGACGAGTAGCACGTACCTGCGAGGACGGGCCACCGAATCGGCTAGCGTCGAACGTGTGGACGACAGCAGCGGCAGGACGGTCCTGGTCACCGGTGGCAACCGCGGCATCGGCCTGGCGATCGCGAAAGCGTTCGTAGCGAACGGCGACCGTGTCGCTATCACCCACCGAGGCAGCGGGGCGCCGGACGGGATGCTGGGCGTGCAGTGCGACGTCACGTCCACCGAACAGGTCGACGCCGCGTTCACCTCGATCGAGCAGGAACTCGGCCCGGTCGAGATCCTCGTCGCGAACGCCGGGATCACCGACGACACGCTGCTGCTGCGCATGAACGAAGAGTCGTTCCAGCGGGTGCTCGACGCGAACCTGACCGGCGCCTTCCGAGTCGCGCAACGCGCGTCCAAAGCAATGCTGCGCGCCCGCAGAGGCCGCCTGATCTTCATCTCATCGGTGGTGGCGTTCGTCGGATCGCCAGGGCAGGCCAACTATGCGGCGAGCAAGGCCGGCCTGGTCGGGCTGGCGCGATCGATCGCGCGCGAGCTCGGATCACGGTCGATCACAGCGAACGTCATCGCGCCCGGGTTCATCGAGACCGACATGACCGCCGAACTCGGCGAGGCGCGGCAGAAGGAGATCCTGGCGGGTGTGCCGTTGGGTAGATACGGCACAGCCGACGAGGTCGCCGCAGCTGCGCTGTACCTCGCCTCGGCTGCGGCGGCCTACGTGTCCGGCGTGGTGCTTCCCGTCGACGGCGGCATCGGAATGGGGATCTGACATGGGCATTCTCGACGGCAAGAAGCTGCTGATCACGGGCGTGATCACGGACGCGTCGATCGCGTTCACGGTGGCTCGCCTGGCCCAGCAGGAGGGCGCCCAGATCGTCCTGACCGGGTTCGGCCGGATGTCGCTCGTCCAGCGAGTGGCACGCAAGCTGCCCGACCCGCCGCCGGTCATCGAACTCGACGTCTCGAACCAGGAACAGCTCGATTCGCTCGCTGACCGCGTCCGCGAGCACATGGACGGCGTCGACGGCGTGCTGCACTCGATCGGGTTCGCACCGGCGTCCTGCCTCGGCGGCGACTTCCTCGCAACCCCGTGGGACGACGTCGCGACCGCCATCCAGGTCTCGACCTTCTCGCTGAAGTCGCTCGCCGTGGCAACGTTGCCGCTGTTCGGTGATACGGGCGGGTCGATCGTCGGGCTCACCTTCGACGCCCGTTTCGCCTGGCCGGCTTACGACTGGATGGGCATCGCCAAGGCCGGGCTCGAGTCGACGGCGCGCTACCTCGCCCGCGAACTCGGCCCGAAGCACATCCGCGTGAACACGATCGCGGCCGGTCCGTTACGCACGATGGCCGCCAAGAGCATTCCCGGCTTCGCCCAGTTCGAGGACGCGTGGAACGGGCGGGCGCCGTTGGGCTGGAACAACGAGGACGCCGAGCCGGTCGCGCGATCGACCCTCGCGCTGATGTCGGACTGGTTCCCGGCAACGACCGGCGAAATGATCCACGTCGACGGCGGATTCCACGCGATGGGCGTCTAGGTTGTCGGCCAACTCGTTCCAAGCACTGCTGTTCCAGTCGTTCGGTGGCCCGGAGGGCCACGACGACGTCATGCCGTTCCTGCGCAACGTCACACGGGGACGCGGAGTACCGGACGAGCGGCTGGAAGAGGTCGCGGCCCACTACCACGCCGTCGGTGGCGTCTCACCGATCAATGCGCAGAACCGCGCGTTGATCGCCGCGCTCGACAAGGAATTCGCCGACAACGGGATCTCCCTGCCGATCTACTACGGCAACCGCAACTGGCGGCCGTACGTCGCCGACGCGGTCCGGCGCATGCGCGACGACCACGTCAAGCGCGCCCTCGTCTTCGCGACCAGCGCGACGAGTTCGTTCTCGGGCTGCCGCCAGTACCGCAACGACCTCGCACAGGCCCGCACCGTCGCCGGCGACGGTGCGCCGGACCTGGTCAAGCTGCGGCACTACTTCGACCATCCCGGATTCATCGCCGCGAATGTCGATCACGTCCGCGCTGCGCTCGAGACACTGCCCGAGCAGCACCGCGCCGATGCGCGGCTGGTGTTCACTGCACACTCGATTCCACAGACGATGAACGACGTGTCGGGTCCTCAGCGCAACGGGCTGTATCGCTCGCAGCACCATGACACGGCGCGGCTGGTCACCGCACTGGTGCGCGGCGCCGACGCGGAGTTCGACCTGGTGTGGCAGTCACGCTCGGGCCCGCCGCAGGTGCCATGGCTCGAGCCGGACATCAACGACCACCTGGCCTCGCTCGCGAACCAGGGCGTGTCCGCTGTCGTGGTGTGCCCGACCGGATTCGTCTCTGACCACGTCGAAGTGCTGTGGGACCTCGACACCGAGGCGCGCGCGAGCGCCGAAGCGCTCGGGATGCATTTCGCGCGTGCCGCGACAGCCGGGGTGCATCCGGGGTTCGTGACGGCGATCCGCGAACTCGTCGAGGAGCAGCTCACCGGCGCGCCCGCCAAGTCGATCGGAACGCTCGGCCTGTGTGGCGTCGACTGTCCGGATGGATGCTGCCCAGCACCCGCACGCCGTCCCGGATGACAATCGGGGTGTGATCGCCCGCTCGATGCGCCGCCGGCTCGCGGTCAGCCGCGCGACCGTGCTGTCGTGGCGTCCGACCGGCGCTCGGCTGTTCGGTCTCGCGCGCGCGTTGGTCACGTCTTACGTCGCGCTCGGCGTGTCGTTCTACCTGCTTCCTGGACGGCAGTCGACCGGGCCGCTGGCGATCGTTGTGCTGGTGCTCACCGTCGTGGCGTTGAACGTCGTGTTGCGCCCGCTGTTGCTCGGCCTGGCAGCACTGCTGGGCTCGTTCGGCCTGCTGCTGGCGGGGATTCTCGCGCAGGCCGCCGTCCTCGCAGTGGCCGTGAGCGTCGCACCCGACGTGCACGTGTCGAGCTTCGCCGTCGTGTTCGGCGCGACATGGCTTGCTGCTGTCATCGCTGCCGCGGTGAACTGGCTGCTCGATTCGGGCACGCAGGACGCCTACCTGGCCACGGTGCTCGGCCGCACGGTCCGCGTCGCCCAGCGCCACGCCGGCTCGGAGCGCGAGCCGGGCCTGGTGATCGTGCAGTTGGATGGTGTCGGCCGCGGTCTGCTCCGACAGGCGTTGCGAGCCGGCGCCGCGCCGACGCTGTCACGCTGGCTGCGGGACGGGACCCATCGCGGCTATCGCTGGCACACCGGCCTGCCCGCGACCACGCCGGCCGGACAGGCCGTGTTGCTGCACGGCGACGTGCGCCACGTCCCCTCGTTTCGGTGGTACGAGAAGAAGACAGGAAAGCTGATCGTCGCGAACCGCCCCGCCGACGCGGCCGAGATCCAACGACGCATCTCGACGGGCGACGGTCTGCTCGCGCAGGGCGGCGTGAGCGTGTCGAACCTGTTCTCGGGCGACGCACCGACACGCGTTCTCACGATGAGCGACGCACGGTTGCCCGCTCGCACGCGCGGGCTCGCGACGTTCGCTACCGGACCGCTCGGATTCATCCGTACCGTCGTCGTGTTCGTCGGGCAGGTCGTCGAAGAGCTCTACCAAGGCCGTCGACAGCGCCGCCGCGATGTGCGTCCGCGCGTGCCTCGCGGTCGCCTCTTCGCGCTGTTGCGTGCTGTCACCACCGCGTTCCTGCACGACCTCAACGTCGCCATCGTGGCCGAACAGATGGCCCGCGGTGCGCCGGTGATCTTCGTCGATTTCGTCGACTACGACGAGGTCGCGCATCACGCCGGCCCGACCCGTCCCGAGTCGATGCGCACGCTGGACACGCTCGACCGGGTTCTCGGCTTCCTCGCCGACGTGGCGGCCGAGGTCAACCGGAAGTACGAGATCGTCGTTGTGTCCGATCACGGCCAGTCGCAGGGCGAGCCGTTCGAGCAACTCACCGGGCAGAGACTCGACGAGGTCGTCGCCGCACTCGTTGCCGAACATGCCGAGTCGTCGCCGCTGGGCGGATCAGCCGAGCAGTGGAGTTCGGCGAACGTGCTGTTGACCGGCGCGGCGCGGTCGAACCGGGCCATCGGCGCTCTCGCGCGGCGCCGCGCCGACACCGCCGACATGACCGTGTCGCTCGGCCATGCGCCCACTGACACGGCCGAGGTCGTCGTGACAGCGTCCGGCAGCCTCGCCCATCTGTACCTGACAACCGTGGCCGACTCGGCGAACGTCGACGCGATCGCCACCCGATACCCGGCGCTCGTGCCGGGGCTGGCCGCGCAGGCCGGCATCGGCGCCGTCATCGGCCGTGCTGACTGCGGGGATCCCGTGGTCTGGACGGGCGACGGCTGGGCCGATCCCGACACGTCAGCCGGGCTGGCTGTGTTCGGGCCGCGCGCCGTGCAGGACGTCCGGCAGCTGTTCACCCGCGAGCACACCGGCGACCTCGTCCTGCTCGGCCGCTACGACCCCGACACCGACGAGGTCGCGGCCTTCGAAGATCTCGTCGGCTCGCACGGTGGCCTCGGCGACGACCAGACCGAGGCTGTGTTCATCGTCCCGACAACGTGGACGTCGCTGTGCGACCCCGGCGTCGTCCTGACCGGACTGCAGGTCCACGAGGCCTTGCTCGACCGGTTGCGCGCGCTGGGGCTGCGAACGGATCCCGCGCGCGACGACGCCCCGTCGACGGTGCCGACATGAACGTGACGTGGTGGGGACATGCCACGGCGACAGTCACGCTCGGCACGACCAGCGTGCTCACCGATCCGTTGCTCGTCGATCGACTCGGCCATCTGCGTCGGCAGGTGCCGGGCGTGCCGTTGCAGGCGCGGTTGGCCGACGTCGTAGTCGTCTCGCACCTGCACGCCGACCATCTGCACATCGGCTCGCTGCGACTGCTCGGCGACCGCACGCGCATCGTCGTTCCGCACGGTGCACGTGACCTGATCCGCGGCCCGGCCGTCGAGATCGCCAACCGGGTCGAAGAGATCGGCCCGGGTGATCGGGTGCAGGTCGGCGACGTCGAGATCGAGGCGACCACCGCCCATCACGACGGGCGCCGCCGACCGGGATCGCGGCACAAGGGACCGGCACTCGGCTTCGTGCTGCGTGGTGGCGGCACCAGCGTGTGGTTCGCCGGCGATACCGGATTGTTCGCAGGCCTGGGGGAGATCGCACCGGTCGACGTCGCGCTCGTCCCCGTCGGCGGGTGGGGACCCACGCTCGGCCCGCATCATCTCGACCCGCAGCAAGCAGTCGAGGCCGTCCGCCGGGTGGGTGCCCGGCACGCCGTCCCGCTGCACTACGGCACGTTCTGGCCGGCCGGTCTGCGTCGGGCAGCGCCGGCTCAGTTCCGCACGCGGTGCATCGAGCCCGGCACCCGGTTCGCGGCAGCGGCATCCGGCTTCACCGCGCACGTGATAGCGCCCGGCGAATCGGTGCCCCTGTGAGCGCGTCGTTCGGCATCGGATACCTGGCGGGGATGTTCGGCGTCGTCGCGTTCGGCGCCGTCGTACCCGTCGTGCCGACCGGAGCCGCGGTCAGTGCCGGTGCCGCTCTGTCGTACTCGGACAACATCGCGCTGCCGGTGGTCGTGGTGCTCGTCGGTGCAGCAGGTGCCTACCTCGGCGATCTCGCGACCTATGCCGTACTGCGTCGCGCCGGGGACGGATTGCGGTCCAGAGTCCGCTGGCTGCGCGACGAACACCGCACCGCCGCACTGGCGCAGTTCCGCGAATCGATCGCCGAGCATGAACTGCGCACGCTCTTGCTTTCGCGGCTCATTCCCGGCGGCCGGATTCCGGTGCTGCTCGCGGCCGCGCTCGGACGCTATCCGCTGCGTCGCTACGCGATAGCCGACCTCGCGGCGGCCGTCTTGTGGGCGGTGGTCTACGCGGCCATCGGCATCGCCGGGCGCGCAGTCTTCCCGGAGCAGTGGGAGGGCGTCGTCGCGGCGATCGCGCTGGTGGTGCTCATCAGCCTGGGCGGTTCGTGGTGGAACAAAAGGCAGGTCAGGTCGCGCTCCGCTCGCACTCGTCGCGAAGCGCGGACGTGAAGCCGACCGGGTCGTCCTGCGCGCACGCGCCGAGGCGGCCCGAGCGCAGCAGCTCGCGCCACTCGTCGTCGCTCCAGCGAGCGGGTTCGGTGGTGGCCAGGAAGTCCTCGACGAGACCGACGAAGCGCGCCGGATCGGTGCGGAACGGAAAGTGCCCGTCGTCAGGGAACAGTTCGAGTCGACTGCCCGGCATCGCCGCGTGCGCGCGGTGCGCATGCGCGACGGGCAATACCGAGTCCCGCCCGCCCCACATCAGCATCGTCGGCATGGTGTGGGCGAGGTAGCTGCGGTCGAGCATCGTCACCGACTGCCCGCGCCAGTCGACGACCGAGCGCAACGTGCGGGTGAACGCAGACCGCGCCGTGTGGTCCGGAAGCGCGTCGATGATCCGACGCAGGTCGACCGCATCAAGGCCGAGACCCGAGTCGAGCCGCTTGAGCATGCCGATCGCGGTGTTGAGCGCGAGGCGTGCGAACGGCAGCCGCAGCGCCGACATGCCCACCTGCCCCAGCACGGGCAAGCTCGCGGCGCGCAGGACGGGCGTCACATGGTGACCGGCACCGCCCGTCGACACCAACACGAGCCGGTCGGTCTTCTCGGGGAACTGGTAGGCGAACTGCATGGCCACGCCGCCACCGAACGAGTGGCCCACGATCGAGACCGTGTCGACGTCCAGAACGGCCAGCAGGTCGCGCATGCCGTTCGCATAGGCCGCGACCGAGTAGTCGGCGCGTGGCTTGTCGGACGCACCGTGGCCGAGCAGGTCCGGAGCAATGACGAGATGCTCGCGGGCCAGGAGCGGGATCACCTGTTCCCAGGTCCGCGAGCTGTCGCCGATGCCGTGGATGAGCAACAGCGGCGGGCCTTCACCGGCGATGCGGAACGCGCGGCGGTAGCCGTGCACCAGCCGCGTCTGCAGGCACACCTTCGGCTCGTCCGCGAGCCAGCGGGAGTTGACGTCGTGTGCAATCCGCAGGGCCACGGCGCCGAGGCTAGGACGCAACGTTGTCGAGACAGTTGCGTGCATGTTACGAGCCGTGTCACAGCTGCTTACGTCGAGCGGACCTCGGCGGCTGCGTTGTAACCCGCCAGCCTGGCCCGGCGCACAGCCAGTGCCAGCGGCCGCAAGGCGCTGGCGCGCGCGCTCATGCCGAACCGGTCGATCGCCCCACCTTCGGGATCGTCTGCGGCCAGGTCGAGGACGGCCTGCATGCGTTCGGCCTGCGCGAGCAAGGCGACCGCACGCGACGGGAAGTTCGGCGGCAGGTTGAGATGTTCACCGGCACGTCGCGCATCGCGCAGCGCCTCGCTGATGTCGGCTGCACCGCCGGCGACATCAGCGGCCATCAGCGCGACCGCGGCCTCCCGGATTGCAGTCGTCAGTTCGTAGGAGACGTCACCGAGCTGCTGGTAGTCGGGCGCGACCTCGGTGATGACGTACGCGTGCCACACCACCGTCGACGGAGCGCTGCTCGGCCAGTAGTCGGTCACCTCGGGGACGAGACCGAGCGTGCCCGAGCAGACGGCTTCCTCGACCTCGAGGGCCGCGGCACGAAAATCGGCCGGTCCGGGAACGCCACGCACGTCCCCGCTGACCGGCAGCACGAGGCGCACCGGCGCGCCCTCGCGGCGCCACATCGTGAGCACGTCGCGCAGTGGGACGACATCGAGCCCGAGTCCGCTGACCTGATGCGGCGCGTCGTCGAGGGTGACCGCGTCGACGACCTCGTCCGGTCCGGCGTCGCCGGCGAACCAGGCCGACATCCATGCCGCGAGCGGTCCGGAACGAAGACGGGTCACGCCTACGAAGGATATTGCCTCAGGTCAGCGATGTCCGACGGTGGCCGTGTCGTAGTCGACGGTTGCGCACGTCGTCGCAACGCAATCCGGCACCCCGTCGATGTCGTAGCGCTTGTGTTGGTGGATGGACGCACCGTCGAAGGCGTAGTCCTCGGCTGCAGCACCCTCGCCGATGTCGGCTTCGCCGATGCACAACCGCACCGACGCACAGCTGAGCCACACCTCGTCGATGCCGATCGAGGGTTTGATCACGTGGCTCCACAGACCGTCATGTCGCACGTAGAAGCCGCCGATTCCGCCCGACGTGCAGTAGGTCGCAGTAACGCAGTCGACACCGGTGAGCAGCCAGGCGTGCTGAGGGTTCGCGACGGCATGCCAGCGGTGACCGTCCCAACGAGCCGAGCCCTTACCGACGGCGAGGCAACTCGACGCGCTCGCGCAGGAGACGGCAACCGGCCCGCCGCCGATCGAAGTCGGCGCCGACCAGCGGTGCCCGTTCCATCTGAGTGCGCGACCACCCGCGTCGATCGCGACACAGAAGCGCGCACTCGGGCAGGCGACATCCGTGAGAGCGCGGGAGTCGACCGATCGGGGCGAGCGCCAGCGGCCGGCGGTGCGCATGACGAGGTTCGAGCCCACGGCAACGCAGAACGCTCGGCTGACGCACGAGACGGCGGCCAGCCGGCCGAGCCGGTCGATCCGGTGCGCAGGTGTCCATCTTCTGCCCGTCCACGTCAGCTCGTTGCCGTCCTCGTCGACGGCAACGCACCAGCGCGTCGACGCGCACGACACGTCGATCAAGGTGCCCTGTGCGGGCACGACGTCGTGCGCGTGCGTCCAGGTGTGCGCGGCCGTCCACTCGTATCCATGACCGGAGTCGTCGACGAAGAAACAGCCCACACCCGGCAGGCAGGTGGCGACCGACTCCAGCGATTTGGCCGGCGGTGCCGGCGCACGCCGCAGCGTCGTGCCGTCCCAGCGCAGCAGCGGACCGTATTCGCCACCGACAAGGCAGTCATTCGTGGCGATGCACAACGGCCGGGCGAGATTCTGATCCATTGCCGCGGGCAGGTCTCGCCAACCCGACGACGGGGTCCACGACGCTGCCCAGTACCCATCAACCGCGAGGCAGTACGAGGCGCTCGCGCACGACAACTCCGCGTCGGCGTCCGGAGGTGCGTCGCGGAACGTTCGCGCGTTGCCCCACCTCGTGCCGTCGAATCGAGCCCAGTGGGTCCCGTCGATGGCGAGACAGAACGTCGCGGCCGCGCACGACAGCGTCAATGGATGGTCACCGAATGCGGCGGGAAGTGCGGTGCGGTGCCAGCTACCCGCGCGACGCACGAGCGACGAGCCGTTACCGACGAGCACACACAGCGTCGACTGCGGTGCGCACGCCATCGCCTCGGTATAGGACCATCTGGCGAGCCGGTGCACGGCGCTCCAGGAACGGCCGTTCCACTCGGTTGCCGACGCAGCCGATCCGGCGATGCAGTACGTCGCCGACGCACAGGCAACGGCGTCGGGCTGTCGCATCGGGGCGCGGGTCGAGACGGCGGCGCCCGACGGATCGAACCTGACGAGCCTGGCAGGTGCCGGATAGCGGCTGTCGATGGCCACGCAGAACGACGGCGTGCCGCAGGACACGTGGATCAGCGCACCGCGGGTGGGATCGATGGTGCGCGTGCGTCCCCAGCGCAGGTCCCCGGCGCCCGCGGTGAACGAGTAACGGCCGCGTCCGGTGCGTGCTGACGTCGCGCGGCCCGACACCAACCGGACGTCCACCGCTCCGGCGGCATGTTTCGGCACGCGGACGGTCAGCAGCTTCGCCGACACGTGGGTGATGCGTCGCGAAACCGCGGAGCCGAAGCGCACGGCGGTGACCCCGGACAGCCGTGTCCCGGAAATGGTCAACTGGTTGCCGCCCCGATCCGGGCCGGCGATCGGCGAGATCGCGCGCACCGTGGCGGCCGGCGAACGGTTCGGCGATGGCGCGACGGCGTGAGCAGGCACCACGAGGAGTCCCGCCGCTACTGCCGCCGTCGTAGCGGCCGACCAGCGATGCCGCATCTGCCCTCCGGATGATCAAACTGCCGGGGAGGCTACCCGATGCGGGCCCGTTCGTCCGACACCCAGGCGCCGAGCAGGCCGCGGTAATGCGCGATGAAGTGATCGTGCTCGTGCGCGGGGAACGTCGTGCGGACGGTGTCGACCAAGGCATGGTCGAATTCGGGCCCGGCGAAGTATTCGAGCGCGACCTCGTCCAGATGGGCGAGGCGGCTGGCGCAGAAGTCGTTGTAGCGCTCGACCTCGAAGTAGTCATCGGCAAGCGTGCGGTACGCGGCGAGCTTGTCGGCATAGCTCAGATCGTCGCGGTCGGCGATGTCGAAGTAACGCCGGGTGTCGAGGTCGTAGCGCGGACGACGGCCGGTGGTCGTGCAGAACACCGACCATTTCACCAGCGCCTTCATCGCCCACGGGAAGTAGTAGTGCAGGCTGGTGATCGCGACGTCGGGACAGGCGTTCGCGTAGTCGATCGGGTACACGACGCCGTCCTTGATCAGCGTCTCGCAGGAGTTGAACTCCCAGCGGAAGAACGCGTTGACGAGGCGACCGATCGTGACGGTCTCGTGGCCGGTCTCGGCGTCGAGGAAGTCGTGCGATATCGAGTACCGCGCGTGCATGGGCTGGTCGGGGTCGAAGTTCATGACCATCGTCTCGGCGCCGATCGACAGGCTGCGGGCGAACACGTCGAATCCCGAGACGGCCTTCTGCAGGTGCATCAACCGCTGCCCGGACTCGTCGTAGGCGCGGTGCAGCTCGGCGCTGTTGCGGATCTGGCTGACTCCGACCCAGGCACCGCCGTCGTAAGGCTTCATGAAGATCGGGTAGCCGATGCGATCGGCGATGGCGTCGAGGTCGAACGAGCGGTTGTACTGCTCGGCTGTGTACGCGTACTTCGCGTGCTCGGGCGGGTTCTTGAACGGGACGAGCACGGTGTCGGGCACGTGCAGCCCGAGGCGCATCATCGCGCAGTACGCGGCGTGCTTCTCCATGCTCTGGAACGTGAACGGACTGTTCAGCAGGTACACGTCGTCGGTGAGCGCGGCCTTCTTCAGCCATTCGCGCGGGTGGTAGTACCAGTACGCGAGGCGGTCGATGACGAGATCGTGACGAGGTTTGGCCCGCAGGTCGAACGGCTCGATCGTGACGCGTTCGGTCGCGAACCGGTGCTCGGTGTCGACGCCGTCGGTGACGGTGCCGACCCGACGAACCAGCGCTTCGAATGCAGTCGGCCAGTCCTGCTCGGTCCCGAGCAGCAATCCGATGAGATGCGACTTGCTCACGAAAGTCTTTCCTAGCAGAAACGGGGCAGGTGATGTGCAAGCTGTCTCTGCCACGAGGGCCAATCGTGGGGTACGTCGTAGCCCCACAGGTCGAGTTCGCACTTGATGCCCTTGGCGGACAGCGCCGCGGCCAGGCGTTGTGTGCTCGGCAGGGCACCGGTCGGCGAGACCTCCCACGCGCCCTGCCCGACAACGAGCAGGATGCTCACGCGCTCACGCAGCCAGTCGAGATGACCACCGCTCAGGTTGCCGACGTAGGCCATCGGGTTGTTGAAGTACGTCGCGTCGCCGGGTTCGCCCCACGCGTTCCAGGTGGTCGGGTCGTAGTTGCCCGAGAAGCCCATCGCGAGCGGGAAGACGTGCGCATGCTTGAGCGCGAAGTTGACCGCGTGATAGGCGCCGAGGCTGCAGCCCAGGGTGATGATGTCGAGCTGTCCCGCGCAGTCGTCGGAGATCCAGCCGACCACGCGGCTGCGGATCCACGACTCGTAGTCGACGTGTCGGCGCGCGCGGTCTTCGATCGACACCGACCGGTCGGACCACGTCCACGAATCCGCGCTGTCGACGCAGTACAGCTTGACCCGGCCCTCGTCGATGAGCCCGGCGACGGCGTCGATCATGCCGTTGTTCTCGAAGTCCCAGGCCCGGCCCTGCTCGGACGGGAACACGAGAACGGGACGGCCGTAGTGGCCGTAGACGATCAGCGTGCCTTGGTCGAGCTCGACCTGTTCACGCCGCACGGTCGTCGCCCGTCAGCGCGGTGATGAGCTCGGTCAGGTGCGGGTGCAGGGCGTCGCGCCAGGCGACGTAGTTGTGGGCGTCACGGACGGTGTGGAGCTCGGTGGGATAGCCGAGCTCGGTCAGCCGATGCGCCATGCGCTGATTGTTCGCGAGGTTCTCTTCGGCGATGCCGCACGTGAACACCGTCGGGACGGGCCGAGCGGCGGGCTCGTCCTGCTGCACCGCGTCGACGAACTCGGTCACCGCGCCGAATCCACTGAAGGCCGACTCCTGCCCGTCGAGGTCCGGGGTGAAGAAACTGCCGGACTGCAACAGCAGGCCGTCGAACGCCGCGGGCTGGGTGCAGTGCGCGTGCAGCATGGCCAGCGCGCCGAGACTGACGCCGACCCCGATGCGCACGCTCGCCGCGGGCAGTGCCGGAAGCACGCCCGACACAAGCGTGCTCGCATAGTCAGGGTTGGCCGAGTACCACTCGTTACGTTCGCCGGGCGAGAGCAGTGCGACCCGGAGCGGCGGCAACGCGTCGGCGGCGATCATCGCGGCGAGGTAGTGGACGAAGCCGCCGAGCGAGGCGAACTCAGGGCCGTCGTGCACGACGAGCAGCGGCGCAGGCTCGGCATCGTCGAGACCGTCGGGCGTCCAGAGCGAACCGGTGATCGCGCTGTCGAGCAGGGGAGCCTCGACCTCGAAGTCGTGCGCGCTGCCGGGCACACCGGGCGCGGACAGCCATTGCGGTGCGACGTAGTCGGGGAACTCGAGCACCGACTTGTCACCGAACGCGCCAGGAGCACGCAGCGGATTCGCCGGATCGGTGATGGTGCTGCGGTGCCCGTTCGCGTCCTCGACCTCGAACAGGTACTCCATGCGGTCGACCGGCGGCCGCGGGATCTGCAACCACCACTGCGTGCGTTCGCGGGTGAACGCGAGTCCGCCGAGCCCGAGATCCTGTTGGAGGCGCACGCCGGCCAGGCGCCGGTAACGATCGGCGAGGACGAAGACGACGGCGTGCTCGTCGATCACCGGACCGGCAGAAGCGGTGGTCGGCATGGCGCTGGACACGTTGTCGAACTTACTGGGCGCGCCTGGCAAACCCGTGCAGCTGCGCCACCTAGCGTGCGAGCAATGCGTTACGGGAACGACGTGCTGTCCGAGCCGTCGCGGCGTCGAGTTGCGGAAGTGCCGGCCGAGATCGATCTCGTGGTCGAGACCGCCGACGGGCGCTTCTGCGGCGCGGTGGTCGGTGTCGGACGCGCCGTCGACAGCGGCGAGAAGCGCGACACCGTCGTGCTCGAGGACCGCCACGGCAAGCGGCGCGAGTTCCCGATGCTGCCGGCGTCTTTCCTGCTCGACGGGCGTCCGGTGACGCTGATCCGTCCGGTCGCCGCACCCGCGGCGAAGACGGCGCGCGCCAAGACGGCGTCCGGCTCCTACGTGGTCGCGGGGGCGAAGGCGCGCGTGGCCCGCGAGAGTCGCATCTGGGTCGAGGGGATCCACGACGCGGCCCTGCTGGAGCGGATCTGGGGCGACGATCTTCGGGTCGAAGGCGTCGTCGTCGAACCGCTCGACGGCATCGACCACCTGGCCGAGTACACCCGGGCGTTCGGCCCCGGACCGCAGCGCCGTGTCGGCGTGCTCGTCGACCATCTCGTCGCCGGTTCGAAGGAGACCCGTATCGCCGCGGAGGTGCGCCGCTCGCCGCACGTCCTGGTGACGGGCCACCCGTACGTCGACGTGTGGCAGGCGGTGAAGCCGACCGCCGTCGGCATCGCCGAGTGGCCCGACGTCCCCCGTGGCGTCGATTGGAAGCAGGGCGTGTGCGCCGCGCTCGGGGTGAGCGATCCACGCGAGCTGTGGCGGCGCGTGCTCGCGAGCGTCGACAGTTTCGCCGATGTCGAGGTGCCGTTGCTGCGCGCTGTGGAAGAGCTGATCGACTTCGTGACCGCCACCCCCTGACCCACCGACAGTGGTCAGTTTCGGCCTCAGTGGTCAGTTGCAACTGACCACTGAGGCCGAAACTGACCACTCTTGTGGGTGGGGGTGTCACTATGAACTCATGCCAGCTTGGTTGGTGTGGTTGATCATCGGCGGGATCTTCGCCGGCGGCGAGGCCGTGACGGGCACCTTCGTGCTGCTCATGATGTCCGGCGGCGCGGTCGGCGGTGCTGTGACCGCAGCAATCGGTGGTCCGCTGCTCGCCCAAGTGATCGTCTCCATCGTCGTCACCATCGGTCTCGTCTGGCTCGTCCGTCCGGTCGCGATCCGGCACCTGAATCCGGGGCCGGCCGCGATCACCGGATCCGAGGCCCTGGTCGGTCGCGACGCTGTCGTGCTGCACGAAGTGACTCGAGACGGTGGCCGGGTGCGCCTCAACGGCGCCGAATGGTCGGCCCGGTCGAAGGACCCGGCGCAACAACTTCCCGCCGGAACGCGGGTATCGGTCATCGCCATCGACGGCGCGACCGCAGTGGTCTGGAAAGACCCGTTCGGAGGGGAGTGATGCATCGATGAACCCAGGTGCAATTGCCGCGATCGTGGTGGCAGTGGTCGTGCTGTTCATCATCATCCGGATGGTGCGCATCGTGCCGCAGGCGCGGGCAGCGGTGATCGAGCGGCTCGGACGATACGTGCGTACGCAGAACGCCGGTCTCACCCTTCTGCTGCCGTTCGTCGACCGCATGCGCCCGCTCATCGACCTGCGCGAGCAGGTCGTCAGCTTCCCGCCGCAACCGGTGATCACCTCAGACAACCTGACCGTCGGTGTCGACTCGGTCATCTACTTCCAGGTGACCGACCCCAGGGCCGCGTCCTACGAGATCCAGAACTACATCCAGGCCGTCGAGCAGCTGACGATCACCACTCTGCGAAACGTGATCGGTTCGTTGAACCTCGAGCAGGCACTGACGAGCCGCGACTCCATCAACAGTCAGTTGCGCGGGGTGCTCGACGAGGCGACCGGGCCGTGGGGCATCCGGGTGGCGCGAGTCGAGATCAAGGCGATCGATCCGCCGCCGTCCATTCAGGACGCGATGGAGAAGCAGATGCGCGCCGACCGCGACAAGCGCGCGATCATCCTGTCCGCCGAGGGTCAGCGCGAAGCGGCGATCAAGAGTGCCGAGGGCCAGAAGGCGGCGCAGATCCTTGCCGCCGAAGGCGAGAAGCAGGCCGCGATCCTGTCGGCCGAGGCCGAACGACAGTCAAGAATCCTGAAGGCCGAGGGCGAGCGTGCCGCTCGGTATCTGGCCGCCCAGGGGCAGGCGAAGGCTATCGAGACGACGTTCGGCGCGATCCACGCTGCCAAGCCCGACCCGGCGCTGCTGGCCTACCAATACCTGCAGACGCTGCCGCAGATCGCGCAGGGCGACGCGAACAAGATGTGGATCGTGCCCAGCGAGTTCAGCAAGGCGCTCGAAGGGTTGTCGAAGCTCACCGGGGGCGAGGGCGACGACGTGCCGTCGTGGCTCAACCAGACCGGCACTGACTTCGCCCCGAGCGCCGAACTCGACACCTCGTCGTGGTTCGACTCGAGCCTGCCGCCGGCTGCCGCGCAACCCGAGGCGGTGAACCTGCGCGCGTCCGACGACGATCCGGAGTCCGTCGAGGCGCATCAAGGGATGGACGACGGCGCGCCGGTACCGAAGGTGCCCCAGGTGCCACAGGTGCCACCGCTGTCGAAGGCGATCGAGGAAGCCCGCTCGCTTCCGGACGAGATCCCGACGACAGATCCGCCGGACTAGAAACCCGTTCCGTTGTACGGCGGACGGGCCGTCGCGAGCATCGCGTCCAGGCGCGCCAATGCGTGCGGCGTGTGTTCGTCGACACCGCCCGCCACAGCCAGCGCCCGCAGGGTGTGGCCGCCGAGGTAGGCCGATGCGAGCTGTCGCTGCCCGAGCGTGAGATCCGCGCTCTCGGTCGTTCGCGTGCAGGTCGCCGCACCGGACTCGTCGGCATCGAGCGCGTACCGTCCGGCAGCGAAGCCACCGGCGTCCGGGTCGACCACCTCGACAACGACGCGGCCGGGGAGCGGCATAGCCCCGCGCCTCGAACGCGGCCGGCAGGTCGAGGATGCGCAGCCACAGGTCGTCGACCACCTCGGTCTGCGTCAGCGCGCGACCGTCACCGATCAGCCACCGGGCCGGTTCGTCGATGGGCCGCTCGCCGAGCAGGATCTCGTCGACGACATCCAAGGCGGACAGGTACGCGAACAGGTTGCGGTACGCGGTCGGCGACGCAGCCACGAACTGGAGCAGCTTCACCGAGCCCAGCGTGCCGTTGAGGGACATCTCGCGGCCGGGACGCCAGCACAGGAATCCGTCCGGGCCGTCGTCGGATTCGTGCAGGATCCAGGTGCCGCGGTTGTCGGGCAACGGCGCGAAGCCGTCCTGGCCGAGCCGTCGCGGCCACCAGGTGCCGGTGCGGTTGATTCCACCGGGCAGTTGCGCACGCTCCCGGTCGTAGATCGCCTCGGCGAACTCGATGAGTTCGTCTGGTTCGACCTGCCGGACGAACCCGGTGGGCGCGGGTTGCATCGCCGCCCCGGTGCGACGCGTGTGATAGGTGTACTCGGCGGCCCAGGTGGCGGGCGCGTACCCGAACCGTCCGTAGATCTGCCACTCGGCCGCTATGAGGATCGATACGGCGTCGCCACGGTCCTTCGCCTCGTGCAGCGAGTCGGTGAGCATCTTCGTGAGCAGGCCTCGGCGCCGGTGCGTGGCGGCGACCGTCACAGCCGTCAATGCGTCGGACGCTACGGACGCGGTCGTGCCGTCGACACCCGGGACGGTCAGCCGGCTGGCGTCGGTCGCCAATGTGGCGACCCACCGGCCGCGATCACGCACGCCCCAGGTGCGCACCTCGTCCCAATCGCGCGTCCACCGATCGAGGCGCAGTGGGAAGTTCTCGTCCCACGGCGTGCCGAGCAAGGTGGTGGCCAGCGCGGTCAACCAGCCTGCGGCGTCATCGACGTGGACCGGGTGGACGATCTCCATGTCGGCCCACGATGCCAGTGCCCGCTGCCGGCGTCACCCGAATTGCAGCACTGATCCATGTGGTGACCCGGGAGTCATCTGCCGCATCACTGATGCACTCCGCTCGGGTCCGTGACGCCCGCAGCACTTTGCACCCAGCAATGTCGTGAGCGCGCCCCTGCAGGCGCCCCGCAGCGACATTGCCGCATGCAAAGTCGCCAACCAGCGACATTGCCGGATGCAAAGTCGGGGGCCCAGCGCCGATTCGAAACTGGATCACTGATCCATATGGTGACCCTGGAGTCATCTGCCGCATCACTGATGGACTCCGCTCGGGTCCGTGACGCCCGCAGCACTTTGCACCCAGCAATGTCGTGAGCACGCCCCTGCACGCGCCCCGCAGCGACATTGCCACATGCAAAGTCGCCAACCGGCGACATTGCCGCATGCAAAGTCGCCGACCAGCGTCGTTGCCGCATGCAAAGTCCCCGACCAGCGACAGCGTCAGCCGACCGCGGTCACAGCCAGCTGATGTGCGACTTCAGGTAGATGTAGCCGACGAAGCTGAAGGCGTCGAGCAGGAAGTGCGCGATCACGAGCGGGACGACCCGGTTCGTGCGCTGGAACCACCAGCCGAAGATCAGCCCCATGACGAGGTTGCCGACGAAACCGCCGATGCCCTGATACAGGTGGTAGCTGCCGCGCAGCAGTGCCGACGCGCTCAGCGCGCGTTCCTTCGTCCAGCCGACCTGGCGTAGCCGCGTCAGCATGAACGCGACGACGACGATCTCTTCGGCGAAGCCGTTCTGGAACGCCGACAACAGCAGGTACGGCACGCGGTACCAGACGTCGGGGAAGTCGACGACGTCGAGCGATGCGTTCACCCCGGCGCGGTGTGCGAAGTACACGAGCGCGAGACCCGGAATCCCGATCAGCGCGAGGAAGCCGACACCCTGCAGCGATTCGAGACGAAGGCGCCGGCGGTCGAAGCCCACACCGAAGCCGCGTCCGCCCGGGTACCGCGCAAGCAGGACGAGCGCGAGCAACGGGGGAGCGAACCCGTGCAGAAGGTCGGCCAGATCGTCGAGCAGGTCGAGCCACGGATAGGTCGTCTGCGCACCACTGACGATCGTGGTCGTCGACGCACCGATGCCGCCCTGGATCGTCCACTCGGCGCGGATGAAGGACAGCAGCGCGGTAATCCCCGACAGCCCGAGGGAGACGCCGAGAACAGCGAGCAGTTCCAGGCCGGGGCGTTCACGCGGACGCGGCTGGTCAGAGTCCGGCTCGGACTCCGGCGAGGTGTCGACCTCGGCGTCGCGTACTGCGCTCACGGCACCCAGTGTGCGCGTAGCGGTTAGGCCGTGCCGAGGCGTGCCTGCACGTTGTTGCAGGCTTCGCAGGTCTCTTCGGGGATGACGCCGAACTCCATCAACCGGCCGAAGATCCAGCAGCCGATGCAGATCGCGAACACCGACTCGAGCGTCGCGGCGACGAGGATCATCGCCACGAGCACGAGCGCCGCCGTGTCGAGCCCGAAGCCGACACCGACGATTGCCGCCGCGACCGACAGCGTGGCGCCGATCGCCTGGGCGAAGCGCTTCGGCGGTCCGGGGACCGGCCGGGGTGCGCCGAGCCGCGGGGCGACAACACGCGTGGCGACCTGGCCGAGAGGGCTCAGAGTGGGGCCGGTGGCGACCCGCGCCAGAAACCCGTAGGCGAGGACGACAGTGAGCCACAACCAGGCGTGCCCGAATGCGATCGTCAACACGAGGGTCGCGACGCACATCACAACGACGCCGGCAGCGACGGTGCGCGCGGCCTTTTCATTCACCGGGTTCGGAAACTCGAACACCTCGCGACTGTACGTGACCACCGGCCCGATCAGTGGGCCAGTCACGCTGTGCGCGGTGCGATCACCAAGGTCTGCGCTGTGACGCCGACCCGACCGTGGACGTCGGAGACAGTCGAGCGGGCCAGCGCGCTGCCGGACGTGCCGAGGTCGGTCACCGCGTCGATGAGGACCCACTCGCCCTGCACCGGACGCGACAAGTGCACGTCGAGGTCGATGTTGAGGAACGACCACTCGTCCCAGTCGAGTGCCGACGAGATTCCGCTGGCCGAGTCGCCGACGAGCACCACTCGTTCCAGTCCGCGCATGGACTCGCCTGCAACCAAAGGCAGCCGCGGACGGGCCCACACCAGCCCCGGTCCGATCGTTCGCATCGAGCCTCGGATCGCCTGCCATTCGATCGTGTCGTGGTACGGGAAGTCGCCGCCGAGGTCGGGCAGTCCGGTGGGTACCTCGACCGGCGCGGACAAGGGCGCGGCCAGCATGGTCGTGTCACGTTCAGCGACCAGCCAGACCCGACCCTGCAGACACAACCGGGATTGAGCTGAGAGGGTCACCGCGACGAGCGCCGCACTGCGCGCGGCGCGCACCACACTCGCCGTCACCTCGACCTCACCGACGGGCACAGGACCGACGAATTCGACGGCGACGCGCACGGCTACGAACGGCGTGTCGCGGGGCTCCACAGCCCGGTGTGCGGCGCGCACCAGAAGTGCGCTCGGCGGCCCGCCGTGCTGAAACCCCGCATTCCACGGGCCCGCCGTACCGGGCCCCGCGAGGTAGCGACCGCCACCGTCGTTCTCGTCCAAAACAGCGAAGTACATGTCGTCCGGCACTCTCAGCAAACTACTGGCTGGGAGTTGCCCGATCATGCTTGCCATGCCCTACACTCGACGGCGAAGGGGCGAGCGGCACATCCCTCCCGTGCCGCCGCCCCTTCGTCATGCCCGAGGTGAAACCTTCACGGCGTTCGGCTACGAACAGTTGTATAGACGCGAACGCACGGACGAAGGGCAGGGCACGTGACGCGACGCAAGATCGCTGTCGTCGGGAGCGGCGTCGGCGGGCTGACTGCAGCGCACGTTCTGCAGCGCGGCGCCGACGTCACACTCTACGAGGCCGACGCACGCCTCGGCGGGCACGCCGACACCCATGAGGTCGCCACTGGCAGCGATCCGGGCGGGTCGGTGCTGTCGGTGGACACCGGCTTCATCGTGCACAACCACCGCACCTATCCGACCCTGTTACGGCTGTTCGCCGAACTCGACGTCGCGACGCAGGAATCCGACATGAGCATGTCGATCTCGTGCGATCAGTGCGGGCTCGAATACGCCGGCGGACGCGGCCTGTCCGGACTGTTGCCCTCGGTGCGAGCCGTCACGAAGCCGCGCTACCTGCGCATGCTCAGCCAGGTACGTCGGTTCCACCGGTGCGCGCACGAAATCCTCGGCGACGAGCACGATCACCGCACGCTGCGGCAGTTCCTCCGCGACAACGGGTTCACCAGCTACTTCGAGCAGCACTTCGTCACCCCGCTCGTCGCTGCCGTCTGGTCGACCGCGCCGGACCGGGCCGGCGACTATCCCGCGCGCTACCTGTTCTCGTTCCTGCAGAACCACGGGATGCTGCAGGTGACCGGCTCGCCGATCTGGTACACGGTCGTCGGTGGCTCGGCACGCTACGTCGAGCGCGCGGCGAAGGGACTCACCGCGGTCCAGACATCCGCACCGGTTCGCTCGGTCGAACGGACGAGCACGGGCGTGGCCATCCGCGCCGACGACGACAGCGCCGAGCACTACGACGGCGTCGTGATCGCAGTGCACCCGCACCAGGCCCTCGCCATGCTCGACGCACCGACTGCGGTCGAACACGAACTCCTGACGAGCATCGAATACACGGTCAACCCGACCCTGCTGCACACAGACATCTCTGTGCTGCCGGCCGCGCGCCGCGCGCAGGGGTCGTGGAACTACGCGATGCGGTCGTGTTCGGCGCTGCCCGAGTCGGTGCAGGTCAGCTACAACATGAACCGGCTCCAGCGCCTCGACGAACTCGGCGCGCAGCGCACCTACGTCGTGACACTCAACGGCGAAGATCATGTCGACCCGGCCACGATCATCGACCGGATGAGCTACGAGCATCCCGTGTACACGACCGAATCGGTGGCTGCCCGAAAGCGCCTGCCCGAACTCAACGACGGTGTGCTCGCTTTCGCCGGGGCCTATCACGGATGGGGTTTCCACGAGGACGGCGCCAGGTCGGGTGTCGACGCGGCCGCGAGCCTGGGGGTCGAGTGGTAGCGGCTCGCCTGTACGAGGTCGACATCAGCCACGTGCGTTCCGAGCCGGTGCGGCACGACGTACGACACCGCAGTTACCAGTGGTACGTCGACCTCGACGACTTGCCGCGACTTCCGCGCGGGCTGGGTTGGCTGGCCCGCTTCGAATCGCGTGATCATCTCGGTGACGAGACGAAGTCCCTGCGCGCCAACATCGACGACTACCTCGCCGAGCACGGCATCGAACTCGGCGGCGGCCGGGTCACGATGCTGACGAACGCGCGCAGCGCCGGCTACGTCTTCAACCCGCTGTCGTTGTTCTGGTGCCACGACCCGTCCGGTGCGCTGGTCTGCGTGATCGCCGAGGTACACAACACCTACGGGCAGCGGCACCGCTACCTGCTCCGCACCGACGACGCCGGACGCGCTGACGTCGACAAACAGTTCTACGTCTCGCCGTTCTACCCCGTCGACGGTTCGTACCGCATGAGCCTGCCGGAACCCGACGGGACGCTCGCGCTCACCATCACCTTGCACCGCCCCGGCCAACGTCCGTTCGTCGCATCGGTGCGCGGCGCGGCCGTTCCGGCCACGACACGCTCGGTCGTCACCGCCGCCCTTCGCCACCCGTTCGAGACCTGGCTGGTGCGTGCGCTCATCACCGTCCACGGGATCCGGCTCTGGCGCAAACGCCTGCCCGTCCAGCCTCGTCCCCAGCACCCGTCCGACCCGGAGGTCACCGTGCCCACGTCCATAGCCTCGCGCCTGGCCGATCTGATCCGTGACACCGTCGGCATCGAACTCCCGGTGCGGCTGCGCGCCTGGGACGGCAGTGAGACCGGCCCGAGCGGCGGACCGGTGCTGGTGATTCGCAGCCGACGGGCCTTGCGGCGACTGCTGTGGGCACCGGGCGAACTCGGTCTTGCTCGCGCCTACGTCACCGGCGACATCGACGTCGAAGGGGACCTGGCCGACGGCTTTCGCCAGGCCTGGCAGCTGGCCCGGCAGCGACCCTCGACCGGCATCGCGCTCACGACCACGGGCAAGGTCAAGGCTGCGGCGACCGCGGTCCGTCTCGGCGCACTCGGACTGCCGCCGAAGCCGCCGGCGACCGAAGCGAGATTGTCAGGACGCCTGCACACGCTGTTGCGCGACCGCGCCGCGATTTCGCACCACTACGACCTGTCCAACGACTTCTACGAGTTGTTGCTCGACGAGACGATGGCCTACTCGTCCGCGTACTTCACCGATCCGTCGATGTCACTGGTCGATGCGCAGCACGCCAAGCTCGACCTCATCTGCCGCAAACTCGATCTGCGGCCAGGCATGAAGCACCTCGACATCGGCTGCGGCTGGGGATCCCTGATCCTGCACGCGGCGGAGCACTACGGGGTGCACTCAACCGGAATCACGTTGTCGGCCCAGCAGCGCGACCACATCGCCAAGCGTGTCGCCGACCGCGGTCTCGAGGACCGCGTCCAGGTGCGGCTACAGGACTACCGCGAGTTCGACGGCGCTGATGGCAGCTTCGATGCGGTGAGCTCGATCGAGATGGGCGAGCACGTCGGCGAAGAGCACTACCCGACATACGCAGGAATCCTGTACGACGCGCTCAAACCGACCGGACGTCTGCTGCTGCAGCAGATGTCGCGCCATCACGGCACTGCGCCCGGTGGTGGTGCGTTCATCGAGTCCTACATTGCGCCGGACATGCACATGCGTCCGCTGTCGCAGACCCTCGGCTACCTCGAGGGCGCCGGCTTCGAGATGCGCGATGTGGAAGCGATGCGCGAGCACTACGTCACGACGGTCGCGCATTGGATCGACACACTCGAGTCGCGGTGGGACGAGTTCGTCGCCCTGCTCGGCGAAGAGACCGCGCGCGTATGGCGGCTGTACCTCGTCGGTGGCGCGCTGAGCTTCGAGGAGGGCCGAATGGGCGTCGATCAGTTCCTCGCGGTGAAGCCGGCGGACGATGGGTCCAGCGCGATGCCGGCGACGCGGCCGTGGGCAGCGCCCACCCCTCGTCAGTAACACTGGACGGGTGTCCTTCGACGGCTCGGCGTTCGCCGGCAATCTGCTCTGGAGCGCCCTCGCGGTTCTCGCCGTCCTGATCGCGACGTTCATCGCGTCGAAGATCGCGGGCAAGCACAGTGTCATCGACACCGCGTGGGGTCTGCTGTTCTGCGCTATTGCCGTCGTCACGTTCTTCGTGGTGGCAGGCCACTGCAACGGGGTACGCCGCTGGCTGCTGCTCGTGTTGCCTGTGCTGTGGGGATTGCGGTTGGCCACGCACATCGGCAGGCGCACGATCGGCAAGCCGGAGGACCCGCGCTACGAGCAGCTCCTCGCGAAGGCAAAGGGCAATCCCGACCTGTACGCACTGCGCTCGGTCTATCTGCTGCAGGGTCTGCTCGCGTTCGTGATCGCTGCGCCGATCCTCGTCGGGGCGTTCGAAGCTCGACCGGTCGGCGTCGTCGCCTGGATCGGCGTCGGGCTCTGGGTCGTCGGTGTGTTCTTCGAAGCCGTGGGCGACGCCCAGATGGAGCGCTGGCGTGCTGACCCCGCGCACAAGGGCAAGGTCATCGACGTCGGCCTGTGGCGCTACACCCGGCACCCGAACTACTTCGGGGACGCGTGCGTGTGGTGGGGGATCTTCCTGGTCGCCGCCGACGCGTGGCCCGGCGTCCTCACTCTGCCGGCGCCGGTGCTCATGACGCTGCTGCTGACCAAGGGTTCCGGCGCTCGCATCCTCGAGAAGCACATGTCGAAACGCGAGGGATGGGACGAGTACGCGGCGCGGACGAGCATGTTCATCCCGCTGCCGCCCAAACGGCCGCGCTAGTTCGTCAATCGATCGCGCCGCGCAGCACGCTCATGCCGCTGAAGTCGTAGCTGTGCGCGGCGACGTTTTGGATGCTGACCTCGAGATCGTCGTAGTGCTTCATCAGATCCATCGGGACGGTGATCTTGGCGGTGCCGTTGTCGCTGATCCAACCGATCGGCTGCATCTGGGTGCGCTTGTCGTTGGTCAGCCAGACCTCGTAACGCTGCGCGGTGAGCTTCGGCAGCGACGTGGCTGTCAGGTCGATCGTCCCGTTGCTGATGTGGGCGGTGGCCGAGGTCGTGCCCATGTCGAAGGCATTGAGCGCCACAGTGCGACTTGTCGGCGCCGACGAACCACCGCCCGTCGTTGCGAAGTAGATGCCGGTGCCGGCACCGGCGAGCACGACGGCGGCGGCCACTGCGACGAGGTAGCGACGCCCGTGGCCCGGTCGGCGGTCCGGGCGGAAGCCTTCCTCGGCCTCTTGCCGCACCTGAGCGAAAACCACCGACAGATCCGGCAGTTCGCGCTGCACGCGCTCGTCGATGTCGATGTCGATGTCGGTATCGGCGTGATGGGTGAAGTTGCCGGCCTGCCCACGTGCCACGATCTCCGGCGCGAACCGTTGCGCCGAGGTGAGTGAGGCGTGGGCGACGACGGCCGAGACCAGTTCCTGCTGACAGTCGACGCAGGTCCGAAGATGGGCGGCGGCCTCGAGCACGGCCTCGTGACTGGCCTCGCCGGTCAGCAGGCGAGGGAGTTCATCAGTCAGATGCGCGCTCATACGTGGTCCCTTGTGTCTTCAAGGAGGGCGGCCAGGCGGTGCATACCGCGCGAGGTGCGGGTCTTCACCGTGCCGAGGGGGATGTCGAGGGCTACGGCGATCTCGCTCTGCGTGTAGCCGTCGAAGTAGGCCATTTCAATCACCTGTTGTTGCGGTTGGGGAAGCGCGTCCAATGCGGTGCGGACCTCGTCGGCCCACACCAGTCGTTCGGCCGTTTCGCGGCCGTCGTCACCGATGATCTCGCGCATCGAGTCGATCGGCACGACGACGTCACGGCGCTTGCGGAGGTGATCGATGGCGCGCTTGCGCGCGATGCCGAGCACCCATCCGCGTAGCGACAGGTTCGGGTCGTAGCGCTGGTGCACCCGCCAGACCTCGTAGAACACGCGCTGGAGGACGTCCTCGACGTCTGGTTGGGGGACGTAGCGCGCGATGTAGGACGCGACGAGCGGGCCGAGGGCGCGGTAACACTCCTCGAGTGCCTCAGGTTGTCCGGCGTTCAGGCGAACGCCGACATCGTCCAGTGCAGCCTCCACGGTCACTGTTCGTTCCGCGGGCCGGGTTCGGTTCCACGCGCAGGATCAGCATCGCAGATGAACCTACGGCGTGGGTCGCGAGCGCGGCCATCACGCACGGAGGGCAGCTCCGACGACCCGGCCGCGCACCTCGCCGAGTTCGAGGCGACCGCCGTCGTTCGACGGAGCCGAGGCGGTCATCACGACCTCGTCGCCGTCCTCGAGCCAGGCCCGCGCGGACGCGCCGACCGGGATCGGGTCCGTGCCGTTCCACGCGAGTTCGAGCAGGCTGCCGAACTGATCTCGATCGGGACCGCTGACCGTGCCGGAACCCAGCAGGTCGCCGGTGCGTGCCCGCGCGCCGTTGCTGGTGACCTGGGCGAGCAGTTGCCCGGGGGTCCAGTACATCGTCGCGAACGGGGGACGGCTCACGACGGTGCCGTTGATGCTCACCGTCAACTCGAGGTCTAGGCCGCCGGGCAGGTCGACGTCGGCCAGGTGCCGCGGCGGTGGCACGTCTCGTTGCGGTGGCGGGCGCCAGGCCCGCTCGAGGGCGTCGAGGGGCGTGATCCAGGCCGACACCGAGGTCGCGAACGACTTGCCCTGGTGCGGACCGAGCGGCACGGTCTCGAAGCCTTGGATGTCGCGCGCCGACCAGTCGTTGAGCAGTGTCAGCCCGAGGACGTGCTCGGCGAACGCGTCGACCGGGATCGCGACGCCGGGTTCGCTCGCCACGCCGACGACGAATCCGACCTCGGCCTCGAAGTCCAGCCTGCGACTCGGTGCGTACTCGATCGGTCCGCCGGGGGACGGGAACTGCCCGCACGGCCGGCGCACCTCGGTGCCGGACACGACGACTGTGCCGGCGCGGCCGTGATAGCCGATCGGGAGGTGCTTCCAGTTCGGGGTCAACGGTTCGGCGCCGGGGCGAAAGATCCGCCCGGCGTTGGCTGCGTGGTGTTCCGAGGCGTAGAAGTCGACGTAGTCGGCCACCGTGTACGGCAACACCGGTTTCGCCTGCGCGAGCGCCAGCAGCGGCGTGCGATCGGCCTGGATCGCGGCTCGGATCGCCGAGCGCACCTGGCGCCAGGTTTCGGGCCCGGCGGCCAGGAAGGCGTCGAGGGTGCCGGCGGCGAAGAGCTCGGTATCAATTGTCGACAAGTCGAGCAGTCGATCTGTGTATCTAACGACAGCGACTTGTCGACTTTCGGAGCGGACCACGCCGTAGGGCAGGTGATCGAGCCCGAAGCCGTCCGGATCGTGTGTTGCGCTCACGCGTCTCCGGGTCCGCGGCCTGACCACGTCCACGCGTACCGGCCGTCGTCGCTGGCGCGGGCACCCTCGCCGAGGCGGAGCGGTCGGAAGGTGTCGACCATGACGGCGAGCTCGTCGAAGAACTCGGCTCCGATCGAGCGCTCGTAGGCGCCGGGCTGCGGCCCGTGCGAGTGGCCGCCGGGATGCAGCGACACCGACCCCTGACCGATGCCCGATCCCTTGCGTGCCTCGTAGTTGCCGCCGCAGTAGAACATCACCTCGTCGGAGTCGACGTTGGAGTGGTAGTACGGCACCGGGATCGACAGCGGGTGGTAGTCGACCTTGCGCGGCACGAAGTTGCACACGACGAAGTTGTTGGCTTCGAACACCTGGTGGGCCGGCGGCGGCTGGTGCACGCGGCCGGTGATCGGCTCGAAGTCGGACACATTGAACGTGTACGGATACAGACAACCGTCCCAGCCGACCAGGTCGAAGGGGTGGTGCGGCCCGACGTGCACCGTCCCGGCGATCCCACCGGGCCCGTCGCCGCGGTGCTTGATGTAGACCTCGACGTCAGCTTCAGCCGTGATCGGGTCGGGAAGGTCGCCCGGCCCATGCAGATCCCGTTCGCAGTACGGCGCGTGCTCCAGCAACTGGCCGAACTTCGACAGGTAGCGCCGCGCGGGGACGATATGGCTGTTCGCCTCGATGCAGTACAGCCGCAGCACCTCGTCCGAGTCGGGATCGGGCACCCACCGATGCGTGGTCGCGCGGGGGAGCAGCACGTAGTCGCCCTGGCGCGCCTCGAGCGGGCCGAAGATCGTCTCGACGGTCGCGCGTCCGGATTCGACGTAGATGCACTCGTCCCCGATCGCGTTGCGGTACAGCGGCGAGGGTCGGCCGGCGACGACGTAGCTCAGCCGCACGTCGTCGTTGCCGAGGAACAGCCGCCGCCCGGTCACCGCGTCGGTCGACTCGACGTCGATCTCTTTGAACAGTTCCGGCAGGCGGAGGTGCATCGGCAGCAGCGGCTGATTCGGAACTGTCTGCTGATCGGGCAGCACCCACGTGCGCACATCGACGAGCGCGGACGGAATCCCGACGTGGTAGAGCAGCGTGGAATCGGAGAAGAAGCCCTCCTCGCCCATCAGCTCCTCGTAGTAGAGCGAGCCGTCCGGTGCGCGGTGCTGCGTATGCCGCTTGGGCGGCACGCTCCCGCGCCGCTGGTAGTAGGCCATGACCTCTTTCTACTCCGTCGAGACCGGCCCAGTTGTGCCGCTGATCGGGTGCCCAGCAATGCTGTGACAGGGTCGGAACGTGCCCTACGACGCGGTCGTTGTCGGCGCCGGTCCGAACGGGTTGGTCGGCGCGCTGGCCTTGGCCCGCGCCGGTCGCCGGGTGTTGGTGCTCGAGGGCGCTGATCGCGTCGGCGGCGCGATGCGCACCGAAGAACTCACGCTGCCCGGCTTCCGCCACGATGTGGGCGCGACCGTGCTCGCGCTCGCAGCCGCCTCGCCGGCCTTTCGCGCGCTCGGGGTGCCCGACTCGCTGTGGGCACGCCCGTCCGTCCCGCTGGCTCATCCACTCGAGGGCGGCGCCGCTCTGCTGCACCAGAACATCGACGACACCACAGCGGGGTTGGGATGCGACGGACGAATGTGGCGAGCGCTGATCTCGGCGGCCGCGCGCACTGACGTGCTCGATGCGGTGTTGAGCGTGCCGTCGCCCGCCGCAGTCGCGCACATCGCCGGGCGCGCGACGCGGTTCGCGCTCACTGCACCGCTGCCGGCCGCAGGCATCGCGCGGGTCGCCTTTCGCCAGACCAGGACGAGAGCGCTCTTCGCCGGGCTCGCGGCGCACTCGGTGCTGCCGCTACGAGCGCCGGTGACCGCCGGCTTCGCGATCATGCTCGGCGCGCTCGCACACACGACGGGCTGGCCGTTTGCCCGAGGCGGCAGCGGCATGCTGGTTGCGCACCTCACCGATGCCCTGCAGGCGGCCGGTGCCGAGATCGTGACCGGCAGTGCGGTGCGGTCGTTGGCAGAGCTGCCGCCCGCGCCGATCACCCTGCTCGATCTGACTCCGCGGCAGTTGCTGGCGGTTGCGGGGGAGCGACTGCCGTCGCGCTACCGCGCGCGGCTGGCTCGGTACCGCTACGGGCCGGGCGTCTTCAAGGTCGACTGGGCGCTCGATGCGCCCGTGCCCTGGCGCGATCAACGGCTCGTCCACGCCGGCACGGTGCACCTCGGCGGGACGGCCGAGCAGGTGGCCGCCGCCGAGCTGGCGGTGGCTCGAGGGGGACACCCGGATCGTCCGTTCGTCATCTGCACGCAACCGTCGGTCGCCGACCCGTCGCGAGCGCCGGCGGGAAAGCACGTGCTCTGGGCGTACTGCCACGTCCCGAACGGTTCCACCCGCGACATGACCAGCGTCATCGAGGACACCATCGAACGGTCCGCTCCGGGATTTCGCGACCGCGTCCTGGCCCGTCACGTCCTGTCACCGGCCGCGCTCGAAGCCTTCGACGCGAACCTGGTCGGCGGCGACATCGGCGGCGGAACCGCCGACCTGCGCCAACTGCTCGCGCGACCGGTGCTCTCGACCCGCCCGTGGGCAACGCCCGTCCCGGGGGTCTATCTGTGTTCGGCGGCCACGCCACCCGGCGGCGGATCGCACGGCATGGGCGGCTGGCAGGCCGCCCGCCTCGCCCTCCGTGACAGTGGTTAGTTTCGGCCGCAGTGGTCAGTTACAACTGACCACTGCGGCCCGAACTGACCACTGTCGGGAGCGTCAGCGCTTTTCGATGGCGAGGTATTCACGCTCGGGGGCGCCGGTGTAGAGCTGGCGCGGACGGCCGATCTTCGTCTGCGGGTCGTTGATCATCTCGCGCCACTGGGCGATCCAGCCGGGCAGCCGGCCGATCGCGAACAGGACGGTGAACATCTTGGTCGGGAAGCCCATCGCCCGGTAGATCAGCCCGGTGTAGAAGTCGACGTTCGGGTAGAGCTTGCGCTCGACGAAGTAGTCGTCGTCGAGCGCCACGCCTTCGAGTTCCATCGCGATGTCTAGCAGATCGTCACGCTTGCCCATCGCCGACAACACCCCGTCGGCCGCCTTCTTCACGATCGCCGCGCGCGGGTCGTAGTTCTTGTAGACCCGGTGGCCGAAGCCCATGAGCTTGACGCCCTTTTCCTTCTTCTTCACGCGCTCGACGAAGGACGAGACGTCGCCGCCGTCGGCCTTGATCTGCTGCAGCATCTCGAGCACAGACTGGTTCGCGCCGCCGTGCAACGGGCCGAACAGCGCATTGATGCCGGCCGACACCGAGGCGAACAGGTTCGCCTGCGACGAGCCGACCAGGCGCACGGTCGAGGTCGAACAGTTCTGCTCGTGGTCGGCGTGCAGGATGAACAGCTGATCGAGCGCTCGGACGACAGCCGGATCGGCTTCGTAGGGCTCGGCGGGGAATCCGAACGTCATGCGCAGGAAGTTCTCGACCAGCCCGAGCGAGTTGTCGGGATAGAGGAACGGTTGCCCGATCGACTTCTTGTACGCGTACGCCGCGATCGTCGGCAGCTTCGCCAGCAGTCGCACCGTGGACAGCTCGACGTCCGCCTCGTCGAACGGGTCGAGCGCGTCCTGGTAGAACGTCGACAGCGCCGACACCGCCGACGACAGCACCGGCATCGGGTGCGCGTCGCGCGGGAACCCGTCGAAGAACCGCTTGAGGTCCTCGTGCAGCAGCGTGTGCCGTCGGATGCGCTCCTCGAACTCGGCCAGCTGGTCGGCGGTCGGCAACTCGCCGTAGATCAGCAGGTAGCTCGTCTCGAGGAACGTCGACCCCTCGGCGAGCTGGTCGATGGGATAGCCGCGGTAGCGCAGAATCCCGGCGTCGCCGTCGATGTAGGTGATCTCGGACGAGCACGATGCGGTGTTCGCGAAACCGGAATCGAAGGTGACCAGCCCGGTCTTCGAGAGCAGCTTGCCGATGTTCGCGCCTGGGGCGCCTTCGGTGACGTCGCTGATGTCGAGGTCGAGCTTGTCGCCGTCCGGTGTGGTGAATGTCGCTGATGACACAGGGGTCTCCTTGTCGTTGTTGCTCGTACCGCTGGTGCCGCTAGTGCCCCGGACCCCGGTGGGAGTCCGTCAGGTTCTGCAGCCGGACCTGCCCCTGGGCGACGAGGCGTTCGTCCTTGTCTGAGATGTCTACCCGCCAGACCTGCTGGCTACGCCCACGGTGGATCGGCCGTGCCACGGCGGTCAATTCGCCCTCGGTGACCGCGCGGTAGAAATCGGTCTGGTTGCTCACTCCGACCACGCGCCCACCGTCGGTCTGGTCGCGGATCCAGAGTGCGGCGCCCACGCTGGCCGACGACTCGACCGCCGCGCAGTACATGCCGCCGTGCACGATCCCGAACGGCTGGGTGATCTCCGGGCGCACCGTCCATTTCATGACGACTTCATCGCCGGATGCGGAGGTCAGCGAGATGCCGAGGTGCGTGTCGAGACCAGGCATCGACGGCGGGAGCGCAGACAGATCGAGGTCGGTCACCCTTCGAACTTAGGGCACGCCCAGGCCGCCGATAGTGCGACTGTGACGAGGGGGATGCTGGGACCATGCTCGGACTGCCCGAAACCGTGACCGCGTGCCTGTTCGATCTGGACGGCGTCCTCACCGATACTGCCTCCGTGCACCGCAAGGCGTGGAAGCAGACTTTCGACCCGATCCTGGCTGAGCACGGTCAGAGTGAGTTCACCGACCGCGACTACGGCGACCAGGTCGACGGCAAGCCACGCTCGGACGGGGTGCGCGATTTCCTGCACTCGCGCGGGATCGATCTGCCCGACGGCAAGCCCGACGACAAGCCGGACGCGAACACCGTCTACGGCGTCGGCAATCGCAAGAACCAGTTGCTGCTCAAGGCGATCAAGGACGACGGTGTCAAAGTGTTCGAGGACGCGCGGCGTTACCTCGAAGCCGCCGAGAAGGCAGGTCTGCGCCGCTACGTCGTGTCGTCGAGCGCGAACACCAAGGACGTGCTGCACGTGACCGGCCTCGAGAAGTTCATCGAGGGACGCGTCGACGGCAACACGATCGCCGAGAAACACCTGAAGGGCAAACCGGCGCCGGATTCGTTCCTCGAAGGGGCGCGGCTCGCCGGCGTCGCGCCCGAGCAGGCGGTCGTGTTCGAGGACGCGCTCGCCGGCGTCCAGGCGGGCCATGCAGGCAAGTTCGGCTATGTCGTCGGAGTCAACAGACTCGACGACGAACACGGCAAGGAGCTCGAGCAACACGGCGCATCGACCGTGGTCACTTCACTCGATCAGCTCCAGTCATGACACGTAAGCATTCCGACCGGTACCCGATCGAACCCTGGGAGTTGCGCGAGGTCGGTCTCGATCTCGACGACCTGGCCCGGTCCGAATCGCTGTTCGCCCTGTCGAACGGACACATCGGTGCACGCGGAACTCTCGACGAGGGCGACCCGCACGGACTGCCCGGAACCTATCTGAACTCCTTCTACGAGAACCGTCCGCTGCCGTACGCCGAGGCCGGGTACGGCTTTCCCGAGGTCGGGCAGACGATTCTCAACGTCACCGACGGCAAGATCATCCGGCTTCTGGTCGACGACGAGCCGTTCGATCTGCGCTACGGCGAGATCCTGCATCACGACCGCGTGCTCGACATGCGTACCGGCATCTTGTCGCGCGTTGTCGAGTGGGCCGCGCCGTCCGGGCAGGTCGTCCGGGTGCGCTCCAAGCGGCTCGTGTCGCTCACACAACGTTCGATCATGGCCATCGACTGGGAGGTCGAGGCAGTCGGCGACTCCGCGCGCGTCGTCGTGCAGTCGGAACTCGTCGCGAACGAATTCGTGCCTGCGCAGTCGAAGGATCCACGCGTCGCCTCACTCATGGAGGCGCCGCTGGAGTCGATCGCCCACGACGGCGAGGGCAGCCGCGCGTGGCTGTTGCACGGCACGAACGCGAGCAAGCTGCGCATGGGCGCTGCCATGGAGCACAACGTGATTGCGCCCGACGGTTACGCGACCGATCTGAAGGTGCAGCCCGACATGGCCAGGTACACGGTGGCCACGCTCCTCGAGCCCGGGCAACGACTGGGCCTCACCAAGTTCGTCAGCTACGGCTGGTCGAGCCAACGCTCGCTGCGTGCTCTGAGCGACCAGACCGGCGCCGCGCTCATGTCGGCGCGGCACGCCGGCTGGGACGAACTCGCCAAGGAGCAACGCGCGGCACTCGATCTGTTCTGGTCGTGTTCCGACGTCGAGATCGAGGGTGCACCGGCGATCCAGCAGGCGGTGCGGTTCGCCCTGTTCCACACACTGCAGTCGGGCCTGCGCGCCGAGCAGCGTGCGATCCCCGCGAAGGGCCTGACCGGGCCGGGTTACGACGGCCACGCGTTCTGGGACACCGAGGCGTTCGTGCTCCCGGTGCTGACGGCGACCTCGGCGAACGCAGCGCGCGACGCCCTGCGCTGGCGTTGGTCGACGCTCGATCTCGCGCGCGAGCGTGCGACCCAACTGCACATGGCCGGCGCCGCCTTCCCGTGGCGCACGATCCGGGGGCAGGAGTGCTCCGGCTACTGGCCGGCCGGCACGGCCGCGATGCACATCAACGCCGACATCGCGTTGGCGGTCAGACGCTATCTCGACTGGACGCAGGACGACGCATTCGAAGAGCGCTACGCCGTGCCGATCCTCGTCGAGACCGCGCGGTTGTGGATGTCGCTCGGCTACATCGGCCCGGACGAGAAGTTCCACATCGACGGCGTCACGGGGCCGGACGAGTACAGCGCGATCGTCCGCGACAACATCTACACGAACCTCGCCGCCGCCCGAAATCTGATCGCGGCGGCCGATGTCGCCGAGCGGTGGAAGAAGTCGGCAGATGCGCTCGATGTGTCTGTCGAGGAGATCAAGACGTGGCGCTCCGCCGCGTCGAAGGTGGCGGTGCCCTTCGACGACGAGCGCCGTGTCCACGAGCAAGATCTCGGGAGTACCAGTCGCGAGGTGTGGGACTTCGAGGCGTGCGAGAACGACGGTGGCTATCCGTTGCTGCTCAAGTCGCCGTACATGGAGATCTATCGCATGCAGGTCGTCAAGCAGGCAGACCTCGTGTTGGCGATGCACTGGTTCGGCGACCAGTTCAGCCTCGAAGAGAAGGCTCGCGCGTTCGAGTACTACGACGCGATCACCGTGCGTGATTCGTCGCTGTCGGCGTGCACGCAGGCGATCGTCGGTGCCGAGGTCGGGCATCTCGACCTTGCGTCCGACTACCTGACCGAAGCCGCGATGATGGATCTGCGCGACCTCGAGCACAACACTCGCGACGGGCTGCACATCGCATCGCTGGCCGGCACCTGGCTCGCGGTCGTCGCCGGCTTCGGCGGCATGCGCGACCACGGCGGCAATCTCTCGTTCCGTCCGCAGCTCGCGCCGGGCTGGACGCGGCTCGCCTTCCACCTCGTCTGGCACGGAGCCCACCTCCTCGTCGAGGTCGGGTCGGACGAGGTGACCTACACGGCTTCGGAGGTCGACGACGGCGGCGTCGAGATCATGCACGGTGACGAGACGCTGCTGCTCGAGGCGGACAAGCCCGTGCGCCGCCCGTGCTACCACGTCGAGCCGCTGACCCCGCGTCCCACGCAACCCGCCGGCCGGGCCCCGATGGGACTGGACGAGCTGGCCTGACCCGAATCATTCGTGCTATGAATGATTCGTGGATGTAACGACTAGGCCGTTCCGCTTCGGCGTGGTGGCCACGCCCCACGGCGGCGCCCAACGATGGCTGCACACGGCGCGACGCGTCGCCGACCTGGGATACACCTCGCTGCTCATGCCGGATGGTTTGCAACTGCCGGCACCGCTGCCCTCGCTCGCCTTGGCCGCGGCCGTCGCTCCCATTCGCGTCGGCACCTGGGTGCTCGCCGCACCGCTTCGTCCGGCGCGACTGGCCGCGTGGGAAGCACACACCATGACGGCGATGACCGAGGGCCGGTTCGAACTCGGCATCGGCACCGGCCGCCCGGTCGTCGAGGAGTGGACGCGCGAGATGGGGCTGACGTGGGGATCGGCCGCCGACCGCCTCGCCCAGGTCGCAGACACGGTGGGGACGGTGCGCAGGCTCGACGGCGCTGACCAGCACACGCCGGTCATCATGGCTGCGTCCGGGCCGCGCGCGCTGCGGTTGGCGGCCCAGATCGCCGACGTGGTCACCGTTGCCGCCGGCGCGCTGACGCCACGAAGCCGGGTCGCCGAGATGCTCGGGCAGGTGCGCGACCACGCCGGGGATCGGGCCGATCAGATCGAGTTCGTGACCAGCCTCTTCGTCGTCGGTGACAACGTGCCGCCACACGCCCAGCAGTACATCGGTGCTGACCTGGCGACCCTGCAAGCCGCCGAGTCGCTTGCGCTCGTGCAGGGATCGCCTCAGGCCATGGCCGACGAGCTCGAACGTCGCCGGGACACGCTGGGCACGTCCTACGTCACCGTGAACGCCGAGTACCTCGAGCCGTTCGCGCCCGTCGTGGAGCTGCTCAACGGCCGATAACGTTTCCACGCCGAACCGCTAGCGTGGAGGCGGTGACCACGCAATCCGTCGAACCGGCCGTCAGCCGAGGGGTGCGCGCGGTCTATGTGGCGTTCATCGGTTCGGGACTGGCCATGGGGACGTGGGCGTCCCGGATTCCACAGATCCGCGAACGACTCGGCGTGACCCCCGGCGAACTGGGCCTGATCCTGCTCTGCGCTGCGCTCGGCTCCATGGTCGCCCTCCCGATCTCTGGTCTCGTGGTCGGCCACTTCGGCGAGGCGCGCACGGTGTCGGTGATGACGATCGTGCTCAGTGTCGGTCTGTCTCTGGCCGGCGTCGGCTTCCTGGCAGGCCCGATCCCGGTGTGCATCGGGCTGTTCCTCTTCGGCCTCGGCAACGGCGCGTGGGACGTCGCAATGAACGTGCAGGGCGCGTATGTCGAGCAGCAGCTCGGCAAATCGATCATGTCTCGATTCCATGCGGGCTGGAGTGTCGGGACGGTCGCCGGCGCCGCCATCGGAGCGATCATGGTGGCCCTCCGCGTCCCGATCCCGGCGCATCTGGTCACGATCGCCGTGCTGGTCGCGGCCTGGGTCCCGCTGTCGACCATGCGTGGCTTCATGGTCTCGCCGCACCGGGAAGAACCGCACGCGTCCCGACGCTCGGCCCTCGCAGCGTGGCGTGAGCCGCGCACGCTGCTCATCGGTCTGTTCGTGCTGTGCCTCGCCTTCACCGAGGGCACGGGCAACGACTGGATCGGTATCTCGATGATCGACGGCTACCACACGTCCGCCGCGACCGGCACCGCCGCGCTCGCGGTCTTCCTCGCCGCGATGACGACCGGGCGCTGGTTCGGGCCGGCGGTGCTGGATCGTCGCGGCCGCGTGCCGGTGCTGCGCGTCTCGGCCATCATCGCTGTCGCCGGTCTCGTCCTTGTGGTGTTCGGGCATTCGCTCATTGCGGCCTTTGCCGGCGTTGCCGCGTGGGGGATCGGTACCTCGCTGGGCTTCCCGACAGGCATGAGCGCGGCAGCCGATGATCCGCGCCGGGCCGCCGCCCGGGTCAGTGTCGCAGCCTCGATCGCCTACGTGTCGTTCCTGGCCGGACCGCCGCTGGTCGGTTTCGTCGGTGACCACGTCGGCGTCCTGCGCGCATTGACGGTGACCCTCGTCCTGCTCGTCCTCGCAGTCTTCCTCTGCCAGGCGTGCGCGCCGATCACACCGCAGCGTGAGGAAGAACTGACGGCACAATCGTCGGCGTGATCCCGATCTGGTTCTGGGCCGTCCTCGCGGCGGTGCTCGGACTTGCCGTCGGCTCGTTCCTGAACGTCGTCATCTATCGCGTCCCCGCGGGCGAGTCGATCGTGTCGCCGCCGTCGAAGTGTCCGCGGTGCGGCAACCCGATCCGCGCACGACACAACCTCCCCGTCGTCGGCTGGCTCGTGTTGCACGGCAAGTGTTTCGACTGCGGCCTGCCGATCAGCCCCCGCTACCCGGTCGTCGAAGCGACGACCGGGCTGGCGTTCGCCGGGGTCACCGCCGCGCTGCTGCTGGCCGGGCTCGGGCCCGCGGTCGTGCCTGCGCTCGCCCTCACGGCTGTGCTGATCACCGCCATCATGATCGTGGTCGACGGCCACGCGGTCCCACGTTCGATCGCGCTGACCGGCGTCGCAGCCGTGATCGTGACGCTCGTCGCTACTGCGGTGAGCGCCCTTCGCTGAAGAACGCCGTCACCGCGTCTGCACCCGCGAGTTCGGCGAGCGGGCGCGCCGCCCCGAACGGCGCGTTCCAGAACTCGTCCTCGGGCACGGGGTCGACGCCGACATAGGCGTACGCCTCGTCGATGTAGTCGTCGCCCGGCGACACTCCGTAGTTGACGCCGTCGACGCGGATCGCGATGTCGAAGTGCTCGGGCCACAACACCGGCTCGACGTCGGGAGCGAAGCTGCGCAGCGCGGCATCGCCGGTCGCGAGCGCTTCGGCGAGCCGGGCAGCGTCTACTACGTCGACATCGAGCACGTCGTCCGGACGGGTGTCGCTCGAGCTTTCGTACGAGTCGGGTGCGCCGCCGTCCAACCCGGCTGCGGCGGCGAGGTCGGCGAGCGTGGCGCCGGCAAGTTCGTAGCGCGCTCCGTCGGCGACGAGCTCGCGCCCGTCGACGGCGAGGTTCGGCTCGGCCACGGTGGCGAAGCCGCCATCGCTGACGCGAAGCCGGATGGTGCCGCTTGCTCGGTATTGCGGTCCGGCCAACAGATACTCGGCGACGCGGTGCAACGCGCGCCTGGTCGCCGTCATGCCGGCGCGGCCTCGGGTTGCTCGACCGCGGTCGTCTCGCGCTGGAACTCGAGGACGCCGTCGTCGATGGGGCGGTAGCGCAACATCGGCGCGTCGCGCAGGTAGTTGTTGAGCACACGCCACGGCGACTCGGTGCCCTGCCGCGGGAGCGCATCGTTGCCACGCCGGACGTAGCCCGAGTTCAGGCTGCTCAAGACCGACTCGGTGCCGCGCACGTCGTCCGAGCCTCTCGCGACGACGCTGGAGTAGCCATGGTCATCCATGTGGCGCAGCAGCCGCGCGACGTACTCGCACGCGATGTCGGCCTTGAGCGTCCACGACGCATTGGTGTAGCCGAACACGAACGCGAAGTTCGGCACGTCCTCGACCAGCACGCCCTTGTACGTCATGACGTGGTTCAACCGCACGGGAACCTGATCGACGCTCACGTGCGAGCCGCCGAGCAGTTGCACCTGCAAACCGGTCGCGGTCACGATCACGTCGGCGTCCAGCTCACGTCCTGACGAGGTGCGCACGCCGGTCCTGGTGAACGTCTCGATCGTGTCGGTGACGACGTCGGCTCGTCCTTCGCGGATCGATGCGAACAGGTCGCCGTCCGGGATGATGCACAGCCGCTGGTCCCACGGGTCGTACTTCGGGTTGAAGTGCGTCATGTCGGCGTCGGGGCCGAGTTGCCGGCGGGCCGCGCCCATGACGATCTTGCGCACGAGCGCGGGACGGCGCCGCGCCAGCCCGTACAACGCACGCTGGATGGCGATGTTGCGCCCACGAACAAGTCGGTAGACGAGTTGGTCGGGCAGCACCTTCTGCATCGCTGCGACGATCTTGTCGACTGCGGGCAGCGACAGGATGTAGGACGGCGAGCGCTGCAGCATCGTCACGTGCGCGGCCGTCTCGGCCATCGCGGGGACGAGCGTGATTGCGGTTGCGCCGCTGCCGATGACCAACACTCGCTTGCCGGCGTAATCGAGGTCGTCGGGCCAGTGCTGCGGATGAACGATCGTGCCTTCGAAGTCCTGCTCGCCCGGGAAGTCCGGCCGGTACCCGTTGTCGTAGTTGTAGTAGCCGGTGCCGGCGATGAGGAACGTGCACGTCCAGGTCTCGCTCGTGCCGGTCGACTCGTCGAGAGCCTCGACCGTCCACCGGCCGGCCGCGCTCGACCAGTCGGCGGCCACGACCTTGCGGCCGAAGGTGATGTGTTCGCGGACGCCGTACTCGTCGGCGGTCGCGTTGACGTACTCGCGGATCGACGTGCCGTCGGCGAGCACCTTCGTGCCGCGCCACGGCCGGAAGTTGAACCCGAACGTGTACATGTCCGAGTCGGACCGGATCCCTGGGTAGCGGAACAGGTCCCACGTCCCGCCGATCGCCTGGCGGCGTTCGAGGATGTGATAGCTGCGCTCGGGGAAGTCGCGGGTGAGGTGACAGGCTGCGCCCACTCCGGAAATCCCCGCACCCATGATCAGGACATCGACGTGATTCGCGGGCACGGCACCTCCGCAGGCAGTGAACGGGACCGCTTCGCACCGTAACGCAGCGCGGCTCCGCGTGCCTCCCACGCCTGGCACGCCCGCGGTGATGCAATGACGCCACGCTGCGAGTTCGCCCGGGGACCGATGACGCAAGCATTCGACCACAGCAGTGCAGTCGATGAGCCGCGCGCCGTAGCCCTAGCAGAACCACCGGAACCTTCGTGGCAGCCGGTCGTGCTCGACGGCGGCGCCGAACCCGCTCCGGCACGTCGCCGGCTGACCGGCCTGGACGGGCTGCGCGCCGTTGCCGTGCTCGCCGTCGTCACGTTCCACCTGGACTTCTCACTCGCGTCCGGCGGGTTCCTGGGCGTCGACGTGTTCTTCGTGATCAGCGGGTTCTTGATCACGAACCTGATCGCCCGCGAGATCCTCGACACCGGAAGGTTGCGGCTGGGCCGGTTCTACCTGCGTCGTGCGCGGCGATTGTTGCCCGCGGTCGCGGTGATGCTCGCGGTCGTGACAATCGCGGCGCTCACCGTGTGGCGCGACCAACTGGCCACGCTCAAGGGCGGCGTGCTCGCCAGCCTCGGCTACGTCACGAACTGGTGGCTGATCGCCGGTAACCAGGACTACTTCAACTCGACCGGCCGGCCGTCGATGGTGCAGCACCTGTGGTCGCTCGCGATCGAGGAGCAGTTCTACCTCGTCTGGTCCGTTGTGGTTGTGGCGCTCGTCGGGATCGCCGCACAGCGCATCAACCCGGTCGCGCGCGTGCGGCTCGTGGCGTTGACGGCGCTGGTACTCGCGGTCGCGTCGACGGTGACCATGGCTGTGCTCGCGATCAGGGACAACCTGCCGTACTTCGGCAGCACCTCGCGCGTCTACTTCGGTTCTGACACGCACGCGATGGGCCTGTTCCTCGGCTCGGCCTGTGGCGCCTGGCTCGCGGTGCGCACGCGCGATGCGCCGGCGCGCCCGACCCGGTTACCCGCGAAGTTCGTCTGGCTGACCGACGTCGTCGGCGCGGTCGCCCTCGTCGTCCTGGTCGTGCAGTTCTTCACGTTGACCGAGTTCAGCACGACGCTGTACCGAGGCGGGTTCCTCGCCTTCGACGCCGTCGCGGTAGCCGTCATCCTGTGCGCGATCCGGCGCCGCAGCCTGCTCGGACGAATCCTCGACATGCGACCGGTGCGCTGGGTGGGGCAGCGCTCGTACTCGATCTACATCTGGCACTGGCCGGTCGTGGTCGTCACCCGTCCTGGTCTTGATGTGCGCGGACCGATCGTGCTGATCAACTTGTGCCGCCTGGTGCTCATCCTCGGTCTCGCCGCTTTGTCGCACCATTTCGTCGAGGTGCCGTTGCGCAGCGGACAGTTCGCGCGCTGGCGGGCTGCACGCCGCAACCGGGCACGACTCGGCTGGGACTCCGCCGCCGTCGTGACCACCCTGGTCGCGGCGCTGTGTCTCGGCGGGGCGGCGAGCGCGGTCGGGTCGACGACGCTGCCCGAGTTCCTTCGGCCGTCGGCGTCGGCGTCGGGCTCGGCGCCCGTTCGGCAACCCGTCCCCGAACCGCAGCCGCCGCGTTCCGCACCGTCACATGGCGCGACGCAGACGTCGGTCGCACCACCGGTCGCGACCCGCGTCCCGATCAGCGCATTCGGTGATTCGGTGTTGCTCGGTGCGACGTCGGCGCTGCGCGGGATCGCCCGCCGCCTCGACGTCGATGCCGTCGAGGGACGCCAGCCGTACGAGATTCTCGACGACGTGCTGGCGCGGGCACGGGCGCACACGCTGGAGCCGTACGTGGTCGTGCATGCCGGGAACAACGGCATCATCTCGCCGGATCAGCTGCGCGAGACCCTGCACGCACTGAGCGACCGCACGCGCGTCGTGCTGGTCAACGACCAGGTGCCGCGCGAGTGGCAGGACCTCAACAACGCGACGCTCGCGAGTGTCGCGAAGGGGTTCGCCAATGTGGTCGTACTCGACTGGCACTCGCTCTCGTCCAACAAGCCCGGCTGGTTCTACTCCGACGGTCTGCACCTGACGCCCGCCGGCACCGTCGCGTACGCGCGCTTGATCCAGGGCGCACTCACGCACTGACCGGCACGCCTTCGATCGCGCGCATGTGCGGGCTGCGACCCGGCGAAGCGGCCGACACGTCGCTGTGCATCCGATGTGATCTCTGACGTGACGCACACATGTGACGCGTGACAGCGCATATCTTGCGCCGGGGAGGGATGCACGATGACCATGCACGTCCGGGCGCGGAGCACGGTCTTGATCGTCGGACTCGCGACGGCACTCGCACTCACCGGTTGCAGCAACAGCACGACCGGTACCGCGACGCCGCCGAGCAGCTCGGTTGTCGACTCGCCGTCCACCTCAGCAGCGCAAACGTCCAGCCCGTCCTCGCCGTCCGCTTCGAACCCGGCGCACAAGAAGTCGGTCGTCAACTACCGGCAGCAATTCCTCGCCGATGTCGAGCCGTGGAACGTCGCGACCGGACGGGTCCACGGCAACGTCACGCTCGGGTCGCCTAGCGTTCGCGCTGCGGCGCGGCAGGCGATCGCGGTCGGGCGCCGGTTGCTGTCCCAGACGTGGCCGGAGGCGGACACCGCCGACATCCACACGCTCGCGGTGCAGTTCGAGAAGACCGCGTCGGCGGTGCTTGCAGGCAGCTACGCGGGCTACCGCCGCGACGTACCGGTCCTCGACGCCGACGCGAACGTCGTGCGCGGCGAATTGCACCTGGCGCCGGTCAAGTAGGTCGGCCCGGTCGGCGATCGTGTGCAGACACGCCGTCCCTCATCCGCGCGCCTGCACAAGATCGCGACGGAGCTACTTGCAGTTCTGCTGGACGTAAGCGGCGATGCGGTTGCTCGCTGCAGTGACCGCCGGTGAGCCCACGAATCCCGACCCGGTCTTCGAGGCCTGGTCAGCCTTGTCGGCAAGGAGCGTCAGGTCGTTGCTGACCGACGACGACGGCACTTCACCGGCGAGCTTGCGCAGTTCTGCTGCGACCTGCGTGTAGTCGGCCGCGCTTGGCGGGTTCAGCCCGCCGAACACTCGTTGGCTCAGACCTGACCGGAAACTCTGCTGCTCGGTGCAGAACGTGCTGAGGCTGCGGGTGCTCCCGTCGCTCCCGCTCGTTGCGAGCACGATGACAACCACGACGATGGCGACGATCGCTGCCCCCGCGCCTGCGATCCACCACGTCCGGTTGTTTCGTCTCGCGGGAGCTTGCGCCGGCGGACCCTGGTTCGGAGGAGGCGGCGCCGACCATTGTCTGCCGTCCCAGTAGTTCGACCGCGACGGATCGTTCGGGTCGGGATACCAGCCAGCGTCGGTCACAACGACTCCCTCATGCCGCTACGTCCGGGGGAGCATCCCGTCCGATGAGCACGCTGTCCAGGTGGCCGAGCGGTCGTGGCACATCTTCGCGCTACGAATCGCCTCAGGCCGGTACGAGTTGTCGCGAAGGGAGCTGCGCGGTGTCGGAGCTACCGTCCGCCGCCTGATCCAGACGTAGCCCTGCGAATACCGACTTCGCCGGCCTGACCGGCTTCGTGCTCAATTGTGTCCGAGGGGGGACTTGAACCCCCACGCCCGATAAAGGGCACTAGCACCTCAAGCTAGCGCGTCTGCCATTCCGCCACCCGGACGAGTGCGGCGACAACTCTAGCCGATTGACTGAGAGCGAATCTCGGCCGTACGGCGACTCGGCGAGCATCTGGCTTAACAACCAGCTAATGTGCGTACATCGGGCACTATTCACAACAAGGTGGGGTTTCAGTGAGGCGAGGACTGCCGGTTCTCGCGCGCTTCGGCGCGGGTGCCGGGGTGGCAGCCCTGGTTGCCGCTGCCCTGTTCGCGTTCGCCGCGCCCGCTGCCGCCAAGCCCCACGGTTTCGGGCCGCACCCACCCTCGGCGCATCTCCACCCGGCCGGCGTGCGCGGATTCTGCGGGCCTCACCATGGTGGCGACCACCGGCGTCACGGGAACGACCACCGCCACCACGATGGGCCCTCGCACCACCACGGCTTCGGCCGCTCGCACCACCACGGCTTCGGCTCGCACCACGGGCTCACCGCCACGGCCGACTCGCACCACCGCGGCTTCGGTCACTGGCGCGGTCACGACCGCGGTCCGCTGGCCCGCCACGGTCACGCGGCACACTTGCCGGGTTTCCCGCGGCACGGTCGTCACCACGGCGAAGACCGGACCGCGTCGAAGTCCCAGCGCGAGCTGCTCAAGCAGATCGAGAAGGCAGCCCGCAAGGCGGCCCACGACGCCGAGAAGCAAGCGAAGAAGCCACCTGCCGTCCCACACATCCCGACGCCGGGCACGGGTCACAGCAGCACCGGCAACGGGTCCAAGCACGGCACCGGAAGCGGCGCGCACACCGGCACGTCGGGTACGCACCGTCGCGTCGGAACGTCCGGCCGACACAACACCGGCGGCGCGCAGGGCCTCACCGCCGGCACTAACTTCACCGGCGCAACGGCGCCGACGACGAACCCCGTCCATACCCGGCCCGCTCCGCAGCCGGCCGCGCACCCAAAGCCGCACCCCAAGCCGCACCCCAAGCAGCGTCCGTCACCGCGTCCGACTCCGAAGCCCAGCCCGTCCCGTCACGAGCACGTGCTCCCGCCGCTTGCCGATCGCAACCACATCTCGCTGCAGTCGCCCGGCGCGCTCGCGATGCTCGGCGGTCTCGCGCTCGTTGTGCTCGCCGTCATGGGTTACGTGCTCTGGTCCGGGCGTCGCAACCCCAGCTGACCTGCGGACGAGTCGGTCCCGCCTGGTAGGACAGAGGCATGAGTCCCACCGCGTCCGATGAAGTCGCCGACCTGCTCGCCGACCTGATCCGCATCAACACGTCCAACCCGACGCACCCCGAGCGACCCGCCGCCGAATGGGTGGCCGGCAAGCTCGACGAGGTCGGCATCGAGTCGCAGATCATCGAGGCGAGCAAGGGCCGAGCGTCAACGATCGCCCGCATCGAGGGCAGCGACAGCAGCCGCGCGCCGCTGTTGATCCACGGCCATCTCGATGTCGTCCCGGCCGACAAGGACGAATGGTCCGTCGATCCGTTCAGCGGCGAGATCAAGGACGGCTTCGTCTGGGGACGCGGCGCCATCGACATGAAGGACATGGACGCGATGACGCTCGCGCTCGTGCGCGAGTGGGCCCGCACCGGCAAGAAGCCGCCCCGCGACATCGTCCTCGCGTTCGTCTCCGACGAAGAAGCCGGCGGACGGCAGGGCGCGCACTACCTGGTCGACAACCATCGCGACCTGTTCGCCGACTGCACCGAGGCGATCGGCGAGGTCGGCGGGTTCAGCATCTCGCTCAACGACGAGGCCCGCCTCTACGCGATCCAGACGGCCGAGAAGGGCATCAACTGGCTGCGGCTCACGGCGAACGCGACGCCGGGGCACGGCTCGATGGTGCACAACGACAACGCGGTGACGATGCTCGCGCGCGCGGTCGCGCGCATCGGCGAGCACGACTGGCCGGTCGTCATCACCGACACGGTGCGCGCGACCGTCGAGGGACTCAACGAGATCACCGGCCAGAACTTCGACCCCGACAACCCGGACGAGTGGCTGCCACTGCTCGGCTCGGCCGCGCGCATGATCGGCGCGACCGTCCGCAACACGGCCAACCCGACAATGCTCGAGGCCGGCTACAAGACCAACGTGATCCCGTCACGGGCCAGCGCGATGGTCGACGCCCGCTTCGTCCCCGGCCAGGAGGACGTGCTGCTCGAGACGATCGACGAGCTCGTCGGCGAAGGCATCGAGCGCGAGTTCGAGGTGCGCGACATCGCGGTCGAGACCTCGTTCGACGGCGACCTCGTCGACGCGATGTGCGCCGCGCTCAAGGCCGAGGACGACCGCGCCGTGCCCGTCCCGTACCTGATGAGCGGCGGCACCGACGCGAAGTCGTTCTCGACGTTGGGGATCCGCTGCTTCGGGTTCTCGCCGTTACAGCTGCCGAGCGACTTCGAGTTCATGTCGCTGTTCCACGGCATCGACGAGCGGGTGCCGGTCGACGCGCTGAAGTTCGGCGTGCGCGTGCTCGACCGGTTCCTCTCGAACAGCTGACGTGACCGCGCTCGCCGAGGTGGCGGCGGCGTCCGCGGACGTCGGCGCAACGTCGTCGCGGCTGGCGAAAGCGGCGCGGTTGGTGACCGTCTTGCAGTCAGCCGACCCCGACGACATCGCAGTGGTCGTCTCCTGGCTGTCGGGGGAGTTGCCGCAACGCCAGATCGGTGTGGGTTGGGCCTCGCTGCGCTCGTTGCCCGACCCGGCCGACCAGGCGACGCTGACGGTCGCCGCGGTGCATGACACGTTCACGACCATCGGCACCACCTCGGGCGCCGGATCGCAGGCCCGCCGGGCGGCACTGCTGGCGGACGTGTTCGCCGCGGCGACCGAGACCGAGCAGACCTTCCTGCGGCGACTGCTCGGCGGCGAGCTGCGGCAGGGCGCACTGCTCGGAGTCATGACCGACGCCATAGCCAAAGCGTCCGCGCAACCGCTCGCCGAGGTTCGTCGCGCGGCGATGCTGCGCGGCGACCTGCCGGCCGTCGCGCACGCTGCGCTCACCGACCAGTCGCTCGACCAGTTCCGGCTCGAGGTCGGACGGCCTGTCGGTCCGATGCTGGCCCAGACCGCGAGCTCGATCACCGATGCGCTCGAGCGCATCGACGGCGAAGCCGCGTTCGAAGCGAAACTCGACGGCGCCCGCATCCAGATCCACCGAGACGGCGACGCGGTGTCGATCTACACCCGCAGCCTCGACGACGTCACCGACCGGCTGCCCGAAGTCGTCGCTGCAGTGCGCGCGCTGCCCGTGCGCACGCTCGTCGCCGACGGCGAAGCCATCGCGCTCAAGCCCGACGGCCGTCCGCATCCGTTCCAGGTCACCGCGTCGCGGTTCGGGACGAAGACACCTGGCCCCGACCGGCTGCCGGTGTCGGCGTTCGTGTTCGACGTGCTGCACGTCGACGGCGACGACCTGCTCGATCTGCCTACCGCCGAGCGGTTCGCGGTGCTCGATCGCATCGTCGCGCCACAGCAGCGTCCCGACCGGCTCGTGACCGCCGATCCCGCGCTCGCGCAGGAGTTCCTCGACCGCACTCTCGCCGCCGGCCACGAAGGCGTCATGGCCAAGTCGCTCACCGCGCCGTACGAAGCCGGACGCCGCGGCGCCGGCTGGCTGAAGGTCAAGCCCGTGCACACCCTCGACCTCGTGGTTCTCGCGATCGAATGGGGTTCAGGACGTCGCCGCGGCAAGCTCTCGAACATCCACCTCGGCGCCCGCGATCCCGACAACGGCGGCTTCGTGATGCTGGGCAAGACGTTCAAGGGCATGACCGACGCGATGCTCGACTGGCAGACCGAGCGCTTCACCGAACTCGCCGACGGGCCCACGGACGGCTACGTCGTGCGCGTGCGTCCCGAGCAGGTCGTCGAGATCGCCTTCGACGGGTTGCAAGCCTCGACCCGCTATCCCGGCGGCCTGGCCCTGCGCTTCGCCCGCGTGGTGCGCTATCGCGACGACAAGAGCGCCGACGAGGCCGACACGATCGATACCGTCCGCGAGTTCTACCGCGGTTGAGCATGCGTCCGCGGGCGGTGCTCGGCACCGCCCGCGAACACGATCAGAGTGCGTACCTCAGCACTTCACCCGCGGGTTCCACATCGAGAACATCCCGGCCGGATTGGAGTACCAGACCCAGGCGTGCAGCGAGTAGAACGCAGGCAGGCCGTACCGATTGCCCGCCGGCGTGAAGTTGAACCGGTGCCCGAACAGCGACGGCCGGCTCGAATGCTTCGCATCCCACGCACTCTTGAGCACGACGTACTCGAGCGCCGACAGCACGAGCTTGCCGTTCGCGTCGATGCGGTAGACGAGCGCCTCGGGCTGTCGCACACGCTCGGCGGGGTCGCCGACGAGCGCGCCCTTCACGAAGTGCACGCCCATGGCTCCCATGCCTTTCATCGCGATGCACGCGATGCCCTTCTTGTCGGTGAAGAAGCCGTAGCCGGCATTCTCGCCACGCTGCAGGTTGTGGAACGCGCGGGTCGCGTTGCGGGCCGCGGTCACCGCGCTCGTGCCGTGCGCCCGTGTCGGAACGCTGGCGCCCGACATGGCGGACGCCGCGAGCGTGACCACCACACTTGCGGCAACGACGGCGACGCCGATGCGCGCCGCCCGGCCGATCACGACCCCTCCTGAACTTCGACGACCTGGTCGGCGACCAGGCCGTGCGCCTCGCGGTGCACGGTCGACGCGGCTTCCGCGTCGGGTGCCTCGACCAGGCAGAAGACCTTGCCCTCTGACTCGTTCACCCAGTACCGCAGGTAGCTCACGTCGTACTTGCCCTGCGTCTGCAGGTCTGCCTGGTGCGCCTGCGCGACCGCGTCGACGGTCACCCCGTCGCCGAGGTTGTGCACGTCCATATACAGCGGCATTTCGCTCTCCTCTCGTCGGATCGGACGCGGAGAAACGTAGGTCGCGCGGACGAGCGGTCACATGGGGATCAACCACCCATGTTTCGCCGCGCGCTACCTAGGTAGTGCCGGACACCGCCACGGCTTCGCGGCGGCTGCTCACACCGAGCTTCGCCAGCACGGCCGACACGTGGTGATCGACCGTGCGGGCCGAGATGACCAGCTGCTGCGCAATCTGCTCGTTGGTCAGGTCGACGCGGAGCAGCTCCAACACCTCACGCTCGCGAGGGGTGAGCCCGTGCGGGTCGGCGCGGGTCTGGGCGCGTGCGCCGGCCGGGACGGAGCGCAGTCCGTGGTCGCGCATGCGCTGCCGGACGCGGCGAGCAGCCGGGGGACTCAGGCGCGACAGCCGGGCAATCGCCTCACGCAGATCGGCTTCGTCGGAGGAGTCTCCGAGCGCGAGCGCGCCGTGGTAGCGCATGCCGAGGGCGTCCCACGCGCGAGCGGCACGACGCGGTGGTCCGGCGACCTGCACGCCGTACGGGCCGGACGGGATCGCGTCGGCGCGACCCGTTCCGAGCCGGCACTGCCAGGCGAGCAACGCGGCGGTCTCGCGCGCTTCGAGGTCGGTGACGCGATCGAGCGCCAGGGCGAACTCGGCGCGCGCGGTGTCGTCGTCGCCGCGTAGCCAGGCCGCCTCGCCGCAGGCGAGCAGCGCCCACGCGATGTACTGCGGTTCAGCCACGCCGAGGGCGACGGCGCGTGCTTCGTCGAGGAAGGTCTCCACGCCGGGATCGCCGCGCCGCGCCGTCACGAGGCCCGCTGTGATGAGTGAGGTGAGCCGGTTGATCGGTGAGGCCCGCGTCGCCAGCACCTCGTGCGCGCGCTCGAGCGCCTCGTCCCATCGCACGAGGTCGAGCAGTCCGAGCGCGTAATGGCCTCGCGCGCAATTGCCGAAAGTAGCGACGTCATGTTCTTCGCAGTAGGCCAGCGCTTCCCGGAAGAACGGTTCGCTGTCGATGAGTCGGAAGTCTGCGCTGAGGTACTCGGCCAGGTTGGCGTAGCTCAGGCCGGCGAGCTGCTGCAGATCGTGGTCGAGAGCGAGCTCGAGTGCCTCACGCTGGGGAGTCTCGTAGTCACCCAGACGGCACGCCGCGAGATAGCCGAGACCGTTCAGCGCGGTGATGCGCAGGTCGTACAAGTCGAGCTGACGGGCGATCTCGGCACCACGCGCGATGTAATCCGCGATCTGCGCGGCGTCTTCGGTATCGGCGCCCCGCGCGTACAGGTGGCCCAGCTCGGCGGTCGTTCCGAGCGGCTCGAGCAACAGCCGCGCGCGGCGGCGAGCCGCCACCGAATCAGCGCCCCGACACAACCGCCACATCACCGAGGACAGTCGCGTCTCGGTGGCGCCCTCACGCAACGGGTTGCCGGCTTCGTGCCACAACACAACTGCTTCGTCCAGGGTTGTGGCCGCTTCCTCCCAGCGCTCGACCAGGGCCAGTTCGGCGGCGAACTCGTCCATCAGCGCGGCCCGCTCTGCGGCGAGCAGGCCGCTCGAGTGGCGCACCGCTCGCTCGAACTGGGCAGCCGCCTCGCGGTGCGATGACAACGCGGCTGCGGCCCGTCCGGCCGGCACGGCGTGCTTCAGGACCGCGTCACGATCGCCGACGACGTCGGCGTGGAAAGCGAGCCGCGCGTCGTCATCACATCCGGCGGCGACCAGCGCATCGAGCGCGGCCCGGTGCAGGACTGCGAGGCGGTGCGGGGCGACACCCGACTGCACGGCCTGGCGCGCGATCTCGTGCCGGAACCGAAGTTCATCACCGGCGGCCTCGACGATCCCGCACGTGAGCAATTCGGTCAGTGCCGCCTCAGGGACCGCACTTGCGGCAGTCAACACCGCGATCGGAACCTGCTGACCGAGGACGGCTGCGTGCTCGAGCGCGTCGCGCGCGGCTGACCCGAGGCCGCCGGCGCGCGCGAGCACCAGATCGCGGGCCGAGGACGGCACGCCGGACGTTGCTGCGGCCACCATCTCGGTGACGAAGAAGGGGCTCCCGCCGGTCAGCCGGAACAGCTCGTCAGGATCAAGCCCGCTGCCCACCGCCAACGCACCGACCGCCGCCGATGACAACGGTCCCAGCGCGACGCGGCGGGTCGTGCGGTAGGTCGCGAGGTCACCGAGCGCGAGCCGCAACGGATCGTCCGCTCCCAACGCGTCGTCGCGAAACGTGACGACAACCAGAGTGTGCAGGCCCCGCACCCGCCTGCCGACGAAACGCAACATGTCGAAGGTTGCGTCGTCGGCCCAGTGCACGTCTTCGACGACCACCACGCGCAGGTCGGTGCTCGTCGCCAACCCGTCGAGGAGCGCGTCGAAGCGGGCATCCCGCGATGCCTGCGCCTCGCAGACTTCGCGCAGCCGGCCACCCGCCTGCGTGGCGATGTCGCCCAGCGGACCCAGCGCGCGCGGCGTCGAGAGACCGTCGCACGCGGCCCACCACCACGTCGCGTCCGGGAGTTCGGCTTCGAGGCTCTCGACGAGCGTCGACTTGCCGATGCCGGCCTCGCCCGAGACGAGGACGAGCCGCCCGTCGCCCTGGCGCGCTTCTTCGGCGTAGCCGAGCAGCGCCGCGAGTTGGCTCTCGCGTTCGAGCACCTCACCGGGTCGCCCGCGTGGCATGGCAGCAATTGTGCTGCTTGTTTCCCATGCCGTCGAGGGTGCGATCGGGCACCGTAGCGCCGCATCGAGGCGTCTGATCAGGTTTGGCTACGTTCGAGCGGTGACGACCCCGACCCGCGCAGCTGCACAGTCGCAGTCGGGGCAGCGCTTTGATCGCAGACTGATCAGCCCGATGATCCTGGGCTCGATCCTGAACCCGATCAACTCCTCGATCATCGCGGTCTCGCTCGTCCCGATCGCCCGCGCCTTCGACGCGTCCACCGCACAGACGGCGTGGCTCGTCTCGGCGCTCTATCTCGCGACCGCCATCGGGCAGCCCGTGCTCGGTCGCCTCGTCGACCTGTTCGGACCGAAACGCGTGCTGCTCGCGGGCGCGGTTCTCACCGGCATCGCCGGCGGGATCGGCACGCTCGCGCCGAGCCTGGTCGTGCTCGTGATCGCGCGGATCATCCTCGGCTTCGGTACATGCGCCGGCTACCCGGCCTCGATGTTCTTGATCCGCGAGGAGTCGAAGCGCAAGGGGCTGGCCAGCCCGAGCGGCATCCTCGCGGTGCTTTCGGTGTCGAGCCAGACGATCGTGGTCATCGGCCCGAGCCTGGGCGGTCTGCTCATCGGCGTCGGCGGCTGGCGCGCGACCTTCGCCGTCAACATTCCGCTGGCGATCGCGAGCTTCGCGGTCGCCGCGGTGTTCTTGCCCCGATCAGCGCGGACAGAACGCGAATCCCGTCCGCCGCTCGATATCGCCGGCATCGCACTGTTCGCGGCGATGCTCGTGTCGCTGCTGCTCGTCCTGATGAACCCCCACCCGACCTATTTGTCACTGCTCGTGGTGACCGCGCTTGCGGCCGTCGGATTCGTGCTGCGCGAACTGCGCGCGCCCGACCCGTTCCTGGACGTGCGCGTGCTCGGCGGCAACCTGCCACTGCTGGCCACGTTCGCCCGCGCACTGCTCGCGCAGACAGTCGCGTACGCGTTTCTCTACGGCTACACGCAGTGGGTCGAGGACGGGCGCGGGCTCAGCGCGACCGCCGCCGGCGTTCTGCTGATCCCCATGTCCGGTATGGCGATTCTGGTCTCGGCCACGACAGGACGCCATCCGCAGATCCGAGGCAAGCTGCTCGTCGGATCCGCGCTCCAACTGATCGGCTGCCTGCTGCTGCTCGTGCTCGGCGGCGACTCGGCGATCTGGCTGCTCGTCGTCGTCGCGATGGTGTTCGGCGTGCCGCAGGGATTGAACAACCTGGCCAACCAGAACGCCTTGTACTTCCAGGCCGAGCCGTCGCGGCTCGGTTCGTCGGCGGGCCTGTTGCGCACGTTCTCCTATCTCGGCGCGATCGTCGCCTCCGCGCTCAACGGCGCGTTCTTCGGCGCCACCGCCGACACCCCCGGACTGCACAAGATCGCCTGGGTGCTGACCGGTGCCGCGGCCTTGTTCCTCGTCCTCACCGTCGTCGACCGTTCGCTACGAACTGTGACCGCCCGTCCCCCCGAAGGAGAAACCGAATGACAGCCGACCGACCCGTCCTGCTCGTCATGGACTTCCAACGCGGCATCGTCGAGCGCCTCGGCAACGCCGACGTCCTCGCGGCCGCACGCCGCGCGGTGGACGCGGCCCGCGCGAAGTCGATCCCGGTGATGTTCGTCCGCGTTGCGTTCCGCGCGGGCTATCCGGAAGTTGCTGCCGGCAACGCGACGTTCGCGGCAACCGCGCAAGCCGGCGACGCGATGACCCAGGATCACGAGGCCACTCAGATCCACGACGACCTCGACCCACTCCCGGGCGAGCCGATCGTCATCAAGCGCCGCGTCAGTGCGTTCAGCGGCAGCGACCTCGACGTGCTGCTGCGTGGTGCCGGAGCCGACTCGCTCGTGCTCGCCGGCATCGCCACCAGCGGGGTCGTGCTGTCGACGCTGCGACAGGCGGCCGATCTCGACTACGGGCTCACCGTGCTCGCCGACGCGTGCGCCGACCGCGACGAGGAGGTCCATCGGGTGCTCACCGGCAAGGTGTTCCCGCGCCAGGCGAGTGTCATGAGCACCGACGAGTGGGCGGCCTCGCTCTGACCCGTCGTCAGAGGGACAGGACGGGGAGCGGCAGCGAGCCGTGTTTGCGTTTGCGTCGGAGGGTGACTCGGCGGGTGCCGTCCATGTAGCGGACGACGCGGGCGAGTTCCCAACCCCCGTACTCGGCGTGCAAAGACAGTTGTGCCGCTGCGGTCAGCCGTCCGACATCGGCTGGGATCCGCAGCGGCGCGTACTCCCAATCGGGATCGTCGCCGTCCATAACGACCCATTAGACACCCGGACGGTGAGCAGGGCGCCGCAAACGTTGCCGTTCGGTCAGTTGCCGCCGAAGCGCATCCGGAAATCGGCCAAGGCGAACGATGCCAACGGCCTGCGGCCCGCCAGGAAGGCCAGCGGCCCGCTCGGATCGGCCTCGAAGCGGCCGGCTGCCAGGGACACCGTTGCGGTCGAACGCACCGGACTCACCTTTGCGCGTCCGTCCAGCCGTTGGACGATCTTGAACCGGACCGGCAGCCGCAGCGGCAACGCGCGGCGCGGACGGACCGTGCCCTGCGCGAGCGGCCCGTCGGCGTCACGTGCCGCGAAGGTGTCGCGGTCGAACGCGAATGACGCCAGGCCCTTCGGGATGCCCCACAGCGCGCGTCCGCCATCACGCGACGCCTCGCTGTCGACCCAGATGTGCGTGATCGTCGGCAGCACCCGCAACCCGCGCCGCACCAGCACCGTCGTCATGAGCTCGCGGTAGCTGAGCACGCCGCCCGGCTCGTACGACACCCAGATCGCGCCGACGACCGCGCGGCCGCGTATGCGTACGAGCGAACATCCGGGCGGCAGTTCGACTTTCACTCCGTCGGACGGAATCAAGAACGCCGACGCGTAGAGCTGGCCGCGCAGGTGCCACGGCTCGGGGGGATAGGTGGTCACTTGTCCGGGGTCCCAGCGGGAACGCGGAGTGTTCCTTGCGGAGCGTTCTCGTGGGGTGGTCGGATCACCGGGAGCCGCAACGCACCGGGTGCCGCCTCGGGCACGACCGGGTTCTTCGGCGCGACCGGCGCCACCCGCTCGTAGGCCGCACCGAGCGGCGGGCGCGGATCGGCCTCGCCGCGGTTGGGCCACAACGCCATGGCGCGTTCGGCCTGCGCGGTGATCGTCAGGGACGGGTTCACGCCGAGGTTCACCGACACGGTCGACCCGTCGACGATGTGCAGCCCGTCGTGCCCGAACGCGCGGTGATACCCGTCGACGACTCCGGACTGCGGTGAATCAGCGATCGTGCAGCCGCCGATGAGGTGTCCGGTCACCGGCATGTTGGCGAGGTCGCCGACACTGCCGCCGGGCACACCGTCGATCTTGTCGGCAACGCGGCGAGTCACGTCGTGTCCGGCGGGGATCCAGGTCGGGTTCGGCTCGCCGTCGCCCTGCGTGCTGGTGAGCACGCGCCGTCCGTACCAGCGCCGTTTCAGCGCGGTCGTGATCGAGTTGTCGAGACTCTGCATGACCAGGACGACGATCGACTGCTCCGACCAGTGCCGCGGGTTGTGCAGCCACGCCAGGTCGCGGCGACGACGCCACATCTCGCGTACGCCGCCGATCCAGCGTGGGCCGCGCTGGTCACCGTCGACCAGCACCGCGCCCATCAGCGCGAGCAGGTTGCTGCCCTTGCCGTAACGCACCGGCTCGACGTGCGTGTGCTCGTCGGGGTGGAACGACGAGGTGATCGCAACGCCGCGGGTGTAGTCGACATCGTGCTTGCGCGTTCGTGCGGCGAGGACGGCCTCGGAGTTCGTGCGGGTGCGCCGGCCGATCTGCGACGAAAGCTGCGGCAGGGCGCCCTCTGCACGCATCGCGTGCAACATTTTTGCGGTGCCGAGCGCGCCGGCGGCGAACACGACCTGGTCTGCGGTGAAGCGTCGTGCCCCTTCGCGTCTGCGTCGTCCGTGCGCGCCGGTCGGGACGGTCTCGACCGCGTATCCGCCGGGGCGGCGACGCACCGTCGTGACGGTGGTCAACGCGCGGACGTCGGCGCCGGCCCGCTCGGCGAGGTACAGGTAGTTCTTGACCAGGGTGTTCTTCGCGTTGTGCCGGCAACCGGTCATGCATTCGCCGCAGTCGATGCAGGTGCCGCGGGCGGGCCCGACGCCGCCGAAGTACGGATCCGGCGATGGCGCACCGAAGTGCACGCCGACATCGGCCGGACGGAACGTATGGCCCAGGCCCATGTCGGTCGCCACCTCGCGCATCACGCGGTCGGCGGGCGAGGTGCGGGGATAGGTGGCGACGCCGAGCATGCGGCGCGCCTGGTCGTAGTACGGCGCCAACTCGTCGGCGCTCACGAGGGATTCGGCGAACACGTCGTCGCGCGGTTGGTAGAGCGTGTTCGCGTAGCCGAGCGAGCCGCCGCCGACACCTGCGCCGGTGAGCACGAGTGCTTGCCGCAGCGGAGTGATCCGGAAGATGCCGAAACAACCGAGCGCAGGCGCGAACAAGTAGTCGCGCACGTGCCACGACGTCTTTGCGAACTCGTCGTCGGCGAAGCGTCGGCCGGCTTCGAGTACGACGACCGAGTAGCCCTTTTCGACCAGCCGTAGCGCGCTGACGCTGCCGCCGAAGCCTGAGCCGATGACGACGATGTCGCAGTGCTCGGTCGCGGGCGCCGCGCTCATCGCGCTACCAACGCCGGCGCGAACATCGTCGCGAGCAGGCGGCGAGCGCGCCGCGACCGTTCGGGCGCGCTGACGTCGTAGAGCGCCAGACCGGCGTCCAGTCCGGGCTCGCACTGCGCGAGCGCGAGTTGGGGGAGCAGCAGGACGAGCATCGAAACCAGCGCGTCGATGTCGGCGTCGGCGGCGAGATCACCCGACTCGATCGCCGAGGCGAGCAGCGGACGCAACCCCTGTGCGTAGAGCCGGTGCACGGGCTCGCGAACCGCCTGGCGGATCTCGGGGTCGAGTTCCATCGTTGTCGCCGCGGTGACACCACGCTCGAGTGGGTGGGTGGCCATGTGGTGCATCCACACGTCGACGAGGTTGCCGAGATGATCGATGAATGCGACGCCGGCCGGAGCCGGCGTGAGGTAAGGCGCCATCGCCGCGTAGATCTCCACCGACGTGTGTTCGGCAACATGGGCGAAGAAGTCGAACTTGTCGTCGAAGTACTGGAACAGCGAGCCCTTGGCCACGCCCGCCTCACGCGCGATGACGTTGAGGCTGCCTGCGGAGTAGCCATGGGTGCCGAACTCGGCCATCGCGGCGCGCAGCACGCGCTCGCGGCGCCGCTCGTCCAAGTTGACCCACGTCGGTTTTGGCATAGGGTCATCTTATGACCACCTGGTCATACCGCAAGCCGAGGAGATCACATCGTGCGCGTCGCCATTGTCGGAGCCGGATCGTCCGGTATCGCTGCCTGCCAGGTGCTGCAGGCACGCGGCATCGACTTCGACTGCTACGAGGTCGGGTCCGAGGTCGGGGGCAACTGGCGCTACCTCAACGACAACGGCATGTCCTCGTCGTACCGGTCGCTGCACATCAACACCTCGCGCGAGATCATGGAGTACGCGTCGTTCCCGATGAGCGACGAGTACCCGACCTATCCGAACCATGTGCAGATCGCGCACTACTTCGACACCTTCGTCGACCACTTCGGCTTCCGCGACCGCATCCAATTCCGCACGACCGTCACGTCCGTCACGAAGGCGTCCGACGGATGGGACGTCACGGTGCAGCGCCGCGGTTCCGACGACACGCAGACGCAACGTTACGACGCGGTGCTCGTCGCGAACGGCCACCACTGGGACGCGCGCCTGCCGGAGCCGGCGTTCCCTGGCTCGGACACCTTCACCGGGCGACAACTCCATTCGCACGACTACAAGGACTTCGACGGGTTCGAGGGCAAGCGGGTGCTGGTGCTCGGCATCGGCAACTCGGCGTGCGACATCGCTGTCGAGACGTCGAAGGTCAGCGAGCGCACGTTCCTGGCGATGCGCCGCGGCGCGCATGTCGTCCCGAAGTATCTGTTCGGCATTCCCACCGATCACCTGACGACCTCGCCGCTCGCGCAGTCGCCGTTCCTGTGGTCGAAGCGCCTCGGGTTGTCGCTGCTGTTGCGCCTGTCGCGCGGCAAGATCACGAAGTACGGGCTGCCACAGCCCGACCACCACGTGCTCGCCGCCCACCCGACGATCAGTGACGACATCCTCACGCGGCTCGGTCACGGCGACATCGCGGTCAAGCCGAACATCGAACGCCTCGACGGCGACAAGGTGTTCTTCACCGACGGCACGTCCGAGGTGATCGACGTGATCGTCTACTGCACCGGCTACAAGATCACGTTCCCGTTCCTCGACACCACGGTCATCGACGCCGTCGACAACCAGATCGAGCTGTTCCACCGCGTCGTCGACCCGGACAACCCCGGGCTCTACTTCATCGGCCTCGTCCAACCGCTCGGTGCGATCATGCCGCTCGCCGAAGCGCAGTCGGAATGGGTCGCGGACCTGCTCGACGGCAGTGCAGAGCTCCCGTCCCCGACCGTGATGCGACGCGAGATCGCGCAGTACCACCGCGCCGTCGCTCGCCGCTACATCGCGTCGAAGCGGCACACCATCCAGGTCGACTTCCTCGAGCACCTCGCTGAGATCAAGAAGGTCCGCCGACTGACCAAGGCCGCAGCCGCCGGCGGGTGATCGAACGACCGGATCGGACGCCACAGATGCCAAGTCCCGTAGGACACATGTCGGCTCCGCCCTCAGAGCAGGTTCTGGGCGTCTTCGGGCTGTCCGGACCAGCGGTGCCGCTGACCGGTGGACAACGCACTGCATGGCGGGTCGGACGCGCCGTTCTGAAGTTCAGCGATCTGACCGCGGAGGCCGTGCAGTGGCAGTCTGACGTTCTGCACACCGTCGACGGAGCCACGCCGTTCCGGGTGTCACCTCCTCGTCCTGCCATCGACGGGCGATGGGTCGTGTCCGGTTGGTCTGCCTGGAGGTGGGAACCGGGACACCACGTGGCTGGTCAATGGCCCCGGATCGTGGAGGTGGGTTCTCACCTCCACGCCGCTATAGCCGAAGTCGAGCCGCCCGAATGGTTGCTGACTCGCAAGGACATCTGGGCCGTCGCCGACCGTGTTGCGTGGGGCGAGTCGCCCACCGACGACTACGTCGGCGTTCGCCACATCGCACAGCTTCGTGACGCGCTGCGCGACGTCACTGGTCGACGGCAACTCGTCCACGGCGACCTCACGGGGAATGTGCTGTTCCACGATGACCTGCCGCCGCTCATCATCGACCTGTCGCCCTACCTGCGACCCACCGCGTTCGCGTCAGCGGTCGTCGTGGCGGACGCACTCGCCTTCGAGAACGCTGCCGACGATGTCGTCGACCTGCTGGCGAACACGCCAGATGGCGTCCAGTACCTACTACGAGCGTTGATCTTCCGCATAATCGCCGATCACCTGAACCAGCGCGACCGCGCCGCACCGGACACGGGCGCCGATCCTTACCTCGCTCCCGTCGACATCGCGCTACGACTCGCACTCGGCCGGTGAGTTGAGAAGCCCGGACGGAGCAATCCCACCCGCGGTCCTTGCAGCCGGCAACATCGTCGACCCGAGCAGCGCCTCCGCCTCACCGTAGGACTCCGAAAGATCGATGGCCGCTGGATCGTCGTCCACGAGCATCACTCGTTCACAGACATCACCTGAGGCGGCGCCGCTACGCGAGCAGATACGGCAGGCGCTCACGCAGGAACGTCCGCGGGAACTCTTCGCGCAGCCGCCACAACCCGGCGTCGATCACGAAGTGCGCCATCGACAGTCCGAGGAACACGCCGTACAGGCCGCGAAGCGGCGCCGCAGCCGAGTGCAGATGCGACATCTGGCTGAGCGCGAGTCCGAGCAGGGCAGCCACGTTCACGAGGACGAGCAGCGCGGTCGGACGATCGGGCCCGCCCGCCGCGACGAGTGACATCAACAGCAGGTACTGGAATCCGTGCGCGATCGTCACACCGGCGACGGCCGCGTACGGCGAGTGGAACAACCAGATCGGCGCGAAGAACACCAGCGACAACAGATACACACCGACGACGACCCGATCGCGACGGCGCTCGTGGCGTAGCCCGAACACGCCCATCGCAACGCCGACGCAGAACACAGCGAGGCCGAGCAGGAACGCGACGTCCGTGCGAGGTGTGGCGTCGAGGGCGAGCAGTTGCGGACGGCCGAGGACACCGAGGATCGCGCCGACGCCGGCCACAGCCAACGCACGACGCTCGAGCAACGACAACGGTGACGCCCCGCGCGCCCGTGCAGCGAGTGCTGCGACACCGAGGTTCTGCTTCTGGAAATGGAAGAACTGCCAGGCGAAGAACGCAAGCAAGGCCCACTGCAGGGTTCGCGGACTCATCATCGCGGCGAGCGCGACCGAACCGATGACCAGGCCGATCGGAACCCACACGTACCGCACCCGGTGCTTACTCATGTGCACGCGCACCTCGCGGACCGCGTAGAACCACGCGGACGAAGCGACGTGCATCGACGAGCCGACGAAGAGCAGCAGCGTCAGTGCGGACCCTGCCGACGCGGATCCGCTCGGCGCCATCGCAGCCGCCGCCACGATGGGCGCGACCGTCGCGAGCACGAGCGCCGCGAGCACTGCGCGCGTGCCACCGCGTACGGCGACCGTGGTGTCAACCACCACCACAGCCGCCGACGGGGTCGGCGAACGCGCTGTTCAGGACGAAGAGCCCGATGAGGCCGAGGACGATCGCCGTGCCGAGCACGAGAGTCCAGAGCAGCCACGGCGCCATGCCGCTCGGCTCCTTGGGCGGTGGCGGGGGCGCCCCCGGGTCATAGAGCTGGACGCGACCCGGTTCGGCAACACTGCCGTCGAAGTCAATCATGCTGATCTCCCTCCAAGATCCGCTAGGCGAAGACTAGGCGGGCGACGTGCGCCACGCATCGCATTCGACACGGCACGCGCACAGCCACCTCTCACCCGGTGGCGGCCTGCAACAAGGTGATCAGTCGCGTGCGCCGGGGGAGCGCGCCGATCTGGCGTACTGCACGGACGAGTGCGGGCCCGGCTGCGTGGACGACGGACAGATGCAGCTGCGCGCGGGTCAGCGCGGTGTAGACCAGCGGACGCGACAGCATCGTCGTGGCCTCGGGCGGGAGCACCACGACCACAGCAGGGAACTCCGAGCCTTGCGCCCGGTGCACTGTGATCGCCCAGCCGTGCAGCAGGTCGGCCAACGCCTTGCCCTTGACCGCAGCCGGTCCCGATGCGAACTCGACGACGACCGTGCCGTCGGGTTCGACCTCGTCGACCGTGCCGACCTCGCCATTGGCATAACCGAACGGCTCGGCCTCGGGATGGTTCGCCGTCGCCACCACGCGGTCACCGGCATCGAAGCGACCACGTCCGGCCCCGGGGTTGAGCGCGGCCTTGAGCACCGCGTTCAGCGCCTGCGTCCCGGCACCGCCGCGGTGCACCGGCGTGACGACCTGCACCTGATCAGCCGGAACTCCGAGCGCACGCGGGATCGAGTCGGTCACCAGCTGTACGACGCGATGCGCAGCCTCGGCCGAGCCCCGAGCCGGGACGATGACGACCTCGTGTGTCGGATCCGAGACTGCGGGCAACTCGCCCGTGCGCACCGACGAGGCCAGCCGAGCGATCGATCCGCCCTCGGCCTGCCGGTACAGCGTCGTCAGCTCGGTGACGTGCACGGAACCCGAATCGATCAGGTCGCCCAACACCCGTCCCGGCCCGATGGACGGAAGCTGCGCGGCGTCGCCGACGAACACCAGGTGCGTCCCGTCCGAGCACGCCGACAACAGGGCCTCGGCGAGCTCCACGTCCAGCATCGAGGTCTCGTCGACAACCACGACGTCCTCGTCGAGCGGCCAGTCCTCGCCGCGGGCGAAGCGTCCGTCGAAGGACACCGCGTCGCCGGACTGACGAGGTTGCGCGCCGAGCAGCCGATGCAGCGTCGATGCCGGCGACTTGCACAGCTCCTCGAGCCGTTTGGCCGCGCGTCCGGTCGGCGCTGCGAGCGCAACCGACTTGCCGGTCTTCTCGGCCAGTTCGACGAGAGTGGCGACCGTGCGGCTCTTACCCGTGCCAGGACCACCGGTGAGCACCGAGACACCCTCGCGCAGCGCCGCCTGGACAGCGTCGCGTTGCGCTTCGTCGAGACCGCGTGCCGGCACCTTTGCCTTGATCGGCGCGGCCGAAGCGAGCAACCGGGCGATGCCCTCGGCGATCCCGTCCTCGGCCTGGGCGAGGCGCGCCGGTGAGAGCAACCCGTCGCCTACCTCGATCACGAACGCCCCTTCGAGCGCCGCAGTGATCGCCTCGTCCGCATCGGCCACGCTGAACTCGCGCAGCGCATCGACGACGTTGTCGCGCGCGGTCACCGTATGTCCCTCGCGTGCCTCGCGGGCCAGGACGAATGCGACGAGCGCGCGCGAACGCCGGGTGTCGTCGCGCCGCACACCCGGAATCGCGACGCGCGCGACCCGGTCGGCATCGGCGAGGGTCACGCCGTGCAAGGCCAGCAGCCGCCACGGATCATCGCGCAGCAGCCGCGGCGCGGGCGGACCGAACAGATCAACCACTCGCGTCGCCAGCCGCGGCTCGACACCGGCCGGGATGAGCATCTCGAGCACCTCGTACACCGGCGCCGCGCCCAGATAGGACGAGAACAACCGTCCGGCGCGGACGGAGCCGACCTTGGGCAGGCGTTCGAGGTTGCTCGCAGTGACGTCCTGCGGCCCGTCGATGCCGTGATCGGCCAGCAGGCCCGCGAGCGTCTTGCCCAGACCGGGCCACAGCCCTGCAGCGCAGAACGCCTCGAAGACAGGATCAGGTGACATCAGGCCGCATCGGTCAGTCGACGTCCTCCGGGTACCCGAACTCGGGTGCGCTCACGTCGTCGAGGGCAACGCGGATCTCGTGAGGCAGATCGAGGGTTTCGCAGACCAGTTGCGCGGTGAGCTGGCCGAGGGTGCGAGCACCGAGCACGGGAGCCACGACTCCGGGACGATCACGCAACCACGCGAGAGCGACCGCGACGGGCGAGGTCGCCAGGCCGTCGGCTGCCGTCGCGACCGCCTCGACGATGCCGGCGGTGCGGGGCGCTTCGGTCATCGGCAGTGGACGGTTCGCACCGGCGGCGCGCGAGTCGGCAGGAACGCCGCCGCGGTACTTACCGGTGAGGACGCCGCCACCGAGCGGTGACCAGGGAAAGATGCCGACACCGAGTTCGTCGCACGCAGGGACGACCTCGCGTTCGATCCCGCGATCGAGCAACGAGTACCGCAGTTGGTTCGCGACGACCGGTGCCCGGCCGGGCACCGCACGCTGCCAGGTCGCCGCACGGCCGATGCGCCAGCCGCTGTAGTTCGACACACCCGTGTAGCGCACCTTGCCGGACTGCACCGCCGCGTCGAGCGCCGACAGTGTCTCGTCGAAGGGAACCGAGTCGTCGATGTTGTGCACGTACCAGAGGTCGACGTAGTCGGTGCCGAGCTTGCGCAGCGACTCGTCCAACTGACGCAGCAGCGCACCGCGCGAGCAGTCGACGTAGCGTCCCTCGGCGGTGCGGGTGATGCCTGCCTTGGTCGCGATCACGAGATCGGCGCGCGGTACGACGTCGGCGAGCAGCTGCCCCAACAGCTCCTCGGTCTCGCCGTAGCCGTAGGACGCGGCGGTGTCGACAAGTGTGCCGCCGGCGTCATGAAAGGTGACCAATTGGGCGGCTGCCTCGTCGGCGTCGGTCTCGACGCCCCAAGTCATCGTGCCGAGCGCGAGGTGGCTCACCTTCAGCCCGCTGCGTCCCACTGTGCGCTGTTCCACGCTGTGAAGCTACCGGCTCGGCCGGTCAGGTCCGCCGCGGCACGACGGCTATGGTTGCGCGGTGCAACTCGGACTGAACATCGGCTACGGCGGGACGGCGGAAACGCTCCAGATCGCGCAGGAGGCCGATCGGCTCGGTTATTCGGTCGCCTGGGCCGCCGAGGCGTACGGCACCGACGCCGTGACGGTGCTCACGTGGATCGCCGCGCAGACCGAGCACATCGACGTCGGCAGCGCGATCCTGCAGATCCCGGCACGCACGCCCACGATGACCGCGATGACCGCGGCCACGCTCGATCTGCTGTCCAACGGACGGTTCCGGCTCGGCTTGGGACTGTCCGGTCCGCAGGTGGCCGAGGGTTGGCACGGCGTGCCGTATGCCAAACCGCTGGGACGCACCCGTGAGTACGTCGACATCGTCAAGCTCGCGTTGTCGCGGCAGCGCGTTCAGTACGACGGGCCGACCTACACGCTGCCGCTGCCGGACGGACCGGGCAAGGCGCTGCATCTCATGCTGCATCCGGTGCGCGATCACATTCCGCTCTACATCGCATCGATCGGCCCGAAGAACCTCGAACTGACCGGCGAGCTCGCCGACGGCTGGCTGGCAGTGTTCTTCGCGCCGACCTTCGCGAGCGAACTTCTCGATCACCTTGCAGCCGGCCGGGCCAAGGTCGGCAAGACGCTCGAGGGATTCGACATCGTCCCGACCGCGCCGCTGGTCGTCGGCGACGACGTCGAGGCGTGTGCGAACAACGTGCGGCACTACGCCGCGCTCTACGTCGGCGGCATGGGCAGTCGCGAGCACAACTTCTACAACGCGCTCGCTGTGCGGATGGGGTACGGCGATGCCGCCGCCGCCGTGCAGGACCGGTACCTCGCCAAGGACTACGAGGGTGCTGCCGCGGCTGTCCCGTTCGAGTTCGTCGACTCGACCGCTCTGCTGGGCCCGGTCGACCGAATCGCCGAGCGCATGGCCGAATTCGCCGCAGCGGGCGTCACAAATCTGGCTATTTCGCCGTTCGGCTGGACGACAGAGGAGAAGATGGCTTCCCTGGAAGCTGCTATGAACGCACTTCAGAAATCAGGCGCCGCTACATGATCTACACCCCAACGAATTCCTCGCTTCGCTCCCAATTCGCCGGGGACCCCGAGTGAATTTCCTCCAGGCCATCGTCCTGGGGATCGTGCAGGGACTGACAGAGTTCCTGCCGATCTCGTCGACGGCCCACCTGCGCATCGTGCCTGCGCTGTTCGGGTGGACTTTCAACTACAACCCGGCCCATCCGCACGATCCGGGCGCTGCATTCACGGCGGTGATCCAACTCGGGACGACGCTGGCGATCGTCATCTACTTCTGGCGCGAACTGTTGCACGTCATCGTCGCGTGGTTCCGCGGCCTGTACGACAAGTCGGTTCGAGGTTCGCTCGAGTACAAGATGGGCTGGTACCTCATCTTCGCGACCATCCCGATCAGCGTGGTCGGGCTCGTCTTCAGCAAGCAGATCGAGACGAGCGCGCGCAACCTCTGGGTCATCGCGATCACGCTCATCGCGCTGGCTCTCGTGCTGGCCGCCGCTGAGAAGGTCAGCAAGCGCGACCGCGAGGAAGAAGAGATCAACACCAAGGACGCGTTGGTCATCGGCACCGCGCAGACCCTCGCGCTGATCCCCGGCGCATCCCGGTCGGGAACGACGATCACCGCGGGCCTGTTCCGCGGACTGACCCGAGAGGCCGCCGCGCGCTTCTCGTTCCTGCTGTCGATCCCTGCGGTCGTGCTGTCCGGGTTGTACGAGGCGCGCAAGGTCGGCGACAAGACCGGTCCCGGCCTCGGGCTCACCGGACTCGCCACGGTGTTCGCGTTCGTGGTCGGTCTCGCGTCGATCCACTGGCTGCTCAAGTGGCTGACCAACCACACGACGTTCATCTTCGTCTACTACCGGATCGCCCTCGGTGTGCTGCTGATCGTGTTGCTGTCGACCGGCGTGCTGAACGCGACGAAGTAAGCGTGTCGACCCTGCTGCTGGTCCGGCACGGACTCACCGCGATGACCGGCCCCGTGCTGGCCGGTCGCACCCCGGGCGTGCACCTGGACGAGCGCGGTGACAAGCAGGCGGCAGCGGCCGCCCAGCGCATCGCGGTCCTGCCCGTGCACACCATCGTGTCCAGCCCGCTGGACCGCTGCCTCGACACGGCCGCAGCGATCGCTGCGGCGCAGCGCGACGAGCACGTCGTCGAGCAGGATCGGCGCATCGTCGAATGCGATTACGGCGACTGGACGGGGCGCCCGATCAAAGAGCTGGCCAAAGATCCGATGTGGAAGGTCGTGCAGACCCAACCCTCGGCGGCGCGCTTCCCCGGCGGCGAGTCTCTGACCGAGGTGTCGGCGCGCGCAGTCGCCGCGGTGCGTGACTGGAATTCGCGCCTGCCCGACGACGCGATCTGGGTTGCGTGCAGCCACGGCGACGTGATCAAGGCCATCCTCGCCGATGCGCTCGGCCTGCACCTCGACCAGTTCCAACGCATCGTGGTCGATCCCTGCTCGGTGTCAGTCGTGCGCTATACCGCCACTCGTCCGTACGTGCTGCGCTCCAATGACGTCGGCTCCGACCTGTCGGCGTTCGTCCCGCCCAAGAAGCGCCGCCGCCGCAAGAGCCCCGACGACGCCACCATCGGAGGCGGCGCCGGCGGCGGCAGCGTCTGATCCTTACTAGACTGGACGGCATCATGCCGCGCCAGCTCTTCGTCTTCGACCGGCCCAGCCGCTTCATCGCGGGCACCGTCGGCGAGCCGGGCGAGCGGACCTTCTTCCTGCAGGCGACCGACGGCACCCGTGTGGTGTCGGTCGCGCTCGAGAAGCAACAGGTCGCCGTCCTCGCCGATCGCCTCGAACAGCTCCTCGACGAGGTCGTCGCCTCGACCGGAGCGACCGCCGATATGTCCGGCACAGACAACGGCGCGCTCGAACTACCGATCGACGAGGAGTTCCGCGTCAGCGCGATGGGCCTGGCCTGGGACAACCAGGACGGCGTGGTCGTGATCGAGGCGCAGGCGCCCGTGGAGGATGCCGAGGTCGCCGAACAGACCCTGCTCGAAGACAGCGAGGACGGCCCGGACGCACTGCGCGTGCGCATCGAGCCGTCCCATGCGCGCGCGTTCGTCGAACGCGCGCGGCTGGTGATCTCGGCCGGACGCCCGCCCTGCCCGCTGTGCGGTCAGCCGCTCAACTCGTCCGGGCACGTGTGCCCGCGTCAGAACGGCTACCACCGGCCCAGCACTATCGAGTAGTGAGCACACCCGACCCGGATCTCACCGCGGCGCTCGAGCTGCCGGTGGCGGAGGCGCTCGCCCTGCTCGAGTGCGGCGAGCTCTCGATCGAGGGTCGCCTGGTCGACGCGTCCAACGCCACGCTGTATTGCGGTGTCACCGCCGACGGGGTGAGCGCAGCGTGCGTGTACAAGCCGATCGCGGGGGAGCGCCCGCTGTGGGACTTCCCCGACGGCACCTTGGCCGAGCGCGAGGTCGCGGCCTACGCGGTGTCAGCAGCGACTGGGTGGGACATCGTGCCACCGACGGTCTATCGAGTCGGGCCGGCCGGGCCGGGCATGGTGCAGCTGTGGATCGACACCGACGACAACGCCGACCTGGTCGCCTTGATCCGCGGACGCGGCAGTGACGCCATCCGGCGCGTGACCGTGTTCGACGCGGTGATCAACAACGCCGACCGCAAGGGTGGTCACCTGTTGCCGACCACGCGTGGACATGTGTACGGCGTCGACCACGGGGTGAGCTTCCACACCGACGACAAGCTGCGCACGGTGCTGTGGCAGTGGGCCGGGCGCACGTTGCCCGACGACACACAAGAGATGCTGCGCCGGCTGCGCCGCGATCTCGACGGCTCGCTCGGGGAGACACTCGCAGACCTGCTCACGACCGCCGAGGTGCGGCGCACCCGCGCGCGCGTGGATCGACTCCTGTCGACCCGGCGCCACCCCGAACCGAGCGACGACTGGCCGGCGGTTCCCTGGCCCCCGATGTAGTCGCTACTGCGCCAGCCTGGCGAGGTTGTCGAGGGTGGCCTTGATGCCGGCGCGGTTGCGCTGCGGGAATCTCATCAGCTTCAGGAACAACCGGTTCTTCGCCGGCCGGGCATCCCATTCCTCGGTGACCAGCGTGCCGCCGTCGGTCGGCTCGAACGTGTACCGCCAGACGTGACCGTTGAAGTGCCGCCACGCGAGCCGGGTCGGCTCGTCGAACTCGACCACCGTGTTCGTGATCTTGTACGACGCGCCGAGCTTCATGTCCATGCCGAACTTCGCGCCCTTCGACAGCCGCGGCGGCGCGTCGGCGTGCGACTCGCGGACCGACCCCGACCCGTCGAGCTCGGGGTGCTTGGCCGGGGTGGCGACGATGTCGAACAGCGTCTGGGGGTCGGCGGCGATGACCTTGCTCTCGGTCACGAGGTAGGCAGACATGGCTCACACCATGCCGGATAACGTGCACGTATGGACGCTTGGCCCACGTGCGAGATCCCGAGCCTGCCGGGACGCGGTGAGCCGTTGCGCCTGTACGACACGGCCGCCGGGACCGTGCGCGCCACCGAGCCCGGCGACACCGCACGCATCTACGTGTGCGGGATCACTCCCTACGACGCCACGCACCTCGGCCACGCAGCGACCTATCTCGCCTTCGATCTGGTCAACCGCGTGTGGCGCGACTCGGGCCACGCCGTGCACTACGTCCAGAACATCACCGATGTCGACGACCCGCTGCTCGAACGCGCCGCCCACACCGGCGAGAGCTGGGTCGAACTCGCCGCCCGCGAGATCGACCTGTTCCGCGATGACATGACGGCGCTGCGCGTGCTGCCGCCGGACGACTTCATCGGCGCGGTCGAAGCGGTGCCCGAGATCACGGTCGCGATCGAGTCCCTGCTCGACACCGGCGCGGCCTACCGCGTCGGCGAGGACGTCTATTTCGACTCGAGCACCACCGGCCGGTTCGGGTCCGAGTCACATTACGACCGCGAGACGATGGTGCGGTTGTTCGGCGAGCGCGGCGGCGACCCGAACCACACCGGCAAGCGCGATGCACTCGATGCGCTGCTGTGGCGCGGGCACCGCTGGGGCGAACCGTTCTGGGACACGCCGCTCGGCAAGGGTCGTCCGGGCTGGCACATCGAATGCACGGTGATCGCCATGAACCGGCTGGGGATGGGCTTCGACGTGCAGGGCGGCGGCTCCGACCTGATCTTCCCGCACCACGAGAACTCCGCAGCCCACGCCGAGGCGCTGAGCGGGACGCATCCGTTCGCCCAGCACTACGTGCACGCCGGGATGATCGGGCTCGACGGCGAGAAGATGAGCAAGTCGCGCGGCAACCTCGTCCTCGTGTCCAAGTTGCGCAGCGCGGGCGTCGACCCGATGGCTGTGCGGCTCGCGCTGCTCGACGGTCACTACCGCGACGACCGCGAGTGGACGGGCGGGCGGCTACCCGCTGCCGAAGCGCGACTCCAACGCTGGCGCGAAGCGTTGGCCCAGCACAGCGGCCCGCCTGCCGACGATGTGCTCGCACAGGTACGCGCTCGGCTTGCTGACGACCTGGACACCATCGGGGCGATCGCCGCGATCGACCGCTGGGTCGAGTCGGCCGAGGCCGGCGGCGACGACGCGCACGCGCCAGGACTGGTGCGCGACACCGTCGATGCCCTGCTCGGGGTCGCTCTCTAACCGGCCGACCCGGCGCTCGTCAGCCGCGTCCGCCCGCATGGCCGCCGTGACCACGATCACGTCGGCGCAGGTACCGCTCGAACTCGCGCGCGATCGCGTCGCCGGAGGTCTGCTTCAGCTCCGACTCGTCGATCTCGTCGTCTCGCTCTTCGAGATTGCGGATGTACTCGGTGACCTCGTCGTCCTCGGCCGCCATCTCGTCCACCAGCTTTTGCCATTCGTCGGCCTGCTGCGGCAGTTCGGCCAGGGGCACGGGCAGGTCGAGCACCTCTTCGACCGCGTGCAGGAGGGCGAGCGTGGCCTTGGGGTTCGGCGGCTGCGACACGTAGTGCGGGACGCCGGCCCAGAACGACACTGCCGGGATACCCGAGGCGACGCACGCGTCCTGAAGCACGCCGACGATTCCGGTCGGACCCTCGTAGCGCGACTTCTCCAGCCCGAACCGAGCAGCCGACTCGGCGTCGTACGACGTGCCGGTGACCTGGGTGGGACGGGTGTGTGGCGTGTCGGACAGCAGCGCACCGAGCGTGACGACGGTGTGCGCGTCGAAGTCCTGAATCAAGCCGAGCAACTCGCGGCAGAACACCCGCCAGCGCATGTTGGGTTCGATGCCGCGGATGAGCACGAGGTCGAAGTCGGACCCGGGCGGGCGACAGTACGACAGACGCGTCGTCGGCCAGGTGATGCGTCGAGAGACACCGTCGACGAGCGACACCGTCGGCCGGTTGACCTGGAAGTCGTAGTAGTCGTCGGGATCTATCTCAGTCAGCGGTTGTGCGTCCCAGACGAGTTCGAGATGCTCGACCGCGCCCGTCGCAGCGTCTCCCGCGTCGTTCCAGCCCTCGAAGGCAGCGACCACGATGGGGTTGTTGAGCTCCGGCCACCCGCTCCCGTACTTCTCGGTCATGGTCACCAGCCTAACTACGCGACCCCCAGGTACCGCGTTCGTCGGGTATCGCCTGGCGCGTCGCCGTATGCTCGTTGTTGCGTTCGACGCTCGTCCCGCTGCAGTGAGGATGCCTGTGCCCGACACCGCCGCTGCCGGTGATGCCCACCGTCAGGGAAACCACCGTCCCGACGCCACCGCCGACCTCACCGCTGCCCTCCGTACGCGCATTCTGGTCATCGACGGCGCGATGGGGACGCTGGTTCAGCAGCACCAGCTGGGTGAGGCCGACTTTCGCGGGGAGCGGTTCGCCGACTGGCCGAGCGACCTCCGCGGCAACAATGACCTGCTCGCCCTGACCCAACCGGATGTGATCCGGTCCATCCATGCCGCCTACCTCGACGCCGGCGCCGACATCGTCTCGTCGGACACGTTCAACGCGACCCGGGTCTCGCTGTCCGACTACGGCCTGCAGGATTACGCGTACGAGCTGAACGTCGCGGCGGCCCGGCTGGCACGCGAGGCATGTGATGCCGCGACAGCACAAACGCCGGACAAGCCGCGATGGGTCGCCGGCGCGATCGGTCCGCTCAACCGCACGGGCTCGATCTCTCCGGACGTCAACGACCCGGGCGCGCGCAACATCGACTTCGACGCGATGGTCGAGGCCTACGGCGAGCAGGCACGTGGTCTGCTCGACGGGGGCGCCGATCTGCTGCTCATCGAGACCATCTTCGACACGCTGAACGCGAAGGCTGCAGTCTTCGCGGTCGAGTCGTTGTTCGAAGAATTCGGTCGGCGCTGGCCCGTGTTCATCTCGGGGACGATCACCGATGCGTCCGGACGGACACTGACCGGCCAGGTGACCGAGGCGTTCTGGAACTCGATGCGCCACGTCAGGCCACTGGTCGCCGGGCTGAACTGCTCGTTGGGCGGCAAGGAACTCCGTCCGTACGTCGCAGAACTCGCGCGCATCGCCGACTGCTTCGTGCACGCGTACCCGAACGCCGGGCTGCCGAACGCGTTCGGCGAGTACGACGAGACACCCGATGACACCTCAGCGGTGCTGGGGGAGTTTGCAGCGTCCGGGCTGGTGAACCTCGTCGGTGGTTGTTGCGGCACGACGCCGGCGCACATCGAGGCGATCGCGCGTGTCGTCGAGAACGTGACGCCGCGCGTCCCTCCATCCATTCCGCCTGCCTTGCGCCTGTCCGGGCTCGAGCCGCTGACCATCACCGACGACTCCCTGTTCGTGAACGTCGGCGAGCGCACGAACATCACCGGTTCGGCACGCTTCCGCAACTTGATCCGCGACGGCGACTACTCGACCGCACTGACCGTGGCGCGCCAGCAGGTCGAGAGCGGCGCGCAGGTCATCGACATCAACATGGACGAAGGCATGATCGACGGCATCGCCGCGATGCGCCGCTTCGTCCGCCTGGTGAGCAGCGAACCCGACATCTGCCGCGTGCCGCTGATGATCGACTCGTCCAAGTGGGACGTCATCGAAGCCGGCCTGGCCAATGTGCAGGGCAAGCCGATCGTGAACTCGATCTCGCTCAAGGAGGGGAAGGAGCCCTTCGTCCAGCACGCGCGGCTGTGTCGCAAGTACGGCGCCAGCGTGATCGTGATGGCCTTCGACGAGCAGGGCCAGGCCGACAATCTCGAGCGCCGCAAGCAGATCTGCCGACGCGCGTACGACATTCTCGTCGACGAGGTCGGCTTCCCTCCCGAAGACGTGATCTTCGATCCGAACGCGTTCGCGGTGGCTACCGGCATCGACGAGCACGCCAACTACGGTGTCGACTTCATCGAGGCCACCCGGTGGATCAAGCAGAACCTGCCGGGCGCGAAAGTCTCCGGCGGTATCTCGAACGTCTCGTTCTCCTTCCGCGGGAACAACAGGGTGCGCGAGGCGATCCACGCGGTCTTCCTGTTCCATGCGATCAAGGCCGGGTTGACGATGGGCATCGTCAACGCCGGCGCGCTCGCGGTCTACGACGAGATCGACGCCGACCTGCGTGATCGCATCGAGGACGTCATTCTCAACCGACGTCCCGATGCCACCGAGCGGCTGCTCGAAATCGCCGAGCGTTTCGCCGGCGCCGGAACCCAGCGTGAGGTCGCCGACGAGCAGTGGCGTTCGCTGCCGGTCGCCGAGCGCATCACCCACGCACTGGTCAAGGGCATCGACGACCACGTCGAGTCCGACACCGAAGAACTGCGGCTCGAGATCGCCGAGCGTGGCGGGCGGACGATCGAAGTGATCGAGGGCCCCTTGATGGACGGCATGAACGTCGTCGGCGATCTGTTCGGCGCGGGGAAGATGTTCCTGCCGCAGGTGGTCAAGTCGGCCCGCGTGATGAAGAAGGCGGTTGCCTATCTCATCCCGTTCATCGAGGACGAGAAGACCGACGAGGACGCCGACCGAACGAACGGCACCGTCGTCATGGCGACGGTGAAGGGCGATGTGCACGACATCGGCAAGAACATCGTCGGGGTCGTGCTGCAGTGCAACAACTACGACGTGATCGACCTCGGCGTCATGGTGCCGGCGCAGAAGATTCTCGACGCCGCTGAGCACCACCACGCCGACATCATCGGGCTGTCCGGGCTGATCACTCCCTCGCTCGACGAGATGGTGAACTTCGCTGCAGAGATGGAGCGACTCGGCCTCGACATCCCGCTGCTCATCGGCGGCGCAACGACCTCGCGCGCGCACACCGCGGTGAAGGTCGACAAGCAGTACCACGGCCCGGTCGTCTGGGTGAAGGACGCGTCGCGCTCGGTGCCGATCGTCGCAACCCTGCTCTCGAGCGAACGGCGCGGCGCGCTGCTGGACGAGCTGAAGGCCGACTACGACTCGTTGCGGGCCCGGCACGCTGCGCGCAACACCGAGAAGGCGCTCGTCCCGATCGCGACTGCCCGTGCCAACCGCACCCCGATCGACTGGACGGACTACCGGCCACCGCGTCCGAACATGATCGTGCAGCAGGCACGCGACGCGTACACCGACGACTTCCGTGCGTCCACGTCACCGGTGCAGTACGTGAAGACGTTCCACGATTACAGCCTCGCCGAGTTGCGCGAGTACATCGACTGGCAGCCGTTCTTCAACGCGTGGGAGCTCAAGGGTCGCTATCCCGACATCTTGAACAACCCGGCATCAGGCGAGGCCGCACGCAAGCTGTGGGACGACGCCCAACGCATGCTCGACCGCCTCACCGACGAACGCTGGCTGCGCGCCGCGGGAGTGTTCGGGCTGTTCCCGGCCAACGCGGTCGGCGACGACATCGAGGTGTACACCGACGAGACGCGCGCATCGGTGCGCGGCACGCTGCACCAGCTGCGCCAGCAAAGCGAGCACCGCGAGGGAGTTCCGCACCGGTCGATGGCCGACTTCGTCGCACCGCGCGATACCGAGCTACGCGACTACATCGGGGCGTTCGCGGTCACTGCAGGGCTCGGCAGCATCGAGAAGGCCGCTGAGTTCAAGGCCGAACTCGACGACTACAGCGCGATCTTGCTCGAATCGCTTGCCGACCGGCTCGCCGAGGCATTCGCCGAACGGCTGCACGAACGCGTGCGCACCGAGTTCTGGGGCTACCAGCGCGATGAGGACCTCGACAACGAAGCCTTGATGAAGGAACGCTACGTCGGCATCCGTCCGGCGCCGGGCTATCCCGCGTGCCCGGAGCACACCGAGAAGCAGACGATCTGGGACCTGCTCGATGTGAAGACCAATACCGGGATCGAGCTCACCGAGAGCATGGCCATGTGGCCGGGCGCCTCGGTGAGCGGTGTGTACTTCTCTCATCCGCAGTCGCAGTACTTCGTCGTCGGGCGGCTCGGCCGCGATCAGGTCGAGGACTATGCCAAGCGCAAGGGCTGGACAACCGCCCAGGCCGAGAAGTGGCTCGCACCGAACCTCGGCTACCGCACCGACGACGAGTAACTGCTGCTAACTGCCGCTGACTGCTGCGTTAGTACCAATGCTTACGGCCACCGACCTCGCGACCCACCGAGCCCAGCACGAACAGGATCAGGCCGATGACGAGGACGATGATGCCCAGCGTCCAGAGGATGGGGATGCCGGCGACAAAGCCGATCACCATCAGGATGAGACCTAGCACGATCACGACGACCACCATTGCTCGTCAGGTGCCACGACCAGCTCGCGGCATTCAGTAAGACTCTGCCCAATTGCCGGGAATCTGAACCGGAGTGGACCCAATGAAAACGATCTCGCGTCAGCGGCGCGCACACCGTGCCCGAAACCGTGGTCGGTACACCTAGCCGGTCTTGCCGGTGTCATCGTCGCCGTCTTGGTCGACGAGCGGCCCGCTCGGGTCCCGGTCCGACGATGTGTCGACCTCGCGCATCTGTTCCAGCCGCGAGTCACCCGACTCTGCCTGTCCCGATGGCGTATGGACGCCATCGATCTGACTGCCGGATTCTGCATTCGCTACTGCGGCGTCGATGTCAGGGCCGCCGCGCGATTCGTCCGGCGAACCGAGAGAGTCTGACGTTCGCTGATCGGTCATGTGTTTCTCCTGTGCCTGGGTCGGACGGACGGTGAGAGCCACTGAGAGCTACATAGCCATCAACATGTAGACAGTGGCGGCGTTCATGGCCAACTGGCAGCCCGCGGCCAGCGCGGGCGTGCGAGGCAATCCGACGGTGGCCGGCCGGGTCACGGTCCAGGCCGCGACTCCCAGCGTCGCGACGAGCAGCGCGCCGACCACGGTCGGCGAGCCGGCCGACATCGTCATTCGGGACATCGACGGCGTCGCGGTGGACGGCACGGCGAGCATGTAGACCATGGCCGCGCAGCCGACGACCAGGCGTATCGGCGGCCCGAGGGCTCGAACGCCGTCCATGACGTAGCCGTACATGCCGCGCCACACGAACCACAGCAACGGAGCGGCGAACGCCAGAGCCAACCGCCGGCTGTCCGAGGGGGCGAGCACCCCGATCAGCATGACGCTCATGACAACGCCCATTGCCGCGTGAGTGAGATCGGCATCGCGGCGATGCGAGCGACTGCGCAGGCGCACAACGTGGAACAGCACGACACCGGCCATCGCTGCAGCGATCAGCCACCGCAGCCAGTCTGTCGACATGTGTCGCCCCTCTCGCAGGGCAGCATGCGAGCCGCCGGAGGACGGCGTCAACGGCGAGTTAAGGGAGTGCTTAGGTCACCGTTGACAGCCGGTGCCGCCAGGCGCCCAATTGACCTCCCACGACAAACAGGGGGGTCGGCATGCAGGTTCCTGCGCCGTTCGAGTACGAGCGGGCGACGAGCGTCGATCACGCCATCGGGCTGCTGGACCGGCTCGGCGATCGGCCGGCTGGTCGCCGGCGGGCACAGCCTGCTGCCGATGATGAAGCTCCGGCTGGCCAACTTCGAATACCTGATCGACATCAACGACCTGCACGACGAGCTCGGCTACATCACGGTCGAAGCCGACGAGATCCGCATCGGCGCGATGACCCGGCACCGCGAACTGCTCGAATCGGCCGAGCTGGCCGACGGCGTTCCCGATCTTCGCCGACGCCGAGCGGGTGATCGCCGACCCGGTCGTGCGCAACCGGGGCACGCTGGGCGGCTCGCTGTGCCAGGCCGACCCGTCCGAGGACCTGTCGGCGGTGTGCACCACGCTCGACGCCAGCTGCGTCATCCGCGGCACGCGACGGCGAGCGCGTGGTGACGATGGAGGACTTCCACCGCGGCCCGTACGAGACGGCAGTCGGCGACGGCCGAGATCCTGACCGAGGTGCGCTTCCCGCTGCGGCCCGACGGCTCGAGCGCGTACGAAAAGGTCGAACGGCGGGCCGGCGACTGGGCGGTGATCTCGGCCGGCGCGGCGGTGTGGCTGGACGGCAGCGTGATCACCGACGCCCGGGTCGGGCTGGCCGCGGTCGGGCCCAACACCACCGGCCTCCCCGAGATCTCCGAGGCGCTGCGCGGCAAGGCGCCGTCCGAGGAGCTGTACGCCCAGGCCGGCGGGATCGCCGCCCGCAGCTGCAACCCGGTCACCGACAGCGCGGCAGCGAGGACTACAAGCGTCATCTGGCCGACGAACTGACCCGGCGGCGCTGCGCCGCGCCGTCGCCCGCATCAACGGAGGAGGCCTGATCATGCAGGTCACGATGACGGTCAACGGCGACGAGGTCACCCGCGAGATCGAGGGCCGGCTGCTGCTGGTGCACTTCCTGCGCGACCACCTCGGCCTGACCGGCACCCACTGGGGCTGCGACACCAGCAACTGCGGCACCTGCGTGGTCTGGCTGGACGGCGAGCCGGTGAAGTCGTGCACGGTGCTGGCCGCGATGGCCGGCGGCCACGAGGTGCGGACGGTCGAGGGCCTCGAGCAGGACGGCGAGCTCGACCCGGTCCAGCAGGGATTCATGGAGTGCCACGGCCTGCAGTGCGGCTTCTGCACCCCGGGCATGATGATGACCGCGCCGCGCCCTGCTCGACCGCAACCCGGACCCGTCCGAGCAGCGAGATCCGCGAGGCGATCTCCGGCCAGATCTGCCGCTGCACGGGCTACGCGACGATCGTCCGCTCGGTGCAGTGGGCCGCGGCCGAAGAGGCCGGCACCCGCACCGACGCAGGCGCGGAGGTCAGCGTCATGACCACGGTCGAAGAACGTCCCGTCACCGCGTTCGAGGACAACGACCAGAAGCCGGTCGGCCACGGCCGGATGCTGCGCAAGGAAGACCCGCGTTTCATCCGCGGCAAGGGCCACTACGTCGACGACGTCCAGCTGAAGGGCATGCTGCACATGGCCATCCTGCGCTCGCCCGATGGCCCACGCCCGGATCGTCAGCATCGACACCAGCGCCGCCGAGGCCCATGCCCAAGGTCAAGGCCGTCGTCACCGGCGCGATGCTGGCCGAGAAGGGCCTGGCCTGGATGCCGACCCTGTCCAACGACGTCCAGGCGGTGCTGGCCACCGACAAGGTGCGCTTCCAGGGCCAGGAGGTCGCGTTCGTCGTGGCCGAGGACCGCTACTCCGCCCGCGACGCGCTCGAGCTGATCGACGTCGAGTACGACATCCTCGCCGCCGGTCATCGACGTCCGCAGGGCGCTGGACCCGACGCGCCGGTGATCCGCGACGACCTCGAGGGCAAGACCGACAACCACTGCTTCGACTGGGAGACCGGCGACGAGGACGCCACCGAGGCGGTCTTCGCCGCGGCCGACGTCGTGGTCGTCCAGGACATCGTCTATCCGCGCGTGCACCCGGCCCCGATGGAGACGTGCGGCGCGGTCGCCGACTACGACCGGGTCGACGGCAAGCTCACGCTCTGGTACGACCACCCAGGCCCCGCACGCCCACCGCACGCTCTACGCGATCGTCGCCGGCCTGCCCGAGCACAAGATCCGGGTGATCGCCCCCGACATCGGCGGCGGCTTCGGCAACAAGGTGCCGATCTACCCCGGTTACGTCTGCGCGATCGTCGGCTCGCTGGTCACCGGCAAGCCGGTGAAGTGGATGGAGGACCGGTCGGAGAACCTGATCAGCACCGGCTTCGCCCGCGACTACATCATGCGCGGCGAGATCGCGGCGACCAAGGACGGCAAGATCCTGGCCATCCGCACGAACGTGCTCGCCGACCACGGCGCATTCAACGGCACGGCCGCGCCGGTGAAGTACCCGGCCGGCTTCTTCGGCGTCTTCACCGGCAGCTACGACATCGAGGCGGCGTACTGCAAGATGACCGCCGTCTACACCAACAAGGCGCCGGGCGGGGTCGCGTACGCCTGCTCGTTCCGCATCACCGAGGCGGTCTACCTGGTCGAGCGCATCGTCGACTGCCTGGCCTACGAGCTGAAGATGGACCCGGCCGAGCTGCGGCATGAAGAACTTCATCCAGCCCGAGCAGTTCCCGTACACGACCAAGACCGGCTGGGTCTACGACTCCGGCAACTACGAGCCGACGATGCGCGTGGCCATGGAGATCGCCGGCTACGACGAGCTGCGCCGCGAGCAGGCCGAGAAGCGCGCGCGCGGCGAGCTGATGGGCATCGGCATCTCGTTCTTCACCGAGGCCGTCGGCGCCGGGCCGCGCAAGGACATGGACATCCTCGGCCTCGGCATGGCCGACGGCTGCGAGCTGCGCATCCACCCCACCGGCAAGGCCGTCGTCCGGCTGTCGTGCAGACGCCAGGGCCAGGGCCACGAGACCACGTTCGCCCAGATCGTCGCCGAGGAGATCGGCATCCCGCCGGCCGACATCGAGGTCGTGCACGGCGACACCGACCAGACGCCGTTCGGGCTGGGCACGTACGGCAGCCGCTCCACCCCGGTCTCGGGTGCGGCGGCCGCGCTGGTGGCCCGCAAGGTCCGCGACAAGGCGCGGCATCATCGCGTCGGGCATGCTCGAGGTCTCGGTGGCCGACCTCGAGTGGGACAAGGGCTCGTTCCACGTCAAGGGCGACCCGTCGAAGTCGGTCACCATCCAGGACATCGCGATGAGGGCCCACGGCGCCGGCGACCTGCCCGACGGCATCGAGGGCGGGCTCGAGGCGCAGATCTGCTACAACCCGCCGAACCTGACCTACCCGCACGGCGCCTACATCTGCGTCGTCGACGTCGACCCGGGCACGGCTCAGGTCAAGGTCCGCCGATTCATCGCGGTCGACGACTGCGGCACCCGGATCAACCCGATGATCATCGAGGGCCAGGTGCACGGCGGCCTGACCGACGGCGTGGGCATGGCGCTGATGGAGATGATCGCGTTCGACGAGGACGGCAACTGCCTCGGCGCGTCGCTGATGGACTACCTGATCCCGACCGCGCTCGAAGTGCCCGACTGGGAGACCGGCTACACGGTCACGCCGTCGCCGCACCATCCGATCGGCGCCAAGGGCGTCGGCGAGTCGGCCACCGTCGGCTCGCCGCCGGCCATCGTGAACGCGGTGGTCGACGCGCTCAAGCCGTTCGGGATCCGGCACGCCGACATGCCGCTCACGCCGTCGCGGGTGTGGGACGCGATGCAGGGACACCCGACGACCGCCGGTATGAGCCCGGGCGCAGTGCCAGTGACGGCGACGCATCGCCGGCCGGGTCCGCGAGCTGACCGGCCGAGCCGGGTGCCGTTCGTGCAGGCCGACGGTCGTCCGGGCGCCAGGTGCCGACGTCGGCCCGGCCGGCGACGACGCGATCATCCTGGCCGACGGCATCGATCGAGGGTTTCGTCGGCGGGCAGTGCGCCGAGAACTCGGTCCGGACGGCCGCGCTCGACGCCCTGCGCGACGGCGAAGCCGCTGCTGCTGCGGGTGCTGCCCGACGGCGACAGCGACGTTCCCCGAGATCGCCCGGCGCCCAGGTCGTGGTCAACCCGTGTCTCTCCGGCGGAGCGCTGGAGATCTTCCTGCAGCCGATGCTGCCGCCGCCCGCTGGTCGACATCGTCGGCGACGACGCCGGTGGCCGAAGCGCGTCGTCACGCATCGCCGAAGTGCTCGGCTACGCCACCGCCGCTGCAGCCGGCGGCGACGTCGCTGGGCGGCGCGGCGGCGGTGATCGTGGCCAGCCAGGGCCGCGGCGAGCACGAGGCGCCTCCGGGCGGCCCTGGATGCCGGGGTCGGCTACATCGCGCTGGTGGCCAGCCGCACGCCGCGGCGCAGCGCGGTGCTCGACGAGCTCGGGCTCGACCGACGCCGAACGCGCCCGCATCAGCACCCCGGCCGGCCTCGACATCGGCGCCCGCACCGCGCCCGAGGTCGCGCTGTCGATCATGGCCGAGGTCGATCACCGCGGTCCGATACGGCGCAAGCCTCGCGTCCCGCACCGACGGCAGCCGCGCCAACGCCCCTCCAGGTCGTCGACCCGGTGTGCGGCATGACGGTCACCGTCATGCCCGACACACCGCACCTCGTCGTCGACGGTCAGGACTTCTGGTTCTGCAGCCCCGGCTGCCGCGAGCGCTACGCCGAACGTGCGCCGGGATCACAGGATCACGGTGACCGCGCCTTCGCCGACGTCGAGGACGTCCGCGCGTCGTCTGGACGAGCGTCGACTACCTCGTCGACGAAGGCACCGCCACCGCGCTGTTCTTTGCCGTCACCCTGGGCCAGCCGCTGCTGCTCGAGGGCGAGCCCGGTGTCGGCAAGACATCGGCGGCCAAGGCCTTGGCCCGATCACTCGAGGCACCGTTGATCCGGTTGCAGTGCTACGAAGGGCTGACCGTCAGCGAGGCGCTCTACGAATGGAACTACCAGCGCCAACTGTTGGCGATCCGGCTGGCTGAATCGCGGCACGAGACGCTCGAAGACGCTGACCTGTTCACCGAAGAGTTTCTGCAGGAGCGCCCCATCCTCAAGGCGATTCGTCACGCCGGACCGACGCGCGCCGGTATTGCTGATCGACGAGATCGACCGGGCCGACGACGAGTTCGAGGCGCTGTTGTTCGAGTTCCTGGGCGAGTCCGCGATCACCATCCCCGAATTGGGCACGTTCACTGCCTCCCGCCGTCCGATCGTCGTGCTGACCTCGAACCGCAGCCGCGAGCTGCACGACGCCTTGCGGCGCCGCTGCCTGTATCACTGGATCGACTTCCCGGCGCCGGCTCGTGCGGCCGAGATCCTGCGCCGCACCGTACCGGCCGCGAACGAGCCGCTCATCGCATCGACCACGGACTTCGTCGGGCGCGTTCGCGGGCTCGACCTCGACAAGGCGCCAGGCATGGCCGAGACGATCGACTGGGTCTCCGCCCTGTCCGTACTCGGCACCTCGGAGCTGATGCGTGACGACATCGTGCGCACGCTCAGCGCGATAGCCAAGACCCCGGACGATCGCACCGTGATCACCGAGTCGCTCGACGAACTCGGTTTCGCGACATCGCACTGACAGGAGACAGATGAAGATCGACAACGAGTTCAAGGTCGGCGTACCCATCGACGAAGCGTGGAAGGTGCTCACTGACCTCGAGGACATAGCGCCCTGCTTGCCCGGCGCGCAGCTCACCGGCGTCGACGGCGACGACTACAAGGGCAAGGTGAAGATCAAGGTCGGGCCGGTCGTCAGCGAGTACACCGGTATCGCCCGGTTCGTTGAGAAGGACGACGCGACCTACCATGCCGTCATCGACGCCAAGGGCAAGGATTCGCGCGGCAACGGCAACGCATCGGCCGTCATCAACGCCCAATTGCTGGCGGACGGCGACAGCACGATCGTCAGTGTCGACACCGATCTCAACATCACGGGCAAGATCGCCCAGTTCGGCAGCGGCATGATCAAAGAAGTCTCGGCCAAACTCCTGGGACAGTTCGCCGACAACCTCGAGACCAAGCTGCTCGCACCGTCCGAGCCCGAAGCCGCGGCCGAGCCTGCCCCTGAGGATGCAGTCGGAGCGCCGTCGTTCTCGGCGCCGATCGCCGACAACGAGCCGCTGGATCTGCTGGCCATTGCAGGATCGTCAATCACCAAGCGACTCGTCCCGCTCGCTGTTGCTGCTGTACTGGCGATCGCGGCTGATCATCGTGCGTCGTCGGACCCGGTGACGCGGGCCGCCTCTGCTGCTGCGCGGCGTCGATCGGTCGGCGTTCGCGGTTTCGTTCGTGGCCCGGCTCCGCGTCCGTGGCGTCAGCGCCGGCTTCACCGCGATCGACGACTTCGTCCAGGCACTCGATGCTGCGCCGCCCACGTCGCGGTCGAACCTGTACTGGACAGCGCGCATCTGCCTACTGCGCCGTCAGTCGGAACTGCCCGTGTTCGACGCGGTCTTCGCGGCCGTCTTCGACGACGCTGTGCTGGCGATGGATCCGCACGCGCGCCGCAACCCGGCCGATCAGCGATCGTCCGGCGACACGAACGTCTCGGTGCCGAAGAAGAACGACGTGACCGACGAGGGCGAAGGGCTGCCCTGGATGACTTTGCCGCCCGCTGTCGACGCGGCCGACGATTCAGACGTCGGGCTTTCGGTACCCGAGCGCTTGCCCGCAGCGACGGCTGCGCTCGCCGACGTGCCGTTCGAGCAACTCAGCCCGCGCGAGATGCAGTTGCTCGGCCGATGGCTGGAATCGGCCGTGCGCGTCATGGCCGACCCGCCGCACCCGCCGCTCAGCCACCGATCGGAGCGGGCCTCGCGTCGCCCTTCGTCCGACCATCGCCCGCTCACGACGCACCGGGTGGGAGGCGGTCGAGCTCATCTGCGTCGAAGCCCGTCGACAAGCCACGTCGCGTCGTCATGCTGTGTGACGTCAGCCAATCGATGCAGGCCCAGGCCATGGCCTACTTCCATCTCATGCGCGCGCTCGCGTTGACCACCGACGCCGAGGTGTTCGCGTTCGCAACGTCACTCACCCGGCTGACCACCGTGCTCGCCCATCGTTCGGCCGACGTGGGCGATCGACCAGGCCAGCGCCAAGGTGGTCGACCGGTTCGGCGGCACCCGTATCGCCACGAACGTGCAGGCGCTGCTTGCTTCGCACCAAGGAGGAGCGGTGCGCGGCGCGATCGTCATCATCGGCTCGGACGGCTGGGACAGCGATCCGCCCGGAACGGCTGGCCGCGGCCATGGCCCGCCTGCGCCGCCGCGCCCACCGGGTGATCTGGATGAATCCTCGAGCGGGCGCGCCGGGTTTCGAACCGCGCGTCGCGTCGATGGCCGCGGCCGCTGCCCTACTGCGACGAGCTTTTGCCGGCCGACACGTTCGCCTCGCTCGCTCACGTGATCGCCGAGGTCTCCGCTCAGCTCCAGAGCGTCACGTGGATCGAGGGCCGGAACCGTCCGACGTTGACTCCCGCGCCACGCAACATCGCCTGCGTCGCGCGGGGGGTGGTGGCGAACCGGACGAATTCGGCAGCCGCCGTCGTGGCATCGCGCCCGGGCAGGGCGAAGATGCTCCACAGGCCTTTGGCCTGCGTGTGCGCGGCCGTGACCCGCTTCAGATCGCCCTGAGCCAGATCCTGCGAGACCGAAAAGGCCAACGCGAGAGCGATCCCCTTACCTCGCTTGGCTTCCTCCAACGCGGCTGCGTGACTCTGGAAGATCTGCTGATGCGTCTCGGGGACGTTCAACCGCCGCACCATCGTCGACACCAGTCCGGGATCGGCCGTGATAGACGGGCCCAGAAGCCAGATTTGTTCCTGGAGTTCGCTGAGACTGGGCTGCACCTTGGTCATGTCGTCGTGCGGGCTGGCCACCGCAACGACTTCGTAGTTCAACAGCGGCTTGCTGGTGACCGAGTCGTCGAGATCGCCCGGTTGTGGCCCGATTGCCACGTCGACCGCCCGACTCGCCAGCAGCCTGATGAAGTCACGCGGGTTGTGCACGCTGAGCTCGACATCGAGGTCGTCAGCTCGTCCGGCGAAGAGCTCGATCAGGCCTGGAGCCGAGTGCTCGGCGAACAGGCTCGACGTCGCTACGCGGAGCAGTCGCCGACCGGAGGCAGCCTGGCTCACCTCGAGGATGGTGCGATCCTGCAGGCCCAGCATCTCCATCGCCCGGCTGGCGAGCCGTAGCCCGCCGGGCGTGAAGGCCAGCCCGGCGGCGGTGCGTGTGAACAGCTTGTCACCGAGTTCTTTGCGCAACTGACCCACGTGCAAGGAGATGGCCGCTTCGGAGACCTCGAGGTGGGCTGCAGCCTGTTTGACCGAACCCAAGCGCACGACGGTGGCGAACGCGCGCAATTGGCTCGGGGTCATGCCAGCCTTTTGGGTAGTCAGGCGAGATGGATGGCGTCCTCAAGTTACCTCGCCGACGCACCCCGCGTGGCTCGCCGAATCCGCACCGCAATCCCCGCCGTAGCTGCGGAATCTGATCGGGCAAGGGCCCGCAAACGCGGACCGCGGTAGCGCCTACTGAAACAATCGCCTCGGACGTCAGGCCGCGGCGCATCCACACGACTTCGGCGTCGGGCCAAGCAGTGTCTACAGAAAAGGTGTCAAGTGACCTCTGGCCCAGCCAAGACAGGGCTCTCCTTGCAAGCCGTTCTCTTCGACATGGACGGGACCATCGTCGACACCGAGCCGTACTGGATGAGTGCCGAACACGCGCTGGTCGAAGAGCACGGTGGGACGTGGAGCGACGAGCACGCGCACGCGATCGTCGGCAACGCACTGCTCGACTCGGCGCGCTACATCCGTGAGCACGGGTCGGTCGATCTCGAGCCTGCGCAGATCGTCGATCGGCTGATCACCGACGTCGTCGCTGCGACAGTCCGCGACATTCCCTGGCAACCCGGCGCACGAGAGCTGCTGACCGTGCTCGCCGAGAACCAGGTGCCGTGCGCCCTCGTCACAATGTCGTACACCGCGCTGACGACGCCGATCACCGATCAACTTCCTGCTGACACGTTCGCCGCGGTGGTAACGGGTGATCAGGTCAACGACGGGAAGCCGCATCCCGAGCCGTACCTCACCGCGATGGCCCGGCTCGGCGTCGACGCCTCTGGATGCGTGGCGATCGAGGATTCGCCGACGGGAGTTGCATCCGCCGAGGCCGCCGGCTGCCTCGTCGTCGCCGTTCCGAATCACGTACCGATCGAGGCCGCACCGGGACGCATCATCGTCGACTCGTTGACCGACCTCGACCTGAACATCCTGACCGAGTTGGTTCGCCGCCGATGATCACCGACATCCTGCCGAGCGCGTTCGCGTTGCTCGGCGAGTCGCAGTTCGACGACACGCTCGACCTGGCCGGGCGGATCGGTCCGGTGCGGCGCATTGCGGTGGTGCTCGTCGACGGTCTCGGCTACGAACTGTTGCCACGCGCCGCTGCCACCTCGCCGTTGCTGGCGGACGTGGTCGCCGGTCACACCGGCTCCCTGTCGCGACTCGACTGCACGCTGCCGTCGACCACACCGACCAGCCTCGTGTCGTTGGCGACCGGCGTCGCGCCCGGCGAGCACGGCATCCTCGGCTTCACGGTCAACATCCCCGGCACCGATCGCGTCCTCGTCCACATCCTGTGGCGCGACGATCCTGATCCTGCGGTCTGGCAGCCGGTTCCCACCGTGTACGAACGCGCGGCCGACATCGCCAGTTCGGTTGTGCTCCCGTCGCAGTTCCGGGGGAGCGGGCTGACCGAGGCCGCGTATCGGGGCGCCACCTTCGTCGGCGTCGAGAACGACACCGACGTCGTCGAATCGATGCTCACCAGCCTGCGGGCCGGGCCCGGCTACGTCTTCGGCTATTTCGCTCGCGTCGACACCGCGGCACACGCGCACGGGATCGCGTCCCAGCAATGGGCCGACGCAGCCGCCTGGACGGGGGCGCAGCTCGAGCGGCTCGTTGCTGGACTGCCCGACGACGCCGCCCTGCTGGTCACAGCCGACCACGGTGGACTCGACGTCCCGTCGACATCGCGCCTCGACATCGCCGACGACGCACGACTCGGGGCGGGCCTTCGCGTCGTCGCCGGAGAACCCCGGTTCCGTCATCTGCACGTCGAGCCGGGCGCGGCCGAAGACGTCCACGCCGCGTGGACCGAAGTGCTCGGTGCCCGGGCCGGGGTCTACACCCGCGAGCAAGCGGTGACCGCAGGGCTGTTCGGACCCGTGTCGCCCCAGCATCTGCAGCGCATCGGCGATGTCGTAGTCGTGTGCAACGGTGACTGGGTGATGTTGGCCCGTGATCACGAGCCGGACGAGATCTCGAAACTCGTCGGGTTCCACGGATCGACGACCCCGGCTGAGACGGCGATCCCGCTGATCTGTTTCACCGCCCGGCCATGACCCGTCCGAAGACCGCACTGCCGCAATTCGCGCGCACGCCGGTCTTCGGTGCCGCGCTGGCGCTCGGCGTCGCGCTGTCGGTCTTCAGCTCGGGATACGGGTACGAGCGCGACGAGCTCTACTTCCGGATGCTTCCGCCGGCGTGGGGATACATCGACCAAGGACCGCTGACGCCGCTGATCGCTCGCGGCCTGCGCGATCTGCTCGGCGACCAGACGTGGACGGTCCGCATCGCCGGCACGCTGGCGACGATGGCGACGGTGGTCGTCATCGCGCTGCTGACCCGTGAGTTCGGTGGTGGCCGCGCGGCGCAGACGCTCGCGGCGTGGGGCTTCGCCTTCGCCGGGTACCCGATGGTGCTCGGGCACACCCTGCTGACCGCGACGGTCGACATGCCGGTGTGGCCCGCGGTCATGCTGTTCATCGTCCGGGCGGTCAAGCGCGACGAGCCGCGGTGGTGGCTGGCCGCGGGAGCGGTGGCAGGTGTGAGCCTGTACAACAAGCTGCTCGTCGCGGTGTTGCTGATCGCGCTCGTGGTCGGCGTCCTGGCCGTCGGACCTCGCCGACTGCTGTGGTCACGATGGGTCGCACTGGGCGCGCTGATCGGCGTGGTCGTCGGGCTGCCCAACCTGATCTACCAAGTGGCCAACGGATTCCCCGAGGTGTCCATGGGCCGTGCACTCGCCGCGCACAACGGCGCGTCGGTGCATGTCGTCATGTGGCCGTTCTTGATCATCATGCTCGGGCCGCCGCTCGTGCCGGTCTGGATCGCCGGGCTGGTGCGGCTGTGGCGGGAACGGTCGTTGCGCTTCATCGCTGTGGCGTTCCCGGTGCTGCTGGTGATCGTGTTCGTGATGGGCTCGCAGTTCTACTACCCGTTCGGTCTGCTCGCCGTGCTCTTCGCCGCCGGATGCGAACCGGCGTGGCAGTGGGTCTCGACCCGGACGGGATGGCGACGCCTGCTCATCGCCGGCGTGATCGTCAACGCCGCGGTGAGCTCCCTGCTCGCCCTACCGATCGTCCCGGTCGGATCGCTGTCCGACACCCCGATCGCCGCGATCAGCCAGGTCGCGCAGGACAGCGTCGGCTGGCCTCGCTACGTCGCCGAAGTCGCTGCTGTCTATCGCGAAATCCCGGCGGCCGAGCACGCCCACACGATCGTCTACGCGAGCAACTACGGCGAGGCCGGCGCAATCGACCGCTACGGTCCCGACGACGGCCTGCCCGCCGTGTACAGCGGGCACAACCAGCTCATCGACGAAGGGCGTCCGCCCGACGCGACCAGCACAGTCGTGTTCGTCGGCGGACAGTACGACGACCACAACCGATGGTTCGACTCATGCATGGTCAAGGCACACCTCGACAACGACCTCGGCATCGACAACGAGGAGCAGGGCGAACCGGTCGCGGTGTGCCGCGGCCCGAAAGCCCCGTGGCCGCAACTGTGGCCACGCCTGCACCACCTCGGACTGAGTCAGTGCCCGGCCATGTCGTCCATGCCCACCAACCGCGTCGGGGTGAGGCGCAGCAGGTACTCGCCGAGAACCGCGTTGCGGCGCCCGTAATCGTCGGCCAGCTCGTCGCCCATGTAGCGGCGTGAAATCGCGATCGATGCCGGCAGCATCGCGACCGGATCGGTTTCGATGGTCACGGTGCCCTCGACGGTCGCGAACGCGTACGGCGGCTCTTCGAGGTCGACGGTGAGCGCGGCCCGAGGATCGCGGCGCAGCGTGCGTCCCTTGACCGTCGCCTCGTTCGTCATGAACAGCAGGTCGTCGCCGTCGATCACGAACCAGATCGGCGCGACGTGCGGTCGGCCGTCGGCTCGCACCGTCGCGAGCTTGCCGGTGTGGGTGCCGGTGGCGAGGAATTCGTAGACGCGCTCACGGCTCATTGGTTTCGGCATGTACCCAGTGTGCAAAGTCGCTGGGAAACGGCGGGGGAGTGCCCCCGAACGCCGGACACAGGTCGTGGTGGTCGCACCACTCGCACAGCCGACTCGGACTCGGCCGAAAATCGGCATCGCGGGTCGCGCGCTCGATCGCAGCCCAGATGGCCTGCACGGTGCGCTCGAACCGGGTGAGCTCTTCGGCGTCGGGCTCGTAGGAGAGCGTGTCGGTGTCGGCGAGGTACATCAGCCGCAGTTGCTTCGGGACGACGCCGCGCGTGCGCCAGAGCACCAGCGCGTAGAACTTCATCTGGAACAGCGCCTTGGCCTCGAATGCCTCGCGCGGTGTCGCGCCGGTCTTGTAGTCGACGACGCGTAGTTCGCCGCGGTCGTTCTCGTCGAGGCGATCGATGTAGCCGCGCAGCCGCAACCCGTCGATGACGACCTCGACGAGTTGCTCGCGCGCAACCGGCTCGAGCCGGGACGGATCTTCCAGCGCGAAGTAGTTGCCCAACAGTTGCGACGCGGACGCGAGCCAGTCGGTGAGGTTTGCGGCCTCACCGTCGTCGTCGGTGGCGGCCTCGTCGAACAACGCAGCAATGTCCGGCTCGTCGGCGGCCATGCGCTGCCAGACCTCGGGCAGCAGCTCGCGCGCCGCGTCGAGAGTGCGCTCGAGCGCCGGCAGCTCGAACAGCTGCTCGAGGACCGAGTGCACCATCGTGCCGCGCACCGCCGCTCGCGACGGAGTCTGCGGCAACCGGTCGATGGTGCGGAACCGGTAGAGCAGCGGACACGCCTTGAAGTCGGCAGCCCGCGACGGCGACAGCGAACCGACGATCGCCGGGGGCAGCGGTGTGTCGACGGCCATGTCTGTCATGCCGTCGACCCTAGATTCGGGCTCTGACACTTCCGCGCACCGACACCCGCTCAGGGTGAGCCGAACCGGCTCAGCGGCCAGAAGATGATGAACGCCTTCCCGATCACCTTGTCGATCGGGACGAATCCGAACACACGACTGTCCTCGGAGTCGCAGCGGTTGTCTCCCATCACGAACAGATCGCCCTTGGGCACCTTGTAGGTGCTCGGCCCGCCGTTCGGCGTGGTGCCGTGACAGGACTTGTTCACGTACGGCTCGTCGAGGCGCTGGCCGTTGACGAAGACCTTCCGGTCGCGGATCCGCAGCCTGTCCCCGGGAACGCCGATGACGCGCTTGATCAGCACCTTGTCCTTGGCCTGGGCCCACCGCTTGCCGGGGTTGTTGAACACCACGATGTCGCCACGCTCCGGATCATGGAAGTCGTAGGACAGCTTCTGCACCAGCACGTGGTCGTCGTTGCAGTTGCTGCAGCCGTGCAACGTCGGCTCCATCGAGGCGGACGGGACGTAGTACGGCGCGACGACGAAGGTGCGTAGCGCCCAGGCCGCAGCCAGCGCGATGACGATGACGATGACGAACGTGCGCACCCGCCGCAGCCAACTCGGCATGCCGCGACCAGGCTTCTTCTCGGTCTTCGCCTCTGACGAGGTCTGCTTCGTCGGCGCCGCTGCCGCGGCAGGCTTCTCGTCGGGCTTCTTCTCGGTCTTCGCCTCTGACGAGGTTTGCTTCGTCGGCGCCGCTGCCGCCGTCCGGCTTCTCTGCTGGTTTCTCGTCCGGCTTCTCGTCTGGCTTCTCGTCCGGCTTCTCTGCTGGTTTCTCGTCCGGCTTCTCGTCCGGCTTCTCGTCCGGCTTCTCGTCCGGTGCAGGCTCGGCAGTGTGGTCGGTGTTGTCCTCGGTGTCGTCGTCGTAGATCAACGGGGCGGCCGCCGAGGGCCGTGGGCGGTGCCGCCGTTCGGCTTCCGGTTCGGCTTCCGGTTCGGCTGCCGGCTCCGACTCGGGCGTCGACTCCGGCTCGGCGGACCTGGCACGTGACTCGCTATCGGTAGGGAAGCTCCCGATGCGCTCGGCCAACTCCTCGGTGCGGCGATGGATCTGCGCCAACCGCTCGTCCAGACCGCCCTCTGCCGATGCAGTACTGCCGTCCGAGTCGTTTGCGTCAGGCTCCGCGCGGTCATCAGCCACCGCCGTACCGTAGCCGGAAACGCACTGCTGCGCCCCGTACAGTCCCCAGCATGAGCGGGGATCCTCAGCGCGGCCGCCGGGTCGTGCACGTTCGGATGCTCCGCATCGGACGGTTCTTCGGTGTGCCGCTCTATTTCGCACCCTCCTGGCTGATCATCTCGGCGCTGCTGACCGCCAGCTACGGCCCGTTCGTCCAGCAGGCGGTCCGCGGCATTTCCTCGAGCTCGGCCTACTTGCTCGCATTCGGTTACACCGTGCTGTTCGCGCTCTGCGTGCTCGCCCACGAACTCGGTCACACAGCGGTGGCTCTGCTGCTGCACCACCCCGTGAAACGCGTGGTGATCTTCCTGCTCGGTGGGGTCTCCGAGATCGAGACCGAGCCCGAACGCCCCCGCGACGAGTTCCTGATCGCGGTCGCCGGTCCGCTCGTGTCGCTCGTCCTCACCGCCGGTGCACTGCTCGGATACGCCGCCACAGCCCACGATTCGATGCCGGGCGTGCTGTTCCTGTTGCTCACGTGGGCGAACGGCGTGGTTGTCGTGTTCAACACACTGCCCGGTCTTCCGCTGGACGGCGGACGGTTGCTGCGCTCGGCGATCTGGGCGATCTCGAAGTCGCGCCTGACCGGTACCGTCGCCGGCGCCTGGGCCGGACGCGGTCTCGCCGTGCTGGTTTTCGGTGCCAGCCTGATCGGCAACAGCAGCGGCTTCGGCGTCTTCTACGGCCTCGTCGGTGCGGTGCTGGCTGTGTATCTGTGGGCTGCGGCCGGGCAGTCGCTCAAGCATGCGCAGGTGCTGGCCAAGGTGCCGAAGCTCGAACTCGAGGCGTTGCTTCGGCCGGGACTGCTCGTGCCGGCAGACCTGTCGATCGACGCAGGTTTGCGCCGGCTGTGGGACAGCCATACGCGCGGCCTGGTGATCGTCGACGCGTTCGACAAGCCGGCAGCCATCGTCGACGAGGCCCGCATCAACACGATCGCACCCGACCGGCGGCCGTGGGTTTCGCTGCGTGAGGTCGCGCGCCCACTCGAGGACGGACTGATCCTGCCCCGCGGACTCAGCGGGCAAGCCCTGCTCGACGCCGTGCGAAAGACCCCGGCGAACGAATACCTCGTCGTCGATCCGGACGGTGCACCGGCCGGCATCCTCGCCACCGCCGACCTTGCGGCAGCCTTGGCGCAATGAGCGTCAACGCGGCACCTGGCTCCGGACCGTTCCGCCCTGGCGAGCGGGTGCAACTGAGCGATCCCAAGGGCCGGTTGCACACGGTTACTCTCGAGGCGGGCAAGCAGTTCCACACGCATCGCGGCGCCATCGAGCACGACGCGCTGATCGGCGCGCCCGAGGGCAGTGTCGTGAGCTCGAGCGCGGGGACGCTCTATCTGGCCCTGCGTCCCCTGCTCGTCGACTTCGTGCTCTCGATGCCGCGCGGGGCAGCGGTCATCTATCCGAAGGATGCGGCCCAGATCATCACGATGGGCGACATCCACCCGGGCGCGACCGTGCTCGAAGCCGGTGCTGGATCGGGCTCGCTGACATGTGCGCTGCTGCGCGCGGTCGGGCCGTCCGGACGGGTGATCTCGTACGAGATCCGCGACGACCACGCCCAGGTCGCCGAACGCAACGTGACGACCTTCTTCGGCGAGCGGCCCGACAACTGGGAGCTGCGCATCGGCGATGCCGCCGACCATGCGGCCGGCGAGTCGGTCGATCGCGTCATTCTCGACATGCTCAGCCCGTGGGAGGTGCTGTCGCCGATGGCTGCAGCGCTGCACCCCGGCGGCGTGCTCATCGGCTACGTGGCAGCCACCACGCAGGTGTCGCGTCTCGTCGAGGCGATCCGTGAAGCCGGGGGCTTCACCGAACCGGCCGCGTGGGAGACCTTCATGCGCGGCTGGCACGTCGTGGGCCTCGCGGTGCGCCCCGAGCACCGCATGATCGGGCACACCGCGTTCCTGGTGAGCGCCCGTCGCCTGGCGCCGGGGGTCACGGCCCCGCCACGGCAACGTCGTCCGGCCAAGGGCTGATCCAGCGACCGGTCAGGCGTCCGGGCCCGCCACTTCGACATTGTCATCGGTGCGGACGACGTGGATGCAATCGCCCGGGCATTCCTTGGCCGAACTGATGACATCGAGGCGTAGCCCCGCCGGAACCTCGGCGCGCTGACCCGGTGCGGCGAGCAGGTCACCTGAGTCGTTCTTCACATACGCGAGGCCGTCGATGTCGAATTCGAAGACTTCGGGGGCGTACTGGACGCACAAGCCGTCCCCGGTGCACAGATCCTGGTCGATCCAGACCGAAAGGTCGTCGGGCATGCCGTGTGGACCTCATGTTTCGTCGAGATTGCGAAGCGATCAAGGAGCCGTTGTACCGGCTCGGCGTCCACCCTAATTGCCCGCCCCGGACACCTGTGCTGTGTAGGGTGAGTTCTCGCGAACACTCCACGAACCTGGAGGTGGCCGCATGGCTCCCGAGCCGCGCGAACCGCAGTCCGGACACCGTCCGACCGACGATCCCGACGCGCGCCGCCGCGCCGCGTTCCTCGAGCAGGAAGTCGAGCTGCTCCGCACGAAGATCGCCGACTCGCCGCGGCACATGCGCATGCTCGAAGATCGCCTGGCCGAGGCGCAGGCGCGCGTCGCCGCGCTCAACGACCGCAACGATCGCCTGTCGCAGACGCTGCGTGAGGCGCGCGACCAGATGATCGCGCTGAAGGAAGAGATCGACCGGCTCGCGCAGCCGCCGAGCGGCTACGGCATCTTCCTCGAGCTCTTCGAGGACGGCACCGTCGACATCTTCACCTCGGGGCGCAAGCTGCGCGTCGCGGTGTCACCCGAGGTCACCGCCGCCGACCTGCGGCACGGCCAAGAGGTCATGCTCAACGAGGCGATGAACGTGGTCGCCGCGCGCGGGTTCGAGCGCGCCGGCGAGATCGTGATGCTCAAGGAGCTGCTCGACGGCGGCGACCGCGCGCTGGTCGTCGGACACACCGACGAGGAACGCGTCGTGCACCTCGCCGACATCCTGCGTGAGGCGCCGCTGCGCGCCGGCGATTCGCTGCTGCTCGACGGACGCTCGTCCTACGCCTATGAACGAGTGCCCAAGAGTGAGGTCGAAGAGCTGATCCTCGAAGAGGTGCCCGACATCGACTACACCGACATCGGTGGGTTGACTTCGCAGATCGAAGCGATCCGCGATGCGGTCGAGCTGCCCTTCCTGCACGCTGATCTGTTCCGCGAGCACCAACTGCGTCCGCCGAAGGGCATCCTGCTCTACGGGCCGCCCGGTTGCGGCAAGACGCTCATCGCGAAGGCCGTCGCGAACTCGCTGGCCAAGCAGGTGGCGAACGTCAGCAAGGACGAGAAGGCGACGTCATACTTCCTGAACATCAAGGGCCCTGAACTTCTCAACAAGTACGTCGGCGAGACCGAGCGGCACATCCGCCTGGTGTTCCAGCGTGCACGCGAGAAGGCGTCCGAGGGCACGCCCGTCATCGTCTTCTTCGACGAGATGGACTCGATCTTCCGCACCCGCGGCTCAGGTGTCTCGTCCGACGTCGAGAACACGATCGTCCCGCAGCTGCTGAGCGAGATCGACGGCGTCGAGGGATTGCAGAACGTGATCGTGATCGGCGCGTCGAACCGCGAGGACATGATCGACCCCGCGATCCTGCGCCCCGGCCGGCTCGATGTGAAGATCAAGATCGAGCGTCCCGACGCCGAAGCGGCACGTGACATCTTCAGCAAGTACATCGTCACCGGGATACCGATCCACGACGACGATCTCGCCGAACACGGTGGCGACGCCAACGCCACGGTCGGCGCGATGATCCAGCACACCGTCGAGCGCATGTACACCGAGTCCGAAGAGAACCGCTTCCTCGAGGTCACGTACGCCAACGGCGACAAAGAGACGCTCTACTTCAAGGACTTCAACTCGGGCGCGATGATCCAGAACATCGTCGACCGCGGCAAGAAGATGGCGATCAAGGACTTGCTCACGACCGGGCAGCGTGGCCTGCGCCTGCAGCACCTGCTCGCCGCGTGCGTCGACGAGTTCCGCGAGAACGAGGACCTGCCGAACACCACCAACCCCGACGACTGGGCGCGGATCTCGGGCAAGAAGGGCGAGCGGATCGTCTACATCCGCACGCTCGTCTCGGGCGCCAAGGGCTCCGACGCCGGACGTTCGATCGACACGGTGGGCAACACCGGCCAGTACCTCTGATCAGCGGCTCGTCGCAGCGGTCGTCAGCGCGACCGACTCGGTCAATGCTTCGACCAGCGCGGCCAGACTGCGACGCCGCGGCGTGCCGACCGTCGAGTACCGCACGTAGCCGGACCCGACGTAGCCCGGCCGGGCGCGCAGTTGGTCGAGGGCCTGCACGAGGGCCTGCGTGCGCTGGTCGATCGTGGCCAACAGCTGTGGGTCATGAATGCGCAGCGCCGGACTCAGCAGGCGCACGATCTCGGTCGTCCCGTCGAGATTCGCGCGGAAGTCGACAAGGTCGAGGTGCGAGTACCGCTCCTCCTCGCCGGTGATCTTGCTGGCTTCGATCTCGTGCAGCAGCTCGGTCGCCCCGCTGGTCATCTCGAGCAACGTGTAGCGAGCGGGCGCGGTGCGGGCGCGTAGCTGCGCGAGGTGCGCGTCCAGTGCGGTCATGACGGGGACGGCCGCACTGATCCCGCCCGGCGCCCGCGTAGCCGACCACAGGATCTGCTCGACCCGATGAAATCCCGTGAAGCCCGACTGCGGCACGAAGTCGTTCATCCGGCCGTCGATCTCGAGATCCAGGCGTCCCCAGATCTCGGCAACCGGTTCGATGCGCTCGTAGTAGACCCGCGCCCGCGCGTACTGGCGTTGCGCCGAAGCACGGTCACCGGACCGAATGGTCTCGGTGAGCCTGCGAGTCGCTTCGACCAGGCGGGTGACCTCGACCCGCACATAACGCTCGTAGGCGGTGACAGCGTGGCTCAACTGCGGATCCGTGGTCGTCGATGCGCTCGGCGGCAAGGACGTCGGTGCGGACGTCGGTGCCGATGCAGCGTCACAGCCGGCACATAGCAGTGCCACAACCGCGAGCCGGCCGAGCCGGTTGCGCCACACTCGTGCCACTTTGGTCCCCGTTCGGCGCATCCGGTGCCGGTCTGTGCTCGTTGAATACCCGGTTGGTACCACACACGCCACGTCGTTCACGCCGGGTTCACCGCACGGACGGCCGGGATGGGTATACCGGCACCAAGTAGTTGTCTGCCAGGAGGTATTTGGACGTGTCTGCCCTGTCCCGCCGCGATTTCCTGCGGTACGGAAGCCTCGCCGGCGCTGTCGCCGCGGGAATCCCGCTCACCGAACTCCTGGCCGCCGGATCAGCCGCCGCGTCAACCGTACGCAAGCCCGGCAGTCGACCGTTCCCGAAGCTTCCGGTCGGGCACGTCAATGCCGGCCTGCCGTTCGATCACGTCGTCGTCGTGATGATGGAGAACCACTCGTTCGACAACTACCTGGGCGCGCTCTCACGCCACGGGCAGCCGCGGGCCGATGGTCTGACATTCGGTAAGAACGGCGTGCCGCTCAACCACAATCCGGGCCCACACGGACGTGTGCACGCGCACCGGTTCGCAACGACCGCGCAGAGCGATCACGTCACGCAGACCTGGAACGCGACGCACCGCCAGGTCAACGGCGGGAAGATGGACGGCTTCGTCGCCGCCGCCGGGAACTCGGCCCAGGCAATGGGTTATTGGGGCCCGGACACCTTGCCGTTCGCCTACTCCTTCGCGAAGACCTTCACCTCGGCCAACCGCTGGTTCTGCTCGGCGCCGTGCCAGACATACCCGAACCGCCGCTTCCTGATGGCGGGGACGGCCTACGGCGACATCACCACCGACAGCTCGACGATCACGCTCACGCCACCGCCCAACGGCACCATCTTCGACAGACTGCACAGCGCCGGGATCTCGTGGAAGAACTACTACACCGACCTGCCGCAAACGGCGATCATCCCGTCGATCATCGAGAAGTACCCGTCGAACCTGGCGTCGATCGCCGAATTCCTGGCCGACTGCGCCGCCGGCACGTTGCCCTCGGTCAGTTTCGTCGATCCCGAGTTCGGTGCGCTCAGCGAGATAGGTGCGCCGCTGGTCGGCGTCCCGGGAGTGACCGTCCTCGGTCAGCAGTTGAATCAGGACGGCGGCGACGAAGAGGCGCCGCAAGACATGGCCTACGGCGAGAACTGGGCATACTTCATCGTGAACGCCGTCCTGAAGTCGCCCGCCTGGGAGCGCACGCTGCTGATCTACACCTTCGACGAGCACGGCGGCTACTACGACCACGTCCCGCCACCGGCCGCGCTCAAGCCGGACTCGATCGCGCCTGATCTGACCAAGACCGACACGAAGGGCGCCTACAACCGGTACGGCCCGCGTGTGCCGGCGATCATCGCCTCGCCGCACGCGCGAGCGAACGCCGTCACCAACGTCGTCCACGACCACACGTCGGTGCTCGCGACGATCGAGTCCAAATGGAACCTGCCCGCGCTCACTTACCGTGACGCCAATGCGGCGACGGTGGCGGACTTCCTCGATCTGAAGAAGCGCCCGTTCCGCGTCGCACCCACCATCGCCAAGCCGAAGCCGTTCCTGCCGGAACTGCTGCGCGATCTCAAAGCGGACAGTTGATGTTGCGTCGCCCGCGCGCTGCACTCGCCGCGATGCTGGGCGTGGCGGCCCTCGGCGTCAGCCTGCTCGTGTCGCTCGTCGGAACGTCCGACGCCTCGGGGGCAGTCACGCTGCCACCGGTGAAGCACGTCTGGGTCATCGTCCTCGAGAACGAGGACTACGCGCACACTTTCGGCTCGCCGTCGGCCGACCCCTACCTGGCGCGCACGCTGCCGAAGCGCGGTGCGCTGCTGACGCAGTACTACGGCACCGGTCACGAGAGCAACGACAACTACATCTCGATGATCTCCGGTCAGCCGCCGAACCCGGACACGCAGAGCGACTGCCAGATCTACTCCGACTTCAACGGCGCCGCCGTCTCCGGCGGGATCGAGCAAGGCATTGGTTGCGTCTACCCCAAGACCGTCGGCAACATCGCAACCCAACTCAGCGGCCACGGCCTGAGTTGGAAGGCCTACCAGGAGAGCATGGGCCAAGTGCCGTCGCGCGAGGCGGCGGCGTGTGGGCACCCCGCGCTCAACTCCCAGGACAACACCCAAAACGCAGTGGCCGGTGACGGTTACGCCACCCGGCACGACCCGTTCATGTACTTCGCCTCGATCACCGGCCGCACGACGTACTGCCGTCAGCACGTCGTCGCGTTGGGAACGACGACAGGACGGATGCCGAAGGCCGCCCTGAAGGGTGAGACCGGGCTGGCGACCGACCTGAAGTCGCTGCGCACGACCCCGTCCTACTCGTTCATCACGCCTGATCTGTGCAGCGATGGTCACGACTATCCGTGCAAGAACCGCAAGGGCGGCGCTTCGGCGTTGGCAGACATCGATTCGTTCCTGCAGCGCTACGTCCCCCTGATCATGAAGTCGCCGGCGTACAAGAAGAACGGGCTGATCGAGATCACGTTCGACGAGTCGGACGGGCCGCAGTCGGATTCGTCCGCCTGCTGCGGGGAGACTCCCGGACCGGCGTCCGCACTACCGGGGATCACGGGTGCCGGTGGCGGCCGCATCGGCGCGGTCTTGTTGTCGCCGTTCATCAAGGCGGGCACGCGCACGAGCGTCAAATACAACCACTACTCGTCGCTGGCGACTTTCGAAAATCTGTTCAGGCTTCCGTTGCTCGGTGAGGCCAAAACCGTGACAAGCACGTTCGGACGGGACGTTTTCAGCTCCGGACGCTAGGTGTCGCTAGGCTGCGCGGCATGGGTCTTGTCATCACGATCGTCATCGTCGTTGTCGTCGTGTTGCTCGTCGCGTGGGTGGTCAGCGGCTACAACAAGCTCGTCCGCAATCGCAACGGCTACAAGAACGCCTTCGCACAGATCGATGTGCAGCTGCAGCGGCGCTTCGATCTGATCCCGAACCTGGTCGAGACCGCGAAGGGCTACATGGCCCACGAGCGCGACACGCTCGAGGCAGTGACGCAAGCGCGCGGAGCCGCGATGCAGGGCCTCAGCGCGGCCAAGGCGAATCCGGGCGACCCGGCGGCGATGTCGCAGCTGGCGCAGACGCAGGGTGCGCTCGCGTCCGCGCTCGGACGGTTCACGGCGGTGGCCGAGTCGTACCCGGATCTGAAGGCCAGCCAGAACATGCAGCAACTGTCGGAAGAGCTGACTTCGACCGAGAACCGGGTGGCCTTCAGCCGGCAGGCCTACAACGATTCGGTGAACAGCTACAACAACAGCCGTCAGGTGTTCCCGACCAGCGTGCTGGCCGGCATGTTCCATTTCGAAACCGCTGCGCTGTGGGAGATCGCGCCCGATCACCCCGAGACTCGCGAGGCTCCGAAGGTGCAGTTCTGAGCGGTGGCCGCTCAGACGTCAGGCGCTGACTTCTTCGCGCGCCAACACGCCGCCCGCGGGACGTCCGCGAAGCTCGTCGTGCTGTTCGTGCTCGGCGTCGTGTCGATCGTCGCGGCGATCGACCTGCTCGTGCTCGTCGGTGTGCATTCCAGCGGCACAGGATCGACTATCGGCTGGCTCATTGTCGCGACCGTCGGCACGTTGCTGATCATCGGCGGCGGCACGACGACGAAACTGATCGCGCTGCGCGCCGGGGGAGTGGCTGTCGCGCAGTCGGTCGGCGCTGTGCCGGTCGACCCGACCACCTCCGACCCGCAGTTGCGTCGCTACATCAACGTCGTCGAAGAGATGTCGATCGCCTCGGGTGTGCCCGTCCCGCGACTGTTCGTGCTGCAACGCGAGGAGGGCATCAACGCATTCGCCGCCGGTTACACACCTGCCGATGCCGCCGTCACCGTCACGGCCGGCGCATTGCACCAACTCAACCGCGACGAACTGCAAGGTGTCATCGGACACGAGTTCAGCCACGTGCTCAACGGCGACATGAAGCTCAATCTGCGGCTGATCGGACTGCTGAACGGGCTGTTGCTGCTCGGACTCGTCGGACTTCGTGTGCTCGCGTTCGGCGGAAGGTCGCGTGACAAGAACGCAGCACCACTGTTGGTCTTTGCGATTGCCGCGATGATCCTGGGCTTCGTCGGGCAGTTCTTCGCCGGGCTGATCAAAGCGGCCGTGTCGCGTCAGCGCGAGTGGCTCGCGGACGCGTCGTCAGTGCAGTTCACCCGCCAGACGTCCGGGCTGACCGGCGCGCTGAAGAAGATCGCCGGCGTGCCGACAGGCTCGGCGCTCCAGGACACGCACAGCGAGCAACAGATCAATCACATGCTCTTCGGCGAGGGGAAGCGCTCGATCAGCCAGCTGTGGGCGACGCACCCGCCGTTGCTCGATCGCATCAAGGCGCTCGAACCCGGCTTCGACCCGGCGACCGTGGCCGCTCTTCAGCAGCAGTACCACGACAGCCCGCCGAACGGGATGGCCGAGGATGCCCAGCTCGGACTGGTGGGACCGCAGGCGCCCGCACCGACGCCACACGTCCAGATCACCCCCGCGCAGGTCTCGGCCCGGGTTGGCACGTTCTCTCCGGACGATCTCGCCCGCGGCGCAGCGTTGTCGGCACAGCTCGGCCCAGATGTCCGCGCGCTCGCTACACAGGTCACGACCGCGTTGCCACTCGTGCTGGCGATGCTGCTCGACTCGTCGCCGCCGGTGCGCGCGCGCCAGTCGGCATTGATCGCCGCACGGCTCTCGCCGGACGCAGCGACGGCCGCGAACGCCGAGTACGACCGGGTGGCCGCAGTGCCGCCGCTGCTGCGCATCCCGCTCGTCGCGATCGCGATGCCGAACGTCGTGGCCCGGCCCAGCCAGCGCCTCGACGCGTTGATCGGCGTGCTGGACGAGCTCGCGCTTGCCGACGGCACGTTCACCGTCCACGAGTACTGCCTGACCCGGCTCGTTCGTGCCTACGTGCAGGACTCCCTCGATCCGGTGCACCGCTCACGTCCGGGACGGGCGACGGTGCAGCAACAGCAGCAGGCCGCGGTCACCCTGCTCGCCGTCGTCGCCGCCGCCGGAAACGACACCGCCGAGGCCGCCCAACGCGCGTTCGCCGCGGGCGTCACAGCGCTCGGGCTGCCGCAACAGCCGTTCCAACCGCCGCGCGACTTCGTCAGCGCACTCGATGCGGTGTGGGCCCCACTCGACTCGCTCGACCCGCGGCACAAGAAGCCGCTGATCGAGGCCGTGACTGCGGCAGTTGCCGATGACGGCAAGCTCGCCATCGCCGAGGCCGAACTGCTGCGCACCGCCTGCGCGCTGGTGCACTGCCCGGTTCCCGCGCTGCTCTCGTGACCACGTTTTCCTCTGTTCTGTCCGGCTAGCGGTCGGTCAACCGGGGGCAACGGAGGAAGACATGATCGCTTCCGCTACCGGTTCAATTCCGTGACCCGCATACTCACCGATGCGATTGTCAGGACTCCGTGGTGGCTACTCGCGATTCCAGCACTCGGACTGATGATGGTCTGGAACGCCGACGCACTCGAACGTGGTCGCCGGCTTCGCGAGGCCATGTCAGCCCAGCAGGCACGACACCCTATGCTGATTACCGGCGATGGATCTCCGCCGAGACCGGCGCAACCAGCGGTCTGAACCGCCCACTGTCGGGCTGATGGCTCCTCCGACCTGAGGAGGAGTGTGCGTGACTGAAGTCCGGCCCGGAACAGGTATCCGTCCGGCGGCGATGGCTCTCGTTGCTCTCGGCGGCATCGTCGGCACGGCCGCTCGGTACGGATTCGCCCGCGCAGTCCCGACGCCGTCCGGCAGCTGGCCCTGGGCAACGTTCACCGTGAATCTCGTCGGCGCGTTCGTCCTGGGTGCGCTGCTCGAGGCGCTCGCGCGAAGCGGCGCGGACGTCGCGATACAACGACGGGTGCGATCGCTCGTCGGCACCGGGTTCTGCGGATCGCTCACGACATGCAGCACGTTCGCCGTCGAGATCGACCTGCTCGTGCGCGCCCACGACCCGGGCACGGCGATCGCCTACCTGGTGGCCAGCCTGTTCGCGGGCATCGCTGTGACGGCAGCAGGCATCGCCGCCGCGGCCAACCATCGTCGGTACCGCAACGGTGGCGCCTGATGCTGCTCGTCCTCATCTGCCTCGCGGGCGCGCTGGGCGCGGTTGCCCGCTTCGTCATCGACGCTGCATTCCGGGCTCGGTTCGGGACGCTGTTCCCGTGGCCCACCGTGCTGATCAACATCACCGGCTCGCTGCTGCTCGGCATCCTCACGGGGCTCACGCTCTATCACCACACCGACAAGGACGTCGTCCTCGTGATCGGCACCGGGTTCTGCGGTGGGTACACGACGTTCAGCACCGCGATGTTCGAGACGGTACGACTGATCCAACGCAACGCCTGGCGCGCGGCGATCTCGAACATGCTGGCCACGACCGTGCTCACGACTGCCGCAGCCGCTGTCGGACTGGCGGTAGTCGCGTGAGCGGATCTACCGTGAGCGACGAGGGTGTGCAGATGAGCAACGTCCTGGTCGTGGGCCACGACCGGCATCCCGCCGGGGTCGCGGCCCTGACGGTTGCCGTTGATCTCGCCCGCCGGCTCGACGCACACCTTCACGTCGTGCACAGCATCACCCTCGACGACTACGGGATCGATCCCGACAGCGAACGATTCGAGGCCGAGTACGAGCGCAGCCGGCAGGCCGAACGCGACGCGCTCGAGGCCGATCTACGCGACAGCGGCGTCGACTGGACCTATCACGAGCAGCCCGACGACCCTGCACACGCGTTGGCCCAGCTCGCCGGCGAACTCGATGCGCTCTTCATCGTGGTCGGCGCAACCCACGGCGGCCTGCGACACCTGATCGGCGGCGAGTCCGTCGCGAAGCGACTGCTGCGACACCAGCATCGTCCGGTGCTCATCGTCCCCGAACCGGCTGCTCGGGCATCTCGCAGGCCGACGCCGTAGCCTGGGGTCGTGAGCGTCCGGCGGGTCATGGGGACCGAGGTCGAGTACGGCGTGAGCCTGCCCGGCCAGCCGTCGGCCAACGCGATGCTCCTGTCGGCGCAGGTCGTCAACGCGTATGCGAGTGGGCTGCCGGCCGGACGGGCGCGGCGCGCCAGCTGGGACTTCGAGGAGGAATCACCGCTGCGCGATGCGCGCGGGTTCGACCTCGGCGGCAGCGGCACCGTCGCCCAGGAGTTCATCGACGCCGAAGAGGACACCGGGATGGCCAACGTCATCCTGCCGAACGGCGCCCGGCTCTATGTCGACCATGCGCACCCCGAGTACTCGAGCCCCGAGGTGACCAATCCGCTCGACGTCGTGCGGTGGGACAAGGCGGGCGAGCTGGTCATGCTCGAGGCCTCCCGGCGCGTCGCCTCGATGCCCGGCGTCAACGCCCCGATCAACCTGTACAAGAACAACACCGACAACAAGGGGGCCTCGTATGGCGCGCACGAGAACTACCTCTGCAGCCGCGACACCCCCTTCGCGAGCCTCGTACGACATCTCGTACCTTTCTTCGTCACGCGCCAGGTCTTCGCGGGCGCCGGTCGAGTCGGTATCGGCCAGGACGGACGCACGTCGGGTTTTCAGATCAGCCAACGGGCCGACTTCTTCGAGGTCGAGGTCGGGCTCGAAACCACGCTGAAGCGGCCGATCGTCAACACGCGCGACGAGCCGCACGCCGACGCCGACCGCTACCGCCGCCTGCACGTCATCATCGGCGATGCCAACCTCGCCGAGATCTCGACCTATTTGAAGGTCGGGACGACCGCGCTCGTGCTCGCGATGATCGAAGCCAACTTCCTCGGTGACGATCTGTCGATCGCGCAACCGGTACGCGAGTTGCACACGGTCAGCCACGATCCGGGCCTTGGCCACGGCATCCAACTCGCGGACGGACGCACGATCACCGCCCTCGACCTGCAGGGCGAGTACCTCGACCGCGCGCGCAAGTTCGTCGACGACCGCGAGGGCGACGACGCCGACGAGCAGACGCGCGACGTCCTCGCGCGCTGGGAGTCGGTACTCACCCGGCTGGCGAGCGACCCGATGCAGCTGGCCAAGGAACTCGACTGGGTGGCGAAGTTACGGCTGCTCAACGGCTACCGCGACCGCGACGGCCTCGACTGGGATTCGCCGCGGCTGCAACTGGTCGATCTGCAGTACTCCGACGTGCGTCCGGAGAAGGGTCTCTACCACCGCCTCGTGCAGCGCGGCGCGATCACGACCTTGCTACCCGACGATGCTGCGCGTGACGCCGTCGACTCACCTCCCGAAGACACCCGCGCGTACTTCCGCGGGGAGTGCCTGCGTCGGTACGGGACGGCGGTCGCCGCCGCGTCTTGGGACTCGGTGATCTTCGACGTCGGACGCGAGTCGTTGGTGCGGGTGCCGATGCTCGAACCTCTTCGAGGCACGAAGAAGCACGTCGCCGAACTGCTCGACAACAGCCCCGACGCGCAATCGCTCATCGACGCGCTAGTCGGGCCGCGCTGATCGAATCGGCGTCGACTCGCTGATCGTCGGGTGGCACGGCCGGTGTTCCACGACAGTCGGCCGGGTCGGTCAGCCCACCGCGTCCCGGACAGGTTCAGGCTCGTCCACCTCGTCGGTGGATCGGTAGTGCACGACCGCAGGCCAGGTCAGGGCGATGACGGCGGCGCCGGCAACGGCCATCGCGCCGCCCAGGGTCGCACTGAACGCCGGCGAGGTCGCCTGCGCGACCAGGCCGGCCCGGAAATTGCCGACCTGCGGGATGTTTCCCCCGACCATGATCTCGGCTGCGTTGACGCGCCCGCGGTACTGGTCGGGGGTGGCGACCTGGATGATCGTCGAGCGCAGCACGACACTCACCACGTCGGCGACCCCGGCCACGATCAGGCATGCCATCGTCGTCGCGAGGTCGTGGGCGAGTCCGAAACCGGCGAGCGCGGCGCCCCAGACGGCGACCGAGATGATCATGCCGAAGCCCGGACGGCGCACCCGGCCCAGCGGACCGGACAGCACCGAGCCGACGACGCCGCCGATCGCAAGCCCGGCGCTGAGCAGGCCGAGCGTGCGTGCCGAGCCGCCGAAGCGTTCGGCGTTGATCGCGGGGTAGAGCGCGACCGGCATTGCGAACAGCGTCGCGACGACGTCGGTGACCAGCACACCGGTGAGTACCCGGCTCCGGCCGAGGAAGCGGATGCCGTCGAGCGCTCCACCGAGGCCGGGACGGCGGGTCTCGGCGCCGTCGGGACGCATCGTCGGCAGCCGGAAGACGCTGTACAGCGACGCCAGGAACGTGATCGCGTCGATGAAGTAGCACAGCTTGACGCCACCGATCGGCACGACGAGCCCGGCGATCATCGGGCCGCCCAGCATGCTGATGTGCATCGTGAGCATCGTCAGCGCGGCGCCGGCCGGGATCTGCGACTTCGGCAGCAACCTCGGCATGAACGTGCGCCGGGCAGGCGCGTTGATCGAGTTGACCGACGACGCGACCGCTTCGAGCAGGTAGAGCAGCCAGACGTGCTGGTTGCCGAGGTAGGCCTGCAGCGCGAACCCCACTGAGACGAGCATCATGACGCTCTGCGTGTAGAGCACGAGCACACGGCGATCGACACGATCGACCACGGCGCCGCCGAGCATCCCGAGCGCGAGCGCGGGCACCGCAGCGGCGAGCCCGACTCCGCCGACCGCCGCCGACGAGTGCGTCAGCAAGAACACCTGCAGCGTGACCGCGAACAGGGTCATTGCCGAGCCGAGCGTCGACAGCGTCGTGCCGATCCAGAGCCGCCGGAACGCCGCGACCTCGCGCAGCGGCGTCACGTCCGCGAGCAGGCCGCGCAGGTCAGGCATCAGTGCGTCCGGACATCGCGGTGCGGTGCGCCTCGGCGATGTCGGGCATCGTCGCCGCGGCGTCGGCGATCCGGTCGCGGAACGAGCGTTTGTCGAGTGCGGCGTTCATCTCGTCCACGACCTGGCTCAGCGAGGCGGACAGCTCGGTGTTGAGCGCGTCGAATGCTGCCGCTGTCACGTCCCATTCGGCATCGAGAGCCGGTCGCAGGGCCAGCGCGGACTCGCTCAGGTGCACGATCCGCTCGCGGCCGTCGCTGCCGGGCACCAGTTCGACGAGACCGCGGCGTCGCATCTCGGCCACCCGCTGACTCATCGCCGAGTGGGTCACGCCGGTGCCGCGAGCGATGTCGCGGATCGTCACGGCGCCGTTCTCGAGCACGTAGCGGATGACCGCGGAGAAGTTCGGCCGGTAGTCGGTGATGCCCAGGTCGGCCAGGACGGTGGCGACGTCGGCGTCCATGCGGTCGAGCACCGCACGCACGCGCAGGCCGAGCGGCACACCGACCGGGGTATCTGGCATCCCCGAACTGTAACAGCGCTAATACATAAGCGCTAACACATTCCCACTTTGACCCTGTAGCGGGTGTTCCCGGCCCAGAATCACAGCCGATAGAGGGTCAAAGTCGCGGTTTAGAAGGCGTCGGACGCGCGCTTCTTGCCGAGCAGCAGGCCGATCGTGAGCTCGAGCCGGTTGGCGACGTCGGTGGCCGAGGCGCGGCGGGTGACCCAGGCGACCAGGTTCGACAGCCAGACGTCGCTGATCACCCGGGCAATGGCCAACTGCTCCTCGGTCGGCTCGGTATTGCTCATCGCACGCGCGAACATGCCGTCCATCAGGCGGCCCACCGCGTCGACCTCGGCCGCGGCGGAAGCATCGGCGAACATGAATGCCCGCGTCATCGCCTCGGTGAGCTGCGGATCGCGCTGCATCGCCTTCGTGATGCCACCGAGCATCAGCATGATGCGGTCGTAGGGGGTGTCGCCGCGCAGGATCGCTCGGTCGATGCGGTCCTGGGTGCGCTCGAACTCGCGTGCGAGCGCCGACACCAGCAGATGGATCTTGGACGGGAAGTACCGGTAGAGCGTCCCGAGCGCCACGTCAGCACGCTCGGCCACGGCGCGCATCTGGACGGCCTCGTAGCCGCCCTTGCTCGCCAGGGCCAGGGTGGCATCGAGAATTCGCCGGCGCCGATCGCGCTGCGCGGACGAGCCCTGCTCGTCGGCGGCGCCGTTCGGACGCGCGGAGGTTCGCGTGCGGGCGGGGCTTGTCATGCTGCCGAGGTTACCAGTGAAAACGCTTGTACCCCGTCACAACGTGTTTCAGTTCGGTGTCGTGAGTGACGCTGTCGGCCAACAACTTGACGGGACGCAGCCTCACAGGTCTGATTAGAACACGTTCTAACCCGGGAGACCTTGGTGCCGATTGCAACCACTGCAGAACACCGCGCGATCACCGATGCGGTGCGCGCCTGGGCCCACCGCGCGCATCCGATCGAGACAGTGCGCGCGCTCGAACGCGACCCCGAAGCCTGGCGCGAGGGCTGGCCCGGTCTGACCGAACTCGGCGTCTTCGACGTGGTCGCCGCGGGTGGATCGCTGACCGATCTGAGTTGCTTCGTCGAACAGCTCTCAACCGTCCTGGCGCCCGGGCCCGTGCTCGGAACGGCTGTGGCCGCGGCTGTGCTCGGCGGCGCTCCGGACGAACCGGTCGCACTCGCATTCGCCCCGAACGGGCCGGCACTCGCAGCGGGCCTCGACGCCGCACTGCTCGCCCCTGACGAGGACGGCAGCTGGCGCTACCACGCACCCGGCAGCGTCAAGTTCACCGACCTGGCCGGCGCCGACCTGTCGCGCCCGGTCGCCGAGCTGCACGTCGACGGCGCAGGCGAAGAGGTCGAGGCAGCCGGCGACCTCGCGCTGATCCTGGCCGCGGCCGAAGCCGCCGGCGTCGCCCAGTGGTGCCTCGACACCGCCGTCGGGTACGCCAAGGTGCGCGAACAGTTCGGCGCACCGATCGGCAGCTTCCAGGCGATCAAACACTTGTGCGCAGAGATGCTGTGCCGCACCGAATCGGCCGCAGCCGTGGCGTGGGACGCCGCCGAGGCGACACCGGCCGAACGCCCGCTGGCGGCTGCGGTCGCCGCGGCGGTGGCCCTCGACGCGGCGGTGGCCACCGCTGCCGATTGCATCCAGGTGCTCGGCGGGATCGGGTTCACCTGGGAGCACGACGCGCACCTGTACCTGCGCCGCGCGCTCGCGCTGCGGGCGTGCGTCGGCGGGACGGCGCGCTGGCGGCGCCAGGTTGCCGAGCTCACGCGCGCCGGCGCTCGCCGTACCCTGCACGTCGACCTCGGCGAGCACGAGGCGTCTCGGCCACGCGTGCGTGCCCAGGCCGAGGCGATCGCTGCGGTCGAGCCCGACCAGCGTCGGGTCGCGTTGGCCGACGCCGGCTTCCTGGCGCCGCACTGGCCGGCGCCGTACGGACTCGACGCGGGACCGGCCGAGCAGTTGCTCATCGACCAGGAACTCAACCGTGCCGGGATCACCCGTCCCGACCTTGTGATCGCGGCCTGGGCGATCCCCACGATCATCGCGCACGGCACCGCCGAGCAGATCGACCGGTTCGCGGCGCCGACGCTGCGGGGCGAACTGACCTGGTGCCAGCTGTTCAGCGAACCGGGCGCAGGGTCCGATCTCGCTTCCCTGCGCACGAAAGCACTGCGCGTCGACGGCGGCTGGACGCTGTCGGGGCAGAAGGTGTGGACGTCGCTGGCGCATCGTGCCGACTGGGCGATCTGCCTGGCGAGGACCAACCCGGACGTCCCGAAGCACAAGGGCATCACCTACTTCCTCGTCGACATGCGCTCGGCCGGCATCGACATCCGTCCGCTGCGCGAGATCACCGGCGAGGCGATGTTCAACGAGGTCTTCCTCGACGAGGTGTTCGTGCCGGACGAGCTCGTGGTCGGCGACGTCGACGGCGGCTGGCCCCTGGCCCGCACCACGCTGGCCAACGAGCGAGTTGCGATGGGCAACGGGTCGAGCCTGGGCGACGACGTCGAGCGACTGCTCGCCGCGATCGGATCGGCCGCCGATCCGGGTGCGCAGGAAGAGCTCGGCGCTGTGGTCGCAGAGGGGTTGGCGTGCTCGCTGCTCGACCTGCGCGCGACGATCCAGCAACTGGACGGCCGCGATCCCGGCGCCGCGTCGAGCGTGCGCAAGCTCGTCGGGGTGCGGCACCGCCAGCACGTTGCCGACCTCGGGCTGACGCTGCTCGGAACGCGGGGGACGGCCGCGAGCGACGAGCTGCAGAATTACCTGCTCACCCGCTGCCTGACGATCGCAGGTGGCACGACGCAGGTGCTGCTCACGGTTGCGGCGGAGCGGATTCTCGGTCTACCGCGGAAGTAGTCACCCCGCCTGGGCGCGCGCCCATTCGAGGAAGCGTTCGACCCCGCGCACGACGTGAGCGGCGCGGATCGACGGGAAGATGTCGTAGGCGTGCTGGGCGCCGCGCAGCTCGGCGTACGCGACCGGGCTCTTCGAGACGTCGCGAAGCGCGGCGACGAACGCGCGCGCGTCGGCAATCGGCACGAGCGAGTCGTTCGTCCCGTGCAGCACGAAGAACGGCGGCGCATCCGGCTGCACCCGGAAGATCGGTGACGCCGCGCGGTAGTCGTCCGGGTAGCGCGCCTCGGGCGGCATGACCCAGCGCCGCACCAGCGAGCGCAGCCGCACCTTCGAGGCGCGCGAGCCACTCTCGTCGGTGAAGTCGTAGACCGCGTAGTGCGGCACGCACGCCTGCACGGTCGTGTCGACGTCGGCGAATCCGGGTTGCCACTGCGGATCGTTGGCCGACAGCGCGGTCAGCGCGGCCAGATGGCCACCGGCCGAGCCGCCGGTGACGGCGATGAAGGACGGGTCGCCGCCGTGCTCGTGGACGTGTTCGCGCAGCCAGGCCACCGCGCGCTTCACCGCGACGATGTGCTCGGGCCAGCGCGCCTTGGGCGAGAGCGGGTAGTTGATCGCTGCACACGTCCAGCCGCGCGCGGCCATGTGCATCATCAGCGGAACGCCCTGCTGTTCCTTCTCGCCGATCACCCACCCACCGCCGTGGATCTGCAAGAGCACCGGCGAGTTCTGCGGTGCGTCGCGGTGGCGGTACACGTCGAGTTCGAAGCGGCGACCACCCTCGGCGTAGGGGAGTCGCCGCGTCGCGACCACGTCGACGTTCGACATGCGGAACGGGTTGATGAGCGAGCGCCACGGGATGGCCGGCTCGGCCTCGTCCGGGACCCGCGCCAGGTCGCCGTGATAGTCGCCGATTGCTTCGCGCAGGGCGTCCTCGATTTCGTCGCGAGCTCCGTGGCCTCGCGCCATGAGGGCGGCGTAACCGGTGGCTGCGACAGCGCCGGCGAGCAGAGTGCCGCGCTCGGCGCGCACGCCGCGGCGAGCGACGGCGATGCCCGCGTCCAGAGCCGTGGCGGCGAGCAGCTGGGGCGCGAGCTCGGCCGCGAGCCAGCCTGCGAACATCGCCGGTAGCGACGCGGGAGTACCCGGGACAGGGCGCGTGGCGTTGGCCACGAGCGCCACGTTCACCAGCTGTCGCCGTGCAATGCGCACCACATCACTCCCAATGGCGGTCAAGTAGAACCGGTTCTATCGTAAGGCGCATGGATCGGCTCAGCGGGCTCGACGCCAGCTTCTTGTACTTCGAGACGCCGGCGCACCTCATGCACGTCTGCGGATTGCTCGTACTCGATCCGTCCACCATGCCCTCCGAGTACACCTTCCCCGAGGTGCGCGACAAGCTTCGCGAACGGCTCGAGATCACACCCGAGTTCCGCCGCAAGCTGCACAGCCCGCTGCTGAACATCGACCACCCGGTATGGGTCGACGACGACGAGTTCGACATCGAGCACCACGTCCGCCGCGCCGCCGTCCCCGCGCCCGGCGGCGAGCGCGAACTGTCCGAGGTGTGTGCCGACATCGCGGCGCAGCCGCTCGACCGCACCCGGCCGCTCTGGGAGATGTGGGTGGTCGAGGGCTACGAAGACGACAACGGGCCTCGCCTGGCGATCGTGACCAAGATGCACCACGCGACCGTCGACGGCGTGAGCGGCGCGAGCCTGATCTCCGAGCTGTGCAGCCTCGAACCGGACGCGCCGCCCTTCGGCGCGCAGAAGGAACAGCAGCCGCTGCCGAAACGACCGCGCGACCGCGACATCGTGATCGACGGCGTCGTCGGCTTCGCGAAGCGTCCGCTCCGGCTGGTCAACGTGCTGCCGGGCACGATGCAGGCGATTCCGAACTGGATCGGACGCGCCCGCCGCGGCGCGGCGATGCCGGCCCCGTTCACCGCACCGCGCACGTCCTTCAACGGGACGATCACCGGCCACCGCAGCATCGCGTTCACCCGCTTGAACCTCGACGACGTCAAAGAGATCAAGAACGCCTTCGGCTGCACGGTCAACGACGTCGTGCTCGCGATGTGCTCCGGTGCGCTGCGGCGCTATCTCGACGACAACGGCGAGCTGCCCGACGACTCGCTCGTGGCGATGGTGCCGGTCTCGGTGCACGGCAAGACCAAGCGGGGCGGCACCAACAAGGTGTCCGGCATGTTCGCGAGCCTCTCGTCCGACATCGTCGACCCGGTCGAGCGGTTGCGCACGATCGCCGAAGCCAACCTGGTCGCGAAGGAGCATCACCAGACGCTGAGCGCGTCGCTGTTGCAGGACTGGGCTCAGTTCGCCGCACCGAACACGTTCGGTCTCGCAGTGCGGGTGTACTCCAAGCTGCGCCTGGCCGACCGCCATCCGGTCGTGCACAACCTGGTGATCTCGAACGTCCCCGGTCCGCAGATGCCGATCTACTTCCTCGGCGCGCGCGTCATCGGGTTCTATCCCTTCGGTCCGGTGTTCCACGGCGCCGGCCTGAACGTCACGGTCCTGTCGAACGACGGGCACGTCGACGTCGGGCTCATCGCGGCGCGCGAACTCGCGCCCGACCTGTGGTCGCTCGCCGACGACCTGCCCATCGCGTTGGACGAACTGCTCAAGGCCGCCCGCGAACAACACGCGAACGAGTCGCCGAAGCGCACGCGGCGAGCAAAGCAGGCGTGAACTTCGCCGAATCGAGCACGACCGCCGCGTGACCTGAGTCGATCTCGAACGCTGTTGCGTGCGGTATCGCCCGCACGAGCGCGCGCTGATGGACGACTGGCACGGCGTGGTCACGCAGCGTGACCACGACGCCGGTCGGCGCCTTGATGCGGCCCGCCCACCTGCTCGAGTCGAACCGCGTGATCACCGCGGTCGCGCCGGCGATCTCTGCCGGGCTGGTCGAGCGGAACTGCGCCAACGCCCAACGGTTCGCATCGGTCGTCACGCCGTTCGGCGCACCGAACGGGCCACCGCGCAGTCGTCGCTCGGCCATCGTGCGCACTCGCCGGGAGAGCACTCGCAGCGCGAACGGATCGGCTTGCCCGCGGGCGAAGCGCATCGGTGCCGCTCCGAGCACCATGCCCGAGACCCGGTCGGGACGGCGCACGGCGATCAGCTGGGCGACGAGCGCGCCCATCGAGTAGCCGACCGGTACGAACTGCTGCACGCCCAGCGCGTCGGCCAGCGCGACGGCGTCATCGGCACAGTCTTCGAGCCGGAAGTGCGGAGACCGGATGCCACGCCCGTGCCAGCGCTGGTCGAGGGTCACGACGCGGTAGCGCGCGGCGAGCGCGGGAAAGGACGGGTACCACGACAGCAGGCCGGTGCAGGCGAGCGCGTGCAACAAGATGAGCGTCGGCGCATCCGGTCGTTCGGGTGGCGGTCCGCTGTCGACGACAAACGTGCGCCCGCGTCCGGGGAGCTCGACGAGCTCGCCGCGGGGGAGCTCCGGCACCGGCGGCACGTGCACGAACCGACCGGTCAGATCCCAGCCGAAATCAGTCAGCCGGCTCACAAGACCTCATCTTGCCTGCCTCTGTCACGTGGTCAATACTAGAACACGTTCTACTCTGTGGAGGTGCCCGCGTGGACTTCTCGCTCGATGACACTGCGCAGCAGGTGGCCGAACTGGCGGCGACCGTGCTGCGCGACGTCGGCGAGCACGCCCGCGTCACCCAAAGCTTGGCAGGCGCTGCCGGCTACGACGAAACCGCCTGGAAGGCGATGGCGCAGGCCGGCCTGCTCGCGCTCGCCGTTCCGTCCGAACAGGGCGGCGACGGGCTCGGCGCGGTCGAGGTCGCGACCGTCCTCACCGCGGTCGGCCGCCAGGCCGTTGCGCTGCCGGCATTCGCCACCCTCGCGCTCGGCGTGCTGCCCCTCACCCGGCTCGGCGCTGTCGAGCACCTGAGCGGCGTCGCTGACGGAGCAGTTCTCACTGCCGCTCTCGAGCCGTTCACGCTTGCCGATGGCCTGATCGACGGACGTGCGCGTGCGGTGCCGTACGCCGCGCAAGCCCACCGCATGCTGCTGGCGACCGACGCGGGCATCGCACTGGTGTCACCCGATGCCGACGGCGTGACGCTGACACGCACGACCACGTCGGCCGGGACGCCGGAATACACCGTCGTGTGCGCGGAAGTGCGCGCCGAGGCTGTCGTGCCCGGTTCACTCGCCGACCTCGAGATCTGTGCGATCGCCGGCACCGCGGCCATGGCTGACGGCGTGCTGGCCGGCGCACTCGACCTGACCGCGGAACACCTGCGCACGCGCGAGCAGTTCGGGCGCCCGCTCGCGGTCTTCCAGGCTGTCGCCCAACAGATCGCCGAGGTGTACATCGCGGCCCGGACGGTGCATCTCGCTGCGGCAACCGTGAACTGGCAGCTGGCCAACGACAAGGTCAGCGACGCCGACGCGCAGATCGCGGCGTACTGGCTCGCGGCCGAGGTGCCCCCGGCGTTACAGACGTGTCAGCATCTGCACGGCGGGCTCGGTGTCGACATCACCTATCCGCTGCATCGGTACTACTCGCATGCGAAAGACCTGGCCCGGTGCGTCGGCGGACCCGACGCGCGCCTGGAACGGATCGCCGCGTGCACATCGAACTGAGCGCCGAGCAGCGTGAGCTGCAGAGCGAACTGCGCGACTACTTCGCTTCGCTCGTGACCGAGGACGAGGCACGCGAGATGCTCGTGACCCGGCACGGCGAGACCTATCGAGATGTCGTACGGCGAATGGGTCGAGACGGTCGGCTCGGCGTCGGCTGGCCGACTGAATTCGGCGGCCGCGGCTTCGGGCAGCTCGAACAGACGATCTTCGTCAACGAGGCTGCACGCCGCGACATCCCGCTGCCCTACGTCACGCTCCAGACCGTCGGGCCGGTGCTGCAGCGCTACGGCACGCAGGAGCAGAAGGACCTGTTCCTGTCGCGCATCCTCGCCGGCGACGTGCACTTCGCCATCGGCTACACCGAACCGTCGGCAGGCACCGACCTCGCCAATCTGCGCACCACCGCCGTCCGCGACGGCGACGAGTACGTCGTCAACGGGCAGAAAGTGTTCACGACCGGCGGACACGACGCCGACTACATCTGGCTCGCGGTGCGCACCGATCCCGACGCGCCGAAGCACAAGGGCATCTCCATCCTCATCGTCGACACGTCCGACCCAGGGTTCTCGTGGACGCCGACGATCACCGCCGACGGCGCGCACCACGTCAACACCACCTACTACTCCGATGTGCGGGTCCCGGTGTCCATGCGCGTCGGCGAAGAGAACCAGGGCTGGCAGCTCATCACGACCCAGCTCAACCACGAACGAGTGATGCTCGGTCCCGCCGGACGCCTGGCCGGGCTCTACGACCGGGTGCACGACTGGGCGCGTGAAGCCGGTTTCCTCGACGAGCCGGACGTGCGCCGCGCGCTGGCCGAGATCCGTGCCGTCACGCGCATCAACGAACTGCTGAACTGGCAGGTCGCCGCCGGCGGTGACACGGTCGATGTCGCCGACGCGTCAGCGACGAAGGTGTTCTCGTCCGAGCGCGCGCAACAGGTGTTCCGACTGCTCGAGCAGATCGTCGGGCGCCACGGCGACGCTGCTGATCCCGCCACGGGGGAGCTGTTGCACTGGCTCGACGTGCAGGCCAAACGCAGCCTCGTGCTCACCTTCGGCGGTGGCGTCAACGAGGTGCAGCGCGAACTCATCGCCCAGTTCGGACTCGGGCTCCCGCGGGTGAAGCGATGAGCATCAACGAGATCGCAGCTCGACTGAAGGCTGCCGGAGAGTGCACGCCGCGCGACGCGCGTGACCCCGTCAACCAGGCGATGATCAACAACTGGACGGAGGCGCTCGGCGACGCCAATCCGACGTACCGCGAGGGGATCGCTCCGCCGGCGATGATCCAGGTCTGGACGATGGCCGGCCTGCACATGCCACGCGCAGGCGACGACCCGCTCGGGCTGATGATGGAAGCTCTCGACGCCGAAGGATTCACCTCGGTCGTCGCGACCAACTGCGAGCAGACCTACCACCGCTACCTCGAGGTCGGCGAAGCGTTGCGGGTGACCACCCGACTCGACGACGTCGTCGGACCGAAACAGACAGGGCTCGGCGAAGGCTGGTTCGTGACCGTCCGCAACACCTGGTACTCGGGCGATGACGCGGTCGCCGAGATGCTCTTCCGCGTCCTCAAGTTCAAGCCGAAGCCGGCCGAGGTTCCCGGGCCCGACCGGTCAGAAGTATTACGTCCGGTCGTCAGCCACGACACCGCGTTCTTCTGGGAGGGCACGGCTGCGGGCGAATTGCGCATCCAGCACTGCCCGTCCTGCGACACCCTTCGCAACCCGCCCGGGCCGATGTGCATGAACTGCGGCGCAGACAAGTCCGACTACATCGTCGCGTCCGGCCGCGGGACCGTCTACAGCTACGTCGTGCATCACGCGCCGCCGGTGCCGGGCAAGACCCTGCCGTTCGTCGTCGCAGTCGTCGAACTCGAGGAGGGCGTGCGCATGGTTGCGGAACTCGTCGACGCCGACCCGTCGGCAGTGTCGATCGGCGTGCCCGTCGAACTCGCGTTGACGAGGATCGACGACGAGCTGACCCTGCCGTACTGGAGGCTGCGTTGATCGGCACCGAGCTCCCAACGATGACGATCGAGGCGACGCCGACGTTCGTTGTCTCCTCGGCGCTCGCGACGCGCGACTTCCAGGACGTGCACCACGACCGCGACAAGGCGATCGAGCGCGGCAGCAAGGACATCTTCGTCAACATCCTCACCGACACCGGCCTGGTGCAGCGCTTCGTCACCGACTGGGCCGGGCCGCAGGCGCGGGTGCACGCCATCTCGATCCGCCTGGGCGTGCCGTGCTACGCCTACGACACGCTGACGTTCACCGGGACGGTCACCGAAGTCGACGGTGACGTCCTCACCGTGTCGGTGACCGGTCGCGGACAACTCGGTGACCACGTCGTCGGAACGGTCAAGGTGTCGACATGACTCTGTCGGGCAAAACCGCGATCGTCGGGATCGGCGCGACCGAGTTCTCGAAGGACTCCGGACGATCCGAGCTGCGCCTGGCGGCAGAGGCAGTGCGCACTGCGATCGCCGATGCCGGCCTGCAGCCGTCCGATGTCGACGGGCTGGCCACGTTCACGCAGGACAACAACACCGAGGCCGCAGTCGCTCGCGAGGTCGGTATCCCGTCGCTGTCGTTCTTCAGCCGCATCCATTACGGCGGCGGTGCCGCGTGCGCGACGGTGCAGCAGGCTGCGATGGCCGTCGCGACCGGGGTGGCCGACGTCGTCGTCTGTTACCGCGCCTTCAACGAACGATCTGGGCAACGCTTCGGACAGGTGATGAGCGGGCTCGCGTTCGCACCGACCTCGTCAGGCGTCGACGCCGGCTGGGTCTACCCGATGGGTCTGAGCACGCCGGCCGCTTGGGTGGCGATGGCCGCGCGGCGCTACATGCATGAGTACGGCGCGACGAGCGAAGACTTCGGGCAGGTTGCGGTCGCCGTACGCAAGGCCGCGGCGACCAACCCGAATGCGTTCTTCTACGAACGCCCGATCACGCTCGCCGATCACCAGGCTTCGCGCTGGATCGCCGAACCACTGCATCTGCTCGACTGCTGTCAAGAAAGCGACGGCGGCGTCGCCATCGTGGTGACGTCGGCCGAACGTGCCCGCGATCTGCCGCAGCGTCCGGTGACGATCAGCGCCGCCGCGCAGGGCAGCGGTCCGGATCAGTTCGTCATGACGTCGTACTACCGCGACTCCATCTCAGGTCTGCCTGAGATGGGGGTCGTCGCGAATCAATTGTGGCGTCAGTCGGGCATCGGCCCGGGCGACGTCGACGTGGCCGTGCTCTATGACCACTTCACGCCGTTCGTGTTGATGCAGCTGGAGGAGCTCGGCTTCTGCGGTCGTGGTGAGGCGGCTGGTTTCATCGCCGACGGCCGGCTCGAGCTGGACGGCGCGCTGCCCCTCAATCCGAACGGTGGGCAACTCGGCGAGGCCTACATCCACGGCATGAACGGCATCGCCGAGGCAACCCGACAGGTGCGCGGCACCGCGGTCAACCAGATCGCCGATGTCGAACACGTCCTCGTGACAGCGGGTACGGGCGTTCCGACCAGCGGGCTGGTGCTCACCGCTGCGTAGGCAGCCGGGAGAATTCGCTGCGTAGGCAGCCGGAAGAAACAGCCGCCTAGGGTGGCTGCGTGGATCAGCGCAGTCTCGGTTCGTCCTTCGGCGCGGCGGCGCTCGCCTACGCCGAACACCGTCCCGACTATGCAACCGAAGCGGTGTCGTGGGCGCTGGAACCGGCGCCAGGGCGCCGCGTGGTCGATCTCGGCGCCGGCACGGGCAAGTTGACGGCGACCCTGGTTGCGCTCGGGTTCGACGTCGTCGCGGTCGAGCCGGACGAGGCGATGCTCGCCGAGCTGCGACGCACCATGCCGGGCGTCCGCGCGGTATCGGGCAGTGCCGAGGCCATCCCACTGGCGGACGGTTCGGTCGATGCGGTGCTGGCCGGCAACGCGATGCACTGGTTCGACATGGACGTCGCTGGGCGCGAGATTGCCCGAGTGCTCAGTGCGGGCGGACTGCTCGCCGGGCTGTGGAACCTGATGGACGATCGCGTCGACTGGGTGGCCGGCCTAGCCGCCGTCGGTGGCCCCGAGGCGATCGGCCCTCGGGACACGCCCGCGGCGTGGCGGGTCGCGACCGCCGATCTGCTCGCCCTTGCGGACTTCGGTATCGCCGAGCAGGCCGAGTTCGCGAACGGCCAGCAGCGCACTGCCGATTCGCTCGTCGCCACGTTCGGTACAAAGGCAGGGATCCTGGTCATGCCGACCGACGAGCGCACGTCTCGGCTCGCGAAGATGCGCGACTACCTGGCGAGCAGGCCGGAGACCGCCGACGGGGAGTTCACGCTGCCGATGGTCACGGGAGTGCTGCGCACGCAGCGGATCTAGGCTCGCGCGATCCAGCTGGTGAAGGAGGCACGCACGTCGTCGGTGCCGTTGCTCAGCAGCACGAGCAACAACAATCGAGCCTGATACGCGTTCAGGTTCCCGCACGTGACGAGCCCACGGCTACGCAGGTCCGTCTCCGACCCGGGGGCTCCGTAGGTGTGGGTGAGCACCGGCCCGACACCGATACGGCTCGCCAGCACGACCGGCATCTGCGCGGCCAGCGCACCGAGCCGCTCGACCCATCGTTCGGGAACATGCCCGACGCCGAAGCCGGCGACGACGAGTCCTGCGCAGTCCGCGCCGATACCGTCGAGCAGTGCGCCGTCGTCGCCGACAGTCGCGACAACCAGCGGCACCCGCGCATCGATCACTCGCGGCCTCGGCAGGGCCGGCCGGCGCGCGATGTCGTAGCGAAAGACCGTTTCACCCTCGACGAGACGTCCGATCGGCCCGGTGCCGGGCGACTCGAACGCGGCGGTGCTGGATGTGTGCCGCTTGGCGACATGGCGCGCGGCGTGGATCTCGTCGTTCATCACGACGAGTGCACCGCGTCCGCGCGCTCGGTCGGCGGCCGCCACCGTCAACGCGGCGCTCAGGTTCGCCGGGCCGTCGGCGCCCGCCATCGCCGGCGTGCGCATCGCGCCGGTCACGACGAACGGCTCGTCGCGCGACCACAGCAGATCGGCGAGGAACGCCGTCTCTTCGATGGTGTCAGTGCCTTGCACCACCACGACGCCGTCGCTCGATGCGTCGTGAGCCTGCTCGACGAGTTCGATCAGGTCGGCAAAGGCGAAACTCGCGCTCGGCATCTGCCGGAAGTCGCGCACGTCCACATCGATGCCGAGATCGGCCAGGCCCGGGACGGACGCGAGCAGCTCGTCACCGCGGAGCCGGGCAACCGCGCTGGTCGTCCCCGACATGCTGATCGTGCCGCCGAGGAAGAAGACGGTGACTTTCACACGCGCGCGTAGCGCTTCTCGGCCCGCAGCCGCGCCTTGGCTGCTTCTTCCTCGCGGTTCTTCGGCGGCGCGGTGGTCACCAACGCGTCCAGCAGGTGGCCGGTCGCGTGTGCGACGGCTGCGACTGCTTCGTCGAACGCTTGCTGGTTGGCGGCTGAGGGACGGGTCGTCCCGGCGACCTTGCGCACGTACTGCACCGCGGCGGCGTGGACTTCGTCACTCGACGCCGGCGGTTCGAAGTTGTGCAGGGGGCGAATATTGCGGCACATACGTCCACGATGCCACTCACCGCGACCGACACGCCCGGGCGGCATCCCCATTTGACTTCGACGACGCCGGTGACAACCGTGGGTCGGGTCCCCAATGCAACCGACGGAAGGACTTCACGACGTGTTGACGCTGACTGACAGCGCCACGACCGAGATCCGCAACCTGATCGAGAACAACCCCGAGGTACCTGACGATGCGGGCATTCGTATCGCCAGCAACCCGGACGACGCGACGCTGACGCTCTCGCTCGCGCTCACCCCGGCCGAGGACGACGCCGTGATCGCCGAGAACGGCGCGCGCGTGTTCCTCGAGCCGACCGCAGCCGGGCTGCTCGACGACAAGACGCTCGACGCAGGCGTCGACCCGCAGGGCCAGGTGCAGTTCGGCATCGCACCGCAGTAGCTGATCACGTGTTCCTTCGTTGTGCCCGGCTCGGCGCAGTCCGACCGGGCACAACGGAGGAAGGCCTGATCGTCCGCTCACTCAGCCGGCGACGAGCCCGCGTCCCGTGATGAGCGGCAGATCGAGCGCGGTGAGCAGTCCCGGCGGTGCGGCCACGACCGCCTCGACCGCGTTGACCAGGCGCATCGCCGTCGCCTTGAGACCGGCGGTGTTGTGGTCGCCGTCGGTACCGAGCAGTTCGAGATCGAGCGTGTAGTTCGGCTCGCCGCTCACCTTGACGCGGTAGCAGCCTTGCCCCGCGGGCTGCGGCCAGTCCGGCCCGAGGTCAGGGCGCAGTCGCGTGACGTGTTCGAGCACGACGACCGGACGGCCGCCACGCATGCCGAGCACCTCGAACCGCAGGGCAGCCTGCGTGCCTTCAGCGATCGTGCCCGACGCGATGTCGAACGTCTCCGGCGCGGGCAGCCGGAGGACGTTCTCTTTCACCTCGTCGAGTTCGACATCGAGGCCGGCGGCCAGCTGCCGCACGACCGAGCCCCACGCCAGCGACAGCACGCCGGGCATCAGCAGCATCGGCGTCTCGTCCAGTGGCTTGCCGAACCCCATCACGTCGAACAGCACGGTCGCGCTGTCATAGGTCGAGTAGTCGAGCAACTCCATGCAGCGCACCTCGTCGATGCGCTCCGACACCGACGTCAGCACGAGCGGCAGCCAGTCGTTGGCGAAGCCCGGGTCGACACCGTTGACGAACAGCGACGCGCCGCCGTCGAGCGCCGCCTGCTTGATCGGGTCGGTGAGTTCCGGCGGGACGGTGCCGTCGGGGTACTGCAGGAACACCGGGCTGCTCGACACGACGTTGATGCCCGCGGCGAGGAACCGCTTCAGGTCGTCGATCGCCTCCATCAGCCGGTTGTCGGCCATCGCGGTGTGCACGATGCAGTCGGGTTTCAGCGCAAGCAGCTCGTCCGCGTCATTGGTTGCGACGACGCCGAGATCGCGGTCCGAGGCCGGCCAGCTTGCCGGCGTCCTGCCCGACCTTGGCCGGGTCGGACACCCACACGCCGACGAGCTCCAGTTCAGGACGCGCGGTGATGCCGGCAATCGCATGCCGACCGACGTTGCCGGTGCTCCACTGGATCACTCGCAGGGTCATGTCAGATCCGGGATCGGGCAGGTTCATGTTGGGTTTCTGCAACCCGCCGTGGACATCGAGCACCGCGCCGGTGAGGTACGCGCCGGCGGGGGAGGCCAGGTAGACCACGGCCGCGGCGATGTCCTCGACGACACCGAGCCGACCCAGCGGGGTCAGCCGCTCGATGCCCGTGCGCATCTCGTCGTTCTGCATCACGATGTCGAGCGCGGACGTGGCCACCGAACCGACTGCGATGGCGTTCGCACGGATGCGCGGCGCGAGGTCTTCGGCGGCGAGTTCGGTGTAGTGGATCAGCGCGCCCTTGGCCGTCCCGTAGGCGAGGTAGCCGCGGCCGGCGACCTTGCCGACGACCGAGGCGATATTGATCACCGAGCCGCCACCGTTCTCGAGCATCAACGGCACGGCTGAGGTCGTGAGTGCATGCGCGGTCGACACGTTCCAGTGGAAGGCCCGCTCGAGGAAGCCCACCGAGGTGTCGAGGTAGGTGCGCGGCATCGTCCCGCCAACGTTGTTCACAACGATGTCGATGCGGCCGAAGACCTCGCGAGCGGCGTCGGCGAGCGACTTGACCTGTTCGACCTCGTTGAGATCGGCGACCACGACGTGCGCTTTACGGCCAACCGCTTCGACAGCTGCCGCCGTCTCGCGCAACTGGTCTTCCGTACGCGCCGAGATCACGACGTCTGCTCCCGCCTCGGCGAGGGCGATCGCCGAGGCTGCACCGATGCCGCGGCCGGCGCCGGTCACGATCGCGACCTGATCGTCGACGCGGAACCTGTCCAAGATGCTCACTGCTTCACTCCTGCTGCTGACTGTCCGGCAATGCGGCCGAACAGGGTCGAGTCGCCGAGGGACAGACCGCTGCAGTAGCCCTGCGCGGCGACGCCGGACGTGGTGCGGCCCGCGGCGTACAGGCCGGGGATCGGCACGCCGTCGAGATCGAGCACCGCACCGTCGACTGACGTGTCGAGCCCGCCGAGGGTGAACGGTGCGTAGATGAACTTCGAGGCGCGGAGATCGAATGCTGCGAACGGTGCCCGCAACGGTGTGAGGACGGGCGCGCGCTTGTGGAACAGGGGATCTTCCCCGCGCGCGGCATGTTCGTTGAAGTAGCCGATCGTGGTCGTCAGGCAACCTGACGGTAGCCCGATCTCGGTCTCGAGTTCCGCTGTTGTCTCGCATACCCACGTGGCCGGGATGTTGAGCCAGTTCGGTGCGTAGTGCTCCTCGTCGACGATCAGGTACGCCTCGCCGCCCTGCTGGACGAGGGCGTGTTGCCCGACTCGACCCATGTAGGTGTCTTCATTGACGAAGCGCTGCCCGAAGCGGTTGACGATGATGCCGTGGACGAGGCTGCGCGGCGCGTTGAACGGCAGCGCGCACTCGATCGCGTCCATGCGCTTGACGCGCGCGCCGGCGGCTTCGGCAATGCGAATGCCGCGACCGTCATCGCCTTCGGTGCCCAGCCGCAGCGCGGTCGCGTGCACGGCCGGTGCGTACTGCGCGATCATCTCCGGCGAGTTGATGAACCCGCCCGCGGTGAGCACGACACCCGTGCGCGCGCGGATCGCGACGATGTCGCCGTACCGGGCGGCGATCACGCCGACGACCGTGCCGTCGTCGTCGACGACGAGTCGTTCGACCTTGGTGTCGAACGACGTTCGCGCTCCGGCCTGTGTCGCAGCGTCGGCGAGTATGCGCATCAACACGCCGCCGCCGGGTCGTCCGCCCTGCACGATGTGCCCGCGCGGTGCCGGCGTCGCGATCTGGTCGTAGGGATAGGCGTTCTCGCCGCCGGTGAACATCAATCCCTCGCCGTCGACCGGCGAGGTGCCGCTCGCGTGCAACATCACCGAGCCGAGGAACTCGACTCCGCGCGCCACCAGCCACTCGCGGTGTTCGAGGCTGCGTTGCGCGTAGAGCTCGATCTTCGCCTCGTCCGGAGCCGGTCCGCACGCCGCATTGAGGAACGTCGTCATGTTCTCGACGGAGTCGTCGTAGCCGGCCTCCTGCTGCTCGGGCGTGCCGCCGCCGAGGTACACGAAACCGTCGCTCATCGCAGCTGCGCCGCCCGCTGCGCCGGCGCGATCGAGCACCAGCACATCGGCACCAGCCGTGGCCGCCTCGTAGGCCGCCGAGGCACCAGCGGCGCCGAAGCCCACGACCACGACGTCGGCCTCGTCGTCCCACGTCTCGATCTCGGCTACAGCTTTGGGACGAACACTCACGGGGTGACCTCCAGGGTTGCGCCGGTCAGCGCAGGTGCGTTGTCGCGCTCGTCGACGGTCGTGACCACCGTGTACGTCTCGCCGTCGAGCCATACCGACGTGCGCAGCGTCTCGCCAGGAAACACCGTGCCCGCGAAGCGCACCTCGAACGCGGCCAGGCGGGTGACGTCGCCTGCGAGCACGGTGTCGACGAGGCCCTTCGCGACCATGCCGTAGGTGCACAGCCCGTGCAGGATCGGTCGCTCGAACCCCGCTCGTGCGGCGAAGGACGGGCTCGAGTGCAGCGGATTGCGATCACCGAGCAGCCGGTACCAGAGCGCTTGCTGCGGGAGGGTCGGCGTCACGATCACATGATCCGGCGCGCGGTCCGGCGGCGCGGTCGAGAACGACGGGCCGCGTTCGCCGCCGAACCCGCCCTCGCCGCGGGCGAAGATGCTCGACGTGTTCGTCCACAACGCAGTGCCGTCGAGATCGCTCACCTGCGTCTCGGTGACGATGACCGCAGCGCTGCCCTTGTCCCAGATGTCTGCAACCCGCGCGGCGGCTCGGGCCTTTCCGCTCGTGGGCAGCGCCTGGTGCACATCTATGCGCTGCGTCCCGTGCAGCACCTTGGTCAGATCGATCGAGATGCCGGGGTATTCGACGCGCGGAGCTTCGGTCGCGTGCACCGACGGCGCGACGACCGCGAACGTCGGCAGCACGTGCAAGTCGTCCTCGGTGGCGTAACGCAACTCGCGCGCATCGACCGGGTCGGCGCCGGCACCGAGCGCGAGGTGGTAGAGCAGCACGTCCGACTCGGTCCACTCGAAGTCGAACGGGGCGAGTTCGGCGCCGAGTGCGAGCGACGGGTCAATGGGCATCTTCGTGCTCCTTCGAGCCCGCCCGGGCGCGCTCGGCGATGTCCTGCGCGGCGAGGTAGCCGAACGTGATCGCCGGGCCGATCGTCGCGCCCGGCCCGGCGTAGGTGTGGCCCATGACCGGTGCGCTCACGTTGCCGGCGGCGTACAGGCCGTCGATGACCGATCCGTCGGCGCGCAGCACGCGAGCGTGCACGTCAGTGCGCACACCGCCCTTCGTGCCGAGGTCGCCGGGCACCATCGTGACGGCGTAGAACGGGCCCTGGTCGATCGGGGACAGGCACGGATTCGGTTTCACGGTCGGGTCGCCGTAATAGCGGTCGTAGCCGCTGTCGCCGCGTCCGTACTGCTCGTCCTTACCGGTGTGTGCGAAGCCGTTGAACCGCTCGATCGTGCGCTCGAGCGTGGCCGCGTCGACGCCGATCTTCGTCGCGAGTTCGCCGATGGTGGCGGCGCGCTGGATGACTCCGGCCTTGTACCAGCGGCCGGGGAACGGACGGCGCGGTGGCACGCCCGCGAACACGTACCGGTTGCGGTAGCGCTGATCGATGATCATCCAGCACGGGATGTTCTCACCGGGTCCGTCGCCGCGGCCGTACTCGTCGCCGCCGTACATGCGGTGCACTGCCTCGACGTAGGGGAGTGCCTCGTTCATGAAGCGCTCGCCGTGCGCGTTGACCATGATTCCGCCGGGCAGTGTGCGTTCGGCCAGACAGAACCACGGGCCGCCGGTGAGCGGAATGGTCGGCCCCCACCAGGCGTCGTCCATCAGGTCGAGTCCGGCACCGAGTCGTTCGGCCGCGATGATGCCGTCACCGGTGTTGGCGGCTGCACCGACCGTCCACGCAGCTCCGATCGGTTCGCGCTGGTACTGCTTGCGCATCGCCTCGTTGTGCTCGAACCCGCCGCAGGCGAGGACGACACCATGTCTGGCGCGGATCGTGCGTTGCTGGTGGTTGTGCTCGACGACGACGCCGCACACGCGATCGTTCTCGACGACCAGGTCGTCGAGCGCGGTGTCGAGCAGCACCGGCACGCCCGCGTCCTCCAGGCCCGCACGTAGGCCCGCGGCGAAGGCCTGCCCGCGCACGGCGAGGTCCTTGCGGGTGAGCATCGCCCACATCCAGCGCAGCCCGATCTTCAGCACCCGCAACACACCGCGCGGGTGGCGCATCAGCAGCGTCGCCCACCGGAAGTCGGCCTGCGTGACGCTCACGTTCAGCGGGGATTTGCCGTAGTCGGGTTCGAGATTGGCCCGTTCGGATCCGAGCCGGCGCAGATCGAAGGGTCGCGGTTCGATGCTGCGGCCGCCGACCCGGCCGCCCGGCGCCTCGGGGTAGTAGTCGCTGTAGTCGGGCACCCACTGCATGCGCAGGGGAGTGTGCTCGAGCAGGAAGCGCAGCGCCTCAGGACCGCGGTCGAGATAGGTGTCGATGCGCTCGGCGGCGACGACGTCACCGACGATGCTGTGCAGGTAGGCGTGCGCGGCCTCGACGGTGTCGTCGACCTTGTCGTGGCGCAGAACGTCGTTGTTGGGGATCCAGACGCCGCCGCCCGAGCGTGCGGTCGATCCGCCGAAGTGCGCGGCCTTCTCGACGAGCACCGTGCGCAGGCCCGCGTGCGCGGCCGTCAGCGCGGCCGACATCCCGGCGCCGCCGCTGCCCACCACGACGACGTCGTACTCGTCATCCCGCATGTAGAACAGGTTATAGTTTTGGGAGGGTATTGCAAGATATGATGCGAGCAAGATCCCATGACCTCGCCTAGAACTGGTTCTACTTTGAGCGCACCGTCCGCCACCGCCACCATAGACATCGCCGCGCCGCCCGCCGCGGTCTACAACCTGGTGACCGACCTCGCCGTCCTCGCCGAGCTCGCCGACGAAACCGCGGCGATGCGCTGGGTATCCGGGTCGTCGGCGACGCCAGGCGCGCGCTTTCGCGGCACCAACCGCAACGGCTGGCGCCGGTGGACGACGACGTGCACCGTCACCGACGCCGAATCGGGCAGGATGTTCGCCTTCGACGTCAGTCATGGCACGCCGTCGATCCAGATCTCGAGATGGCAGTACGACTTCGAAGCGACCGCTGCAGGCTGTCGTGTCACCGAGAGCACGTGGGACCGTCGTCCCGGTTGGTTCAAGCGACCGGCGGAGCTGGTGACCGGAACGCGAAATCGTCCCGTGATCAACGCGGCCCACATCCACGCCACGCTGGCGCGGCTCAAGGCGCGCGCGGAGAGTGCTCAGTCGTAGGCTCGCCCGTGTGACTCGGGTGCATCGCGTCGAGGCCCTGGCAGGTGCCGGGCGATACGCCGTGACCTTCCAGCGACCCGACAACAGCGAGCAGAGCGCGGTCGTCCAGGTGTCCGCAGGCCAGGTCACAGCGGCCGAGGCGAGTCTGCCGGACGGTTGGACGCGTGAGAGCGACGCGTTCGCAGCCTTGGCCGAAGTGTTGTTCGCCCTCGAACGTGCCCGCGAGCTGGGCCCGGCCGCTGCGCAGCTGGTCGACGTCGACGGCGGCTGGGACGTGATGATGGGCAACGTCGTGCTCGGCGACAGCGGCCAGCCGACCTGCACCGCGCACGGCGTCATGCAGGCAACCGACGGCGGTGTGTACGAGTGCGCCGAGTGCGGCGCCCGCGCTGCCTACGCCACCTGACCGGCCCTCTCAGCTGTAGCGGACGGACACCCGGTCGCTGATCGGCAATGACTGGCAGGCGAGCACGAAACCCTCGTCCAGGTCGTCCTGCTCGAGGATCTCGTTGTTCAGCATCTTGACCTCGCCGTCGGACAGGATGCACGCACACGCGCTGCACGCGCCCTGGCGGCAGGAGAACGGCGCCTTGAGGCCCTTCTCGAGCAGGAAGTCGAGCAGCTTCTTGTGCCGCGGCCACTCGAACTCGTGCGTCTCGCCGTCGAGATCGACGGTGAGCGCAGTGGCCGGACCGGTCTCGGCCTCGTCGAGGACTGCCGAGGCATCAGCGGCCGGCAGGACGAACGGGTCCTCGGCCAACGACTGGAAGCGCTCGATGTGGATCCGCGCGGGCGGCACGCCGAGTTCGCGCAGCGAGTGCGACACCGACTCCATGAACGGGCTCGGGCCGCACACGAACGCGGTGTGCTTGGTGAACGGCGCGGCGAGTGCCTTCAACTGCGCGCGGGACGGAATGCCTTGCACCGATTCGAGCCAGTGCAGCACGTGCAGCCGATCGGGATACTGCTCGGCCAGCGCGCGCAACTGCGCCGCGAAGATGACGGCGTTCTCGTGCTGGTTCGCGTAGACGAGCACGACGTTGCCGCTGCCTGCATGCAGCGCCGATTTCAGGATCGACAGGACGGGCGTGATGCCGCTGCCACCGGCGAACAGCAGCAGGTCCTCGTCGAGGGACCTGGGCGTGAACATGCCGCTGGGAACGAGGCATTCGAGCTCGTCGCCGACAGCGAGCGTGTCATTGATCCAGTTCGAGCCGAGTCCCGTGGCGACCCGCTTCACGGCGATGCGCATCGGCTCGTCGTGGTGCGGCGAGCTGCACAGCGAGTAGCACCGCCCGATCGGTCCGGACTCCAGCGGCAGCCGCAGCGTCAAGAACTGGCCGGGCGAGTACGAGAAATCGGCCCCGGCCGGCGGTTCGAACACGACCGAGCACGCGTCGTCGGTCTCGCGCACGATCTCGGCGACGCGTAGCCAATGCGAATCGACTTCATTCATCAGGGACCACAATGCGCCCATCGCTGACTGCCGCGTCGATCGACTCACGCAGCCGTGGGCAGCCGAGGGAAACGCCCAGCGCGCCGACCGCATCGAAGTGTGCGCAGCCCGCCATCGCGGCAGCCGTCCATTGCACGCTGGTGTGCTTGCGCGAGTTCTTCTTCACGCCGACCGTGACGCCGCACGTCGTGCACGACACGGGCACCAGCCCGATCTCGACGTAGAGCCGCTTGTCCGCAGCGGTCTCCTGCTCGCGATCGGTCGTCGCCGGCATCGCTACTCGCCGGCCTCGGCGCGCTTGCGCAGATTTTCCGCGACCTCCTTCTCCCACGTCTCGACGGCGTGGGAGGTGTCGATCTCGAACTCGAAACGTGCGGTCATGTCCTCGGTGACGTCGGCGGCGTCGACGTAGAACTGCTCGTACCAGCGGCGCAGCTGGTAGACCGGCCCGTCCTCCTCGCACAGCAACGGGTTGTCGATGCGGCTCTTGTTCCGCCAGATCGCGACGTCCTGCTCGAACCCGATCTTGAAGCTCTTCGCGAATTTGCCGGCGATCTTGTTCGCCATCTCGCGGTCGACGCCGGGCAACTTCTTCACCATCACGCCGTACTGCAACAGGAAGGAGTTCTTGTCGATCGGGTAGTGGCAGTTCACCAGGACGGACTCGACGGTCGTCCCCTTGAAGTCGTTCCACAGCCAGTTGATCATGTAGGACGGCCCGAAGTAGGACGCTTCGGACTTGAGCAGGTTGTCCTCGCCGGCGTACTGGCTGCCCTGACCGATGTCGGGACGCCCGCGCGACTCCATGTACTGCGTGGCGATGTGTCCTTCGAAGACGTTCTTGAAGTACGTGGGGAACGCGTAGTGCACGTAGTAGAAGTGCGCCATGTCCGAAACGTTGTCGATGATCTCGCGACAGTTCGAGCCTTCGATGTGCAGCGTCGTCCAGACCCAGTCGCTCCAGTCGTCCGAACCGACGCCCTCGATATCGGGGATCTCGACGTCGGGTGTCGGCGCGTTGCCCTCGGGGTCGTTCCAGACGAACAGCTGCCCGTTCTTCTCGGTCGTGGTCCAGGCACGAGTGCGCGCGCGCAGTGGCACACGCTTGGCGTAGGGGATGCCCACGCATCGTCCCTCGCCCGACCAGCGCCAGTCATGGAACGGGCAGGCGATCGCGTCGTCCTTGATCGTGCCCTGGGTCAGGTCACCGCCCATGTGTCGGCAGTAGGCATCAAGCACGCGTAGCGTGCCGTCCGAGGTCGCGAACACGACGAGCTTCGTGCCGAACGCGGTGATGGCGTGCGGCTTGCCGTCGTGGAAGTCGGCTGCGAGCCCGAGGCAGTGCCACCCGCGCGCGAAGCGATCCGGTACGACGCCGGCGTCGATGGAACGCACGGCATCGGTGCCCACGGTGGTCTCAGTGGTCTCGACAGTCCGGGTCATCGGCGCTCCTGACTACAAATAGAACCTGTTCCAGAAATCGTGCCTGATGAGCCGTCCTGGCGCAAGCTCAAGGGCCGCCGCGTCGCCTCGACACGTACGAGAACTTGTTCTAGTCTGGCGTCAGAAATGCCAGCGAACACGGGAGTTGTACGGATGAGCAGCGCCACTACCCCAGCCGAAGTTCTCGCCGGTGTCACCGACCTGCTGCCGGCGCTGCGCGAGCGCGCCCAGGCCACCGAGGATCTGCGGCGCATCCCCGACGAGAACATCGCCGCGTTGCAGGAGACCGGCTTCTTCCGATTGCTGCAGCCGACGCGCTACGCCGGCTACGAGGCGTCGCCGGTCGACTTCTACCGCGCGGTGCGCCTGATCGCGAGCGCGTGCGGATCGACGGGCTGGGTGTCGTCGGTGATCGGCGTGCACCCGTGGCAGCTCGGCATCTTCGACGACCGCGCCCAGCAGGAGGTGTGGGGCGACGAACCCGCGACTCTCATCTCGTCGTCGTACGCGCCGATGGGACGCGCCACCCCGAGCGAGGGTGGCTTCACCTTCTCGGGCCGCTGGTCGTTCTCGTCCGGCTGCGACCACGCGCAGTGGATCTTCCTCGGCGGTCTCGTCATGGGCCCGGAGGGGACGCCGGTCGACTTCCGCACGTTCCTGCTCCCGCGCTCCGACTACGAGATCGAGGACGTCTGGGACACGGTCGGCCTGCGCGGCACGGGCAGCAACGACATCATCGTCAAGGACGCCTTCGTCCCCGAGTACCGCACGCTGTCGTTCATGGACACCGGGCGATGCTTCGGCCCGGGCCAGGCCGTGAACACCGGCGCGCTGTACAAGCTGCCGTTCGCGTCGGTGTTCTCGTGCTCGATCAGCAACCCGGTGCTCGGCATGGCGCAGGGCGCGTACGACGCGTACGTGGGCTGGACGAAGGAACGCGTGCGCGCCTCGACCGGTGGCAAGGCCGCCGACGACTCGTTCAACCAGATGCGCATCGCCGATGCCGCGTCGCGTATCGACGGCGCAGTGCTCGCAGATCGAGCGCAACCTCGAGGAGGAGCTACGACTACGCCGTCAAGGGCGAGAAGATCCCGATGCCGTTGCGCGTGCGCGTGCGCCGCGACCAGGTGAACGCGACCGGCGCGGGCATCGCCGCGGTCGACCGGCTCTTCGAGAGTGCGGGCGGACGCGCGCTGCGCACCGGCACGCCGATCCAGCGGTTCTGGCGCGACGCCCACGCCGGACGGGTGCACGCGATCAACGACCCCGAGAAGGCGCTGGCGCATGTACGGCCAGTTCGAGCTCGGGCATCAAGGTCCAGGATGCGTGGTTGTGAGCGACTCAGCGACAGATCGAGCGGTGAGCGACGCCCGCCAGCGCGAGTGATCCGACGACTCGCTGAGAAACCAGCCGGTTCGCCGAGCTGCCGTCCGGCCTGACGCTGCACTATCACGAGGCGGGCGACCCGTCGCTCGACACGGTGGTGCTGCTGCACGGCGGCGGACCCGGCGCCTCGGCGCTGGTCGAACTTCGGCCGGACGATGGGCGTGCTCGTCCGAGCGGTTCCACGTGCTCGCCGTCGACCAACCCGGCTTCGGACGCTCGTCCAAGCCGACCGAGTTCGACAAGCAGTTCTTCACCTACAGCGCCGACGCGCTGGCCGAGCTGCTCGACCAGCTCGGCATCGCGCGTGCCCACTGCGTCGGCAACTCGCTCGGCGGCGGCACGTCGGTGCGGCTCGCGCTGAACCATCCCGAGCAAGGCCGGCCGCCTCGTCCTGATGGCGCCGGGTGGCCTGGGCCTGAACGTGTTCGCGCCCGACCCGACCGAGGGCATCAAGAAGCTGTATGGCGTTCGCCGCGCCGCCCGGACCGTCGAAGGAGAAGCTCGCCGACTTCCTGCGCACGCTCGTGCTTCGACCAGTCGATGATCACCGACGAGCTGCGTCGCCGAGCGGTACGAGTATGCCGTCCGATCCCGAGACGCTCGCCTCGATGGAGGCGATGGGCGCGTCGTTCTGCGACCCGGCGCTGCCGAGGAGGCGATGCTCTGGCGCGAGGCGTACAAGCTGCGGCAGCGCGTGCTGCTCGTGTGGGGACGCGAGGATCGGGTCAACCCGCTCGACGGCGCGCTCGCTCGCGCTCAAGCTGATCCCGCGCGCGCAACTGCACGTGTTCGGCGGCTGCGGGCACTGGGCCATGCTCGAGAAGTTCGACGAGTTCAACCGGCTCGACCGCCGACTTCTCTGGGCGGCGCATGACGCATCACGATCGCTGGGCTACCTGCGCATCGAGGCGACCGACGTCGATGCGTGGCGCGAATACGGGCTCAAGGTCCTCGGCATGGTCGAGGGCACCGGCGGGCGCGATCGACGGCGCGCTGTACCTGCGCATGGACGACTTCCCGGCGCGGCTCGTGATCGTCCCCGGCGAGCGCGACCACCTCGCCGCGAGCGGCTGGGAGGCTGCGAACGCCGCCGAGCTGCAGGACATCCGCGACCGGCTCGACGCGCCGGCGTTCCGTACAAGGAGGGCACGGCCGAGGAGCTCGCCGACCGCAAGGTCGTCGAGCTGATCAGCTTCGAGGACCCGTCCGGCAACACGCTCGAGGCGTTCCACGGCGTCGCGCTGCAGCACCGCCGCGTCGTCAGCCCGTACGGCCACCGCTTCGTCACCGGCGAGCAGGGCCTCGGCCACGTCGTGCTCTCGACGAGCGACGACGAAGCCGCGCTGCGGTTCTACCGCGACGTGCTCGGCTTCCGGCTGCGCGACTCGATGCGGCTGCCGCCGCAGATGGTCGGCCGTCCCGCCGACGGCGCACCGGCGTGGCTGCGCTTCTTCGGCTGCAACCCGCGCCACCACAGCCTGGCATTCCTGCCGATGCCGACGCCGTCCGGGCATCGTGCACCTGATGGTCGAGGTCGAGGAGGCCGACGACGTCGGGCTGTGCCACGACCGCGCGCTGCGCCGCAAGGTGCCGATGTCGGCAACGCTCGGCCGGCACGTCAACGACCTGATGCTGTCGTTCTACATGAAGACGCCGGGCGGCTTCGACGTCGAGTTCGGCTGCGAGGGACGCCAGGTCGAGGACGACGACGTGGGTCGCGCGCGAGAGCACCGCCGTGAGCCTGTGGGGCCACGACTTCACCCTCGGCGCGCAGTACAAGTGACGAGCGTCGACGGCGAGTCGACGACCGCGGAGCGCTTCCGCAGGGCGCTCGGCCACTTCTGCACCGGCGTCACTGTCATCGCTGCGGTGTCCGACGACGGCGAACCGGTCGGCTTCGCCTGCCAGTCGTTCGCCGCGCTGTCGCTCGACCCGCCACTCGTGCTGTTCTGCCCGGCGCAAGGCCGCCCGCACGTGGCCGGTGATCGAGGCGGCCGGCATCGTTCTGCGTCAACGTGCTCGCGCACGACCAGCGCGACGTGAGCGCGGTCTTCGGCAAGGCCGGCGCCGACAAGTTCGCCTCGATCGAGTGGCAGCCGGCGCCGTCGGGAGCGCCGCTGCTGCGCGGTGTGCTCACCTGGATCGACTGCACCGTCGAGTAGCGTGCTCGACGGCGGCGACCACTGGATCGTCGTCGGCCGCGTCAACGCCCTGGGCGACAGCGCCGGTGACGACGGGCCGCGTCCGCTGCTGTTCTACCGCGGCGCCTACGCCGCGACCGAGGAAGCCGAGCCGACGCCGGGAATCCTCGACAACCTGATCACCTGGTCGCGCGCCGACGACTGGTTCTAAACGCTTCGACGCGCACGCATACTCGAAGGCATGACCCACTCTGACCCGGACGAGGCGCGCGAGTTCGCCGCCTCGTTCCGCCGCTTCCTCGACTGGGTGCACCGCGACAGCGACGAGTCGAACGTCAACGAGGTCGTCGCCCTGGTGCGAGACTTCCTCGGAGCGCATGAGTTCTCGGTGGTCTCCAGGCAGTGGTCGGCCTTCGAGCAGGTCAACCTCCAGACGGCGCTCAACGCGTGGTCGCGGGCGGACGGGCGCACCGTTGTCGTCCGCGGGATCACCCTTCCGCCGCACTACGGCGAGCTCGCGCTCGAGCAGCTTGTGAGCGGTGAGCATCTGCCTCCGCTGCGGCTGTCGGCGCCGAGTTACGCGGACCTGCCGGACGGGCCGGGATCGACTCTCGCCTGCCTTCGCCTTGCGCTTCTGCTCGTCACGGACGAGGCCGGGTCGTACGTGATTTTCGTGTCGGGACCGGACGACCACCGACCGGAACTGATGTTGCAACTAGTCGGTCTGGACGTCGCCCGTGCTCAAGTGTCGTTCGCCGAAATCGACGCCTTGCGCGCGAAGCTGAACGTCTACCGACGTCAACTGATCGAGGTGCAGGCGACCCAGATGGGTTTCAGGTTGTCATTCGCGGCGATCCAGCGCACCGCACGAGACGACGTCGTACTGCCCGAACCTGTGCTCGCGCGGATCGAGCGTCATGCGTTCGGCGTCGCCGAACACAGCGCCGAACTGCTCGCAGCCGGCCAGCATCTCAAGCGCGGCCTGCTGCTGTTCGGACCGCCGGGAACGGGCAAGACGCACACCACGCGCTACCTCGTGACCCACATGAGCGACTACACCCGGATTCTGCTGTCGGGCGCTTCTCTGCACGCGGTCGCGTCGATGACCGAACTCGCGCGCGAACTCGCGCCGGCCGTCGTCGTGCTGGAGGACGTCGATCTCGTCGCCGAGGATCGCATCGTTCGGGCCGGGCGCGAAGCTCGGTGCTGTTCGACCTCCTCGACGCCATGGACGGTGCCGCCGAAGACGCTGACCTGCTGTTCCTGCTCACGACCAACTGGGCAGACCTGCTCGAACCAGCGCTGGCGGCCCGTCCTGGTCGTGTCGACGTCGCGGTCGAGATCGAGGTTCCCGACGACGAGGCACGGGAACGACTGTTCACGCTGTACTCGCGCTCAGTGCCGTTGGCTGTCGGTGCCGCACGCAACGCCGACGTCGTCGAGCGCACGGACGGCGTAACGGCGTCGTTCCTGAAGGAGCTCGTGCGTCGCGCCGTGCTCGAGTCGCTGGACCGAGCACAGCCACTGACCGAGGTCACGGCCGACGACCTGAGCCGTGCTCTGGACGATCTGCTCGACAGCTCCCAGAGCGTCACGCGAACCCTGCTCGGGGTGGACGTGGATCCGAGCGACCTCGCGAGCCCCGGCATTCCGCAGCCGGTGCCCCGCCCGGGGATGTACGGGCGCCGGCGAGGGTTCACGTCCTACCGCACCCAAGGTTGAGCCGTCGGAGGCCGTCGATCGCCCGGTCACGACGACTGGTTCTGACAGTCCTTCGCGCATATCGACCTGACTGGCTTCCGTGCGGCCCCGCGGACCCTCATACTTCCTGCACATTCGCGCAGGGGGGATCGTCATCGTGACGCTGCGGAACCTGGCAAGGCTGATTGTCTCGACAATGCTCGCAACCGCGGCTCTCGCGGTTCCGGCGCACGGGGCCACCACCACAGTTCGTGATCAGCCCGACGACGCTGGACTTCGGCCAGGTGCGCGTCGGCGCCACGAGCGTCTCGATGTCGGCGACGGTGCGAAACGTGTCGGACGCTCCGATCGTCATGAGCGGCTCGGGCGGTGGCACCAGCTCGCCGTTCACGAGCTCGAACGACTGCGACGGCAAAACCCTCCTGGTGAACGCGACGTGTCACATGGTCTACCGCTTCAAGCCGACCGACCTGGGCACAGCGACCGGGTCGACGACGGGGGAGTGGAACGGTCAGAGCTACACGATCAATCTCACGGGGGTCGGCAGCCCTCGGTTCGCGATCAGTCAGACGGGCTTCGACTTCGGTGATGTGCCGTTGGGAACCACGGGACCGACCCAGACCGTCACGATCACCAACATGTCATCTCCTGTCGTGATGTCGGGCGCGGGCGGCGGCGCCGGCCAGCTGTTCGGCGGTGAGCAGGACTGCGAGGGAAAGACCCTGGGTACGGGGAAGTCGTGCCACATGTTCTATCGGTACGCGCCGAGCGCGCTGGGTGCGCAGACCGGGAGCACGACAGGCCACTGGAACGGTCAGCCGTTCACGTTCACCTTCGCCGGCAACGGCGTCCCGCTGCCGACCGGAGACTTCATCCCGGTGCAGCCACAGCGCGTTCTCGATACGACGACAACCACGGCCAACCAAGAGCTCGGCTTCGCCGCGGCCGGCTTCGGTCCCGCGCCCACCAACGCAGCCGCACTCGACGTGACCGTCACGGCGCTGTCTGAGGCCAAGTCGGGTTCGCTCACCGTATGGCCGTGCAGCTCCCCGAAACCGAGTCTGCCGAACCTGCACTACGCCGCGAACAAACCCGTTTCCAGCCACGTGCTCGCGACCTTCGATTCGAGCGGACTGACCTGCGTGCAAGCGACCACCAACGCGCACGTGCGGGTCGACATGGATGGGTACTACTCGAGCACGAGCAGCTTCCATGCTGTTCCTATTCGACGTCTGCGCGATACGCGCACGGGTGCACGCCCGGCCGGGGGACGGGTTCTGACGATCGCGGTCACGGGTAATGGCGTCCCGGCCGACGCCGCTGCGGTCGCGTTGGACCTCACGGCGCTGGACGGGGCCGGCGCAGGCCACCTCACCGCCTTCCCGTGCGGCAGCAAAGCGCCGACTTCCTCCGCGCTGGAGTTCCAGCGTGGGGCGGCCGAGGAACAACTGGTTGTCAGCAAGGTCGGTTCGCACGGTGACGTGTGCATCCGCACGTCCGCTCCGACGCACGTGCTGGTGGACGTGACCGGCTACTACACGCCCGGGAGCGCATTCACCGCGTTGGCACCGCGGAAGATCATCGACACCGCAGCCCACATCGGTTATCGCGGCTCGAAGCCCCGTGCCAACCAGGTGGTCACGACACGCGCAACCGGAGGGCCGGTGCCTGGCAGCGCGAAGGAAGTGGTGCTCGAGGTGACCTCGTCCGCCGAATCGCGCGCCGGCACGCTCTCCGTATGGGGCTGTGGGCAGACCAACCCGCAGCAGCCGGCCGCTCAGTTCGGCGCCGGACAGCAGATGACGACGCTGGCGGTGAGCCGACTGTTCGCGGGCGGAAAGGTCTGCCTGCAGGCGAGCCGGTCTGCGCACCTGACTGTGAACGTTGTCGGCTGGTACAGTTAGCGGCCGCGCTGGCGTCGATCAAGGTGGCCATACGGTCTTTCGCACTTCGATCAAGGTGCGGACCGCCGGAGGTGATCCGTCAGAGCCCGTGCAGGTAGCCCTTCTGCTGCCGGCGCGAGGCGATGCGCCAGCCCGTCGGACGTGCGGACGAACTCGTCCAGGTACCAGAGCCCGACGAACAGGACCTGCTGCGCGCCGTCGCGGTCGAGGTACATCGGGTTGTGGCAACCGATCGGCGGTCGCCGGTCGCCGTCGAGGTCGATCTTGCTGGTGGCGACGAGATGCTGGTGCCGGTGAACAGGCAGGGTCTTGGCCAGCCATGCTTCATCGTCGGCAGGTCGCCCGACTCGCCGCCGGTGGCGGTGAGGTCGAGCGTCGCGTCGGCGGTGAAGATCGCGTCGAGGTCGTCCCACTGGTGGAAGTCGATCGCGTGGCGTAGTCGGTGATCAGGTCGTTGATCTCTGCCGGTCGGAGAGCTCCTGCAGTCCACTAGAGGAACTCCTTCCAGATTCGCTGCATGTGCTCGTCCGGCTGAGCCGAACAGCTGGGCGCTGCCGTGCGCGCGCTTGAAGTACAGGTGCGCGTCGTGCTCCCAGGTGATCGCGATACCACCGTGCAGCTGGATGCACTCGCCGGCGACGTCAGGAATGCCTCGCTGCAATAAGCCTTGGCCACCGACGGCGCGACCGTCCCGTCGACGGCCGGCCACGACGCTGACCGCGCTGCCTGCGCGAGCACGTGCAGGTCGGCCATACGGTGCTTGAGAGCCTGGAAGCTGCCGATCGGACGGCCGAACTGCACGCGGTCCTTCGTGTACTCACCGTCAGTTCGAGGATCCGCTCGGCCGCGCCGACCTGCTCGGCGGTCAGGGCGACCGGGCAGCATCGTTCGCGCGGCACCGCTTCCGCGTCGCCGACGCGCTCCCCGCGTTGCGCGCGCACGTGGCCAGCCGGCGCGTGAGGTCCATGGTCGGCGTGGGTGTCGCCTGGACGTCGGCTCGCTTCGTAGACGCCGATCCGTCGCTCACGAGCACGAGCTCGGCGAGGTCGCCGTCCAGGACGTACTCAGCGCCGCCCTGCCGTCGACCTCGCGCGACGGTTGCGACGGTGCCGTCCGCGATGCGCGGGAGCAGCCGCTCGCAGGCGTCGTCGTCCGACGGCCAGCACAGCTGCGCGGCGTAGCGTGCTCGAAAGCATCGGGACGGGCGTCAGTGCGCGCCGAGCTCGGCCATGACGACGTGCGTCTCGGCCAGGGTCGCGCCGGCGCCGCCGTACTGCTCGGGGATCGCGAGCGCGCGACGCCGATCTGCTCGCACAGCACGCGCCAGAGCTCCTCGTCGAAGCCCTTGCGCGGGTCGCAGCGCTTGACCAGCAGCGACCGGACGGCGTCCTGGAGTTCCTTCACAGCGCCGCCCGGACGCGGTCGCGGTGCTCGCGCTGCGTGCCCCACGCCGTCACGAGCGCGCGCACCTTCGGTCAACCACAGCGCGAGGTCGTACTCGGCGGTGTAGCCGATCGCGCCGTGCACCTGCAGGCCGGTGCGGGCCGCGCGGTAGGCGGCGTCGCCGCACGCCGACCTTCGCCGCCGAGACATCGCGGCGCGTCGAGAGTCAGCGCCGCGCCGAACAGCAGCGGCCGGGCGAAGTCGAGGCCGACCGTGCACGTCGGCGAGCAGGTGCTTGACCGCCTGGAAGCTGCCGATCGGCGTGCCGAACTGCGTGCGCTGCTCGGCGTAGTCGACCGATCGCTCGAGCAACGCCGACGCCGGCCCCGAGCAGCTGCGCGGCGCGAGGCGAGCGTGCCGAGGTCGAGCGCGCGCGCAGCTCGACCTCGCCGATCGGTTCGGCAGCGCTCACCTCGCGAGCCGTCGGGTCGGATCGAGGGACGTGACCGAGCCGGTCACGGACGCGGTCGAGCGCGCCGCGCCGTCGAGCAGGTAGACCGCGTCGCGACTCGGCGTCGAGGGCGTACGGCGCCACGGCGGTGCGGCGATCGTGGCGGTCGCAGCTCTCGCGTCGACGTTCGAGCGGCCGGCAGCACGGCGACCGACTCGACGTAGCGGGCCGGGCACGCCGAGCCGTCCGAGCTGCTCGAAGGCGAGCACCAGGTCGACCGGCGTGCGCGCCGAACCCGCCGTGCTCCTCGGGCGCCGAGGGCGAGCACGCCCTGGTCGGCCAGCCGCGTCCACAGCTTGCGACCCGGGGCGTGGTCGCCGGCCGCCCACGCGCGCGCGACAGCCGGCACGTCGCGCTGGCGAGCAGATCGGCCGAGCGACGCGGCGAAGTCGCGCTGCTCGGCGACGGCGCGAACCTCATCGCGGGCAGGCCCAGCAGCCGCTCGGCGACGACGTTGCGCTGGATCTCGTTCGTGCCGGCGTAGATCGGGCCGGCGAGCGAGAACAGGTAGCCGTCCGTCCAGTCGTCGACGACCTCGCCGCTCGGCGCCCTGCAGGTCGAGCGCGGTCTCGTGCAGCGCGACGTCGAGCTGGGACCAGAACAGCTTGCCGACGCTCGACTCGGCGCCCGAGCTCGCCGCCGTCGGCGAGCCGGGTCACGGTCGCGCAGGTGTGGAGCTGGTAGGCGCGGCGCCGATCCACGCGTCGACGACACGGTCGGTCAGCGCCGGCGTCCGTCGCAGCCGCCGGCGCAGCTCGACCAGGCGGTCGGCGGCGGCGAGGAACCGGCCGGGGGAGCGCAGCGACAGCCCGCGCTCGTTGCTGGCGGTCGCACATCGCGACCCGCCAGCCCTCGCCGACCTCGCCGAGCACGTCCGCGTCGGGCACGAACACGTCGTCGAGGAAGATCTCGGCGAAGCCCGGCTCGCCGTCGAGCTGCGGGATGCCGCGGACGGTGACGCCGTCGGCGCGCAGGTCGAACAGGAAGTAGGTCAGGCCGCGGTGCCGCTCGGCGTCCGGGTCGGTGCGGAACAGGCCGAAGCCCGGTCGGCGTAGGTCGCCGCGCGTCGACCACGTCTTCTGCCCCGACAGCAGCCAGCCGCCGTCGGTCGCGCACGGCCGCGGCTGCGCAGGCCGGCGAGGTCGCTGCCCGCCTCCGGCTCGGACCAGGCCTGCGCCCAGATCTCGTCGGCGCGCGCCATCGGCGGCATGATCCGGGCCAGCTGCTCGGGCGTGCCGTGCGCGAACAGCGTCGGCGCGAGCAGGAAGATGCCGTTCTGGCTGACGCGCAGCGGCGCGCCCGGCGCGCGAAGTACTCCTCCTCGAAGACGACCCACTGCAGCAGCGTCGCGTCACGGCCGCCGAACTCGGCCGGCCACGACACGACCGACAGTCGCGCGTCGGCGAGCACGTGCTCCCACGCGCGGTGGGCCGCGAAGCCCTCGGCCGTGTCCATCGACGGCAGCGACTCGGCTGGCACGTTGCCGCGCAGGAACGCGCGCACCTCGTCGCGGAAGGCGAGCGTCGTCGTCGTCGAGGTCGAGATCCATCTCAGGTCGCCGCTGGCCTTCATCGACTTGCGTCCATGCCGCCGAGCGAGTCGGCGCCCGACCTCGGCGTTGTGCGCGTGCGCGAAGTGGTGCAGCCCGAACACCGAGTCCATGCCGTTGCGCATGCCCATCGCGTCCTCGCACTGGTTGACCGCGCGCTTGGTCAGCGCGAGCCCGAAGTGCGGCATCGCGGCGATGCGCGTCGGCGATGCGCGAGCGTCTCGGTCTCGAGGTCGTCGCGCGGCGACGACCCGGTTGACCATGCCCCACTCGTAGGCGCGCTGGGCCGTGAACCGGTCGCCGGTGAACAGGATCTCCTTCGCCGCGCGCGAGCCCGAGCACCCACGGGTGCGCGAAGTACTCGACGCCCGGGAATCCCCATCCGCACCACGGGATCGGCGAAGAACGCGTCGTCGGACGGCGACGATCAGGTCGCAGACGAACGCGAGCATCAGGCCGCCGGCGATGCAGGCGCCCTGCACCATCGCGATGGTCGGCTTGGGGATCTCGCGCCAGCGGCGGCACATGCCGAGATAGACCTCCATCTCGCGCGCGTAGCGCAGATCGCCGCCCTCGCGGCCGACGTGGTCCCACCAGATGATCGCCGTGTTGTCGTAGTGCACGTCGACGTCGCGGCCCGGGCGTGCCGATGTCGTGCCCGGCGCAGAAGTGCTTGCCGGCGCCGGCCAGCACGATCACCTTACGTCGTCGTCGTCGACCGCGCGCTGGAACGCGGCGTCGAGCGCGTAGGTCATCTGCGAGTTCTGCGCGTTGCGGTACTCGGGACGGTTCATCGTGACGATCGCGGTCGCGCCGCGCACCTCGTAGACGACCCCTCTTCGCTCATCGGCGTACTCCTCGCGCAGGTCGGTCTTCAGCGACCTTGCCGGACGGGTTGCGGGGCAGCGCGTCGACGAACTCGACCTGGCGCGGCACCTTGAAGTTGGCCAGCCGCTCGCGGCAGAACGCGATCACGGCGTCGGCGTCGACGTCGGCCCGGCCGCGCACGACGACGCGCGGCCCACCTCGCCCAGCCGCTCGTCGGGGATGCCGATCACCGCGACGTCGGCGACGCCGTCGAGCCGCGTCAGCGCCTGCTCGACCTCGGCCGGGTAGACGTTGAAGCCGCCGCAGATGTACATGTCCTTGAGCCGGTCGGTGATCGTCAGGTAGCCGTGCTCGTCGAGCGCGCCGACGTCGCCGGTGTGCAGCCAGCCGTCGGCGTCGATCGCCTCGGCGCGTGGCCTCCGGGTCGTCGAGGTAGCCGAGCATCACGTTCGGCCCGCGCAGCAGCAGCTCGCCCTGCTCGCCGATGCGGGCCTCGAAGCCCGGCGGTCGCCCGGCCGCACGTGGTGCGCGACGAGGTCGGCGGAGTCGCCGCGGCGGCACATCGTGACGACGACCGCCTCGGTCATGCCGAAGGCGGTCAGGACGATGTCGAAGCCCAGCTCGCGACTGCATCCGCTCGATCAGCGCGACCGGCACGACGGCCGCGCCGGTGACCGCGAAGCCGCAGCGACGACAGGTCGTACTCGGCGCGCTGCGGGTGGTCGAGCAGCGACTGGTAGATCGTCGGCGCGCCGGGCAGCACGGTGATCCGCTCGTCCTGCGATCAGCTGCATGCGCCGCGTCGACGTCGAAGGTCGCCATGCGGCACGATCGTCGCGCCGGTGAGCAGGCCGACCACGATGCCGGCCTTGTAGCCGAAGGAGTGGAAGAACGGGTTGACCACCAGGTAGCGGTCGTCGGCGCGTCGACCCCGCCGCACTCGGCCCAGGCCCGGGCGACGTCGACGGTCTGCCGGTGCGCGCTGCATCGCGCCCTTGGTGCGGCCGGTCGTGCCGGAGGTGAACAGGATGTCGCCGACGTCGTCGGGCGGCGACCGCGTCGGCGCGCGCGTCGGCTCGGCGTCGGCATCGTGCCGCCGCGCGCGTCGTCCCAGCTCGATCACGCCGTCGGGGACCGGCGATCGTCGATCGCGGATCCGCACGATCGCGCCAGCGTCGGCAGGCCGTCGCCCCGGCGGCCCGCAGCTCGGCGAGCCGGTCGATGCCGAGGAACCGTCCGGCGACGACCAGCGCTCTGGCACCCGTGCGCTCGACGAGTCGAGCGACCTCGTGCCCGGTGTAGCGGCTGTTGATCGGGCACGAGGGTCGCCGCCGGCGTAGGCGCGCCAGCGCGGCGACGACCCAGTGATGCTGTTGGGCGCCCAGACCACGACCCGGTCGCCGGGCTGCGACGCCGCGGGCGACGTAGAAGCGCGGCGGTCGCGCGCACCTGGTCGAGCAGCTCGGCGAAGGTCAGCCGCACGTCGCCGTCGGCGAAGGCCCGGCGTCGCCGTAGTGCGCGCCGCGGCCGCGCAGCGACCTGCCGGGATCGTGTCGACAGCGCCGACTCCGCTCCTCGGTCAGTACCAAGCAAGTGCTTGGTAGGGTACCCTACGCGCCATGGACGCCGACCAGCTACGGCGACGAGGACGGCGTTCCGCGCCGAGGTGCGCGCGTGGCTGGAGGACAACCTCACCGGCGAGTTCGCCGCCCTCGCGGGCTCGGCGGTCCGGGCCGCGAGCACGAGGCCCACGACGAGCGGCTCGCCTGGGACCGGCACCTCGCCGCCGCACGGCTGGACCTGCCTCGGCTGGCCGGTCGAGCACGGCGGCCGCGGCGCCGCGATCGCCGCAGCAGGTGATCTTCCACGAGGAGTACGCCCGCGCCGACGCCCCGCCTCGGGTCAACCACCTCGGCGAGGAGCTGCTCGGGCCGACGCTGATCGCCTTCGGCACCCCGGAGCAGCAGGCACCGCTTCCTGCCCACGATCGTCGCGGTCGAGGAGCTGTGGTGCCAGGGCTACTCCGAGCCCGGCGCCGGCTCCGACCTGGCCAACGTGTCGACCACGCGCGACGCCTCGACGGCGACAGTGGGTCGATCACGGCCAGAAGGTGTGGACCTCGCTGGCGCACGTCGCCGACTGGTGCTTCGTCGTCGCCCGCACCGAGCCCGGCTCCAAGCGCCACCACGGGCCTGTCCTACCTGCTCGTCCCGATGGACCAGCCCGGCGTCGAGGTCCGGCCGATCGTGCAGCTCACCGGCACCTCGGAGTTCAACGAGGTCTTCTTCACGGCGCCCGCACCGATGCCGATCTCGTCGTCGGCGAGCCGGGCGACGGCTGGCGGGTGGCGATGGGCACGCTCGGCTTCGAGCGCGGCGTCTCCACGCTCGGCCAGCAGGTCGGCTTCCGCCGCGAGCTCGACGCGCTGCGTCGCGCTGGCCACGCGACAACGGCGCCGTCGAGGACCCGGTCGCTCCGCGACCGGCTGGCCCGGGCCGTGCGTCGAGCTCGAGGTGATGCGCGCTCAACGCGCTGCGCACGCTGGCCAGCGTCACGCGGCGGCGCGCCGCGGCACGCGAGGCCTCGATCTCCAAGCTGCTGTGGGCCGACTGGCACCGCGACCTCGGCGAGCTGGCGATGCAGGTCCGCGGCGTCGGCCGGCACTGCGTCGGCGCGAGCCGACGAGCCTCGACGAGTGGCAGCGGCTGTTCCTCTTCACCCGCGCCGACACGATCTACGGCGGCTCCGACGAGATCCAGCGCAACATCCTCGCCGAGCGCGTGCTCGGCCTGCCCCGAGAAGGCACGCGCATGACGCGACGCCCCGACAGCCCGCCCCGACTACGTCGCCGGGCCACGACCTGCTCGCCGGCAAGGTCGTCGTGGTGACCGCCGCGGCCGGCGCCGGCATCGGCGCGGCCGTCGCACGGCGTGCCTGGAGGAGGGCGCCGCGCGGTCGTCATCAGCGACACCCACGAGCGCCGGCTCGCCGAGGCGCACGAGGCGCTGGCCGCCGAGTTCGGCGACGAGCGGGTCGCGCCGCTCGTCTGCGACGTCACCGTCGAGGCGCAGGTGCAGGCGCTGGTCGACTGCGCCGTCGACGCTTCGGCGGCGCTCGACGTGATGATCAACAACGCCGGCCTGGGCGGCACCGCAGCGTCCTCGAGATGACCGACGAGCAGTGGACGCGGTCCTCGACGTCACCCTCACCGGCACCTTCCGCTGCACCCGCGCCGCGCTGCGACCAGATGATCGCGCCAGGGCAGCGGCGGCGTGATCGTCAACAACGCCTCGGTGATCGGCTGGCGCGCGCAGGAGGGCCAGGCGCACTACGCCGCGGCCAAGGCCGGCGTGATGGCGCTGACCCGCTGCGCCGCCCTCGACGTCGCCGCCGCACGGCATCCGCGTCAACGCGGTCGTCGCCGAGCCTGGCGATGCACCCGTTCCTGGCGAAGGTCACCAGCGACGAGCTGCTCGCCGAGCTCAAGCGCGCGAGGCGTTCGGCCGCGCCGCCGAGCCGTGGGAGGTCGCCAACGTGATGGTCTTCCTGGCCAGCGACTACTCGTCGTACCTGACCGGCGAGGTCGTCTCCGTGAGCAGCCAGCATGCCATGAGCCGGCCAGCCGCCAACGGCGACCGCCGCGGCGAGCTGCTCGCGATCGCGGCGCGGCTGTTCGCCGAGCGCGGTCTACGCGAACACGACGGTGCGCGACATCGCCGACGCCGCGGGCATCCTGTCGGGCAGCCTCTATCACCACTTCGACTCCAAGGAGTCGATGGTCGACGAGATCCTGCGCACCTTCCTCGACGACGCTGTTCGAGCAGCTACGACGCGATCGTCGCGCGCGACTGGCCGCCGCGGCGAAGCTCGAGGCCGTCGTCGCGCCTCCTTCGAGGCGATCGACCAGCACCACGCCGAGGTCGCGATCTTCCAGAACGACGCCGACCACCTGGCCGACCAGTCGAGCGCTTCGGCTACATCGGCGAGCGCAACCGGCGAGTTCCGCGGCGCTGTGGACCGGCCTGCTGGACGACGGCGTCGCCGCCGGCGAGCTTCCGCGCCGACCTCGACGTCGAGCTGGTCTACCGCTTCCTGCGCGACACCGTCTGGGTCGCGGTCCGCTGGTACCGCCCGGGCGGCGCGCTCGACCGCCGACGCGGTCGCCGCACCAGTACCTCTCCATCCTCCTGGACGGGATCGCCGCAGCGCGGCGCCCGACCGACGAACGCGAAGAAGGAGACACCATGGCTGAGGCCTACATCGTCGACGCGGTCCGCACCCCGGTCGGCAAGCGCGGCGGCTCGCTGTCGCGAGGTGCACTCCGCCGACCTCGGCGCCCACGTCTCACGGCCCTCGTCGAGCGCAACCGGCGTCGACCCGGGCGCCGTCGACGACGTGATCTTCGGCTGCGTCGACACGATCGGCCCGCAGGCCGGCGACATCGCCCGCACCGCCTGGCTGTGCGCCGGGCTGCCCGACCACGTGCCCGGCGTGACCGATCGACCGGCAGTGCGGCTCGTCGCAGCAGGCCGTGCACTTCGCCGCCCAGGCGGTCATGCGCGGCACCCAGACCTCGTCGTCGCCGGCGGCGTGCAGAACATGAGCGCGATCCCGATCTCGGCGGCGATGATCGTCGGCCAGCAGTTCGGCTTCACGCACGCCGTTCGCCGGGTCGACCGGGCTGGGCAAGCGCTACGGCGACCAGGAGGTCTCGCAGTTCCGCGTCCGCCGAGATGATCGCCGAGAAGTGGGACATCAGCCGCGAGGACATGGAGCGGTTCGCGCTCGCAGAGCCACCGGCGCGCGCTGGCCGCGATCGCCGAGGGCCGGTTCGACCGCGAGATCGTCCCGTTCGGCGAGCATTCGACGACCGACGAGGGCCCGCGCGCCGACACGTCCTGGAGAAGATGGCGGCGCTGGAGACGCTGCGCGAGGGCGGCCGGATCACCGCCGCCGTCGCCTCGCAGATCTCCGACGCGCGCCGCGCGTGCTCATCGCCTCCGAGCACGCCGTGAAGCGCACGGCCTGACCCCGCGGGCGCGCGTGCACCACCTCGTCGGTGCGCGGCGACGACCCGGTCTGCATGCTCACCGCGCCGATCCGCGCGACCGCAGCACGCGCTGGAGCGGGCCGGCCTGACGCTCGACGACATCGACCTCTTCGAGATCAACGAGGCGTTCGCCTCGGTCGTGCTGGCCTGGGCGCAAGGAGCTCGGACGCCGACCTCGACAAGGTGAACGTCAACGGCGGCGCGATCGCGCTGGGCCACCCGATCGGCGCCACCGGCACGCGCTGATGACCACGCTGCTCAACGAACTCGAGCGCACCGGCGGCCGCTACGGCCTGCAGACCATGTGCGAGGGCGGCGGCCAGGCCAACGTCACGATCATCGAGCGGCTGTAGGTTCTGCGCGTGCACGCAGACCTCGGCGATCGCCGACCTGTCTCTACGTCCGGCGCGGCAGTGGCGAGCCGCTGCTGCTGATCATGGGCATGGCCGGGTACCATGTCGGCCTGTGGCGCGAGACTTCCTGGCCGCACCTGGAGCGGGACTTCGAGATCGTCGCTTACGACAAGCGCGGCATCGGCGAGAGCACCGACGTGCCCGGCCCGTTCACCATCGCCGAGCTCGCGCAGGACGCGGTCGCCGTGCTCGATGCCGCTCGGCTGGGACAGCGCGCACGTCTTCGGGCATCTCGATGGGCGGCATGGTCGCGCAGGAGCTCGTGCGTCAACCACCCCGAGCGCGTCCGCCGGCTCGTGCTCGGCTGCACCTACTGCGGTGGTCCGCGCACCAATCCGATGGCGCCCGGGCCGATGCGGATGATGACGGCGATGAACTCCGGCGACATCGAAGCCGCGTTGCGTGCCGGCTTCGAGGCGAACCTGTCGCCGGCCTGGGCCGCCGACGACGCGCACTGGCGCAGTTCCGCGACATCGCGCTGGCGCGCGCGCGTGCCGGTGCCGGTCGTGCATGCGCCAGGCGCAGGCGGCGTTCGTCCACGACACTCGACCCGGCTGCCGGCGGTAGCCGCACCGACGCTGGTCATGGCCGGGACGGCCGACGAGATGGTGCTGTACGCCAACAACGAGGTGATCGCGTCGTTGATCCCGGGCGCGACGATGCACCCGTTGCCCGACGCCGGTCACCTGTTCTGGTGGGAGCGTCCGGACGAGGTCGTCGAGGCGATCACGAAACACCTGACGGGCTGAGTTCGGCGACGACGGGCGCGTCGGTGAACACGTCGCGGTGCACGACGACCACCCGCACCAACCACAATCCGGTCGCAGTCAGTCCGGCTCCGGCGACGACCAGCACCGCGGGAATCGAGACGACGCGCGCGATCACGCCGCCGAGCAGTGCGCCGAGGGGCATGCACCCCCAGACCACCGTTCGGTAGCCGCCCTGCACCCGTCCGAACAGGTGTTGCGGGATCAGCGACTGACGCAGTGACATCGTCAGCACATTCCAGAACATCACGCCGACGCCTGACAGCCCGAACGCAATTGCACCGACGTAGCCGTTGTGCGTCAGCCCCATTGCGATCGTCGTGACGCCGGTGAGGACGCCACCGAATACAAGCACCGCGCCTCGACCGAATCGCCGCGCGAGCCGGTCGGTGGTCGCACCGCCGAGCAGACCGCCGGCGCCCGCCGCCAGCAGCACGAGACCGAAGTCGCCGGCCGGCAGGTGCAAGGTCTCGAGGGTGTACAGCACGAGCACGCCGGAGATCATGCTGCCGCACAACGCGCTGACCGCCGACACTGCCGTCAGCTCACGCAGGAACCGGTGGCTCAGGAGCCACCGCACCCCGATCCGGACGTCCGCTCTGATCGAGCCGAGCCGCTCCTCGCGCACCGGGCGGTAGTTGCCCCGCAACGTCAACAGGATCAGCGCAGCGATCGCGAACCCGCCGGAGTCGAGTGCGAACGGCAGCGTCGCCGTCAAGGCGAACAACGCCGACCCGAGCGGCGCGCCGACGAAGGTCTGTCCCAGCGTCTCTTCGACGGTGATCAAGCCGTTGGCACGATCGAGTCCGCTCGTGCCGATCACCTGGGGCAGGATCGCGCGGGTCGCACTGTCGTAGACCGTCTCGGCCAGGCCCACCAGGAACGACGCGACGTAGACCACGACGATCGAACCGGTGCCGGTCAGCACGAACACGGCCAACGCACCGACCGCTGCGGCACGCACGAGGTTTGCGCAGGCGAGCGCGACGCGGCGATCGGTGCGGTCGACGAGCGCTCCGCTGGGTAGTGCGAACAGCAGCCACGGCAGGAACGCGAACGAGATCAGACCCGACACCAGGATCGGGTTGCGCGTGTACGTCGCGCCGAGCAGCGGCAGCGCCGTGCGGCCGATGCCGTCGGCCAGATTCGACGTCGTGCCGCTTGCGTACAGCCGCCAGAACGCGCTGGGCAGTGCGGTCACGGTATCGATCCGGTGTCGGCGGGGAAGACCGCATATTGGACGTCGACCGGGCGAGCTCCACGTCCGGGCTTGAGCGCGCGGTACTTGTCGACCAGCGTCCGCATCTCGTCGGCGAGGGCGCGGGCCTGCGTGGGGGAGAGGTCGAGGTGGCCGTCCATGTCGCTCGACGCCTTCTGCCACTGTGCCGGCCACTCGGTGGCGGTTGCGAACCAGTTGGCCAGCCGCCGGCTGCGGTCGGACTGGTACTCGCGCAACAGGAAGCCGGCTGCTTCTCGGGTGTCGGCGTTCTCGAGGAACTCCAGGCCGGTCATGTGGATCTCGTCGACGGCCATGCGCCACCAGCGCTGCTTGCGCCCCGCCGAGCGCTTGCCGGGCGACGGCTCGTCGTCGGGGACGAACTGCTCGACGAAGCCGTGCTGCGCGAGCTGGCGCAGGTGGTAGCTGGTCGCGCCGGTCGTCTCGCCGAGTTCCTCGGCCAGGCTGGTGACGCTGGCGCGGCGCCGCAGCTCGAGGATGCGCAGGATCTGCACACGCAGGGGATGCGCCATCGCCTTGAGAGACGTGCCGTCCAGCTCGAGCTGCGTCGTCATGAAAGCAAAGCTACTTATGCAAATATGTATTTGCAAATAAATTCGGGGAAATCGAAGGTCAGGGAGCGGCGTCCGCCCCGATAACCAGTTCGACCTCGATCGTCTCGCCGTCCTCGATGCCTTCGGCCTTGCGAACCCAGGCCTTGAGCGGGACGACGTACGTGCCGTCCTTGGGCCACAGCGCGGTCGGCCACGTGGTGTCGCCGACCGTGACCGTCGCGGGGATCATGCCCCAGCCGTAGGTGACCTCGTTCGCAACGTCCTGGATCGGGGCGCACTGCTCGTCGGGGACGGAAACGAAGTAGAAGGGCGCCGGTCCGCGCCAGTACCAGACCTCGGCGCTGAAGTTCAGAGCGACATCGACCGGCGACATGACGCCGACGCTACGGTGGGTCGCGGACGGAACGCTACCTCGACCGGAACGATCTTCATGACCGACATGGTGAGCCCCACCGGACGCGCGCTGCTCGCCCTCGAAGCGATCCAGCAGGCGCCCGGGATCACCGGCGAGCGGCTGGCGTCGCGGCTGGGCGTGACCGACCGGGCGGCCCGGCGCTACGTGGGGATCCTTCGCGAGGCCGGCATCCCCGTCGAGTCGACCAGCGGGCCGTACGGCGGTTACCGCCTCGGGCGCGGCGCGCGCATCCCACCGCTGACGTTCAGCACCGCCGAGGCGCTCGGCCTCGTGATGGCCGTGCTGCAGGGGTGGCACGGGACGGTCGAGGCCGACCATCCCGCTGCCTCGGCGCTCGGCAAGATCATGCGCGTGCTGCCGGCGTCGGCCGCCGCGCCGGCCGAGGCGATGCGACGCGTGCAGGCGCAGAATCCGAGCGATGCGGCCGCGATGCCCGACCCCGCATTGACGGCGACGATCGCGCAGGCGTGCGAGGCGGGCGAACAGGTCCGCATCGAGTACCGGACGGGGAGCGAATTCGTACTCGACCCGTGGGCCGTCGTCGTGCGCCACGGCCGCTGGTATCTGCTCGGGCACCTGGCCGGCGCCGACGCACGCCGTGTGCTGCGGCTGGATCGGATCGTCGGCGTGACGGCGACGGGAGAGCGGTTCACGCGTCCGGGCGACCTCGATCCGGTGCGAGAGGTCGAAGAGCATCTTGCCGACGGCTGGACCTACAACGTCGAAGTGCGCATCGCCGCGCCGTTCACCGAGGTCGCGCCGTGCGTGCCGCGCATGCTCGGCCGGCTCGAGGAGACCGGCGAGCACTCGTGCGTTCTGCGGGGCAGCACCAGCAATCCGTGGTGGTACGCCGAACAGCTTGCGGCGATACCCGGCGACTTCACCGTTGTCGCGCCGGAAGAGTTGCGGCGTGCAGTGCGGACCCTCGCCGAGCGGTTCGCGCGCGCAGTGGACGAGGATGTCGAAAGCCCATCCGCACCGTGAAGGAGACGGAGACTGTGACATCGAAGGTTGCGCTCGTAACGGGGGCATCGTCCGGAATCGGCGAGGCAACCGCGCGCAGGCTGCTGGCCGACGGATTCGTTGTGTACGCGGTCGCGCGGCGCACGGAGCCGATGGCGGTGCTGCAGCAGGGCGGCGTCCACACGTTCAGCATGGACGTGACCGACGACGCGTCGGTGGTGGCCGGCGTCGAGCGCATCGTCGCCGAGCAAGGTCGTATCGACGTGCTCGTGAACAACGCCGGGTACGGCTCGTACGGCGCCGTCGAGGACGTGCCGATCGACGAAGCCAGGCGGCAGTTCGAGGTCAACATCTTCGGCCTGGCCCGATTGGTTCAGCTCGTCACGCCGCACATGCGGGCGCAGGGGAGTGGTCGCATCATCAACATCTCCTCGATCGGCGGCAAGATCTACGAGCCGCTCGGCGCCTGGTACCACGCGACGAAGTTCGCCGTTGAGGGTCTGAGCGACAGCCTGCGGGTCGAGCTGCGTCCGTTCGGCATCGACGTCGTGATCATCGAGCCGGGTCCGATCCGCACCGAGTGGAACACGATCGCGCGCGACAACCTGCGCGCGACCTCTGCGGGCACGGCCTACGCCGATCGAGCGGTCGCTGTCACGCACGTGCTCGAACAGGCCGACCGACCAAGCCGCTCGTCCGGACCGGACGTCGTCGCGCGCAAGATCGCGAAGGCTGCCTCCGTGCGGAACCCGAAGGCGCGCTACCCGGTGGGACGTTCGGCCGGGACGATCGTGCGCGCCCGTAAGGTACTTCCCGACCGGGCGATGGACGCGATCATCGGACGGATGTTCAGCTGACCTGCTGCGCCGCCTCGATCCGCGGGAACGCGATCTCGCCCTCGAGCAGGTACGCCAGCTCCAGCAGGGTGCGCTCGTCACCATGTGCCGACGAGAGTTGTACCCCGATGGGCAGGCCGTCCGCGCTCATCGCCAGCGGCAGCGAGATGGCCGGCGACCCGGCGATGTTGTTCAGCGGCGTGTACGCGACGTAGTGGGTGAGTCGTTCGACGAGCTCGTCGAACGGCACCGTCGGCGCAAGATGACCGAGCAGCGGCGTCGTGTGCGCAAGCACGGGTGACACCACGACTTCGAGTCGGGCGAACATCTGCGCGTACGTCGCCGGGATACGCCGCAATCGGCGTAACGCACCGGGCGTGCGGTGCAGGTTGCGCCGGTGATGCGAGCGCAGGCCGCGGGTGAGCCCGTCGATGCGGTGTTTGTCGAAGCTCCGGTCGAGCAGCAACCGTCCGGTGTCGACCGCGAGTTCGGCGAGCAACGCCCAGTACTGCAGGAAGTCGCTCACGAACTGGTCGCTGACAGGCAGATCGATCGGCTCGACGCTGTGACCGGCCTTCTCGAGCACCTGCGCGGCTTGCTCCGCCGCGGCGCGGGTCGCGGCATCGGCCGGACCGGTGATCGAGTCGATGACCAGACCGATGCGGAGCCGTCGTTGCGCCGGTCCCTCGACGAGACCGATCGGCGCAAGACGGGGGTTGCGCCAATGGTCTTCGGCGGCCGCCACGAACGCTGCCGTGTCGCGTACGGTGCGGGTGAGCACGCCCTCGGAGATCATGTTGATCGGCAGGTGCGCCGCCTGCTCGCCGTCCACGTGCCGCCCGCGGGTCGGCTTGAGTCCGACGAGGCCGGCACACGCCGCGGGGATTCGGATCGAGCCGCCGCCGTCGTTGGCATGCGCGATCGGCACGACGCCGGACGCGACCAGGGCAGCCGACCCGCCCGACGACGCGCCGACCGAGTAGCCGGTGTGCCACGGATTGCGCGCCGGGGGAGCGGTCATGAACTCGGTGCTCGCATTGAAGCCGAATTCGGGCAGCCGCGACTTGCCGAGCACCGTCAACCCGGTGCTCATGTACTGCGCGGCGTAGGCGCCGTCGCGTTTGGCAGGACGGGCGGCGTACGCCTCGCTGCCGTGGTTGGTCGGCAGGCCGGCGACGTCGGTGTTGTCCTTGATGAAGGTCGGGACGCCGAACAGTGCGGCGTCGCGATCCGTCCCGTACCGCGGCTTCTCGTAGCAGTCGTGCTCGACGGCATGCAGGCTCGGATCGACCTGCGCTGCTCGGGCTATCGCAGCCTCGGCCAACTCGTCGGCACTGAGCTCACCCGAGTGGACCAGTGCAGCGAGCGCGACCGCGTCATGGGTCGCGAGCGCGTCGTCACCGAATGCGTGCACACGGCGATCGCCGGTGCCGGAGTTGTTCTGCACTTAGCCGCGCCGTCCGGTGTAGAGAAAGGCGATGCCGCCGAGCGGGATCACCACGAGGATGACTGCGATCCAGCCCGGACGCGTCAGGTACCGCAGGTCACGATCGTCCGCATCGGCCAGCGCCGACAGGCACAGCCATTCGAAGCGGACGACCGCCACGATCGCGACCGCGATCACGGCGGTCACGATGAGCTGGACGGTCACGATCCCATTGTCGCGTATATCGGTTGTCGCGCCACGTGGCACGATCAGTCGGTGACCAGTACGTCGGCCGAGCAGCGCCTGCGCGATCTCGCGCGGCTACGCCGGGTGCGCGACCGCATCGACCGCGAGTACTCGCAGCCGCTCGATGTCGAGGCGCTGGCACGCGGTGTGCACATGTCTGCCGGTCACTTGAGTCGCGAGTTCAAGCTCGCCTACGGCGAGGCGCCGTACGGCTATCTCATGACGCGGCGCATCGAGCGAGCGATGGCTTTGCTGCGCCGCGGCGATCTGAGCGTGACCGACGTGTGCTTCGCGGTCGGTTGCTCGTCGCTGGGGACGTTCAGCACTCGGTTCTCGGAGCTGGTGGGCATGTCACCGAGTGCCTATCGCGACCGAGCCGCCGGTGCGGGGGAGTTGCCGTCCTGCGTCGTCAAGCAGGTGACCAGACCGGTCAGGAATCGAGAAGCGACGCCGTCGGCGACCGAACTAGCTTGAGGGCATGGACCTCAGCATCACTTCCGCGTTCCTGCCGCACAGCGACCCCGACGCGACCATCGCCTTCTACCGCGACACCCTCGGCTTCGAGATCCGCAACGACGTCGAGATGCACGGACTGCACTGGATCACTGTCGGCCCACCGAACCAGCCGGACGTGAACATCGTCCTCTACCCGCCGGGAGTCGACCCGGGCATCACTGAGGACGAGCGTCGCGTGATCACCGAGATGATGGCCAAGGGGACGTACGGGATCATCACGTTCGCGACGCCCGACCTCGACGCGACCTTCGAGCACGTGCAAGCCAACGGCGCCGAGATCGTGCAGGAGCCGGCCGACCAGCCGTGGGGGCTTCGCGACAGCGCGATCCGCGACCCGTCCGGAAATCTGATCCGCATCAACCAGGCCGGCTGACCTCGGCCGGCGCCGGGGTGATGATGGAGGCATGACGAACGCGTCGGCCGACACTCATGAGGTGCCGGGCCCGGGGGAGTGCTGGTGCTGCGGTCGCGTCGACGACCCGACGCAGATGGTGCCCCTCGGCAATCATCCCGAAGTCGCGTTATGTCGCCCTTGCGCGCGCTGGGCTGCAAAGCAGGCATGGGCGCTCGACGACCAGTCCAAGACCGGTGTGCTCGTCATTGCCCGAAATCAGTTCCGCAGCATCCGCCAGACGGTGATCCACCGCGGTTGGCACCGCAGCCCGATCATCGGTGCCCCATTGCGCTGGATCGGCAAGCGGCTGCCGTAGCTCTCCGAGTCAGCGCCGGATGTTCGCTGAGCGCGAATCTTCATATATTTCTGCGGATTCTCGTTCACAGCTCTGGTGTTTCTTCCTCGGAAGAGATAGAATCGAACACGTGAGCGCAGCATCGTTGACCGGCACGGCAGTGCTGGATCGGCTGCGCGAACTGGAGGCTTCGAAGCAGTCGATCGAGGTCGAGCAGCTGAGCCTGATCGCCCAGGTCGAGGCGGAGGGGCTCGCGTTCGATCTCGGGCGCGAAGAACACGGCGGTGTTGCTGCGTGACGCGCTGCAGGATCGGTGCGCGTGATGCGGCCGGTCGGGTGCGGCTGGCGGCGGCGGTGACGCCGCGGCGCACGCTGACCGGCGAGACGGTCGAAGCGCAGCATCCGCAGACCGCGGCCGCGCTGGCCGAGGGGTGCGATCTCGACCCGGGCCGCGGCCACGGTCGTGGCGATGACGGACAAGATCGACGACCTGCTCGCCGACCAGTCAGCACCAATGTATCGAGACGCGCGCTGCTCGACTTCGCCCGCGACCACGACCCCGACCTGCTGGCCCGCTTCGCCAACGGCCTGTACGCCCGGGTCGATCAAGACGGGGCGTTTCGTGACATCGAGGCCGCGCACCGGCGCCGCAGCCTGTCGCTGCACCGCCGTGCGGACGGGTCAGCCTCGATCGCCGGCGAACTGACCTGCGAGGCAGCCGAGTACCTCGAGACCCTGTTCGACACCCTCGGCAAGCCGCACCCGGGCCCGGACGGTGAGCGTGACCCGCGCACCCCGGGTCAGCGGCGCCACGACGCGCTACTCGGCGCCTTCAAGATTCTTTTCTCCTCCGGCTCGCTGCCCACGGCGAACGGCTGCGCCACCACCCTCGTGCTGACCGCGACCGTGGGCGAGTTCGCCGACGGCACCGGCATCGTGCACACCGCCCACGGCTATGCGGTCCCGACCGCGGTCGCCGACCGGTGGCTCGATCCCAAAGCGAAGGCGATCCTGGTGCTGCTCTCGAAAACGAAGTCGCATCGTCGCCTACTCCGATCAGCACCGGCTGTTCACCGAACAACAACGACTAGCCATGTTCGCCAGGGACAAAGGCTGCTCCTACCCCGGCTGTGATGCCCCCTTGTCGTGGACGCAGGCACATCACGTGACGGACTTTGCCAAGACCAAACGCACCAGAGTCGACGACGGCACCCTGGTCTGCCGGCAGAACCACGCGATGTTCGAACAGATGGGCTGGGCCTCGATCATGCTCAACGACCTCCCGCACTGGGTGCCGCCTGCCTGGGTCGACCCGGACCAGACGACCACGCCGCAACACCATGCACGACTGTCCCGAACCGACCCAGTCTGACCGACGGCTGAAGCATGCCTTCCAGCGCAACCGCACCTACCAGCGAGGACTCCCCGCTTCGGGACTTCGTCCCGACCGGACCGAGAAGCGGTACCCGACCTCCGCGTTACTCCCGTCGCTGCGCCTTTTGGTCGTGTCTCTCACGTTCCAACGTGGCGCTGGAAGTGGCATCGGGTTTGTCATGCACGGTGGAGGAGAGGTGCGGAGCGCAACCCTGCGCCATGGTCAGATCGTCTACAGGTTGTGGGCCGACGTTCGAGGGCCGTGGCGGCCGTCGTCGTGGCCGTTTGTGCTCTGTCGGCATGCGAGAGCGCCGGCTCTCAGCCGCCTGCGGCCCACAGCTCCGCCAGGTCACCGGCAGCCGTGCAATCGCCGGCAACCGTGCAATCGCCGGCGGCCGTCCAATCGTCACGGACGCGGACGCCCACCGTGGTGAGGATCAGTCCTAGTGCTCAGGCCTGGGGGTACTGCGGAAATATCCGCAACGAGGCCGACGCTCGCTCTCTGGTCGGCAGTGGCGAAGCGACCGCGCTGGTGACCGCGCGGGTCGCGGGCGATTTGATCACGTCCTATCGGACGCTCGTCGGTCATGTCACCGGCTTGCGCACGTTGCAGGACGGACTGACCGTCCCGCGCGGGCGATATCTGATTCTTCTGGGCGGCTGGTATCCGTCCTACTACGCCGCGTTCGGGTCCTACGGCATTTACCGAATCGCCGGCCGCCGCGCATTTCAGGTGTGCGCCTACGGCCAACCGAACACGGGACGAACCGGCGTCTTCGACGTCGACCGCCTCGTCGCGTTGCTCAGCCGCGCACTACGTGCGTGAATCGCGTCGTGATCGCGGTGGCACGCTCTGGCCCTGCTCAAGTACGCCGATAAGTGACATTATGTCATTTCGCAAATCGAGACCCAGGTCCCTCGGGGACCCGGAACAGACGTCCCCCGGGGCGCCGGGCACGCTGGGATGATGCCGTCGACCCGAATCGCACTCGCGGACGGCGCGACGCTGTGGGCGACGACCTCTGGTGACGGTCCGCCGGTGGTGTTGTGTCACGGCGGGCCTGGTCTGTGGGATTACCTCGAGCCGCTCGCGTCGCTGCTCGATGATCAGTTCACCGTCGTCCGGTTCGATCAACGCGGGTGCGGACGCTCGACCGGCACCGGACCGTTCACCATCGCGCAGGCCGTCGACGACCTCGAACAAATTCGCGCCGCGTTCGGCTTCGACCGCTGGGCCGTTGTCGGCCACTCCTGGGGCGCCGAGCTCGCACTGCGCTACGCGGCGCGCTACCTCGACCGCACCACCGGCGTCGGCTATCTGAGCGGCATCGGCGCCGGCGACGACTACCGGGTCCCGTACGCCGCCGAGCGCGAGCGCCGCCTGGGCGAGGATCTCCCCCGCTGGACCGAACTCAGCGCGCGTATTCGAACACCCGAGGAGGAGCACGAGTGGTGCGTGCTGCAGTGGCGTCCCGACTTCTCCCCCGGACCGGCGGCGGCCGAGCACGCCGAGGCGCTCTGGCAGACGCGCCCACCGGACGCCGAGGTCAACACTGCAGCCAACCGCGAGTTGTGGGCTGATCGACCAACCGAAGATCTACTGGTCGTTGCCGAAGCCGTCGCGTGTCCGGTCTTGATGTTGTGCGGTAATGACGATCCTCGTCCGTGGCGCGTTACGGATCCGCTGCTCGAGGCACTCCCCAACGTGCGGCGGGTCGTGCTCGATGGTGCCGGTCATGCCACCTGGGCCGAGCAACCCGCCGCGACACGGCAGTTGCTCCTCGAGCTACTCAGCGACCGTTGATCGCAGCCGCTCGTTCAGCCGCGCTGCCTGCCGGGTCAGATGGTCACGCTCGGCGACATTCGTCGCGGCGCGGGCAGCCTGCCGGTACAGCCGCGCTGCGTGTTCGATTTCGCCGGACCGCTCCCGCAGGTAGGCCTCGACGGCGCTGTGCCGCGGGACGGACGGATCGATCGCAGCCAGCGCCGCAAGACCGGCCCGTGCCCCGTCGGCCTCGCCGATCGCCACAGCGCGGTTCAGTCGCACGACCGGGTTGTCAGTGATCCTGTTCAATTCGTCGTACCACTCGACGATCTGCACCCAGTCCGTCTCGTCGACCGTCTGCGCATCGGCGTGCAGCGCGGCGATGGCGGCCTGCGCCTGATACTCACCCAGGCGATCACGAGCCAACGCCGTCTGCAGGATCTCGACGCCCTCGCCGATCAACGTCGTGTCCCAGCACGATCGGTCCTGGTTCGCGAGCGGGACGAGCGCACCCGACGGTGTTGTGCGCGCCGCACGTCGCGCATGGTGCAGCAGCATCAGTGCGAGCAACCCCGACACCTCGGGGTCGTCGGTCAGCGATGACACCTGCCTGGTCAAACGGATCGCCTCGTCGGCAAGGTCGACCTCGCCGGTGTAGCCCTCGTTGAACACGAGATAGAGCACGCGCAGCACGGTCGGCAGATCGCCGGGCTCGTCGAGGCGCACGCCCGCGACGGTGCGCTTCGCACGACTGATCCGTTGGGCCATCGTCGCCTCGGGCACGAGGTAGGCCTGCGCGATCTGTCGCGTCGTCAATCCGCCCACGGCGCGCAAGGTGAGTGCCACGGCCGACGACGGCGTGAGCGACGGGTGCGCACACAAGAAGTAGAGCGGCAGCGTGTCGCCGACGTCGTCGACCGGCCCGGGCGCCGGTTCCGCAGCGACCCGTTCCTCCCTGGCCTGCCGCGACGTATCAGCGCGGACGATGTCGAGGAACTTGCGCCACGCGACGGTGATCAACCAGCCCTTCGCGTCGACGGGAGGGTCGTGGTCCCAGCTCGCGAGTGCCTGCACAAGCGCGTCCTGCACCGCGTCCTCGGCCGCCGCGAAGTCGGCTCCACGACGGACGAGGACGCCGGTGACCGCAGGAATCAGGCTCCTCAGCTGGGATTCGTCCACTGCTCGCCGTTCGGCATGTCGTTGAGGAACGGACGCACCTCGAGCCATTCGTAGATCGGCTTACCACCCTGCCCGGGCGCGGCCGACAATTCGCCGGCGAGTTCGAGCGCGCGCTCCTGGCTGTCGACGTCGATCACCATCCACCCGGCGATCAGATCCTTCGTCTCGGCGAACGGACCGTCGGTGACCGGCGGCTTGCCCTCGCCGTCGTAGCGGACGAAGGTTCCCTCGGGCGAGAGCGCCTGGCCGTCGACGAACTCCCCCGTGCCCTCGAGCCGGCTCGCGAAGTCCTGCATGAACTTGATGTGCGCGTCGACCTCGGCCGGCGTCCACTGATCCATCGGCTCGAAGGGGATGAACGGCGCCGGTCCGCCGCGGTAATGCTTGAGCAACAGGTACTTGGCCATCACGTTCTCCTTCGGTGTCGCGCGACCATTGTGGCCGCGTTCGCAGCGAGGACGAAGCCGCTCCCCCGTTCTCGACATTGCTGCGAGGACTTCTTTCAGAACCGGCGTACCCGCCAGACCACATCACGCGCCGCGTTGCCCGAGGCGCTCGCCTCGACGCGCTCGACCACGAAGCCTGCACGGTCGTAGAACGCGCCCGCCCGCTCGTTGGCGGCGAAGTGTTCGATGTAGAGCCGATCGGCGTCCGCGGGCAGTTGTTCGGTGAGTGCGTCCAGCAGTCGTCGGCCGATCCCGCCGCCGCGACGGTGCGGATGCACGTAGAGCTTGTAGACCACGTGCTCATCGCCGTTGCGGCCGCGTTGGCCCACGCCCACCAGCTGCCCGTCGGCGTCGGCCACGACGACCAGGCCGGCCTCGACGGCTGCCGTCAGCTGCGCCTCGTTCCACCAGTCACGCACCTGCGCATCGGCCGCGTCCGCGCCGATGAGCGGTGCGTAGTGGGCGCGGATGTGCGCCTCGCCGAAGTCGCACATGCTCGCCACGTCGCCAGGCACCGCGGCACGCACGACCGGGTCTTTCGCGGCCGGGTCGGTCACGTCGCGAACGTGAATCGCGTGCAGTCGGACGGGAACGAGAACCACGCCAACGCACTCGCCGGGGTGATGACCCGCAGTCCGCCGCCGGTGTCGTCCGACCACGCATCAGGTTCGGGCGCATAGTCGGGGTGGTATTTGCCGAATGCTTCGGAGATTTTCCGTCCGAGCCCGTCCGCGTCGGCTCTCGTCGCGTGCGACTCCCCCTCGACGATCACGACCTCGGCGCCGCTCTCGAGCGTGAGCGTGCACGCCGGGTTGTGCTCGAGGTTGCGGGCGTGCCGCGTCGTCGGTGCCCCGTCGTAGTAGAACCGGCCTTCGACCCACACCCCCCAGCGCGGAACCGAATGCGGTCTGCCGTCGGGACGCACTGATGCGAGCCAGTAGTACCTCGAGGCCACCAGCCGGGCCTCGACATCCGTCCACGACAACGCGCCGTCGACGGAATCCGGAATGCCGTAGCCGTCGGGCATGGCCGGACGCGACACGGCGGGCTCTGCGGCGCTCGACGGATTCGTCATCGCCCGACCGTAGCCGTTCTCAGCCGTAATTCATCGAGCAATTCGTGAGCGCATGCGGCAATGTCGATCAGCTCGTCCTCCGCTCAACCCGGTTCGGCGCACAACGTGCGAGCACAACGAAGGAATCCTGATCGCTCACGCGTCCAAGATCGCCTAACCGTGCAGCAGCGCGGCGCCGCGGGGCGAGATCCGGTAGCCGATCTTCAGCGACTCGGTCAGGCCGAGCTCCTTCAGCTTGCGCACGTCGCGCTTGAAACTCAGGGTGTCCCGCCCGAGGGACGCGGCAAGATCCGGCGCGCGACGTTCGGGATTGGCCTCGATGAGCGCGAGCACCTGCCGCGTCCACGGCCCGTTGGTCGCCGCGCGGTCGAGGCGATCGAGCCGAGCGTGCAGGGCCGCTCGCGCGGCCTCGTCGAGGTCGTCCTCACCGCGCAGGGCGACACGCGGATCGGCGCCCGCGAAACGCACGCCGATGCGCCAGATTGGTGCCGGCTCCTTGCTCGCCATCAGCTTCAGCAGCTGTTCGCGCGACGCCCCGGCACGCTCGGCATCAGCCTTCGTAATCGTGCGGACCCGTTCGAGCGAGGTCACCTCGACGAGGCCGACCGACGTGCGCATCTTCGTACCGACGAGCACCCGCGGACGGTCCCAGCGGCGAAACGCCAGATCGATCTCGCCGTCGCGGATGCGGGCGAGATCGACGGGGCGGATCAGCATGCGGTCAAGCTTGCACCAGCTCGGGTTCGGGCGCGGCGGCGATCACCGCCGAATCGTCGGCGCGCACGACGGCGATGCCGATGAGCACGGCGACTCCCCCGACGAGTTGCAACGCACCGGGCTGCTGTCCGAGCAACACCCAGGCGATGAGGACGGCGAACAGCACCTCGGTGAGCCCGACGAACGACGCCACTCGCGCACCGAGCAGACGGGTGGCAGCGATGCCTGCGGCGTAGGCGATGGCGGCTGCGACCAGCGACAACCCGATCACCGGGACGACCCAGCTCACGTGCGCGTGCAGCAGGTCGACGTCACTTGTCTCGACGTGGAACGGCAGCACTCGTGCAACGTCGAGCACGACCAGCGTGACCGCACCGACCACCATCGCGGCCCAGGCCAGTGCGATCGGCGGCAGCGCGTCCTCGTCCTTCGACGAGATCACGAAGTATGTCGCGAGGCCTGTGGCGGCCAGTAGCCCCCACAGCACGCCCACCGGGTCGATGCCGCCGGTCGTCGGGTTCAGCACGAGCACCAGTCCGGCCAGCGCGGCCACTCCCCCGATGACGGTGAGCCGTCGCGGCCGCTGTCCGTGCCGCAACCACAAGAACGCGACGATCAGCAGGATGCCTGAGTACTCGAGCAGCAGCGCCACGCCGACGTCCAGATGTTGCACGGCGTTGAAGAAGGCCAACTGGCACATCGCGACGGCGACGAAGCCGAACGCGAAGATCGAGCGCGCGGCGGCGCGGACCTCGTGCCAACGCCCCCGCAGCGCCCGCACCGCCGGTACGGTCAGCAGCACGGCGGCGATGACGATGCGGAACGTCACGACCGCACCCGGAGTCCAGCCGGTGGCCATGAGCGAGTCTGCGAAGGTGCCCGACGTGCCGAAGGTGGCAGCCGACAACAGCGCGAGACCGAGTCCTAGCGCGCCGTGCGACCCGTCACGAGTCATACGCGTTACGCTCATGACATGCACGCTACTGATCCCAGCGGTAAGGAGTCAAGTTGATTTTTACTCATGACACCGAAGTGGCGCTGAATGCGGCCGCCGCGCTGGTCAACAGCGGACACGACGGCGAGCACCTGCCCGATTTCGCCGCCCTCGACAGCTTCGTCAGCGAGTGGGGCTGGACGGGCGAGCGCACCCACGACACCGCCGAACTGAGTGCCGTCCACGCGCTGCGGCCCCGCCTGCAGGCGCTCTGGTCGGCCGGTGAGGACGAGGCGGTCGCGCAGGTCAACGCGATGTTGCGCGAAGCCGACGCACTCCCCCAGCTGCTCAAGCACGATCAGTGGGACTACCACCTGCACGCGACGCCGTCCGATGCCGGTCTCGACGTGCGGATGATGGTCGAGGCAGCCATGGCCTTCGTCGACGTCATCCGGATGAAGGAACTCGACCGGCTTCGGGTCTGTGCCGCCGACGACTGCCAAGACGTGCTCGTCGACCTGTCGAAGAACCGGTCTCGACGCTTCTGCGACTCCGGCTGTGGAAACCGGATGAATGTCGCCGCCTACAGAGCCCGCCAAGCCGACCGGCAAGCCGGCCGCGCCGCCGGATGACGGCCCGGCTGATCCTGCTCAACGGACCGCCCGGCATCGGCAAGTCGACGCTGGCGCAGCGGTTCGTCGACGACCACCCGCTCGCGCTCAATCTCGACCTCGACTCGGTGCGCCGCATGCTCGGCCGCTGGAGCGAGCAACCGATCGACGCCGGCCTGCTCGCGCGCGCGATGACTCTCGAGATGGCGCGGGTGCACCTGCGCGGCGGCCACGACGTGATCGTGCCCCAGTATCTCGGCCGTCCGCAATTCATCGCGCAGGCCGAGCAGGTGGCCGACGACGTGGGTGCCCGGTTCCTCGAGTTCGTGCTCATGGACGGCCGCGACAACGCAGTCCAGCGTTTTCAGCGCCGCACTGCCGGTGCCACGACGACGGCCCACATCGAGGCCGGTGCCCTGATGGACCAGTTCGGCGGTCAGCTTGCGCTCGAGGCGATGTACGACCGGTTGCTCCTGCTGCTCTCGCACCGCCCGGCCGCGACCGTGATCCAGTCGAGGGACGGACAGGCCGAGGCCGTCTATGCCGAGCTTCGCCGACTGGTCGATGCGTAACTTGGACACATGACCGGCTTGCCAGGACGTCCCGCCAAGTTGCTGCTCGAAATCGACCTCACGCACGTGCCCGTCGACCTCGATCCGGACGACACGCTCGGACGGTTGCGCGCCCGCAACGCGCATCAGCTGCGTCCGATCCTGCGCGCGCTGCACGAGGCCGGGAAGGATCCCCGCGTTGTCGGGCTCGTCGCGCGGCTCGGCGGCACCCTGCCGTGGGCCGCCATGCAAGAACTGCGTCGCGGCGTCGAGGCCTTCGACAAGCCGAAGGTGGCCTGGGCCGAAAGTCTCGGCGACGAGTCGGGCGACATGACGGCCTACGTGCTCGCCACGGCCTTCGACGAGATCTGGTTGCAGCCCGGTGGCGGGCTGGGCCTGCTCGGCGTCGCGACCGAGACGACGTTCCTGCGCGGCGTGCTCGACAAGCTCGGCATCGAGCCGCAGCTCGAACAGCGCTACGAATACAAGAACGCCGCCGACCGCATCATGCGCACCGAGTTCACCGACGCACATCGCGAGGCGTCCGATCGTCTCGTCCAGTCGATCTTCGACGACGCGGTCGCCACGGTTGCGTCCGGCCGCGGTCTTGATGTCGCCCGGGTGCGCGAGCTGATCGACACCGGTCCGCGCTCGGCCGTCGAGGCCCGCGAGGTGGGGCTGGTCGACCACCTCGGCTACCGCGACCAGGTCTACGCAGCTGCCCGATCCCGCGCGGGCAAGGACGCCGAGCTGCTCTTCGCCGACCGCTGGCGCCCGCGCGCCAAGCCCACCTTGCCGAAACGGCACAAGGGTCACGTCGCCCTGGTCCGCGCGCACGGCGCGATCGTTTCCGGGCGCTCGCGGCGCGGAGTCATGGGCAGCCAGATCGGCAGTGACTCCATCGCCGCAGCCCTGCGTGCAGTGCTCGCGAATGACGACGCCCGGGCCCTCCTGCTGCACATCGACTCGCCCGGCGGGTCAGCGGTCGCGTCCGAGACGATGTGGCGCGAGGTGTGCCGGGTCCGCGATGCCGGCAAGCCGGTGATCGTCTCGATGGGCACGGCTGCCGCGTCCGGCGGCTACTACATCGCATGCCCCGCCGATGTCATCGTCGCGCTGCCTGCGACGCTCACGGGCTCGATCGGCGTGTTCGGCGGCAAGGTCGTGGTCAGCGAACTGCTCGACCGCATCGGTGCCGGCACAGGAAGCGTGGCGCACGGCGAGCGTGCCCGGATGTTCTCGTCGCGGCGCGGGTTCGACGACGGCGAACGTGAGCGCATCTCGGCCGCGATCGACGCGATCTACAACGACTTCGTCGCCAAGGTCGCCGAGGGACGACACCGCAGTTTCGACGAGATCCACGCCATCGCGCGAGGCCGGGTATGGACCGGGACGGACGCGCTTGCGAACGGTCTCGTCGACGAGCTCGGCGGCCTACGCGACGCTGCGCGTATCGCCCGCGAGCGCGCCGGGCTGTCGGAGACCGCGCCGTTGCGGCACGCCTTGCACGTCCCGCTGCGGGCGCGGTTCGGTCGGCCGCGCAACAGCGACGATCCGCGAGCGCTGGCGCGGGCTGCAGCGCTGCCCGACCTCGCCCACGCGCTCGATCTGCCGATCGGGGCGTCGCTGCGGATGCCCTCGCTGCGCGTGCGCTGAGGTCGTACGGTCGACTCCACCGAATCTCGCCGTCGACCACGGGGCGCGCAGACGACTCCGCGGGCCGCTGCATAATCTCGCTGTGACCCTCGCGCTCGGTGCGTACCTGCGGCGTGCCGTTGCCGTCTCGCGGCGCGACGTGCTGGTGGCGCTCGGCGGGTTTGCCGCGGTCCGGGCATTGGTCCTGCTCAGTCTTACGGCGAGCGCTGACAGGATCGGCCGCAGCTCGTACGAGGTGCTGACCAAGTGGGACGCGCAGTGGTACGCCGGGATCGCCGAGCACGGCTACGGATTCGTCCGCACGATGCCGGACGGACGCGTGTTGAGCGACTACGCGTTCTTCCCGCTGTTCCCGTGGACGGAGCGGCTGCTGGCCGGCGTCACCGGGCTTCCGGCCGTCGGCGCCGGTGTGCTCATCAGCGCGGTCGCGAGCCTGGCCGCGGCCGCGGGAATCTTCGTTGTCGCCGAACGGGTCATCGGGTCACACGCGGCTGTGGTCGCGACGATCCTGTGGGCTGTCGTGCCGATCGGCCTCGTCGAGTCGATGGCCTACAGCGAGGCACTGTTCACGGCACTCGCCGCGTGGGCGTTGTTCGCGACGCTCGACGAACGCTGGACGTCGGCGGCGGTGCTCGCCTGCGCCGCGGGGCTGACGCGACCGACCGGACTCGCCGTGGTGGTAGCCGTCTGCGCCGCGGCCGTCATCGCGTTTCGTCACAAGAGGGCCGACGGAGCGTCGCTGCTGCCTGTCCTGATCGCTCCCGTCGGGCTTCTCGGATACCTCGGCTGGGTCGGGTGGCAGCGCCACAGCATCACCGGGTACTTCGACGTGACCAACGGCTGGGGCAACCATTTCGACGGTGGCCTGGCGTTAGCGCGATGGATCGGCAGTCGCCTCGAGGGCACCAGCCCGGTCACCGGCGTGCTGCTCATCGCTGGTCTCGTCGCACTGGCTGTTGCCGTGGGCGTGTGCATCCGGCAGGGCCAGCCGGCACCGTTGCTGATCTTCGTCGTCGTGATCGTCGCGCTCACGGTGGCGACGTCCGGCTACTTCGGCTCGCGGCCGCGCTACCTGTTGCCTGCGTTCCCGCTGCTGTTCCCGCTCGCGCAGTGGCTGGCTGCCCGGCGTGCCGCCGTGGTCACCGCAACGCTGACCGCCGCCGCGGTCGGCGCCGGCATCTGCGCTGCCGCGCTGTTCCTCGGCAACGGGCCGCCGTAGCCGGCCGACCAGTGCCGCCAAGCCTCACTTCCAGCGGAAATGCACGAACACCCGTCCGAAGTTGTCTTTGTCCTTCTCGACGCGGTGATAGAGCGCCTTGATGTCCTTGCGGTCGAGGAAGCGCAGGACGTGCTTCTTCAGCTGGCCTGAACCCTTGCCGGGGATGATCTCGACCAGCGGAGCCTTCTTGGCAATGGCCTCGTCGATGACGGCCTGCAACGCGCGATCGATCTCGCCGCCGCGGTTGTAGATGTCGTGCAGATCGAGTTTGAGCTTCACGACTCACTCCTGCCCTGCTCGGATATTCGCCCACCGCCGTCCGGGCATGATCGAGATATGGCCGACGGCAGCTTCGAACGCGACTCCAACTACATCACGACCCGCATCACCGCCGACGGGCGCGACGGATTTCCGGTCGAGCCCGACCGCTATCGACTCGTCGTAGCCCGAGCGTGTCCGTGGGCCAATCGCGCGATCATCGTGCGCCGCCTGCTCGGTCTCGAGGACGTGCTGAGCATGGCACTGTGCGGCCCGACCCATGACGAGCGCAGCTGGACCTTCGATCTCTACCCCGGTGGCAAGGACCCCGTCCTCGGCATCGAACGGCTGCAGCAGGCGTTCTTCGCCCGTGACCCCGACTACTCGCGCGGGATCACCGTCCCGGCGATCGTCGACATCGAGTCCGGCGCGGTCGTCACCAACGACTTCGCACAGATGACGATCGACTTCAGCCTCGAGTGGACGAAGTTCCACCGTGGCGGCGCCCCCGAGCTGTATCCCGAGGATCGCCGCGACGAGATCGACGAGGTGGCCGAACTCGTCTACCGCGACGTCAACAACGGCGTGTACCGCACCGGGTTCGCAGCCACCCAGAGCGCTTACGACGCCGCGTTCAAGACCTTGTTCGCCCGCCTCGACTGGCTCGAGAATCGGCTGCGCACACAGCGGTATCTCGTCGGCGACACGATCACCGAAGCGGACGTGCGCCTGTTCACGACGCTGGCACGCTTCGACGCCGTCTACCACGGCCACTTCAAATGCAACCGGACGAAGCTCACCGAACTGCCCGTGCTCTGGGCCTACGCGCGCGACCTGTTCCAGACCCCCGGGTTCGGCGACACCACCGACTTCAGCCAGATCAAGCACCACTACTACGAGGTGCACACCGGCATCAATCCGAGCGGCATCGTCCCGCTCGGCCCGGACCTCACCGGATGGCTGACGCCGCACGGTCGCGAGGAGCTCGGCGGCCGCCCGTTCGGCGATGGCACTGCCCCAGGCCCACTGACGCCGGCCGAGACGGTGCCGCCCGAGCACGGACCTCTCGCCGAGGTCGCCTGAGCCGCGCTACGGTGTCGCCGACGACACAGGGAGCCGCCGCATGCTCACGAATTCACCGTTCTACGCCAGCTACGCCGTCGACGACCTCACGGCCGCCGAGGAGTTCTACACGCAGAAGCTCGGCCTGGCCATCAACGACATCGGCCCCGGGCTGCTCGGCCTGCGCGCGGGCAACGGCTATTCGGTGTTGATCTATGCGAAGCCAGGTTATGAGCCCGCCGGCCACACCGTGCTGAACTTTCCCGTCGACGACATCGATGCGGCGGTCGACGAACTCACCTCGTCCGGCATCACCTTCGAGCAGTACGACGAAGGACCGCTCAAGACGAACGAGAAGGGCATCGCCGAGCCGGGGCCCAAGCAGGCCTGGTTCCGCGATCCGGCCGGCAACATCCTGTCCGTCATCCAGTAGCCGCCAGCTAACTGCGACACCGCGTCTCGGGTAGGGTCTGCGGGCATGACGCGCGTGCGCAGCTCGGACGGAACGCAGCTCGCGGTCTACGAGTCCGGGGCCTCCGGCGCGCCCGTGCTCGTGTGCGTCCACGGCTTTCCCGACAACCACGCCGTCTGGGACCGGCTGGCCGCAGAACTCGCCACCGACTTCCGGGTCGTGCGCTACGACGTGCGCGGAGCCGGTGAGTCGGACGCCCCCGCGGACAAGACTGGTTACCGCATCCCGCTGCTCGTCGACGACCTGTACGCCGTGCTCGACCATGTCGCTCCGGGTTCGCCCGTCCACCTGCTGGGCCACGACTGGGGCTCGGTGCAGCTGTGGCCGGCGTTGACCGATGCTCGTGCCGCCGGACGGATCGCGTCGTTCACCTCGATCTCCGGGCCCTCGCTCGATCATGCCTCGCGCTGGCTGCGCAACCGCAACGCCAGGCTCGGCGCGCGGCTCAAGCAGCTCGCGCACTCGTACTACACGCTGCTGTTCCAGCTCCCGCGTGTTCCCGAGGCCGCGATTCGACGCGGCCTGCTCGAGCGGACGGTCGGCAAGCGGTCGCGAACAGACCAGGTGAACGGTCTGAATCTGTATCGCGCCAACATGTTCGCGGCCCTTCGTGCACCGCGCCCGCAGTCGATCGACATCCCCGTGCAGGTGATCGCGCCGGGCGCGGACCCGTTCATCACGCCCGTGTGCGCGACCGAGGCCCCGGCACCGTTCGCGACCAACCTGCGCACGCGGCTGATCGAGGGCGGGCACTGGGTCGTGAAGGACGATCCGGCGCTCATCGCCGACCACGTCCGCGATTTCGCGCTCGGCTAGGTCGTCGGTCGCAGCCAGACCGTCAACTGGACGAGATCACTGGGCTGCGCATCGACCGCCTTCGCGAACGACGCGTCGAGTATCGGCACGTCGGCGTCGATGATGACGTTGCCGTGCGAGTCGACCGTCGGTCCGCCGCCGGAATTGGCGTCGGTGATCGTCGTTCCGACGTGCGACAGGATCAGCCGTTTCGCCGTGGCTATCTGCTGCGCTGAGAACGGTGACTGCACCACGCACAACCGCTTGCCGTAGGTCTTCGTCAACGCGTCGCCGGCGTCGGTCGGGTCACCGCTGGTGATGACGTAGGCCACCGCGGCAGTCGGCGACGGGTGCAGGATCGCCAGGACGACGATGTCGCCGGGGTGTGTCGCCTGGTACTGCTGCGCAGCGCCCATGTCGACCTCACCTCGCGGCCAGCCGCCGTCGGGCGGCGTGCAGGGCACGACGTCGTGACCGATCGGGTGGCCGATGTGATCGTTGTAGGGCTTGGCGTCAGTCACCGAGATCGAGCTCCCGTGATAGATGCCGGTGATCGTCGCGTTGTGCAGATGCGCGAGCTTGCCGACGGCACCTGTGAGCGCCAGCCCCAGCGGGCACGTCTCACCCTCGACGCTCGCTACCGGCGGGCAGAACCGGGCGGTGCCGCCGGGCCCGACGACCACGGCTCCGGTGCCGCGGACTGTGTCGCCGACGTGGATCACTGCCGCCGATGCGTGCCCGGACGGGATTGTCGCGCTGGTACTCAGATCGAAGCTGTCGCTCTTGCCGCCGGAGTTCAACAACACGGTCAAGACGATGACAAGGACGACCACGCCGGCGGCCGCGGCGATGGGCGCCCACGTGCGCATATCGCTGCGGGGTGGCGTCACACCCGTCTCACTCATCCGTCCAGTACACCGCAACCCCGCACGCGGGTCGGTAATGTGGTTGGGCGCTGGACCAGATGATGTCTGTAGTCGTGGAACGGAGCGCGGGTGGCTGACGCCGAGACGCGGATCGGCGGTCGTTACCGCCTGGTCCGGCAACTCGCCGCCGGCGGCATGGGCACCGTCTGGGAGGGCTGGGACGAGCGGCTGCACCGCCCCGTGGCGATCAAGCAGTTGCAGCTGCAACTGGGGCTGAGCGGTCCCGAGGCCGAGGTCGCCGCGCAGCGCGTGATGCGCGAGGCCCGGCTGACCGCACGGTTGCATCATCCGAACGCCGTGCAGGTCTTCGACGTGGTCGACGACAACAACCGGCCGTGTCTGGTGATGCAGTACGTTCCGTCGCGCAGCTTGCAAGAGATCGTCCGCGTCGACGGGCCGCTCGAGCCGTTGGCTGTCGCCCGCATCGGCACGCAGGTCGCCGCGGCGCTGGCTGCCGCTCACCGCGCCGGCATCGTCCACCGCGACGTGAAGCCGGGCAACGTGCTGATCGCGGACGACGGCACGGCCAAGATCACCGACTTCGGCATCTCACATGCCGTCGACGACGTCACGCTGACCTCGACCGGGCTTGTGTCGGGGACGCCGGCGTACCTCGCGCCCGAGGTCGCGCGCGGGCACGACTCGGACTTCGCCTCTGACGTCTATTCGCTGGGCGCGACGCTCTTCATGGCGCTCGAGGGTCAGCCGCCGTCCGGCAACGACGTCAACCCGATGGCTGTGCTGCACCGCGTCGCGTCCGGCCACACGAATCCGCCGGTGCGTAGTGGTCCCATGACAGGGACGTTGCTGTCGATGATGGCGCAGACACCCGGTGAACGTCCGAACATGGTCGACGTCGCGAACCGGCTCACCGATGTCGGTCTCGGCCGGATCGGCGAGACCGATCTGGCGACGAAGGCTCTGCGCACGCAGTCGCCTGCGCCCGAGCGGCCGGCGGTCGCGCCGCTGCCGGCCGACCTGTCGCCGCGGACGAGGACGCTCGAGCCGGCGGCTGCGTCGCCGCCGCCCCCGATGGTGTCGCCGCCGATGGCGGCCCCACCGCCACTGCTTGCGCTGTCGAGCGGGCCGGATGAACCGAGATCCCGTTCCCTGTGGCCGGTGCTCGTGGCCGCAGTGCTCGTGATCGGCTTGGGCATCGTTCTCGGCGTGATCCTGCTCGGAGGCAACAACGACACCGGGAGTACCGCAAACGGCCCGAGCGTGCCGACGAATCCGTCAACGTCGGCATCGCACAGCTCGCCCAAGCCACCGACGAAGTCGTCGTCGCACAGTTCGCCATCGCCGTCGACACATTCTGCGCATCCGCCGACGCCGACCGAACTCGTCACCGCCGTCAACGACTACTACGACCTCGTACCCGGCAATCTCCAAGCCGGTTGGGATCGGCTGAGCCGGCACTTCCAGACCACGAAGGCGCAGAGCCGCGGCGTCTACGACTCGTACTGGGGCAGCGTGAGTCGAGTGGACGTGTCGTCCGCGACAGCTCGTCTACCGCGCTCGGCAATAGCAACGCTCGTTTATCACTACAAGAACGGTCAGGTGAAGACAGAGCGCACGATGTTCACGTTCGTGCGCCGGTCAGGGATCCTGAAGATCTACGAGACCCAGGTGCTCGGGTAGGCGTTGATGCAGGCCACCCATCTGGTCGAGAAGCTCCCCCGGCTGCTCGCGCTGCACGAGGCCGGGCAGATCAGTGATGCCCACGTGCGGGCCGCGGCGGAGCTGACCTGCCGGTTGGACGCGGCGGTGATCGCCAAGGTCGAAGAGAAGGTGCTGGAGCGGGCGGCGGAGCTGACGGTGACCCAGTTCCGCGCAACGTTGCGGCGCACGATCGCCCGCTGGTTCGGAGAGCTTCGTTTCATGTCGGCTGCCGTGCCGGCTTGCCGAGTCATACTCGTGCGGTGATTGTCTCCAGGCGAGTCGGGTGGTTCTTCGTTGCCTTCGGCGTGTGGAGCTGGATCATCTGGCCGACCTTCTTGAAGAACATCTGGGCCGACCACCGCTCCTGGAACCACGGCATGACGGCGTTCTTCGGCGTGCACCTGGTGCTGACGATCGTGTCCTTGGCGCTCGGCACGATCATCGGCGGTTACGGCGTCCGTGCGCTACGCACAGCCGGGGTCGAATCAGTGCCAACCCGTTAGACCCCGACGGCGACTTCCAGCGCGCTCAACTCGTCGTCGAGGTAGGTCAGCAACCGCTGAAGGTGCGGGACGGACCGTCGACATCCGACGAGCCCGAACGCGATCTCGTCCGCATAGCTCGTCACGGTGATGTTCAACGCCTGCCCGTCGAGCACGATGGACAGCGGATACAGCCCGTCCAGCCGCGCGCCGTTCCAGTACATCGGCGAGCGCGGGCCAGGGACGTTCGAGATCACCAGGTTGAACGGCGGGCGCATCTTGCCGTCGAGGCGCAGCAACGGATACACCGCCAGCGGGCTCACCCCGAGCGCGCTCATCGCCATCATCTGAAGCTGCGACATGCCGTGCATGGCTTCTTTGCCGTCGATCATCGACTGGTGCACGGTCTGCAGCCGCTCGACAGGGTCGTCGAGGTGCGTGCCGAGATTGCACATCACAACGCCGACGGAGTTCCCGCCACCATCACCGGCGCCGGACTCCTCGCCGTGCAGCGACACCGGCACCATCGCGATCAGCGGAGCGTCGGGCAGCGCGTCCTCCGCGAGAAGGTACGACCGCAGCGATCCCGAGCACATCGTCAGCACCACGTCGTTCACCGTCGCGTCGCAGGCCTTGCCGACCTGGCGAATGCGCTCGATCGACCACGACTGCGCAGCGAACCGGCGCGCGCCTGTGACCGGGACGTTGAACATCGTCCGCGGCGCCGAGAACGAGACATTGCCGCCCTGCTCGTTGATACCTCGTCCGACGGTTCGGACGAGCGCCGGCCCCAACCCGGCGACGTCGCCGGCCATCGACAGCGCCTGCTTGAGCACGTTCACCGGCATCGAACCCTCGCGCTCGCGCGACGGCTTCGACCGGCGCTGTCGCGGCGCCCACGGCGGCGGCATGGTCAGATCATCGGGATCGTCGGACAGCATGCGGCTCAACACCCGTAACGCCGAAACTCCGTCGACCAACGCGTGGTGCGACTTGAAGTACACCGCGAACCGACCGTCGTTGAGCCCTTCGATCAGGTGCGTCTCCCACAGCGGACGATGCCGATCGAGCAAGGACGAGTGCAGCCGCGAACACAGCACGAGCAGCTCGCGCACCCGCGCAGGCTGCGGCAGCGCGTTCTTGCGGACGTGATGCTCGAGGTCGAACTGCTGGTCGACCTCCCACCCCCACTGGCCGAGCGACGTGATCGACCGCCGGGCCCGCTTCTGGAACAACGGCGCCACTTCCGTACTGGCCAGCGCCTGGTCGAACAGCGCGCTCACGTCCTGCGCCGTCGCCCCGTCCGGCGGCTGGAAAAGCTGCAGGCTGCCCACGTGCATCGGATGCTCACGCGTCTCGGCCAGCAGGAACAGCGAGCTCTGTGGCGACATCGGGACCAGCATGGTCCCGAGTCTCGCACGGTTTGCCAGTACCTACCCGGCGTGCGGCGTATGGACCACCCCGTGCGCATCCGCGCACTCGGCCGCCAGGTGCTGGTCCGCGGCATCGGCGTGATCGGTCTGCAGCGTGACGTGCCCGATTCCGTACCGCTCGCCGAGCACGGCACGCAGCTGCGCGGCGACCTCGTGGCAGTCGCGCGGCGGACGAACGAGCACGTGTGCCGACACCGCGACCGTGCCCGGCCCGATCTCCCACACGTGCAGGTCGTGCACCTCGGCCACGCCGTCGGTCTGCGCAAGCTCCTGACCCAGCGCCACCGGATCGACACCGGACGGAGCCGCCTCGAGGAACACCCGCCCGGCAGCGCGGACGAGCCGCCACCCCGTCCAGGCCATCAGCGCCGCGACGACCAACGACGCGATCGGGTCCGCCCGGGTCCATCCCGTCGTCAGCACGACGATGCCGGCCAGCAGGGTCGCTGCGAACGCCCAGATGTCGGTGAGCAGATGCGCCAGCACGCCGCGCACGTTCAGGCTGTTGCGATCGGCTCGCCCGGCGAGCGTGGTCGCGAGCAGGTTCACTGCCACTCCGACGAGCGCGACGATCGCGACCGCACCACCGTGCACACCGGCAGGCGCGAACAACCGCCGAACCGCCTCGACCGCGAACCACACGGCGAGCAGCAGCAACGTGATCCCACTCGCCTGCCCCGACAGGGCGTCGACACGAGCGAAACCGTAGGTGAACGCTCCCCGCGCCGGACGCTGGACGATTCGCGACGCGATGATCGCGACTGCGAGTGCTCCCGCATCGGTCAACATGTGCGCGGCGTCGGTCAACAGGGCGAGCGAGTGCGCCAGCAAACCGGCGATCACCTCGCCGATCATGAACGCGACGATCACCACGAGCGCAGCACCCAACCAGCGCCGGTCGGCGCCGGCCGAATGGGCGTGCTCGTGCGAGCTCATCACACCACTGTCACACAGAGAATCCCCTTGCACCTAAAGCGTGATGACATCCATTCCCATCACGCCGACGACCTCCGAGAGAGTGGCCTCGGCGATCGCAGTCGCCGTCTTCACGCCGCGGTGCAGGACGTGATCGACATCGGCGTCATGAATCGCGGCGCGGCGATCGCGGATCGGTCGGAGCAACTCGTCGACCGCCTCGATCGTGATCGATTTCAACCGTCCCGCTCCGGACGATCCGATCTCGTCGGCGATGCTCTGCGCGGTCTGCCCGGAACACAGCGCTGCGATCGTGAGCAGGTTCGCAATCTCGGGACGCCCGTCGGGGTCGTACGTGATCGTGCGCTCGCTGTCGGTGCGCGCACCGCGGATCTTGGTGGCGATCGTGTCCAGGTCGTCGCTCAACGCGATCGCGTTACCCAGGCTCTTGCCCATCTTTCGTCCGTCCAGACCGCGCAGCACCGGCGCGTCGCCGAGCAACGCCTCGGGCAGCGGGAAGATCGCGCCGTACCGCTCGCCGAAGCGCCGCGCGATGCTGCGGGTCAACTCGAGATGCGGTAACTGATCTCGTCCGACGGGCACGAGCTCGCCCTTGCAGAACAGGATGTCCGCGGCCTGGTGCACGGGATAGGTGAACGTGAGCCCGCTGACCGATTCGCGCCCGGCGTTGGCGATCTCGTCCTTCACCGTCGGATTGCGTGTCAGCTCGCCCATGCTCACCAGCGACAGGAACGGCAGCATCAGCTGGTTCAGCGCGGGGACGGCGCTGTGCGGGAAGATCACTGTCGCGTCGGGATCGAGTCCGACGGCGACGTAGTCGCGGACGAGGTCGCGCACCGATTCGCGCAATCGCCCAGGACGGGCGCGATCGATGATCACCTGATAGTCGGCGACGACCACGAAGATCTCGTGGCCCTCGCGTTGCAGACGAACGCGGTTCGCCAGCGTGCCGAAGTAGTGGCCGAGGTGCAGGGCGCCGGTGGGCCGGTCGCCGGTGAGAACGCGGGACATGACATGCCTTTCGAGGTCATGGGTCGCCGCACCCGAACAGCACGCAGGGCCGCCCGAATACGGACGGCCCTGGGTTGGGTAACGCGCAGCAGGATCAGCCGTCCGAGGACGGCCACCACTGCTGCACGCGCGAAGTCATGACCCGACTATAAATCACCAGCCGGCGTACAGCGGCCGTCCTTCGGCATATCCCGACGCGGACTGCACGCCGACGACAGCGCGCTCGTGCAGCTGCTCGAGCGTCGCGGCACCCGCGTAGGTGCATGCCGACCGCACCCCCGCAGTGATCGTGTCGATCAGATCCTCGACACCAGGGCGAGCGGGGTCGACGTACTGGCGGCCGCTCGAGATCCCTTCCTCGAACAACGCCTTGCGTGCACGGTCGAACGAGCTCTCGCCAACCGTCCGGTTCGCGACGGCGCGCGCGGATGCCATGCCGAAGCTGTCCTTGTACATGCGGCCGTCGCTGGCCACGTGCAGATCGCCCGGCGATTCGTGGGTACCCGCGAACCACGACCCGATCATCACCGCTGATGCGCCCGCAGCGAGCGCGAGCGCGACGTCGCGAGGATGGCGCACTCCCCCGTCGGCCCAGACCTGCCGTCCGAGCGAACGTGCCGCCGCGGCACACTCCAGCACGGCCGAGAACTGCGGACGGCCGACACCGGTCATCATTCGGGTCGTACACATGGCCCCGGGTCCGACACCGACCTTAACGATGTCCGCTCCGGCCTCGATCAGCTCGCGGGTGCCCTCGGCCGAGACGACGTTGCCGGCGACGACGGGTACCGAAGGGTCGATCGAGCGGACGGCGCGCAGCGCGTCGACCATGCGCTGCTGGTGACCGTGCGCGGTGTCCATGACAAGCAGGTCGATGCCCGCGTCGAGCAGTTCGGCCGCCTTGGCTGCGACGTCACCGTTCACGCCGATGGCCGCCGCGACGCGCAACCGTCCCGCGTCGTCGATCGCCGGCCGGTAGATCGTCGAGCGCAGCGCTCCCGTACGAGTGATGACCCCGACGAGTTGCCCGCCGTGGTCGACGACCGGCGCCAGCTTGCGCCGGGCCTTGTCGAGGGTCTCGAACGCATGCTGCGGGTCGACCGGAGCAACGAGCACCAGCGGATCCGCTGACATCACCTGGTGCAACTGGGCGAAGCGGTCGGCTCCGGTGCAGTCGGCCTCAGTGACCACGCCAACCGGACGGCCACCGTCGACAACCACCAGCGCGCCGTGGGCGCGCTTGGGCAACAGCGCGAGCGCGTCACTCACCGGCGCCTGCGGGCTCAGCGTCACGCGCGGTTTCGACGACGAGATGACGGGTTTTGACCCAGCCGACGACCTCACGCACGACGCCGGCGGGGATGTCCTGCGGCAGAACGGTCACTCCGCCACGGCGCGCGACCGTCTCGGCCATGCGTCGCCCGGCGACCGCGGTCATGTTCGCGACGACGATCGGAATCGTCGCCCCGCTGCGATCGGAGGTGGTCAGGTCGACGTCGAAACGGGACGCCACCGACGAACGGGCGGGCACCATGAAGACGTCGTCATAGGTCAGCTCGAACTGCGGAGCCGGGTCGAGGAAGCGCACGAAGAGATGATTCTATCCACCCCACGGAATCGCCGGGTAAGCGTGGCGATTCCGCGGGAACCCGGCTGATTCGGCGAACTAGGGTGGCGGGTGTGCTCGCGGTCTTCGACGTCGACGGCGTCGTGGCCGACGTCAGGCACCGACTGCATCACCTGCACCGCCATCGATGGCACCGGTTCTTCGCCGAAGCCGGCGCCGACCCGGTGCTGCCCGAGGGCAGGCTGCTCGTCGCCGACCTCGGCCGCGAGCACGAGATCGTCTGGCTGACCGGGCGCCCCGAATGGCTGCGCGAGGTCACTCTCGACTGGTTCGAGCAGCACGGGTTGCCCGCCGGCGAACTACACATGCGTCCCGACGGCGACTACCGCCCGGCACGGGTCTACAAGCTCGCCGTCCTGCGCCGGCTCGCCTCGCGAGGCATCGCCGCGGTGGTCGATGACGACCCCGAGGTCATCGACGCCGGGATGCGGGCCGGCTTCCCCGCGGTGCTCGCCGATTGGGTGCCGCGCAACGCCGACCTGAGAGACGCGCAAGAGCAGTGGGGCCGCACGTGACGGTGGCCACTTCGATCGGCGTACCGTCGCTATTGTTCGTAGTCCGACCAAACCAAGCGGTTGCAACATCACGGCAAGGTAACAATCTTACAGAAACCACACATGACTTGCCCGGAAATGTCCGAAACGGAGGCGCAGGTTTCGACGCGCCGCGTGGACAAGGGCCGTTTCCGGGGCAGACTTGTGAGGTAGCTCTCTCTGGAAGCGATTTCGGAGCCGATCGGAACCACCGACAGCCAGTCGGTATCACCGCCCGGTGAGAAAGCACCTCCAGGACAGAGTTGCCCAGCGCTCCACCGCAAGTCAGCTCCACAATTCCACATCGATCCGATCCCCCGCCGGATCTCGCCCCCCACAGGACCATCGCCATGACCACGTTCCAGGACACCGAAATGACAGCCCACGCGCACTGTGTGCACGAGCCGCACTGCCCCACGGTCGACGACAGCGACCGCGACGCAGCGCACGTGCTCGTCTCCCACCCCGAGCAGGGGTGGAGCCTGCTGTGCAACGGCATCGTGCTCTTCGAAGACTTCGGCGAGCTGCTTCCCAACGGCACCAGCTGCGGCGCCCGCCGCGCCGAGCTGCTGATGGCCTCGCCGCACCGCCGCGCCAGCTGACCTGCGCCGCGCCCGCACCGCACCGCTTCCCCGGACACCCCGACCGTCTGCTTGCGGTGAGTGCTAACGTCCCTTATTGAATATCGTTGTCGATATCAGTAAGGGGACGGACGGATGCAGGTCCGGCGCGTCGCGTCGCTCGCTCTCGGCGTCGCCTGCGCGGTCTCGGTGACCGTGCTCGCCGGATGCTCGAGCAGCTCCGGCGCGGCCGACGGTCGCCTGCAGGTCGTCACCTCGACCGATGTGTACGCCGCGATCGTGCACGCCGTCGCCGGCGACCGGGTCGACGTCACGTCCTTCATCAACGACCCCGCGCAGGACCCGCACTCGTTCGAGGCGAGCGCGCGAGCCCAACTCGCCATCTCGCACGCGGACGTCATCGTCGAGAACGGCGGCGGCTACGACGACTTCATGGACCAGATGCGCAACGCATCCGGCAAGAGCGGTGCGACCACGCTCAACGTCGTCGCAGATCTCCGGCCACACCGCGCCGCCGGGCGGCGACCTCAACGAACACGTCTGGTACGACTTTCGTTCGGTCCAGCGATTCGTCGCACGCCTGGTCGCCGTGCTGTCGAAGCGGCTGCCCGCCCAGGCGCACGCGTTCGGCACCGGTGCGGCGCGGTTTGTCGCAGGCCTGCACCGCCTCGAAACGACCGAGGCCGCGATTCGCGCGCGCTACGCCGGCACCCCGGTCGCCATCACCGAGCCTGTTCCCGACTACATGTTGTCTGCCTGCGGGCTGGTCAACCGCACACCCGAGGAGTTCAGCGCGGCGGTCGAGGCCGGGACGGACGTTTCGGCCCTCGTGCTCGAGCAGACGCTCGCCCTGTTCGACGACCACACCGTGCACGCGCTCGTGTACAACGAACAGACCTCCGGCGCCGAGACCACGCGTGTGCTCGCCGCGGCGCACGCCAACCACATCCCCGTCGTGCCCGTCACCGAGACTCTGCCGAGCGGCACGAGTTACCTCGGCTGGATGCAGGCAAACCTCGCGACCCTGACGAAGGCGCTCGCGCAATGACACCGGTCCTCGAACTGCGCGGCGCCGGACTCGCGTATGGAGCCCGCGAGTTGTGGCACGGGCTCGACCTGCAGGTCGAGCCGGGCGAGTTCCTCGCCGTGCTCGGGGCGAACGGTTCGGGCAAGACCAGTCTGCTGCGCGCCGTGCTCGGCATGCAGCCGCTGTCGTCCGGCCAGGTGTTGATCGAGGGCACACCCGCGCGCCGTGGCAGCGCCGCGATCGGCTACGTGCCCCAACAGCGTCGTCTCGACCCGCTGGTCCCGCTGCGTGCCCGCGACGTCGTCGGCCAGGGCATCGACGGGCACCGCTGGGGCATCGGCCGTCCCAGCGCACACCGGCGCGCACAAGTGGACGCCGCACTCGCGCAGGTCGGCGCTACCTCCTACGCCGACGTCCCGGTCGGCGTGCTGTCCGGCGGCGAGCAGCAACGCGTGCGGATCGCGCAGGCGCTGGCCACCGATCCACGACTGCTGCTGTGCGACGAGCCGTTGCTCTCGCTCGACCCGAACCATCAGGCCGCGATCACCGGTCTCATCGATCGCCGCCGTCGCGAACACGACACGGCGGTCGTGTTCGTGACCCACGAGATCAACCCCGTGCTCCCCTACGTCGATCGGGTGCTCTACCTCGCGGGCGGACGATTCCGCGTCGGGCACGCTCGACGAGGTGATGACCACGCAGACGTTGTCCGCGCTGTACGGACGCCCGGTCGAGGTCATCCGCTCCGGTGCGCGCCTGCTCGTGGCGGGCGTCCCTGACCTGCACGCACATCACCATCACGAAGGCGTCGTCTCATGAGAGCACCCGACGAGAGCGCTCCGCAGAGAACGCTGCGCGTTTCCGCGGGCACCCCGAAGGCAAACCCATGAGCTGGTGGAACCGCGTCTTCGACTTCAGCGAGTACGGCCAGCTGCTGCAACTGCTGCACAACTCGGTGATCGCGGGCGCCATCCTCGGCGTCGTGTGCGGACTGATCAGCACCTTCGTGATGATGCGCGACCTCCCGTTCGCGGTGCACGGCATCTCGGAGCTGTCGTTCGCCGGTGCCGCCGCAGCCTTGCTCGCAGGCACCAGCGTCGTGCTCGGCGGCATCATCGGATCGATGATCGCCGCGTTGATCATCGGCCTGCTCGGCGTCCGGGCGCGCGAGCGCAACTCGATCATCGGTGTCGTCATGCCCTTCGGACTCGGCCTGGGCGTGTTGTTCCTCGGGCTGTACAGGGGCCGGTCGGCCAACAAGTTCGGCACGCTCATCGGGCAGATCGTCGCCGTCGACAATGCGCAGCTCGGCTACTTGATCTGGACGGCCGTGATCGTGGTAGCCGCGTTGGTCGTGATGTGGCGGCCGTTGATGTTCGCCAGCACGGACCCTGACGCAGCCGCGGCACGCGGTGTCCCGGTGCGGCTGCTCTCCCCCGTGTTCATGCTCGTTCTCGGGCTCACCGTCGCGATGTCCGTCCAGTCGGTCGGCGCGCTGCTCGTGCTCTCGATCGTGTGCACTCCTGCAGCCGCAGCGATGCGCGTGACTGCGTCACCGGTGCTGGTCCCCGTGCTGTCCGTCGCGTTCGCAACCACGTCGATGGTGGGCGGCATCCTGCTTGCCCTCGGCTCCGACAACATCCCGATCAGCCCGTACGTCACGACGATCTCGTTCACGTTCTACCTGGTGTGCCGCGTGATCGGACACGTCCGTATGAAGCGAGGTTGGACGCGTCGCGTCGCGCTACCCCAGCACTGACGCCCGCTCGAGGATCGTCGCGGTGTCGAGGCCGGTGGGCAGCGTGCCGTACGCGACACCCCAGTCGCCACCGAGACGCGACGCGACGAACGCATCGGCGACAGCGGTGTTGCCGTGGCGCAGCAAGAGCGATCCCTGCAGGAGCATCGCCATGCGCTCCACGATGTGCCGAGCCCGGTACTCGAGGTCGTCGCCATTGCTGAACTCCTTGTGCAGCAACGCCAACGCATCGTCGTAACGCGCATCGGTACCGGCAGCCAGATCAAGTTCACCGAAGAACGCCTCGATGGCCTCGGGCTCGCGCACCATCGCCCGCAACGTGTCGAGCGCCGCGACGTTGCCGGAGCCTTCCCAGATCGATACGAGCGGTGCCTCGCGGTAGAGCCGTGGCAACCCCGAGTCCTCGATGTAGCCGTTGCCGCCCAGGCATTCGAGCGATTCGGCTGCGTGCGTCGACCATCGCTTGCACAACCAGTACTTGGTCACGGCAAGCCCGACCCGGCGAAACGCCGTCTCGCCGGCGTCACCGCGCACCGACCGATCCACAGCGCCGGCAAGGCGCATCACCACGGTCGTCGCGGCCTCCGAATCGATCGCGAGATCCGCCAAGACGTTGACCATCGCCGGCTGGTCGAGCAGGCGCTTGCCGAACACCGTCCGGTGCGTCGCATGGTGCACGGCATGAGCTGTGCCGATCCGCATCCCACCGGCCGCCATGAGCGCGCAGTCGAGTCGTGTCATGTTGACCATCTCGATGATGGTGCGCACACCGCGACCCTCGTCGCCGACGAGCCAACCGATCGCGTCCTCGTACTCGATCTCGCTCGACGCGTTCGACTTGTTGCCGAGCTTGTCCTTCAGCCGCTGCAGATAGAACGCATTGAGCGACCCGTCCGGAAGCACGCGCGGGACGAGGAAGCACGACAGCCCGCCCGGAGCCTGCGCAAGCGTCAGGAACAGATCCGACATCGGAGCCGAGGTGAACCACTTGTGCCCGGTGAGCCGGTAGCTGCCGTCCCCGGCGCGCACGGCAGTGGTCGTGTTCGCGCGAACGTCCGAGCCGCCCTGCTTCTCGGTCATCGACATGCCTGCGATCAGGCCCAGCTTCGTCAACGGCGGACGCAGCCCGTAGTCGTAGGTCGTGCTGGTCAGCAGCGGTTCGTAATCGGCAGCGAGGGCCGGTGTCGTACGCAACGCGGGCACGACGGCATAGGTCATCGATATCGGGCACAGGTGCCCTGCGTCGGACACGCCCCACGCCATCAGTTTCGCTGCTCGCGCCACATGCACGCCCGCGCGTTCGGACGACCATGGCGAACCGTGCAGCCCGTGTTCGACGGCAATGCGCATCAGCTCGTGGTACTGCGGCAGGTAGTCGACCTCGTCGATGCGGTGGCCGTAACGGTCGTGCGTGCGCAACACGGGTGGATGCTCGTTCGCGAGCCGTCCCCACTCCTGCGCGGTCTCGCTGTTGGCGAGCTTGCCCAGGTCGCGTACCTCGGGCTCCGCCCATCCCGCGCCCTCACGATGCAATCCTTCGAGCAGCGCCGGGAACGTGCTGATGTCCCCTGACAGCGGCGGAACCTGGTTGGTCACCTCATGCGTGGACGGCATCGCGGACTCCGATCGAACGTAGGGCGAAACTGACGAGTTCGGGGACGGTGGTCGGATCGGGCTCGCCGCTCAGCGGCCCGACCAGTGCCTCGCCGATAGCACCGACGAGCGCGGCCGCGACCACCTGCGGATCCTGCGGGGGCAGCTCGCCGGCGGTGACGCCGGTGTCGATCGCGGCAGCCGCGATGTCGCGGAACGCGACCCGGAACTCGAGCCGCAATTCGTCGACCAGCGCGTCGACCGGTTCGACGAGCAGCGCATAGGCCAGGCGCGGCGACTTCATCGCGCGCAGGGCGAACGTCTCGACGAGCGCGGTGATCCGGCTTGCCGTGCCGACCGCGGGACGCACCGCCGACGCCACCGCGTCGACCTCCCGGCCGCAGACCTCGCGGAACACCTCGGCGACCAGCTCCGCCTTGCCGTCGACGTGGTTGTAAACCGTCCCGGGTGACACCCCCGCGCGTCGGGCGACCGCGGCGATCGAGCAGCCGGCATAGCCGTGCATGGCGAGCTGGTGCGTCGCCGCGGCCACGATACGGGCGCGCTGAGCGGCCAGCCGAGCCTCCACGCCTGCCGTGCGCCGGTACGCCATTGAAGAATTGAATCGCGAATTCAATCCTTCGGCAAGGCCGTCCGACAGGGCTATGGTCGGTTGACATGACAGTCGAGGATGTCAAGACGCTGCGTGAGGTGCCCGGCGACAAAGGCCTACCGATAGTCGGTTACACCTTCGACGTTCTGTCCGGAAAGCTGTACAACTCCCGCGAACGCTACGACAAGTACGGACCGGTCTCGTGGCTGCGCGCGTTCGGGCGCAAGAACGTCACGTTCACCGGTCCCGAGGCCACGTCGATCGTGTTGCAGAACCGCGACCGAGCTTTCGCGAACGGACCGGGTTGGGGCTTCCTGATCGGCAAATTCTTCAACCGCGGTCTGATGCTGCTCGACTTCGACGAGCACCATCGACACCGCCGCATCATGCAGCAGGCGTTCACGTCCGAACGCCTCGCCGGCTATCTCGATCCGATGAACGCGACGTTGGCCGACGGATTCACGCGGTGGCAAACCGATCGCGACTTCCGCTTCTACCCCGCTGTCAAGCAGCTCTCGCTCGACGTTGCGACGCGAACGTTCATGGGCGCTGACCTCGGCCCGGCGGCAGACACGCTCAACACCGCCTTCGTCGATTGCGTCCGAGCGGGCACCGCCGTGTTCCGGTTCCCCGTGCCGGGGCTGCGCTGGTCACGTGGGCTCAAGGGGCGTCAACGCCTCGAGCAGTTCCTGTATCCGCAGATCGCGGGCAAGCGCACCGGCGACGGAGCGGATCTGTTCAGCGCGCTCGTGCACGCACGCGATGACGACGGCGCCTCGTTCAGCGACGACGACATCGTCAATCACATGATCTTCCTGCTGATGGCCGCGCACGACACGACCACCATCACGATGACGACGATGGCGTACTACCTCGCCAAACACCCCGACTGGCAGCAGAAGTGTCGTGCCGAGTCGCTGGCAGTCGGCACGCCGACGCTCGCCTACAAGGATCTCGATCGGCTCGAGACGCTCGATCGGGTCATGCGCGAGTGCATGCGTCTCGTGACCGCGGTACCCGGGCTGGCTCGAAAGACGGTGAAGGAGACCGAGGTGCTCGGGTTCCGCATCCCGGCTGACACGTACGTCTCGGTGAGCGTCCACAACACCCACCACCTGTCCGAATACTGGCCCGATCCGGAGCGCTTCGACCCCGATCGGTTCGGACCCGACGGCACCGTCCACCGCAATGCGTGGATCCCGTTCGGCAACGGCGTGCACAAGTGCATCGGCCTGCACTTCGGCGGGATGGAGGTCAAGGCGGCGATGCACCAACTGCTGCTCGGCTACCGCTGGAGCGTCCCGAACGACTACGTGATGCCGATCGACTGGAGCTCGCTGCCCCGCCCCAAGGACGGCCTGCCCGTCCGCCTCGACGCGCTCTGAGGCCCCGGTTCTGGCACAGTGCTTCGCGGGTAGGACACCCGGCAGAGTCCTGACACGAGGAGTGGCGAGTGGTCAAGGTCGATCTCGACATGGCATGGCAGCAGTTCCGTCGGCTGCCTACGACGGCGCGCGAGGCGAGCGTGCTGCTGCGGAGCGGGATCGCACCCGTGACCAAGCCGCAGGACATGGCTTACGCACTCTTGGCGATGCGGTCGTGGGGCATGGTCGCCGGCGCCATCAAGATTGCGGCGCATCGTGACCCTGATTTCCCCGGCCTCGTCGACGAGATCGGCGAACTGACCTTCCGCGAACTCGACCAACGCTCCAACGCGCTGGCCCGGGCGTGGCAGGAGGAGGGCTTGTCCGACAAGTCGGTGATCGCGGTGCTGTGCCGTGACCACCGCGGCCTGATCGAGACGATGTTCGCTGCGGGCAAGCTCGGCGCGAAGTTGTTGCTGATGAACACCGGTTTCGCCAAGCCGCAGTTCGCCGAGGTCGTCGAACGCGAAGGCGCCGACACGCTCGTCTACGACGCCGAGTTCAGCGAGATCCTCGGCGAGGTTCCGGACGACGTGCCGCGCTACCTCGCGTGGACCGACGGCGACGACAACGAACACACCACGCTCGAAGACCTCATCAAGGACAGTTCGACCGACGATCTCTCACGACCGAAGACCGTGGGCGGCCTGGTCCTGTTGACCAGTGGCACGACGGGCACGCCGAAGGGCGCGTCGCGTCAGGTCAGTTCGCCGTTCGCCGCGGCCCAGTTCCTCGATCGCGTCCCGCTCGGCATCAACGAGCGCACCTTCTTCGGCGCGCCGTTGTTCCACGGCACCGGTCTGTCGCAGTTCCTGCTCACCCTCGCACTCGGTTCGACCACGGTCACTCGGCGCAAGTACGACCCGCGCAAGACCCTCGAGATGATGGCTGAGTACAAATGCGAAACGCTCGTCCTCGTCCCGACGATGTTGCAGCGCATGCTCGAAATGGACGACGAGGAGATCAAGAAGTACGACACGAGCGCACTCAAGATCATCTTCCTGGCCGGCTCGGCGCTCGCGCCCGAGGTCGGCAACCACGCGATGGAACTGTTCGGTGACGTCGTCTACAACCTCTACGGCTCGACCGAGGTCGCCGTTGCGAGCGTGGCCACGCCTGAGGACTGGAAGAAGGCGCCCGGCACGGTCGGCAAGGTTCCGGTCGGCTGCAAGGTGCACATCTACGACGAGGACGGCAAGCGCATCACCGAGCCCGACGTCACGGGCCGAATCTTCGTCGGCAGCGGTCTGAAGTTCGAGGGCTACACCGGCGGCGGCTCGAAGGACGAGATCGACGGGCTGCTGTCCTCCGGCGACGTCGGCCACTTCGACAAGGACGGCCTGCTGTTCATCGACGGACGTGACGACGACATGATCGTCTCCGGCGGCGAGAACGTCTTCCCCGCCGAGGTCGAGAACCTGCTCATCGAGCACAAGGCGATCGCCGACGCAGCCGTCGTCGGCGTGAAGGACAAGGACTTCGGGCAGCGCCTCAAGGCCTTCGTCGTGCTCAAGGACGGCCAGGAGCTGTCCGAGGACGAAGTCAAGGCGCACGTGAAGTCGGAACTGGCCCGGCACAAGGTTCCGCGCGAGGTCGAGTTCGTCGACGAGCTGCCGCGCAACGCCACGGGGAAGCTGCTGCGCAAGGAACTAACCTCTGACGAGTGACGCCAACCCCCGATCCCGAGCAGTCAGCCTTCGCCGGATTCGCGTCGGCGACTCTCGACCATTGGCTCGACGCGCACCCGGACGCCGCAACCTTCCTCGGTGACCACACGCGCGACCACGCCCTGCCCGACCCGTCCCCTGGCGGCGCCGCCGCACGCGCCGACGACCTGCGCGGGCAACTCGACGCCCTCGCTGCGCTGGCCGTCGACGACGCCGACGAGCAGATCGACGGCGAAGTTCTTCGCACAGCGCTGCGGTGGGAGCTGCTCGACCTCGAGCAACTGCGCGAGGGCGACTGGAACGCCATGGAGCACAATCCCGGCGGCGCACTGCACGCCCTGGCCTCGCGTCCGTTCGCGCCCGCCGGCGAGCGACTCGAGGCCGCGCGAGCCCGGCTGGCGGGCGTCCCGGCTTTCTTCGCGGCGGCCCGCGACCGGCTCCATGACCTGTCGCGCATCCACACCGAGACCGCCATCGCGCAGCTTGCCGGCACGACACATCTGATCGAGGACGCGCTTCCCGCGCTGGCTGCGGAAGCGGGCAGCACCCTCGGACCCGAGGCCGACGCCGCGCGCACCGCCGTCGAGGAACACCGCGACTGGCTTCGCCACCAGCTCGCAACGGCGACCCGCAGCCCGCGCATCGGACGTGACCTGTTCAGCAGCAAGCTCGCCCTCGCCCTGGACACCGAGTTCGATCCGGACGCGCTGCTCGCGCGGGCCGAGGACGACTTCGAACGCATCGGTGGCGAGATCGCTGCGGAAGCCGGCCGGTTCGCCGGCGTCGCCGACGCCGATGAGACCACGGTCCGATCGGTCATGGACGAGCTGGCCCGCGACGTCGCGACCGACGACACGATCTTGGAGTTCTGCCGTGCCGCGATGGCCGACGCCACGGAGTTCGTGCGCGCCAACGATCTCATGACGATCTACGACGACCAGGTCGACGTGATCGAGATGCCCGAGATCGATCGCGGCGTCGCCGGTGCCTACTGCAATCCGTCCGGACCGCTGGAGAAATCACCGCTACCGACTCAGTTCGCGGTCTCACCCACGCCGGAGGGTTGGAGCGCCGAGCGCATCGCGTCGTACTTCCGCGAATACAACCTGCACATGCTGCACGACCTGACATTGCACGAAGCGATGCCCGGACACGCGCTGCAGCTCATGCACTCGAACCGGCACCGTGCGACCACGCCGATTCGTGCTGTGTTCTACAGCGGATCGTTCGTCGAAGGCTGGGCGGTCTACGCCGAGGAGCTGATGGCAACGCGCGGCTACCGCAGCGACGAATCGGCGCGCGCAGCGAGCGCACTTCGCATGCAGCAATTGAAGATGCAGCTGCGCACGACGCTCAACACCATCCTCGACATCCGCTTCCACTGCCGCGACCTCGATGAGACGCAAGCGCGTCAGCTGATGACCGAGCGCGCCTACCAGGAAGACGGCGAGGCGGTCGAGAAGTGGCAACGCGTGCAGCTGACCTCGACGCAACTGTGCACCTATTACGTCGGCTACTGCGAGGTGCGTGACCTCGTCCGCGACCTTCGAGCGCAACAGTCGACGATCAGTGATCGCGCGCTGCACGACATGGTGCTCGCGCACGGGTCGCCGCCGGTTCGGCACCTGCGCACGCTGTTGCTCGCCGCTTAGGCACCCGCCGATGGGATTCCTCGACGGTCCGCGTCCGTTTGCGTTCGCGCATCGCGGCTTCGCACCGGACGGCGACGAGAATTCGATGTCCGCGTTCCAACGTGCCGTCGATCTCGGCTACCGCTACCTCGAGACGGACGTGCGGGCCACGGCCGATGGCGTGGCGCTCGCCTTTCACGACGCGCGCCTCGATCGGGTCACCGACGGGCACGGCGAGATCGAGAAGATGACGTGGGCCCAGGTGCGCAAGGCGCGCATCCGCGGCCGCGAGCCGATCCCGCTCCTGGCCGACGTGCTGGCCACCTGGCCTGATGTCCGGATCAATCTCGACATGAAGTCGAACCGATCGCTGCAGCCGTCGATCGATGTGCTGCGCCGGACGGCGGCGATCGACCGTGTGTGCGTCGGCGCGTTCGCGACGCGGCGAATCCGGGCGGTCCGCGCCCAACTCGGCCCGAGCCTGTGCACATCGTTCGGGCCGGCCGCCGTGGTGTCGCTGCGGACGACCGGTCGCGCGTTCCCCCGCGGCGCTGCGTGTGTGGAGGTGCCGACGCGCGTCGGGCGGCTCGCGGTGACCGACGCACGATTCCTCGCCTCGGCGCACCGGCTCGGTCTGCCGGTGATCGCGTACACGGTCGATGCGCCCGCCGACATGCACCGGCTGCTCGACCTCGGCGTCGACGGGCTGATGACCGACCGGGCCGACCTGCTGCGCGAGGTGCTCATCGAACGGGGGCAGTGGGGCCCATAAGCTCACGTTCGTGAGCTTCGCCGCGCCGGCCGAGGGCGCCGACGACGCCGATGGCGCCATCGTGCGGCAACGCCGCGGTTGGTACCTCTACGGGTGGGCGAGCCAGACCTTCCCCACCCTGGTCACCACGGTGTTCATGTCGCGGTACCTGACCTCGGTGGCCCAGAACGCGGTCGGCACCAACGGCCGGGTCCATCCGTTCGGCATCCCCGTGGCGCCGGGCAGCCTGTTCGCGTACACGGTCAGCGCGGCGACCATCGTGGTCGTCGTGCTGATGCCCCTCGTGGGTGCCATCGCCGACCGCACCGGACGCAAGCGCGACATCATGCTGGCCGCCGGCTGGTTCGGCGCGCTCGCCTGCGTTGCGATGGTCTTCGTCGGCCCGACGAACTGGCAGCTCGGCGCGGCGCTGTACTCGCTGGCGTTCCTCGGCTACAGCTGCTCGATCGTGGTGAGCTACTCGCTGCTGGTCGACCTGTCGACCTCGGCCGACCGCGACAAGGTGTCCTCGGTCGGCTGGGCGATCGCCTACATCGGCGGTGGCACCCTGCTCGCTGTCTCTTTCTTGACAAGTCTGTTTGTCGATAAATCAACACTGGCTCGTGCGTCGCTGTGCGCGTCCGGAATCTGGTGGCTGATCTGGTCGGTTCCCGTGTACCGGCGCCTGCCCCGGATCATCGGACGAGGCGCCCGCTCCGGCTCCGGCGGGCTGCTGAGCTCGGGATTTCGGCAGCTCGCCGCCACCATGCGGCACCTGCGCGGGTTCCCGCTGACCCTGGCGTTCCTCATCGCGTTCCTGATCTACAACGACGGAATCCAGACCGTCACCACCGTCGCCGCCCAGTACGGCGACAAGCAGTTGCACCTGTCCGACACCGTCTTGCTCGTCGCGATCCTCATCGTCCAGTTCGTCGCGTTCGCCGGCGCGATCGGGCTGGGCCGGCTGGCCGAGCGATTCGGCTCGAAGCGGGTCGTGTTGGGCTCGCTGATCGTCTGGATGGCCTGCGTCGGCGTCGGGTACTTCCTGCAGGAAGGAGTGATCTGGGAGTTCTTCGCCCTTGCCATGGTCATCGCGCTGGTGCTCGGCGGCAGCCAGGCGCTGTCGCGGTCGCTGTTCTCGCGGATGATCCCGGCCGGCGTCGAGGCGGAGTACTTCTCCTTCTACGAGATCTCCGACTCGGGCACGAGCTGGCTCGGCCCGCTCGTGTTCGGCCTGACCTACCAGAACACCGGCTCCTACCGCGGCGCGCTGTTCTCGCTGGTCGTGTTCTTCGTCGTCGGCTTCGTCCTGCTGCTGCGGGTGCCTGTGCGCCGGGCAGTCGAAGCGGCCGGCAACGAGGTCCCGGCGATCCTGTGACTCAGCCGCCGGCGTGGACGACGAGCGCCGAACCACCGCCCTCGCGGACCTTCTCCGCCACAGCCTGATAGCGACCCGAACCGAGCGACTGCACGCCGGTCGCATTACCGATGTAGGTGAGCAACGGCGCAATTGACCCCGTCACGAGCGAGAAGTTCTCGCCGTACCGGTTGTGCAGCTGCTTGGCCAGATCGCTGTCGTAGAACTGCTGCTCGGCCTGGCTGGTCGACGAGTCGCGCTGCGACACCCGTGGCGCCCACAGCGCTTGGGGCAGCGACATGCCGAAATCGATGTGGTTCACCAGGATCTGCAGGACGGTCGTGATGATCGTCGAACCGCCCGGCGAGCCGACTGCGAAGTCGAACTTGCCGTTGCGCAGCACGATCGTCGGCGACATGCTCGAGCGCGGTCGCTTGCCGCCGGCGGGCTGGTTCGGGTCGAAACGCTGCGTGGTCAGCGGCACGAAGTCGAAGTCGGTCATCTCGTTGTTGAGCAGGAAGCCGCGGCCCGGCACGGTCATACCGCTGCCGGCGATCTCTTCGATGGTGTTGGTGTAGCTCACGACGTTGCCCCACCGGTCCACGGTCACCAGATGGTTGGTGTGCATGCCCTCGTGGGACGTAGCGCTTCCCTTCGCGCTCGAGCCACAACCGCCGTACGGCTGGTACGGGTTGCCCGGCTGAGCCGGCGAGGTGAGCGCATGGTCGGTGATCAGGCACGACCTGGTCGCGGCGTAGGCGGGATCGAGCAGCCCGTGCTGCGGCACGTCGACGTAGTCCGAGTCGCCGATGTAGGCATTGCGGTCGGCGAAGGCCAGCCGCGACGCCTCGAGGTACTGGAACAGCGCCTTCGCCCGGGACTCCGAGTGCAGGTTCCAGTGCGACAGGATGTTCAGGGCCTCACCCACCGTGAGGCCGCCCGACGACGGCGGTGCCATCCCGTAGACGTCGAGGCCGCGGTAGTTCACGTGGGTCGGCTTGCGGATCGGCGCGGTGTACGCGGCGAGATCCTTGCGCGTCATGAAGCCCCGACGGATCGGGAAGTCGCTGTCACCCGAGACCGGCGGGTGCTGCACTGTGTGCGCGATGTCGGTCGCGAGCGCACCACGGTAGAAGTAGCTCGGCCCGTGCTCGGCCAGCAGCGAATAGGTCCGCGCCAGGTCGGGGTTACGCAGCACCGTCCCGATCGGGAGCGGTTGCCCGTCCTTGGTCAGGAAGAGCTTGCGGCTGCTCGTGAAGGACTGGAGATCGGCGAGCGAGTCCTGCTCCTGCTGGTTGAAGTTCTTGTCGACGACGAAGCCGTGCCGTGCGATCCCGATCGCGGGGTGGAGATCGCGCGCGAAGCTGTGCCGCCCGTACTTGCGTACCGCCTTGGCCCACGTCGCCACCATGCCGGGAACGCCGACCGACAGACCCGAACGGCGTGCGTGCTCGAAGTCCATTGCGTTGCCCGACGAATCCTGGAACATCGTCGAGGTGCACTTGGCCGGGCACTTCTCGCGACCGTCGATCGTGACGACGCGGTGCTGCTTGGCCAGGTAGATCACCATGAAGCCGCCACCGCCCGGACCGGCCACGAATGGTTCGGTGACGCCGAGTGCGCTCGCCGTCGCGACCGCCGCGTCGATCGCGTTGCCGCCGTGGCGCAGCACCGCGATTCCGGCACGGCTCGCATCGAGGTCTGCGGAGGTCACGGCACCCCCGCTGCCGACGGCGACCGCCTGCTTGCCGGCGGATCTGTCGCCGGAGTTGCCGGCCGGGGCAGCTCCGGCGTCGCTCGGCACGACCGCCGTGGTCGCGGCGAGCAGGGCAGTGGCGGTCAGGACGAGCAGTCGCGTACGCACGCCGCGTGCCTACCCGGCGAAATACGTGAAATATCCCTACGAGGCGGAATTGTCCGGATCAGTCGCCCTGACGGGTCTCAACCTCTAGTCGAGGTTTTGCAGCTCCAGCGCGGCCCAGGCGCCGACCACAGCTATCGCCGCCGCCCCGCCCACCGTCGCCAGCGCCGGGACACCGCGCGCTGTGCCGGTCTTGACCGCCCCCGCGATCGCGAGCGCGTCGACGAGATCGGCCCCCGCGCCGGCCAGTAACCACGGAACCGCCCGCCGACCCGTCCCCGCATTCAGCGTGCCCGCCCCGAGCACGATGTCGCGTCCGGCCGTCATGCGGGCGAGGAAGGTCATCCGCTTGGCGGTGGCGGTGTCGACCCCGAGCATCCGCACCGAGACGCGCGGAGCGGCCAGGAATGCTGACCCGATGAGGACCCGACCCACCCCGATCCCGGCCGCGATCGCCTGGGCCGAAGGTAAGAGTTTGCGCAATACCGAAACCGAATCGCCCTGCGTCTCGTAATTCTTGGTAACGGTGTCGAGCAGTGGCATCGAAGCTCCAAATCACTGGGCGGTGCGCCTGAGAGATCGCGGTGTCGGGGGTTACCGACGGGTCGTCAGCGGGAATCATTCACCATCGTTACCCGTTGGTTACCACAGCGGTGAAACACCACTAAACACCGACGATGTCATACCGATGAGCACGACAGGTGCTCGTGGTTTTCGGTGCACCGATCCAGAGACGAGCCAATTCAGGAGGTGTCGATCATGGCAGATCGCACGCTACGTGGCAGTCGGCTGGGCGCGATCAGCTACGAGACCGAGTACGGCGCTGAGCCTGCGCCGCGCAATGTGGCGGCCTACCGCTGCCAGCGTGGGCACGAGTTCAGCGTCCCGTTCTCGGAGGAGGCGGAGATTCCCACGACATGGGAGTGCCGACTCGATGGGACGACCGGGTTGCTTATCGACGGCCCGGAGCCGGAGGCCAAGAAGGTCAAGCCGGCGCGTACTCACTGGGACATGCTGATGGAGCGGCGTTCGATCGCCGATCTCGAGGAAGTGCTCGCCGAGCGTCTGGACGTCTTGCGCGCCCGGCGCGGACAGAAGAGCGCTTAGCAGCCCCGCCAGTCAGACCACCACGACGCCGTCCGGACTTCGGTCCGGGCGGCGTCGTCATGTCCGAGGCCAGGTGTGGCGACGCTGCCGGCGACGCTACTTACGACGCAGCGCGCCGCGCAGTTGAGCCGCGCGATGCTGCGCGCCCCATTGCCCCACGCGGACGAACGCCTCGCGCACGATTGCGCCGCTCATCTTCGACTCACCACGCTCGCGCTCGGCGAAGGTGATCGGTACCTCGACGATGCGAAATCCTGCCTGCAGCACGCGCCAGGCAAGGTCGACCTGGAAGCAATAGCCCTGCGAACTGACCGCGCGGTAGTCGATCGCCTCGAGCACCTCGCGCCGGTACGCGCGGTAACCGCCGGTGGCGTCACGTACCGGGATGCCGAGCGCGATCCGGACGTAGATGTTCGCGCCGCGCGAGAGGACCTCGCGCCGCCGCGGCCAGTTGACGATGGCGCCGCCGGGAATCCAGCGCGATCCCAGCACGACGTCGGCGTGCTCGAGCGCGGCCAGCATGCGCGGCAGCTGCTCGGGGGCGTGCGATCCGTCCGCGTCCATCTCGACGAGCACGCCGTAATCGCGTGCGAGTCCCCAGTCGAACCCGCCGACGTACGCGGCGCCGAGTCCGGCCTTGGCCGGACGGTGCAGTACGTGCACGCGCGGGTCCTGCGCCGCCAGCGAGTCGGCGATCTCGCCGGTGCCGTCCGGGCTCGCGTCGTCGGCCACGAGCACGTGCGCGTCCGGCAGCGCCGCGTGCAAACGTTCGATGATGCGCGCAATGTTGTCCCGCTCGTTGTAGGTCGGGACGATGACCAGGACGGCATCCTTCGGGGTCCCCGCGGAAACGCGAAGTGCTTCGTGCGGAGCGTTTTCGTGGGGTGACCTCATGTAGTGACCACTTCCTGCTTTCTGCTGCTCACGCGGGACGAGACGACGACGGTGCCGAGTGCCAGCACGGCCAGCGCTGCGAGCGCCCACTCCGGAATCTCGCCGAGGGCGATCGCCGGCGTTGTCCCGGTTTCCAACGGGACGGAAGCGCTGAGCAGTGCGGGCCGGAACAGTGTGCCCGACTCCCGAATCATGTCGCCGTCCGGCGTGAAGATCGCCGACACCCCGGTCGTCGAGACCTGCGCCACGGTGCGTCCGGTCTCGATCGCGCGCAGCTTGCTCATCGCGATCTGCTGGTAGGTCTCGGCCGTGCGCCCGAAGGTCGCGTTGTTGGTCTGGACGACGACGAGTTGCGCACCCGCTTCGACCGAGGAGTCGACCAGGTTGTCGTAGGCGACCTCGAAGCAGATCACGTCACCGATGGGCACGGGGCCGCCGGTCAGCAGCCCATTGCCCGTGCCGGCGACCATGTCCTGCGTGACCAGCTTGGCGTCCGAACTCACCGCTTCGGCGATCGAGCGCAGCGGAATGTACTCGGCGAACGGGACGGGGTGCCGCTTGATGTACATCGCGCCCGGCCCCGTCGTCGGCGACCAGAGGATCCCGGCGTTGCGACGGTGCGTCGGACCGGGTCCGGACAGGATCGCGCCGACCAACACCGGCGCGTTCACCGCCCGCACGGCTCTGGTGATCTCCGCGGCGGCCGACTTGTCGACGAGCGGATCGACATCGGAGGAGTTCTCGGGCCACAGCACGAGTTGCGGCTGCGCGACCCGTCCCGACTTGATCTCGGCGGCCAATCGCATGGTCTGCGCGACGTGGTTGTCGAGCACCTGGCGGGCCCGGTCCTCGAAGGCAAGTCCGCGGTCGGGGACGCTGCCCTGCACGAGTGCGATCCGCAGCGCGGTGCCGGACGGCGCGGGGTGGATCAGGCTCCACAAGCCACCGGCCACCGGGAGAACGGCGAGGATGATCACGCCGGCGACGATGCGGCGCGGAGCCCGCGCCGGCAATGCCGTGGTCAGCAGCCACAGCCCGGCGCCGGTGAACGCGACCGCGAAGCTCAGCAGCGGCGCACCGCCCAGCGCGATGAACCAGCGCAGCGGCGAGTCCTGCTGGCTGAACGCGAGACGCCCCCACGGGAACCCGCCGAACGGCAACCGGTCGCGCAACGCCTCCTGCAGCACCCACGAACACGCGACCCACGCCGGCGCGCCTGGCAGCCGTTGGACGGTGGCGAGCACGGCGCCGAGCAACGCCATGAAACATGCCTCGGCGACGGCCAGGATCAGCCACGGCGCCGCGCCGACATACACGCCGGTCCAGTGCAACAGTGGGACGAAGAACCCGAGCCCGTACAGCAGGCCGAGCCACGCGGCCGTGCGCGTCCGGCGGCCGTCCACCGCCCAGGACAGCCCGGCAACGCTGACGATCGCGAGTGGCCAGATTCCGACCCGCGGAAACGCGAAGGCTGCGGCGATGCCGGCAACGATCGCGGCGAGCGCGGCCCACCGCACCGGGACGGTGGCGGCGACCTCACGCACCGGGACGGGCCACCGCAAGGACATCCGTCGAGTATCACCGAGTGCGGCGCCGGAGCGGCGAGGGCTCTCAGTGCGGGTCACCCGAGCCGTCCCGAATCGAAGATCGTGACACCGTCGCGGACCGTTGCCACGCAGTGCGGCAGCTCGACGGACGGGCCGAGCTCAGGCAGGCCCGTCGCCGCGTCGAGCGGACCTGCGTCCCAGACGGCGAAGGTGGCGGCGGCGCCAGGGCCGAGCTCGCCCCCGGCGCGACGGGCGGCCGCCCAGCCGCCGACCGTGTGAGCAGCGAACGCCGTCGGCGAGTCGAGCGCGGCGTCCGGGTTGTGCGGATACACGGCGGCCCGTACGGCTGCCCAAGGGCCGAGCGGGGTGACCGGGGCGTCGGACCCGAAGGCGAGTGGCACACCGGCCGCGGCCAGTGCGGCGAACGGGTTCAGCTCGCCGGCGCGGTCGCGGCCGAGCCGGGTTGCGTACATGCCGCTCGTCCCGCCCCATTCGGCGTCGAACACCGGCTGGATCGACGCGGTGAGGCCGATGCGTGCCATCCGGTGCGGATCGTGGACGTACTCGGCGTGCTCGATGCGGTGCCCCCGGCCGACCGGGCGGCCCAGGCGCCCGGCCGCCAGCTCGAACGCGTCCATGACCTGGTCGACCGCCGCATCGCCGATGGCGTGGAATCCGGCCTGCAAACCAGCTTCGGCACACTGCCGCACGTGCTCGCCCACGTCGGCGGTGTCGAAGCGCACCATCCCGGTGCTGTCGGGCCGGTCGGCGTACGGCACGTGCAGCGCCGCGGTGTGCGAGCCCAGCGACCCGTCGCAGAACAGGTCACCGGCCGCTCCGACTGCCCCGAGCTCGCGGGCCTTGTCGACCCCGAACAGCTCGCCCCAGTACGCGATGACTTCGGGCAACGGCTCGTCACGGGCCAGGGCGAGCAGGCCAGCCAGGTCGTCCTCGCTCGAAATGGCCGGGCCTGCCATCTCGTGGACGCAGGCGATTCCGTGTGCCGCCGCCTCGTGCAACGCCGCGCGCTGCAATTCGGCCGTGCGAGCTGATCCGAGGGCACCGAGCGCCGCGACCCGGACGGCGTCGTGCGCCGCCCGCGTGACGAATCCGTCCGGGCCGTAGCCGGCCAGGTCGCGCACACCGCGAACGCTCGCGAGCAGTGCCGACGACACGACCGCGCTGTGCGCGTCGACCCGGGCCAGGTAGACCAGCCCGCCGTAACCGGCCCGGTCGAGCTCGGCTGCGGTCGGCGCACGCTGCTCCGGCCAGCCGGTGTCGTCCCAGCCGCCGCCGAGCACCGGGCGTCCGCGACCTGCGCGAGCCGCCCGCTCGACCCGGTCGAGAGCTTCGCGCAGCGACGCAGTGCCGGCCAGATCGAGCCCGGTCAGCGCCAATCCGGTGCCGGTCGCATGGACATGGGCGTCCACGAAGGCCGGTGTCACGAGCGCGCCGGCGAGATCGACGACCCGCGTTCCCGGCCCGGCATCGGCCTGCTCGTCGCGTCCGATCCACACGATCGAGGCTTCGTCGATCATCATCGCGGTTTCGTCACGAACCGCCCGGCGGTAGATCCGACCGTTGCGGTAAAGGGTGCGCACGCGGGAGAGTCTGCCAGCGAAGGCGATAACGTTTCCGGTGTCAGCGAAGGTGGTGACCCGACGGGTGGCAGCAAGCATCGAAGATGTCGCGCGGCTGGCTGGGGTTTCCATCGCGACGGTGTCGCGAGCGCTGCGGGGCCTGCCCGATGTCGCCGCCACGACCCGCAGCCGCGTGTTGGAAGCCGCCTCCGAACTCGACTACGTGGCGTCGCCGTTCGCTGCGCGGCTGGCCAGCGGACGCACTGCCACGGTCGGTGTCGTCGTCCCGTTCGTGAACCGGTGGTTCTTCGCCGAAGTGATCGACACCGTCGAGACTTCGCTACGCAAGGCAGGTTTCGACCTGCTGCTCTACAACCTCGGCGACGAGGCGGGCCGCTCGCGATTCTTCGACGTGATGCCGATGCGCAAGCGGGTCGATGCCGTGTTGGTCGCCAGCCTCGTGCTGTCCGATGACGAGATCAGCGCGCTGGAATCGTTGCACTGCCCGGTCGGGCTGCTGGGGTTCCCGCGGGCCGGCTTCCTGTCGACCCGCATCGACGACGTCGCGTCGGCCAAGGCCGCGGTCACCCATCTGACCGATCGCGGCCATCGACGGATCGCGCTCATCGGCGGTGACACCGACGACCCGATGCGCTTCACTCCCCCGCTGCACCGTGCCGACGGCTACCGCGAGGCACTGGCCGATGTCGGTGTCGAAGCCGATCCCGCGCTCGAGGTGCTCGGCTACTTCACCACTGCGGGCGGCGAGCAGGCGTGCCGGTCATTGATGCAGAACCCCGATCCGCCGACCGCGATCTTCGCCGAGAGCGACGAGATGGCCAGCGGTGCCATGCGCGCGCTGCGCAAGCTCGGTCGCAAGGTCCCCGAGGACGTCGCGATCATCGGCTTCGACGACCACCCGATCGCTGAGTTGATGGACCTGTCGACAGTGCGTCAACCGGTCAACGGCCAAGCGCTGGACGTGACCACCCGGCTGCTCGCCACGATCGCGACGGGCGAGCAGGCAAACGGCTCGACGACGGCCCACGCGTCCGATGTCGTGCTGCCGACCGAGATCGTGGTGCGCGGAAGCACCGACCCGACGCGGACGGTTTACTAGTCCGAATGCTGATGCTCGTCGACGCGGCGAACCTCTATTTCCGCGCCTTCTACGCGCTGCCCGAGTCGATCACCGCGCCCGACGGTCGTCCTGTGAATGCAATCCGCGGCTACGTGGACATGACGGCGGCGTTGATCGACAAGCGTCGACCCACCCGACACGTTGCGTGTCTCGACCTGGATTGGCGACCGGCCTTTCGCGTGCGCGCCGTCCCGTCGTACAAGGCGCATCGGATCGCCAAGGGCGGCGGTGAGGACGTCCCGGACACCCTCGCCCCGCAGATCCCGGTACTGCTCGAGGTGCTGGCCGCAGCCGGCCTGGCCACCGCCGGCGCCAGGGGATTCGAAGCCGACGACGTGATCGCGACGATTGCCGCACGCGACGACGACAACGTCGAGGTCGTCACCGGCGACCGCGACCTGCTCGCGGTCGCCAACGAGCGCGTGACCGTGCTCTACACCGGAGGGGGCATCGCCAAGATGGCGGCGATGGGGCCCGAGCAGGTCCGCACGAAGTACGGCGTCCCCGCGGCGAACTACGCCGACTACGCGATCCTGCGCGGCGACCCGAGCGACGGGCTGCCGGGCGTGCCCGGCGTCGGCGAAAAGACCGCCGCAGCACTGGTCGCGCGATTCGGGACGGTCGAGGACATCGTCGCGGCCGCCGAGGCCAGAACCGATGGCTTCCCGTCCGGCTCGGCGAACAAGATCCTCGCCGCGCGCGATTATCTGGCCGTGGCGCCCGACGCCGTGCGCGGCCGGGTCGATGCCGGTGTGCCCGTGGTCGACGACGCGCTGCCCGCCGAACCCGCCGATGCCGAGCGGCTCGTCGAACTGTCTGAGCAGCTCGGCATCGAATCGTCGTTGAACCGACTTCTCAACGCCATCGCCAACGCGCGAAAGGGCTGACGCGTCCGTCAGTTCTGCGCGACCTCGTACGTTCCGCTGTCGTTGGTCAGGGTGACGGTGAAGGTGCGCCCGTCCCCACCGCGACATTGGAACTTCTTGCCCTGCGAGATCTCGATGTTCTGACCGCCGTTGCAGGTCACGCTCGACTCGGAGAAGTTCTGCTCGATGTAGCTCTCGACCGCGTCGTGCTTGAGATTGGTCTTGAAGCCGAGGAAGGACGGCTTGACCACGAACACGAGAGCGACAGCGATGATGATGATCACGACGAGGGCGATCAGCGAGTAGAGCAGTCCTCGGCCCTTCTTCTGCGCCGGCGCCTGGGCGTAGTCGGAACTCGCGTAGCTCTGCTGGTTGTAGGCCTGGCCGTAGCCGCTGGTCGGCTGGCTGTAGTCCTGCTGTCCGTAGGCCGGCTGGCCATAGCTTTGTTGGCCGGACGCCGGCTGCTGGCCGTAGCCCGACTGACCGTAACTCTGCTGGCCGTAACCGGGCTGCCCGTAACTCTGTTGGCCGTAGCCCGGCTGGCCGTAGCCGGTCTGGCCATAACCCTGCTCGCCATATCCTTGCTCGCCATACCCCTGCTGGCCATAGGCCTGCTGCCCGTAACCGGACTGGCCATAGCCCGGCTGGCCGTACCCGGACTGCTGGCCGTAGTCCTGCTGGGCGGGCTGTCCGTAGCCCGACTGCTGCCCGTAGCTCGGCTGGCCCTGCTGGCTGTAGTCCGGTTGCCCATAGGACGGCTGACTCGGCTGGCTCGGCTGGCTCGGCTGTGCGTAGCCGCCCTGCTGGTCGTAACCGGGCTGCTGCCCGTAGCTCGGCTGGCCCTGCTGGTCGCTCAGGGGCGCAAACGCGGTGGTCGGTTGCGGGTCGCTCGCCTGCGCTGCCGGGGTCTGTTTCGACAGCGGGATGTACTGCGTGTCCGCCGAAGTCGGATCGGACTGCGGTTGCGCGGGCTGGGTCCCGTCATCGGTCGGCTGGTCCGATGCCGCCACAACGGGCTGCTCGCCGGTGTGCCGACCCGCCTGCTGGTCTGCGGGCGCCTCGTCCTGCGGCTGGTCCTGGGCCTGGTCGTGCTGCTCGTCCTGAGCCTGCGCAGGCGGCTCGTCCTGGGCGGGCGGCTCGTCCTGCGCGGGGGGCTGCTGGCTCGGCGGCGGCTCGGCCGGCGGCTGACCAGGCTGCTGACTCGGCGGCTGGTACGGATTCTGCTGCGGCCATTGCTGGTAGCCACCACCCTGCGGATATCCGCCCTGCTGCGGATACGCGCCCTGCTGCGGGCCTTGCGGCGGGTAACCGCCCTGCTGCGGCGGCGGCCACTGCTGGCCGGGGTAGTTCTGCTGGTTCCCCGAGTCGCTCATACCGATATCCCCGCTATCCCCGTCGTCGTACGGCGTGCCGAGGCCAGGCGCCTGCGCTGGCTGCGAACACGCTACTGCCAAAGGGGCGCGAGGTCAGTAACCGTTGGGGCAACGACGCGACGCTTGCACGCTTGCGCAGCGACCGGGTCGATGCGGCCCCGCCCGCGCCGGCTCGGCGCCGGGTCACAGTTGCATGCTCTGCGCCACGACTCCGCGACGCACCGCCGCGGCGGCCGCACGCGCGGTGGCGGCGAGCGGCTCGGGTTCGCCGCCGGGTGCAGGGACGCCGGACAGTTGGTCGAGCAGGTCGAGGACCTGTTTGCACCAGCGGACGAAGTCCCCCGCGGACAGTTCCGCGCCGTTGTGCCCGGCCGCCTCGAGAGCGGCGTCGAGCCGTTCACCGCGTGCCCACCGGTGGATGGCGCCGACGAGTCCGGGCTGCGGTTCACGACTGGGCGTCAGACCGAGTTCCTCCTCGTCCTCGACCACCCGGGCCCAGATCCGGATGGTCAGGGCGAGCGCATCTCGCAGCGCCCCGCTGGGCATGCGCTCGACCGGCTGCTCGTCGCGGCGCGGCTCGTAGACCAGCACCGAAGCAACCGCGGCGAGCTCGGCCGCGTCGAGTCCTTCCCAGGCGCCTGCGCGCAGGCATTCGGCGATGACCAGGTCGGATTCCGACCAGATCCGGGCGAGCTGTCGACCGGCCGGTGTGGTCTCGTCCTGGGCGAGATAACCGCGGCGGTCGAGCAACCGGCAGATGCGATCGAAGCGCCGCCCGAGCGAACCGGTGCGGCCTTCGATGCGGCGTCGCAGATCGTCGGTGTCGCGCTCGAGACGGCCGTGCCGCTCGGCCCAGCGCATGTGCTGTTCGCGGTCGTTGCATCCGTGGCAGGGGTGGGCCCGCAGCGCAGCGCGCAGTTCGAGGATCTCGGCATCGTCGGCCGCGCCGCTAGTCGCCTTGCGCCGCGGACGCTGCTCAGGCGCGATGTCGAGCGCGCGCAGGCTGGAAACGAGGTCGCGGCGCACCTGCGGCGAGCGGTGATCGAGCTTCTTCGGCACGCGCACCGACCCCAGCACTTCTGCGGTCACCGGGAAATCGACCATCGACAACCGGCCCGCCCAGCGTCGCTCGGTCACCACCAGAGGATGCGGGTCGTCGCGGGGATGTACGCCCGGATCGAGCACGATCGCGAGCCCGGCCCGCTTACCGGACGGAACCCTGATGACGTCGCCGGGACGCAGCGCCTCGAGTGACTGCGCGACAGCCGCGCGGCGAGTCTTCGCGCCCTGGCGCGACAACTCGCTCTCGCGCTCGGACAGCGTGCGGCGCAGCTGGGCGTACTCGCGGATGTCTCCGAGTTCGCAGGTCAGTTGCTGCTCGTACTCGCGCAAGGTCTGCTCGTTGCGCCGGATCTGCTTGGCCAGCCCCGCAACGCCCCGGTCGGCCTGGAACTGCGCGAACGACGACTCGAGCAACTGCCGGGCCGCCGCTCGTCCCATCTGCGCGACCAGGTTGACGGCCATGTTGTACGAGGGACGAAATGACGACCGCAGCGGATAGGTCCGCGTCGAGGCGAGGCCCGCCACGCGTCCGGGATCGACCTCGGGGCTCCAGAGGACGACGGCGTGGCCCTCGATGTCGATGCCCCGCCGCCCGGCCCGTCCGGTCAGCTGGGTGTACTCCCCCGGCGTCAGGTCGGCATGCGTCTCGCCGTTGAACTTGCTCAGCCGTTCGAGCACGACGGTACGAGCGGGCATGTTGATGCCGAGCGCGAGCGTCTCGGTCGCGAAGACGGCCTTCACGAACCCTCGTACGAACAACTCTTCGACCGTTTCCTTGAAGACGGGGACGAGCCCGGCATGGTGCGGTGCAATGCCGCGGCGCAATCCGTCGCGCCACTCCCAATAGCCGAGCACGTCGAGGTCCTCGCCGGGTATGTTCGCGCACCGCTCGTCGACGATTGCATCGATCTGGTCGCGCTCGTCCTCGGTCGTGAGCCACATCCCGGCGTACACGCATTGCTGCACGGCCGCGTCGCATCCTGCGCGGCTGAACACGAACGTGATCGCGGGCAGCAGGCCTTCGCTGTCGAGCCGCGCAATCACGTCGGGACGAGGCGTCGGTCGCCAACCGCGCAGGCCACGCGGTCCGCCGCGTCGGTTGTATGCGCCGGGGTCGAGAAAGCGCATGCGCTCGTTGACGTATCGCGTCAGCTCGGGATCGACGTTCGTGCCATCGGCGGAGCCGAACAGGTCGAACATGCGCTTGCCGATCAACATGTGCTGCCACAACGGGACCGGGCGCTGTTCGTGCACGATCACCTTGGTCTCGCCGCGGACCGAGACGAGCCACTCGCCGAACTCCTCCGCGTTCGACACCGTCGCCGACAGCGACACCATCCGCACCGACAGCGGAAGGTGGATGATGACCTCCTCCCACACTCCGCCGCGGAATCGATCGCCGAGGTAGTGCACCTCGTCCATCACGACGTAGCCGAGCTCGGCAAGGGTCGAGCTGCCGACGTAGAGCATGTTGCGGAGCACCTCGGTCGTCATGACGACGATCGGCGCATCGGCGTTGATGGAGTTGTCGCCGGTGAGCAGACCGACCCGATCGGGACCGTGGCGTTGCACGAGGTCGTTGTACTTCTGGTTCGAGAGCGCCTTGATCGGCGTTGTGTAGAAGCACTTCTGTCCGGAGGCGAGCGCGAGGTGCACCGCGAATTCGCCGACAACGGTCTTGCCTGCGCCCGTCGGCGCGCACACGAGCACGGCGTAGCCGTCCTCGAGCGCCTCGCACGCCTCGATCTGGAATCCGTCGAGCTGGAAGGCCATGCTCCCGCGGAAATCGTGCAGGGCAGGGCGCTCGGATCGCCGCCGCGCGGCGACATACCGTTCGCTCGGCGACGACATGGCGTCCAGCCTAGTTATCGCACACTCAGGTGGTGTCGCCCCAGCTGTCGTCACCGGTGCTCAGCGGCTGCGGGACGGCGTCGATGGACGACGGGGTGTCGTCGTCGAGATGTTCCTCCGCGCGCGCTTCGGCGATGCGGCGGGCCTTGCGTCGATCGTGGAAGACGGCGAACAGCACGGCTCCCTCGAACAGCAACACCATGGGAATGGCCATGGCGCACATCGTGAACGGGTCGGTCGACGGCGTCGCGACGGCGGCGAACAGGAAGATCAAGAAGATGGCGATGCGCTGCGACTTCTTCAGTACACGCGCCGACAGCGCACCTGCCATGTTCGCCATGACGATCAGCAGCGGCAGCTCGAACGCTGCGCCGAAGATCACCAGCATCAAGGTCACGAACGAGATGTAGTCACTGACCGTCAACTGTGCGGCGGTGCCGTAGCCGGCCTGCTCGATGACGATCTTCAAACCCTTGGCGAGGACGAGGTACGCGAGCGACATACCGGCGACGAAAAGCACCGTCGAGGCGATGACGAAGATGACCGTGTACTTGCGCTCGTTCTTACGCAGCCCCGGGGTGATGAACGCCCACAACTGATAGAGCCAGAACGGCGAGGTGAGCACGGCGCCCGCGATCACCGAGACCTTCAGGCGAGTGGTGAATCCGTCCAGCACGCCGTGGTAGACGAGCACACAGCCGGTGCCGTTCTGCGTGAACCGGAACTTGACCGGCACCTCGCAGTAAGGATGTTCGAGAAAGTCGAGGATGTGGCTGTAGAAGATCCAGCCGAAGATCGCACCGAACCCGACGATCAGCAGCATCCAGATGATGCGGCGACGCAACTCACGCAGGTGGTCCATGACCGACATCCGGCCCTCGGGATTGGACCGTCTGCGCCGTACCTTGCGCGCGACTCTTGCCACGTCAGTGCCGCGCCTCGACCATGCGCAGTTGCACTGCGGACACTTCGTCCTGAAGGTCGGTGAGCGCGCCTGACAACTGCTCCAGCTTGGCCAGGTCACCGCGAAGCCGCTTGCTCTTCCACGTCAGCTCGTACGCGCAGAACGCGACGACAACCCCGGCGAAGACAACTACGCCGATCCACACGAAGAGCACGATCACGGTAGAACCCTACGTCGCGGCATACGAAGCAAGTGCTGAGGCGGCGTCGGAGCGGATGGACTCCGCGAGCCAGCCGGGTGACAGCACCGCGACCTGCCCGCCCGAACCAAGGACGAGTGCCCGTACCCAGGCCGGCTCCGACACCCGAAGCGACACCTGCAACGCACCGTCGTCGAGTTCGTCGACGTGCTCGTGCGGGTAGTAGTCGGCGACCCACGCGTAGGCCTCGGACAGCCGCAGCACGGCGAGCAGGTGTTCTGACGCCGGCTGGTAAACGCCCTCGGCGAGGTCGCGAAGTTGCAGCCCCTGCGGCGGACGGGCCGCCTCGTCGAGCAATCGCACGTCCTCGATGCGGTCGACGCGGAAGACGCGCACGCCCTCGGCGTTGCGACACCACGCTTCGAGATAGGAATGCCCGTCGGCCTCGAACACGCGAAGCGGATCGACGACTCGCTGCGACGACTCGTCGCGAGCAGCGGTGTAGTAGCGCAGTTCGAGCGCACGCGATTCGGCGATCGAACGGTGCAACACCGGCAGCAGCCGGGTGGTCGCGTCGAGGGCGACGGTGACCGTCGCATCGTCGACCGCTCCCCCGGCCGCCGTCTCGACCTTGGCCAGTGCGCGCTGCACGGCGTCGCTGTCGGCCAGTCCCGGTGTCTCGGCGAGCGTGCGCAACGCGACGGCCAGCGCGAGCGCCTCTTCGGCCGAAAGCCGCAGTGGACGCGACATTCCGGCATCGAAGATCACCGAGACCGTCTCACCCTCGAACGAGAGGTCGATCAGGTCACCCGGGCCGTGGCCCGGCAGGCCGCACATCCACAGCAGTTGCAGATCGCGGCGTAACTGCTGCTCGCTCACGCCGAAGTCGTCGGCAGCTTCGGAGACCTTGATGCCCGGATGCGCCTGCAGGTACGGGACGAGCGCGAGCAGCCGCGGCAACCGCTGCTCGTTCGCGTTGGCGCGCGTCATGCCGGACTCCCGGCCGCAGCCCGCAGCCGCGCAACGACGGCGTCGGCGAGCTCGGGCGGATCCACGACATGCGCGGCTGACCCCGCCGCCGCGACCTGCCGGGCCAGCCAATGCAGATCGGAATAGGTGATCTCCAACGTGCCGTCGACGTCCTTGTCGGCGATGCGCCGCAGCGAAGCGACCCCTGGGGCGTTGACGCGGACGTGGGCGATCTGGGTGTCTTCGGCGGCTCGTCCGCTCACCATTTCGAGCAGGTCGAGGTCATCGGGACGTTCGAAGGCCGCCGGGGCACCGAGCGCGTCGACCCGGCCGACGATCCGCGACAGCCGGAAGATGCGCGGCTCACCGCGATCGCGGTCGAAACCGGCGACGTACCAGCGTCCACGCCATGACAACACACCCCAGGGTTCGAGCGTGCGCGTCTGTACGGATCCCGCTCCGGACTTGAGGTAGTCGAAACTCACAGCTCGCGCTGTGCGTGCTGCATCGATCAGGGCCGGCAGGCTCGGGTCGCTCGTGTCGAGATCGGGCACGGCACCGGGTGGCGCGTCGTCCTGGACGGGCGTGCCGGCGGCGCGGAGTTTCATCAGCGCCGAGCGGGCCTGCTCGCCGAGGGTCGCCGAGCGCCACAGCCGGCTCGCGAGACCGACGGCGGCCGCCTCGGCGGCGTCGAACTCGATCGGGGGCAGCTCGTACTCGCCACGCTTGATCCGGTAGCCGTCCTCGCTGTCGAAGTGCGAGTTGCGGCCGGTCTCGAGCGGGATGCCGAGCTCGCGCAGTTCGGCCTTGTCGCGCTCGAACATGCGCTTGAACGCCTCGTCGGTCGCCTTGCTGCCGTCGCCGGCTTCGTAGCCCGGCACGGCATCGCGGATGCGTTCGGCGGTCAGGAACTGGCGGGTCGAGAGCAGGCAGATGACCAGGTTGACCAGTCGCTCTGCCCGCCGCGCCGCCATGTCCTCGAAACTAATGCCCGTGCGGCGACGCGGCGCCGAGGCGCGCGTGTCCGGCCGCGTGTTCGACCCAGTGGGCATGGGTACCAGATTAGTGGTGTCGCGTTGCGCTTTCGGCGCTGGACGGGCCTCCTTTGGGACCGCTCGCTACGC
>CAVWFN010000003.1:0-15317 GCA_963754285.1 uncultured Actinomycetota bacterium
GGGCGATGCTTCGGCCCGGGCCAGGCCGTGAACACCGGAGCGCTGTACAAGCTGCCGTTCGCGTCGGTGTTCTCGTGCTCGATCAGCAACCCGGTGCTCGGCATGGCGCAGGGCGCGTACGACGCGTACGTGGGCTGGACGAAGGAACGCGTGCGTGCCTCGACCGGTGGCAAGGCCGCCGACGACTCGTTCAACCAGATGCGCATCGCCGATGCCGCGTCGCGTATCGACGGTGCAGTGCTCCAGATCGAGCGCAACCTCGAGGAGGAGTACGACTACGCGGTCAAGGGCGAGAAGATCCCGATGCCATTGCGCGTGCGCGTGCGCCGCGACCAGGTGAACGCCACCGGCGCGGGCATCGCCGCGGTCGACCGGCTCTTCGAGAGTGCGGGCGGACGCGCGTTGCGCACCGGCACGCCCATCCAGCGGTTCTGGCGCGACGCCCACGCCGGACGGGTGCACGCGATCAACGACCCCGAGAAGGCGCTGGCCATGTACGGGCAGTTCGAGCTTGGGCTCAAGGTGCAAGATGCGTGGTTGTGAGCGACGCCTGCGGAGCGAACCAATGTCATCGCGCGCGCCGCGAGGCGCGCTGCGGCCGACGCCCCGCCCGAGCGAAGCGAGCGGCGGGTAGGAGGTCGCAATGACGACTGCGCTGGAAGCCAACACCACATCGAAGTACGCCGAGCTGCCGTCCGGCCTGACGCTGCACTATCACGAGGCGGGCGACCCGTCGCTCGACACCGTGGTGCTGCTGCACGGCGGCGGACCGGGCGCATCGGCGTGGTCGAACTTCGGCAGGACGATGAGCGTGTTGTCCGACCGGTTCCACGTTCTCGCCGTCGACCAACCGGGCTTCGGACGCTCGTCCAAGCCGACCGAGTTCGACAAACAGTTCTTCACCTACAGCGCCGATGCGCTGGCCGAGCTGCTCGACCACCTCGGCATCGTCCGCGCCCACTGCGTGGGCAACTCGCTCGGCGGCGGCACGTCGGTGCGGCTGCGCGCTCAACCATCCCGACAAGGCCGGTCGCCTCGTCCTGATGGCTCCGGGCGGGTTGGGCCTGAACGTGTTCGCACCCGACCCGACCGAGGGCATCAAGAAGCTCTACGCGTTCGCCGCGCCGCCCGGACCGACGAAGGAGAAACTCGCAGACTTCCTGCGCACACTGGTGTTCGACCCGTCGATGATCACCGACGAACTCGTCGCCGAGCGCTTCGAGTACGCAGCCGATCCCGAGACGCTCGCCTCGATGAAGGCGATGGGGATGTCGTTCATGCGTCCCGGCGCCGCGGAAGAAGCGATGCTCTGGCGTGAGGCGTACAAGTTGCGGCAACGCGTGCTGCTCGTGTGGGGACGCGAGGATCGGGTCAACCCGCTCGACGGCGCGCTCGCTGCGCTCAAGCTCATCCCGCGCGCGCAGCTGCACGTGTTCGGCGGCTGTGGGCACTGGGCCATGCTCGAGAAGTTCGACGAGTTCAACGAATTGACTGCGCAGTTCTTGGGGGCGACATGACGCTCAAATCGCTCGGTTACCTGCGCATCGAGGCGACTGATGTCGGTGCGTGGCGCGAATACGGTCTCAAGGTTCTCGGGATGATCGAAGGCGCGGGGACGATCGACGGCGCGCTGTACCTGCGTATGGACGACTTTCCGGCGCGGCTCGTGATCGTCCCCGGCGAGCGCGACCACCTCGCCGCGAGCGGCTGGGAGTGCGCGACCGCCGCCGACTTGCAAGACATCCGCGATCGGCTCGACACGGCCGGTGTTCCGTACAAGGAGGGGACGGCCGAGGAGCTCGCCGACCGCAAGGTCGTCGAATTGATCAGCTTCGAAGATCCGTCCGGCAACACGCTCGAGGCGTTCCACGGAGTCGCCCTGCAGCACCGCCGAGTCGTCAGCCCGTACGGCCATCGCTTCGTCACCGGCGAGCAGGGCCTCGGCCACGTCGTGCTCTCGACCAGCGACGACGAAGCCGCGCTGCGGTTCTACCGCGACGTGCTGGGTTTCCGGCTGCGCGACTCGATGCGGCTGCCGCCCCAGATGGTTGGTCGACCCGCCGACGGGGCACCGGCGTGGCTGCGCTTCTTCGGCTGCAACCCGCGCCACCACAGCCTGGCATTCCTGCCGATGCCGACACCGTCCGGGATCGTGCACCTGATGGTCGAGGTCGAGAATGCCGACGACGTCGGGCTGTGCCACGACCGTGCGCTGCGCCGCAAGGTGCCGATGTCGGCAACGCTCGGCCGGCACGTCAATGACCTGATGCTGTCGTTCTACATGAAGACGCCGGGCGGGTTCGACGTCGAGTTCGGCTGCGAGGGACGTCAGGTCGAGGACGAGACGTGGGTCGCGCGCGAGAGCACCGCCGTGAGCCTGTGGGGCCACGACTTCACCCTCGGCGCGCAATACAAGTGACGAGCGCTCGCGCGAAGGACCAGAGACACCGATGACCGCGGTCGACGCTGGAACCTTCCGCAGAGCACTCGGCCACTTCTGCACCGGTGTCACGGTCATCGCCGCGGTGTCCGACGACGGTGAACCTGTCGGGTTCGCGTGCCAGTCATTCGCCGCGCTGTCGCTCGACCCGCCACTCGTGCTGTTCTGTCCGGCCAAGGCAGCCCGCACGTGGCCGGTGATCGAGGCCGCGGGCTCGTTCTGTGTCAACGTGCTTGCGCACGACCAGCGCGACGTGAGCGCGGTCTTCGGCAAGGCCGGCGCCGACAAGTTCGCCTCGATCGAATGGCAGCCTGCGCCGTCGGGAGCGCCGCTGCTGCGGGGCGTGCTCACGTGGATCGACTGCACCGTCGAGTCTGTGCTGGACGGCGGCGATCATTGGATCGTCGTCGGCCGCGTCAACGCCCTGGGCGACAGCGCGACTGGTGGCGACGTTGCCCGTCCGCTGCTGTTCTACCGCGGTGCGTACGCCGCCACCGAGGAAGCCGAGCCGACTCCGGGAATCCTCGACAACCTGATCACGTGGTCGCGCGCCGACGACTGGTTCTGACCGTCCTGCGCGCATCTTGACCTGATGCGGCTTCCCAGCAAGGCCTCAGTACCCCCATACTTCCTGCACATTCGCGCAGGGGGGATCGTCATCATGGCGTTGCGGAACCTGGCAAGGCTGACTGTCTCGACAATGCTCGCAACCGCGGCCCTAGCGGTTCCGGCGCACGCGGACACCGCCAAGTTCGTGATCAGCCCGACAAGCCTCGACTTCGGCCAGGTGCGCGTCGGCGCCACGAGCGTCATCGCTTCGGCGATAGTGCGAAACGTGTCGGATGCTCCGATCGTCATGGACGGCTCGGGCGGTGGCACCAGCTCGCCGTTCACGAGCTCGAACGATTGCCACGGCAAGACTCTGCCTGGTGAACGCAACGTGTCACATGGTCTACCGCTTCAAGCCGACCGACCTGGGCATGGCGTCCCAGCCGACGCGGCTGCGGTCGCGTTGGACTCACGGCGCTGGATGAAGGACGGGCAGGTCACCTGACCGCATTCCCGTGTGGCGGCAAGGCGCCGATCTCGTCCACGATGGATTTCGAGCGCGGGGCGGCCACGGAACAACTGGCCGTGAGCAAGGTCGGTACCCACGGTGACGTGTGCGTGCGCACGTCCGCTCCGACGCACGTGCTCGTGGACGTGACTGGTTACTACGCACCCGGGGAGTGCGTTCACTGCGTTGGCACCGCGCAAGATTCTCGACACCGCGGGCCATGTCGGTTATCGGGGCCCGAAGCCCCGCGCCAACCAGATGGTCACGGCACGCGCAACCGGAGGGCCGGTGCCTGGCAGCGCGGAGGAAGTGGTGCTCGAGGTGACCTCGTCCGCCGAATCGCGTGCCGGCACGCTCTCCGTATGGGGCTGTGGGCAGACCAACCCGCAGCTGCCTGTCGCTCAGTTCGCCGCCGGACAGCAGATGACGACCCTGGCGGTGAGCCGACTGTTCGCGGGCGGAAAGGTCTGTCTGCAGGCGAGCCGGTCTGTGCACCTGACCGTGAACATCGTCGGTTGGTACAGCTAGAGCCCGGACCCACCGGATCCGCACCAAGACCGGTCGGCTTCGGGGCTTTCCCCGCTGGTGCTCGCCTTCAGGCCGCCGAACCGACCACCAGCGGGGAAATGTCAGCGGGCTTTCCCCGCCGGTGCTCGCCTGAGCGGCCCGAAACCGAGCGTTGGCGGGGAAAGGCGTGATCACAGTCCGTGCAGGTAGGCCTTCTGCTGCTTGCGCGAGGCGATGCGCCAACCCGCCGACGTGCGGACGAACTCGTCGAGGTACCAGAGCCCGACGAACAGGACCTGTTGCTTGCCGTCGCGGTCGAGGTACATCGGGTTGTGGCACACCGACTTAGCGGTGGCTCTGTCGCCGTCGAGGTCGATCTTGCTCGTCGCCACGAGGTGCTGGTGACCGGTGAACAGGCCGAGCGTCTTGGCCAGCCACTGCTTCATCGTCGGCAGGTCGCCCGACTCGCCGCCGGTCGCAGTGAGATCGAGGGTCGCGTCGGCGGTGAAGATCTCGTCGAGCTCGTCCCACTCATGGAAGTCGATCGCGTGGCTGTAGTCGGTGATCAGGTCGGTGATCTCTTGCCGGTCGGACAGTTCCTGCAGGTCCACTAAAGGAACTCCTTCGAGAGTCGCCGAATGTGCTCGTCCGGTGAGCCGAACAGTTGCGCGCTGCCGTGCGCACGCTTGAAGAACAGATGCGCGTCGTGTTCCCAGGTAATCGCGATGCCGCCGTGCAGCTGAATGCACTCGCCGGCAATCGTCAGGAACGCCTCACTGCAGTAGGCCTTCGCCACCGCCGCATCGATCGTCCCGCCTACAGCGGCCCACGAGGCCGACCGTGCTGCCTGGGCCAGCACGTACAGATCGGCCATACGGTGCTTGAGAGCCTGGAAGCTCCCGATCGGACGGCCGAACTGCACGCGATCCTTCGTGTACTGCACAGTCAGTTCGAGAATGCGTTCGGCGGCGCCGACCTGTTCTGCGGTCAGTGCGACAACGGCCGCATCGTTCGCTGTGGCAAGCGATTCCGCGCCGCCGATGCGATCACCACGCGACGCGTGCACGGTCGCCAGCCGTCTCGTGATGTCCATGGCCGGCGTGGCCATCACCTCGACATCGGTCGCTTCGTAGACGCCGGAGGCGTCGCTGAGGAGCACGATCTCGGCCAGGTCGCCGTCGAGGACGTAGTCGGCGTCGCCGTGCTCGTCGACTTCGGCGACCGTCGCGATCGTCCCGCCCGCGATGCGCGGCAGCAACCGCTGGCAGGCGTCGTCGTTGCCGCCGGCCAGCAACAGTTGCGCCGCGTACGTACTCGACAGCAGCGGGACGGGGGCGAGTGCCCGGCCGAGTTCGGCCATCACGACGTGGGTCTCGGCCAGCGTGGCACCGGCGCCGCCGAACCGTTCGGGGATCGCGAGCGACGCGACGCCGATCTGCTCGCACAGCACCCGCCACAAGCCCTCGTCGAATCCCTTGCGCGGGTCGCAGCGCTTGATCAACAGCGCTCGGACAGCGTCCTGCAGTTCCTTCACAGCGCCGCCCGGATGCGATCACGGTGCTCACGCTGGGTACCCCAGGCGTTCACGAGCGCGCGCACCTTCGTCAACCACAGCGCGAGGTCGTACTCGGCGGTGTAGCCGATCGCGCCATGCACCTGCAGGCCGGTGCGCGCCGCGCGGTAGGCCGCGTCGCCGCACGCCACCTTCGCCGCCGAGACGTCGCGCGGGTCGAGGGTCAGCGCCGCGCCGAAGAGCAGGGGACGGGCGAACTCGAGGCCGACGTGCACGTCGGCGAGCAGGTGTTTCACCGCCTGGAAGCTGCCGATCGGTTTGCCGAACTGCGTGCGCTGCTTCGCATAGTCGACCGATCGTTCGAGCAACGCGACGCCGGCGCCGAGCAGTTGCGCCGCAGTGGCGAGCGTGCCGAGATCGAGTGCGCGAGCGGCGTCGACCTCGCCGATGACTTCGTCAGCGCGCACCTCGGCGAGCCGTCGGGTCGGGTCGAGGGACGGCACCGGCGCACTCACCGATGCGGTCGACAGCACTGCGCCGTCGAGCAGGTAGATCGCGTCGCACGCTTCGGCATCGAGCGCGTACGGCACACGTCGGCGGCGCGGCGATCGTGGCCATCGCTGCCTCGTCCGCGGTGTCCGAGCGCCGGCAGCACGGCTGCCGACTCGACGTACGGACCCGGTACGCCGAAGCGTCCCAATTGCTCGAACGCCAAGACCAGATCGACCGGCGTCGCGCCGGATTCGGGATCGCCGAGCGACTGCACCCCTTGCTCGGCCAGCCGCGTCCAGATCTTGCGGCCCGGCGCGTAGTCACCGGTCGCCCACGAGCGTGCAGCTGAAGCCACGTCCGAAGCCGCGAGCAGGTCACCCAGCGCGTCAGCGAACGAACGTTGCTCGGGTGACGGCGCAAACCTCATCTCGGCAACCCCAAGAGTCTCTCCGCGACGACGTTGCGCTGGATCTCGTTCGTCCCTGCGTAGATCGGGCCGGCGAGCGAGAACAGATAGCCCGCCGTCCAGTCGTCGACGACCTCGCCCTGCGCGCCCTGCAGATCCAGCGCCGTCTCGTGCAGCGCGACGTCGAGCTGCGACCAGAACAGCTTGCCCGCGCTCGACTCCGCACCGAGCTCGCCGCCGTCGGCAAGGCGGGTCACCGTCGCCCAGGTGTGCAGTTCGTAGGCGCGCGCGCCGATCCACGCGTCGACGACGCGATCGGTCAGCGCAGTGTCGCTGCAGCCGCGGGCAACGTCTGCGAGGCGCTGTGCTGCGGCGAGGAACCGGCCGGGAGAGCGCAGCGACAACCCCCGCTCGTTCGATGCGGTTGACATCGCAACCCGCCACCCTTCGCCGACAGCACCGAGCACGTCCTCGTCGGGGACGAACACGTCGTCGAGGAAGATCTCGGCGAAGCCCGGCTCACCGTCGAGCTGCGGGATGCCACGAACCGATACGCCGTCAGCGCGCAGGTCGAACAAGAAGTAGGTCAGCCCGCGATGCCGTGCGGCGTCAGGATCCGTGCGGAACAGCCCGAAGCCACGATCGGCGTAGGTCGCCCGCGTCGACCACGTCTTCTGACCCGAGAGCAGCCAGCCGCCCTCGGTGGGGACGGCGCGTGACTTGATGCCGGCGAGGTCGCTGCCGGCTTCGGGCTCCGACCAGGCCTGCGCCCAGATCTCGTCGGCGCGCGCCATCGGCGGCATGATCCGCGCGAGTTGCTCCGGCGTCGCGTGGGCGAACATGGTCGGTGCCAGCAGGAAGATGCCGTTCTGGCTCACCCGCAGTGGCGCGTTCGCGCGGAAGTACTCCTCCTCGAACACGACCCACTGCTGCAGCGTCGCGTCACGACCACCGAGCTCGGCCGGCCACGACACGACCGAAAGCCGAGCCTCGGCAAGCACGTGCTCCCACTCGCGATGTGCCGCGAACCCCGCCGCTGTATCCATCGACGGCAAGCGTTGGACGTTGGCGCGCAGGAACTCGCGCACCTCGGCACGGAAGGCGACGGTATCGGCGTCGAGGTCAAGATCCACTAGATGCCTTCATCGACTTCGCATCCATACCGCCGAGCGAGTCGGCACCGACCTCGGCGTTGTGCGCATGCGCGAAGTGATGCAGCCCGAAGACCGAGTCCATGCCGTTGCGCATGCCCATCGCGTCCTCGCACTGGTTCACTGCGCGCTTGGTCAGGGCGAGCCCGAACTGCGGCATCGCAGCGATGCGTTCGGCGATGGCGAGCGTCTCGGTCTCGAGGTCGTCGCGCGGCACCACGCGATTGACCATGCCCCATTCGTACGCGCGTTGCGCCGAGAACCGGTCGCCGGTGAACAGAATTTCCTTGGCCGCTCGCGACCCGAGCACCCACGGGTGCGCGAAGTACTCCACGCCGGGAATCCCCATACGTACAACGGGATCGCCGAAGAACGCGTCGTCGGAGGCAACGATGAGATCGCAGACGAACGAGAGCATCAATCCGCCGGCGATGCAGGCGCCCTGGATCATCGCGATCGTCGGCTTGGGGATCTCGCGCCACCGCCGGCACATGCCGAGATAGACCTCCATCTCGCGGGCGTACCGCAGGTCGCCACCCTCGCGGCCGACGTGGTCCCACCAGATGATCGCCGAGTTGTCGTAGTGCACGTCGACGTCACGTCCCGGCGTGCCGATGTCGTGCCCCGCCGAGAAGTGCTTGCCCGCGCCGGCGAGCACGATCGTCTTGACCTCGTCGTCGTCGACTGCGCGCTGGAAGGCCCGGTCGAGCGCGTAGGTCATCACCGAGTTCTGCGCGTTGCGGTAGTCAGGACGGTTCATGGTGACGATCGCGGTTGCCCCGCGAACCTCGTAGAGAACCTCGTCGCTCATGTGGCGTACTCCTCTCGCAGCGTGGTCTTCAGGACCTTGCCGGACGGGTTGCGCGGCAGCGCGTCGACGAACTCGACGCGACGCGGCACCTTGAAGTTCGCGAGCCGCTCGCGGCAGAACGCCGTCACCGCATTGGTGTCGAGCTCGCCGTTGCGCACGACCAGCGCCAGCCCGACCTCGCCGAGCCGCTCGTCCGGCAACCCGATCACCGCGACATCGGCCACGCCGTCGAGGCGTGCGAGCGTCTGCTCGATCTCGGCGGGATACACGTTGAAGCCGCCGCTGATGTACATGTCCTTGAGCCGGTCGGTGATCGTCAGGTAACCGTCGGCGTCGACTGCACCGATGTCACCGGTGTGCAGCCACCCGTCCGTGTCGATCGCCGCTGCAGTGGCGTGCGGGTCGTCGAGGTAGCCCAGCATCACGTTCGGCCCACGTAGCAACAGCTCGTCCTGCGTCACCTGTCCGCAGCTCGAATCCGGCGACAGCGCGTCCGCAGGTGCGCGCGACAAGCTCCGGTGGGTCGCTGCGCCGGCACATCGTCGCCACCACGGCCTCGGTCATGCCGAACGCGGTGAGCACGATGTCGAAACCCATCTCCGACTGCATCCGCTCGACGAGCGCGACCGGCACGACGGCAGCGCCGGTCACCGCAAACCGCAACGACGACAGGTCGTAGTTCGCGCGCTGCGGATGGTCGAGCATCATCTGGTAGATCGTCGGCGCCCCGGGCAGCACCGTGATGCGTTCATCGGCGATGAGTCTCATCGCTGCATCGACGTCGTAGGTCGCCATCGGCACGATCGTCGCCCCGGTGAGCAGGCACACCACGATGCCGGCCTTGTAGCCGAAGCTGTGGAAGAACGGGTTCACGATGAGATAGCGATCCTGCTCGTCGACCTCGCCGCACTCGCCCCAGGCCCGCGCGACGTCGACGACCTGGCGATGCGCCGTCAGCACGCCCTTGCTGCGGCCCGTCGTGCCGGACGTGAACAGGATGTCGCTGATGTCATCAGGGGTGACGGCGTCGGCGCGCTCCTCTACGGCGGACCGATCGACATGGTCGGTGCGTCCGTCCCACTCGATCACGCCGTTCGGGACGGGGGAGTCGTCCGTGCGGATCCACACGATCGTCGCCAGTTTTGGCAGCTGTCCTGCCGCGCGCAGCTGTGCCAGCCGGTCGGCGCCGAGGAACGGACCGGTGACGACGAGCGCCACAGCGCGCGTGCGATCGAGGATGTCGGCGGCTTCATGCCCGGTGTAGCGAGTGTTGACCGGGACGAGAGTCGCGCCGGCGTAGTGCGCACCGAGAGCGGCGACGACCCAGTGGTGCGTGTTCGGTGCCCACACCGCGACGCGGTCGCCGGGCCGGACGCCGCGCGCCATCAGGAACGCGGCGTGGTCGCGCACCTCGTCCAACAGCTGGGCGAAGGTGAGCCGGACATCGCCGTCCACGAGTGCCGAGTGCGGTGCCGAATTCGCGCGCGGCGCGACGCAACACCGCCGGAATCGTGTCCACGCGAACGGCTCCTCAGCTACCTAGCAAACGCTTGGTAGGGTAGCCTACCGCCATGACGGCCGACCAGCACGGCGACGCCGACGAGCGGTTCCGGCGCGAGGTGCGCGAGTGGCTGTCCGACAACCTCAGCGGCGAGTTCGCCCCGCTGCGCGGCCTCGGCGGGCCCGGTCGCGAACACGAGGCCTTTGCCGAGCGGCTCGCCTGGGACAAGCACCTGTCCGCCGCGGGCTGGACGTGCCTGGGCTGGCCGGTCGAGCACGGCGGGCGCGGCGCGACGACCGCCCAGCAGGTGATCTTCCACGAGGAGTACGCGCGCGCCGACGCCCCGCACCGGGTCAACCATCTGGGCGAGGAGCTGCTCGGCCCGACGCTCATCGAATTCGGCACGCCCGAGCAGCAACGCCGGTTCCTGCCGAAGATCAAGTCGCTGGACGAGCTGTGGTGCCAGGGCTACTCCGAACCGGGCGCCGGCTCTGACCTCGCCGCCGTCGCCACGACCGCCACGCTCGACGGCGACGAGTGGACGATCACCGGTCAGAAGGTCTGGACCTCGCTGGCACACCTGTCCGACTGGTGCTTCGTGCTGGCGCGCACCGAGCCCGGCGCGAAGGGCCACCGCGGGCTGTCCTACCTGCTCGTGCCGATGAAGCAGCCGGGCGTCGAGGTCCGTCCGATCGTGCAGCTCACCGGCACGTCCGAGTTCAACGAGGTCTTCTTCGATGACGCGCGCACATCGGCCGATCTCGTGGTCGGCGAGGTCGGCGACGGCTGGCGGGTCGCGATGGGCACGCTCGCGTTCGAGCGTGGCGTGGCAACGCTGGGCCAGCAGGTCGGCTTCCGACGCGAACTCGACGCGCTCGTGCAACTCGCACGCGACAACGACTCGATCGACGACCCGGTCGTGCGCGACCGGCTGACGCGGTCGTTCGTGCGCCTCGAGGTCATGCGTGCGCACGCATTGCGCACGCTGCAATCCGGCGGCGTCGCGGGGACCGAGGCGTCAGTGGCGAAGTTGCTCTGGGCACATTGGCATCGCGACCTCGGTGAACTCGCGATGCAGATCCGCGGACCGGCCGGCATGGTCGAGCGCGACGGCGATCTCGATCCGTGGCAGCGGCTGTATCTGTTCAGCCGCGCCGACACGATCTACGGCGGTTCGGACGAGGTGCAGCGCACCATCATCGCCGAGCGCGAGCTCGGCCTGCCCAGAGAAGCACGACTATGACAGCCGCGCCGCCGTACGTTGCCGGCCATGCACTGCTTGCCGGCAAGACCGTCGTCGTGACCGCGAGCGCGGGCGCGGGCATCGGCATGGCCGCTGCGAAGCGCTGCCTCGAAGAGGGCGCCCGCGTCGTCATCAGCGACACCCATGAACGCCGCCTCGGCGAAACGCTCGACGCACTGAAACCGCTCGGCGAGGTCAGCGCACAACGCTGCGACGTCACCGTCGAAGACGATGTGCACGCACTGATCACGCACGCAGTCGAGACGTTCGGCGGCCTCGACGTGATGATCAACAATGCCGGCCTCGGCGGCACGAAGTCGATCCTCGACATGACCGACGAGGAATGGACGCGCGTGCTCGACGTGACACTCAACGGAACGTTCCGGTGCACACGAGCCGCCTTGCGCCAGATGGTCGCGCAGGGGAGCGGGGGAGCGGTCGTGAACAACGCGTCGGTCATCGGCTGGCGGGCACAGGAGGGCCAGGCCCACTACGCGGCAGCCAAGGCCGGCGTCATGGCGCTGACCCGCTGCGCCGCACTCGATGCAGCCGCCCACAACATTCGGGTCAATGCGGTGTCACCGAGCCTGGCAATGCACCCGCACCTGGTAAAGGTCACGAGCGACGAACTCCTGCAGGACCTCACCGCGCGCGAGGCGTTCGGCCGCTACGCCGAGCCGTGGGAGGTCGCCAACGTCATGGTCTTTCTCGCCAGTGACTACTCGTCCTACCTCACGGGCGAGGTCGTTTCCGTAAGCAGTCAACACGCATGACCGCGACTGCCAAGGCGCGTCGCGCCGAACTGCTGGCGATCGCAGCGCAACTGTTCGCCGAACGCGGCCTGCGCGCGACCACGGTGCGCGACATCGCCGACGCCGCAGGGATCTTGTCGGGAAGCCTCTATCACCACTTCGACTCGAAGGAGTCGATGGTCGACGAGATCCTGCGCAACTTCCTCGACGATCTGTTCCACCGCTACCGCGCGATCCTCGCGCAGGAACTCGGGCCGCGCGCGACGCTCGAAGCCGTCGTCGTCGCCTCGTTCGAGGCGATCGATCAGCACAACGCCGCAGTGGCGATCTACCAGGCCGAGGCGCGGCACCTCGCCGACCAGCCACGCTTCGGCTACATCCGTGACCGGCTCGTCGAGTTCCGCACGCTCTGGCACGACGTGCTCGGCGCGGGCGTCGCCGAAGGCAGCTTCCGTGACGACCTCGACGTCGAACTTGCCTACCGCTTCCTGCGCGACACCGTGTGGGTCGGCGTCGGCTGGTACCGACCCGGTGGGGCGCTCACCATCGATGTGATCGCGCAGCAATACCTGTCCATCGTCCTCGACGGCATCGCCGCACGCGGTGCCCCCGAGGAACGCCCAGCGCAGCGGAAGTAGGAACTCGTGGCCGAAGCATTTCTCGTCGACGCGGTACGCACACCGGTCGGACGACGGCGTGGCGCGCTGTCCGAGGTGCATCCCGCCGATCTCGGCGCGCACGTCATCACGGCCCTGTTCGACCGCAACCCGAGTGTCGATCCGGACGCGGTCGACGACGTCGTGTTCGGCTGCATCGACACGATCGGGCCGCAGGCCGGCGACATCGCGCGCACCGCATGGTTGTGCGCCGGGTACGGCGATCACGTGCCGGGAGTGACCGTCGACCGGCAGTGCGGCTCGTCGCAACAGGCCGTGCACTTCGCCGCCCAGGCGGTCATGAGCGGGACGGCTGACCTCGTCGTCGCCGGCGGCGTGCAGAACATGAGCGCGATCCCGATCGCGTCGGCGATGGTCGTGGGCGAGCAGTTCGGGTTCCGCACTCCGTTCGCCGGCTCGACGGGGTGGGACAAGCGCTATGGCGACCAGGAGGTGTCGCAGTTCCGCGCGGCCGACATGATCGCCGAGAAGTGGGACGTCACGCGCGAGGACATGGAGCGGTACGCGCTCGAGAGCCACCGGCGCGCACTGGCCGCGATCGAGGCCGGCCGGTTCGACAACGAGATCGTTCCGTTCGGCGACATGACCACGGACGAGGGACCGCGTGCCGACACGTCGCTCGAGAAGATGGCGACGCTCGCGACGCTGCGCGACGGCGGCCGCATCACGGCCGCGGTGTCGTCGCAGATTTCGGACGCCGCCAGCGCGATGCTCGTCGCTTCAGAAGCGGCCGTGCAGCTGTTCGGGCTGACCCCGCGGGCACGCGTGCACCACCTGTCGGTGCGCGGAGACGACCCTGTCTTCATGCTCACCGCGCCGATCCGGGCGACGCAGTACGCGCTCAAGCGCTCGGGGCTGAGCCTCGACGACATCGATCTGATCGAGATCAACGAGGCGTTCGCGTCGGTTGTGCTCGCGTGGGCCAAGGACACGAACGCCGATCTCACCAAGGTGAACGTGAACGGCGGCGCAATAGCGCTGGGCCATCCGATCGGTGCGACCGGCACGAAGCTGATGACCACGCTGCTCAACGAACTCGAGCGCACCGGCGGCCGCTACGGCCTGCAGACGATGTGCGAGGGCGGCGGCCAGGCGAACGTCACGATCATCGAGAGGCTGTAGGTTTCTGCGCGTGCACGCAGACCTCGGCGATCGCCGCCTGTCCTACATCCGGCGCGGTAGTGGCGAACCACTGCTGCTGATCATGGGGATGGCGGGCCACATCGGTCTGTGGCGCGAGGACTTCCTGGCCGCGCTGGAGGGCTCGTTCGACATCGTCGCCTACGACCAGCGCGGCATCGGCGACAGCACCGACGTGCCCGGCCCGTTCACCATCGCCGAGCTCGCGCAGGACGCTGTCGACCTGCTCGATGCACTCGGCTGGGAGAGCGCGCACGTTTTCGGCATCTCGATGGGCGGCATGGTCGCCCAAGAGCTCGTGGTCAACCACCCTGATCGTGTCCGGCGGCTCGTGCTCGGCTGCACCTATTGCGGTGGTCCGCGCACCAATCCGATGGCGCCCGGGCCGATGCGCATGATGACCGCCATGAACTCCGGCGACATCGAAGTCGCGTTGCGTGCCGGCTTCGACGCGAACCTGTCGGCTTCGTGGGCTGCCGATGACGCGCACTGGCGCGAGTTCCACGACATCGCGCTGGGCGCGCGCGTGCCTGTACCGGTCGTGATGCGCCAGGCGCAGGCCGCATTCGTCCACGACACGTCGACCCGACTGCCCGCCGTTGCCGCACCGACCCTGGTCATGGCCGGGACGGTCGACGAGATGGTGCTGTACGCGAACAACGAGGTGATCGCGTCGTTGATCCCGGGCGCGACGATGCACCCGTTGCCCGACGCCGGTCACCTGTTCTGGTGGGAACGTCCCGATGAGGTCGTCGAGGCGATCACGAAACACCTGACGGGCTGAGTTCGGCGACAACGGGCGCGTCGGTGAACACTTCGCGGTGCACGATGACCACCCGCACCAACCACAATCCGGTCGCAGTCAGTCCGGCTCCGGCGACGACCAGCACCGCGGGAATCGAGACGACGCGCGCGATCACGCCGCCGAGCAGTGCGCCGAGGGGCATGCACCCCCAGACCACCGTTCGGTAGCCGCCCTGCACCCGTCCGAACAGGTGTTGCGGGATCAGTGACTGACGCAGTGACATCGTCAGCACATTCCAGAACATCACGCCGACGCCTGACAGCCCGAACGCAATTGCACCGACGTAGCCGTTGTGCGTCAGCCCCATTGCGATCGTCGTGACGCCGGTGAGGATGCCACCGAATACAAGCACCGCGCCTCGACCGAATCGCCGAGCGAGCCGGTCGGTGGTGGCACCGCCGAGCAGACCGCCGGCGCCCGCCGCCAGCAGCACGAGACCGAAGTCGCCGGCCGGCAGGTGCAAGGTCTCGAGGGTGTACAGCACGAGCACGCCGGAAATCATGCTGCCGCACAATGCGCTGACCGCCGACACTGCCGTCAGCTCACGCAGGAACCGGTGGCTCAGGAGCCACCGCACCCCGATCCGGACGTCCGCTCTGATCGAGCCGAGCCGCTCCTCGCGCACCGGGCGGTAGTTGCCCCGCAACGTCAACAGGATCAGCGCAGCGATCGCGAACCCGCCGGAGTCGAGTGCGAACGGCAGCGTCGCCGTCAAGGCGAACAACGCTGACCCGAGCGGCGCGCCGACGAAGGTCTGTCCCAGCGTCTCTTCGACGGTGATCAAGCCGTTGGCACGATCGAGTCCGCTCGTGCCGATCACCT
>CAVWFN010000004.1:0-244506 GCA_963754285.1 uncultured Actinomycetota bacterium
ACGCCCACCCGCCCCGTTCGGGACGTGCTGTGTTGCTGGGGTGCTACTTGACGGTGACGGTGGCGCCGGCGGCCTCGAGGGCCTCCTTGGCCTTGTCCGCGGCTTCCTTGTTGACCTTCTCCAGCAGCGGCTTCGGCGCGCCGTCGACGAGGTCCTTGGCCTCCTTCAGGCCGAGGCTGGTGAGCGTGCGCACCTCCTTGATGACCTGGATCTTCTTGTCGCCCGCGGCCTCGAGGATGACGTCGAACTCGTCCTTCTCCTCGGCGGCCTCGGCGGGCGGCGCCGGCCGGGCCGGCCGGCCGGCCACGGCGACCGGAGCGGCCGCGGTGACGTCGAAGGTGTCCTCGAACTGCTTCACGAAGTCGCTGAGCTCCAGGAGAGTCATCTCCTTGAAAGCGTCGAGCAGCTCGTCGGTGCTGAGCTTCGCCATGATGGCGTCCTTTCTCTTCTCGCCGGGTGAGCCGGCTATCGGTGTACTTACTCCGCCGGCTCGGCGGGAGTCTCGTTCGGTGCTGGGTTCGCTGTGCATCCACGGCGACTGCTGCGGCGCGTCGTCGGATGCCGCGGACTGCATCTGCGGCCGGCTTCTTCTCCTCGAGGGCCTTGGCCAGGCGGGCCATCTGCGACAGCGGCGCCTGGAACAGCCCGGCCGCGCGGGTCGGGAGCGCCTTGAGCGCGCCGGCGAGCTTGGCGAGCAACACCTCGCGGGAATCGAGGTCGGCGATCTTGTTGACCTCGTCGGCAGACAGTGCCTTGCCGTCGAGGATGCCGCCCTTGATCACGAGCAGCGGCGTGGTCTTCGCGAAGTCGCGCAGGCCCTTGGCCGCCTCGACCGGATCGCCCTTGACGAAGGCGATCGCCGTCGGGCCGGTGAGCAGGCTGTCGTCGAGCGGGACGCCCGCCTCGGCTGCGGCGCGCTTGGTCAGGGTGTTCTTCACGACGGCGTAGGTCGTGTCGCGGCCCAGGGCGCGGCGCAGCTCGGTGATCTGCTTGACCGACAGTCCGCGGTACTCGGTGATGACTGCAGCGGAGGAGTCGGTGAAGTTCTGCGTGATCTCGGCGACCGCGGAGCTCTTCTCGGCATTCGGCATGTGCTACCTCCTCTCATTTCGTATCGGGCCGGCCGTCATGACGACGGCCCCGAAATGAGAAACGCCCCGGCGCAGGGCGCACGGGGCGACACGGCACATGGCTCGCGGCGAACCGTCCAACCTGCGCGGGCCGCTCCGACGCTTCGGAGCCATTGCGTCACATGTGCGCATGCGACGACCAGCGGTCTTCGGTGGATCTGTTGCCAGCCTACGGGACGCCGCTTCACGCGGCCAAATCGCTTATCCGTTGGTGATGTCGGACGCCGCTGCGATGTGTGGCGTGCGGGTGAGCGAGCCGACCGCGTAGTAGAGCGCGGCCCAGCCGTTCGCCGAGGTGTAGGTGGTCGGAGCCAGCGCGTTCTCGGTGAGGGCGCCGGCGAAGCTGATCTGCCCGCCGCCGGTCTTGTCGATGTTCGCCCACTGCGCTGCGAAGCTGGGTGAGTAGACCTGCGGTGCGGCCTCGATCTCGCCGAGGTTGTTGTGGGCGAGGTTGTACAGGCCCTGCTGCGTGAAACCCTTCGAGCACACCGCGTCGATGTCGCCGAACCCGTCGGGGCAGCCGTCGGCCGATCCGTTGAAGATCAGCATCTTCGTCGTCGCTGCCTTCAGGTAGGCGTTCTCCCACGTCTGCGCCTGCTGCTGCGTGCTCGCGAAGTCGGGCTCGATGTCGTCGGCGCCGACGATGGTCAGATGCGGCTGGGAGCCCAGCATGTTGACGACCGACCCGGCCCAGTCAGAACCGCGAGCGTTCGGGCTGTAGGGGTCGGTCGGGCTGAAGTCGCCGTCGTTGCTCGTGCCGATCGCGATGGTCGCGGGCACGTCCTCATCACACGACGCGAAGCCCGACAAGTAGCTGTCGAGACGCATCCGCAGTTGCGCGTAATCGATCCGGACGGTCGACGATGTCTGGGTGAGCGAGACGCCGGGGTCGCCACTCAACGTTCCGGTCACCGACTGCGCGCCCACATCGAGCAGGACGAACGGGTGCGCGACAGTGCGCATCGCCGTGGCGTCGTCACAGCCGTGGTCGTGCATGACGGTGATGTCGACCGCCTTGCCGGTGAGGTCGCCGAGGTAGCGGCTGATCGACATCGCCGGCGGCGCGAGCGTCGCGTTCGGCACGAACCCGACAACGTCCACGGCGATGGTCACCGGGCCACGCGAGGTGTTGTGCACGGGCAGCGCGCCCTTGACGAGCGGAACCTCGACGAGATCGGACGGCTTGGTGCCGGCCGCGAAATCGACGGCGCCGCGCGCCGCGCTGGTTCCGGTGTCGCCGACCAACAGCGTGCCGGCACGCGTGGCAGCAGACGCCGTGATCGAAGCGAGCACCGCACCGACGTGCTCGAGCGGCACGCCCGCCTGACCGGCCACCCGCACCGATCGGGATTGCCCGGCGCCCAGACGCAGGCCGGACGCCACCCGCAGCGGGAAGCGCGGTTCGAGCGCGCCCGCGGTGCGGGCGACGCCGGTGTTGGCCCAGCCGACGACGTCCAGCAGCACTCCGGTGGCCGCGCGCGAGGTGTTGGCGATGCTGATGCTGCCGTCGCTGTGCGTGGGCACCCACGCGAACGACGTGATGTTCCGGTGCGCGTCGAAGCGTGTCGTCGGGACGCTCGGCTGGTCGTTTCCCGCGGCGTAGGCGACCAGCGAACCGGCAACCGGCTGGATCGTTCGCAGTCAGCATCACGGCCACCGCGCCGACCCCGCTCGTCGGGACGCCGTGCCCGACCCGCATGGTGCGCACGGAATGCGGACGGAAGTACCCGCCGGGGTGCCGGGTGTCCAGCGCACGGACGGGCGACGAGAGCATGTGCAGCAGGCCCGGCGAGGACGTGCCGACCGTCCCGCCGGCGATGTAGCCGGACACGTCGACGGCCAGCCCGAGCGACCCGGTGCGTGCCCGGTCCAGGATCGTGAACGCACCGTGCGCGAGCCGCACGACGGCAGCCTGCGCGGTGCTCTGCCGGCCGACGTAGGTGAGGTTCGTCGTCGCGGGGGCGGCAGTTCGCGCCGGGAACAGCGTCAGCGTGCCGGCGTCCTGCGGGTTCACGGCGTGGACGGTGACCGCAACGGCGGATGCGTTCGTCGGGACACCGCGTCGTCCGCCGACGGTGACGGTGATCCGATGACCGGCGCGAACAGTGCTGGTGCCGAGGGCGCGGAACGCACCAACGGGGACGAACGTCCCGGCGACCGGTGTCGGCGTGGTGTGCGCGTGACGGTGTGTCGCCGGTGCGGCGCCGGCGGGCGCGGCACCCACCGCCGCGGCTGCTGCGGCGACAACGGCAGCTGCGGCGAGCGAGGCGACGACGGTGGCCGGACGAGACAACAGGTACTCCGCGGGAACAACAGCAGGGGAGATAAAGCCTACGTTGCCTCGCGGTCGATCATGAAGTTCTCACGCTGTGAAAGCGGCCCCGAAGCAGACGAACGGGAGCCCGGGGTGCGCCTCCAGCGTGTCGGCGAGGGCATGTGCCGAATCGAGCCCCGAGTGCAGCCGCGCGTGGTAGGTGGCCATCGCGGCGGCGGCGAGATCGTCGCTGACCCGCGCGACGCCCGCCACGACCGACCGCGTCCCCAGGTGCAGCAGCACGCTGGTCAGCCCGAGCGCTTCATCGCCGGGACGCACGGTGGCCAGACCCAGCTCGCACGCCGAGAGCACCACGTGCTCCGGCGTGCGGACGCTCTGGTCGAGTTCGTGCGCGAACAGCGGTCCGTCGGCGAGCCGCACGGACGAGAACAGCGGATTCTCGGTCTGGTGCACTCCGTGCGCGGCGACGTGGGCAAGCCTGGCCTGCGACATCGCGGCCGTGAACGCGGCCGCCGTCGCATCGGCGCCGGTCACCGTGCGGACGGGCGTGCGCTCCCACGCGCGCGAGACCGCGGCGACCTCGTCCGTGCCGCGGTCGACGCCCGGGCCGGCGATCGCGACGACCTCGCGAGACCGTGACGGGTCAGCGGTGGCGGCGCCGTGCCAGGCGGTGACCGACGGGGTGACGACGACGGGGACGCCGCGCAGCGACGCGAGCATCCCCCACGGCAGCTGGCCGAGCACGCCGGTCGAGACGATGACCAGCCGTTGCGTGACTCCGAGCGGGGTCAGCAGGGCGTCGTCGAGACGCGCGAGCGACCGTGCGCACGACGCCGAGACCACCCCCCTCAGCGGCGCGGGCAGCCGGGGTTGGGCGAGCACGTCGAGGTCGGCACGCACCCGGCGCACCTGCTCGTCGACAGCAACGGCGTCGCCGAGGTCGACCAGCCGCAGCCCGTCGGCATCGACCACGACAGCGTGCAGCACGTCGTCCGCGCGTGAGAACGAGACGAGCGTCGAGTCGCCGAGCACAGCACGGACCTCGTCGACCTCGACCACGTCGCGCACGACGCCGCCGCCGACGCGGCTCCAGCCACGGGCGGCGATGCGGGACTCGAGATCGTGGCGCCGCTCGGCGAGCTCGGCGTCGGGCTGATGGTGCTGCTCGGCCTGGCGCAACGCCTCGACCGTCTGGCGCAACTCGGCGAGCAGCTGGGCGGCATCCGGGTCCTCGGGCGGGCGCACGGCCGGCAGCCGGCTCGCCACCGCCCGGGCCCGCTCGGCCGACTCGAGCACGCGCTCGGCCCGTCCCGATTCGAGCGCGACCGACAGGTCGAGATCGGCCAGCCGGCGGCCGTGCACCGCGGCGGCGGTCGCGAGATCGATGCTGCCGAAGCTGGCCTGGTAGGCCGCCAGGTCGGCCAGCGCGCGGCGTGCGCGCTTGCTGGCGGCCGCGCGGCGGCCGGTCGCGAGGTCGAGGCGTGCCCGCACGTAGCCGGCGTGCAGCCGGGTCGTGATCGGGTCGCGACGCGTCGATGGGGGCACTTCGCGCAGCGTGCGCGTGGCCGACTCGACCTCCCCCGCCGACAGGTGCGCCTCGGCCGCGATGAGCGCGGCGGTCTGGGCCGGCAGCCGGGCACCCTCGAGCTCGAACTCGTGGCGCAGCCGCAGCGCCGGCCCGGTCAGGCGACGTCCGGGACGGCCGGCGGCGAGGTCGCCCTGCAACAGCACGAGTTCGGCGTCACGACGCCAGCGGTCGCTGCCGCGGCGGCGGAACCGGTCGCGGGCACGCATCGCGAAGCGTCGGGACGACTGCACCTGCCCGGCGATCAGCGCGCAGCGGGCCCGCTCGAGTTCGGTCTCGCCGAGATCCTGGGCAAGCCGGTCCTGGCTGAAGATCTCCGCGGCCGCCGCGAGCGAGGCGTCGGCCGCCTGGACGAGCCCGGCCTCGCCGAGCACGCGGGCCCGGTCGAGCAGCCACACGCCGCGCGAGATCTCGACGCTGAGTTCGCCCGCCTCGTCCATGGCCCGGATCGCGTCGGGCAGTCGGCCGGCGAGGAACTCCGCGTAGCCGAGGTTGTGCAACGCGGTGAACGCCTCGGTCGGTTCGTCGACCTCGCGGGCGTACTCGATCGCCCGGGCGAACTGGCGCCGGGCCACACCCAGCTCGCCGCGCAGCATGCGCAGGTTGCCGCCGTTGATCAGGATCCCGAACCGTTCGCGGGGCTCGGCGTGCTCGAGCAGCAACTCGGCGGCGTCCAGCTCGCGTTGGGCGTCGACGAACATGCCGATGCGTGCGGCGATGAAGGCCGCTTGGCAGTGCACCTTGACCATCAGCGCCGGGTCGTCGACCTGCTCGGCGAGCGCACGGGCCTCGCGCAGGGCGGCCTCGCCCGGTTGCACGCCGCGGGTCTCGGCGACCGTCGCCGCGATGCTGATCGAGATCGCTGCGAGCGTGCGCCGCTGTTCGGAGGACTCGGGCAGGCGCTGGCCGAGCGCCGCGGCACGGTGCAGTGTGCGCAGCGCCTGGCGCGGGTGGCCGCGCTGGTGCGCGTCCAGCCCTGCCTGGAACAGGTCGGTGACGGTGCTCAGCGCAGGGCCGGATTGCCGAGGCATGGTCCGCCGGGTCAGAGCTCGATCGACGGAGTGACGACCGGGCGCGACTCGCTGCCGGGGACGCGCAGCACGAACCCGACGAGGCCGTGCGGGACGTCGTCGAAGACGAACCGTCCGTCAGAGTCGGCGACAGTGCGCCGAGCCGATTCCTTGTGCCGCAGCTCGACCTCGACGCCGCCACCCGGCGCGATCCAACCGTCGACGCGGACGTTGTCTGGCCCGGACGGCGAGATCGTCACCATCGTGGTCAACGTCGAACTCGTGAACGTGATCGTCTGCGCGTCCGAGACACCCTCCGAGCGCACGCCCGCCAGCGAGTCGACCCGCTGGATCTCGGCGATCTCGGCATGCAGCGCCTCGAGGGTGATGCCGAAGCTGATGCGGTCGACGAGACCGCTCGGCGCCGGGTCGAGTCGCTCGTACATCTGCTGCATGCGCTGCAGGTTGGCAATGTCGGTGTCGTCGATCTCGCCGGCGGCGAGTTCGTCGATGGACGGGTGCGATGAGGGGGTCATCAGTGCTCCCAGGCAAGGTCGGTGTCGAGAAGGCTGCGCAGCTTGGCCAGGCATCGACCGCGGGTCGGGCCGATGCTGCCAATGGGCATGCCGAGGGATTTCGCCACGGCGGCGTAGTCGGGCCGGTCGGCGAACGCGATGACGCGCAGCAGGGCCTGGCAACGTTCGGGCAGTTGCGCGACGTGCTGCCACAGCCGCGCTTCGGTGTCGGACTGCAGCACCCGCTCTTCGGGCAGTTCGCGAGCGGGCGTGACGACATCGTCGTCGTCGAAGTCCTTCGGCTCGACACGATCCGTGCGCTTGGCCACCCGCCACGATTCGCGCTTGGCCGTCACGATGAGCCAGGCGAGCACGGCCTGCGGATCGGCGATCGAGTCGCTGTTGCGCACGAGTGCGAGCCAGGTCGACTGGACGACGTCCTCGGCGCTCTCGCGATCCAGCCGCTGCGCCCGGACGGTGTGCCACAGGATCGGCGTCAGCAGGCTCACCAGCTCGCCCATCGCCGGCTCGTCACCCGAACGGAAGCTGCGGAACAGCGCCGCGGCCCGTCCGGACAACGTCTCTTGACCCGACTCGGCGCCGATCACGGCTGCACCTCGCGCACGCAGGAGGACACCGCGTCCGAGCACCGTTGCACGGCCTCGGTCTGCGGGCAGCGGGCGGTGCCGTTGGCGAGCAGCGTCGCCGCCACCTCGCCGGCGAACAGCGGCGCGGCGAACGACGTGCCGCTCCAGATCGCGAAGCCACTGGTGAAGTCGTCCGGATCGATGGTCTCGCGCCAGCCGTGCTCCTCCGGCACCCACAGCTTGTAGGACGACTGCCCCGAGCCGTTGATCGCCGGGTAGCAGCTCATCAGGGCCGCACCCGGACGGTGACACATGATCCATTTGCCGGCGTTGCTGAACAACGCGATCGAGTGGTTCGGGTTGCACGCGCCGACACTCGTCACGGGCACGCCGCTCCATGCCGGCCCGCCCGACCACGGCGAGAACGCCGCCGGATACATCGGCCGGTCGGTCGAGTCGTTGCCGGCCGACACCACGGTCGCGACGCCCCATTGCGCAAGCCGCTCGAGCACGGCCTGCAGGCCGGAGTCGAAGTGCACGTCGGTGTCGAACTCGTGGTAGTAGCCCAGCGAGAGCGAGATGACATCGATCAGGTCTTCGTCCGGCCCGTTGAGGACGGCGTGCTCCTGCCGGTCTGCCAGCAGCAGCAATGCCTGGACGAGATCGCCCTCGGCCACCGTCCCGTCGCCGCTCATCACCCGGATCGACAGCAGGTTCGCGTCGGGGCACTTCTGCCGGATGAGACCGCAGATGAAGGTCGCGTGCCCGACGTCGCTGTCGATCAGACCCTCGTACGGGTCGTCCTCTTCTGCGGTGGCGTCGCGGTCGGCGTCCGGGTCGGGTAGGCCGACGAGTTGGTCGCCGACGACGACATCGCGGGTGACGTAGTCCTCGAGCCAGGAGTGTCCCCACACGCCGGTGTCGAGCACTGCCACAACCGGACGCCGCGCCGACAGCGCGAGGTCGCGGTGCGGCGGCGCGCCCTGGTAGTCGACCGGCTGGCGACCGCCCATGCCGGGCGCCGCGTATTCGGTCGATGCCGAGCCGGTGTCGGCCGACGGGCGCCAGTACGGCGACGGACGCCAGTAGGGCGAGGGCCGCCAGTACGGCGACGACTCCCACGACGGCGAGGCCATCAGCAGGTGCTCGAGGGCGACGGTGTTGTCGAGCTCCAGGCCGAGCCCGCGCCGGTAGTACTGCAGCACCAACCACGGATCAGGCGCCTGCTTTGCGTCGGGGAGCGCGACGAGCCGGAAGCGCTGCGGCGGCTGCGTGAGTTCACGCGCCGTCGCGCCGTCGGCCTGGCGCTTGGGCAGGTCGTCGGGCACGAGTTCGGCGCCGGCAAGCTGCGCGGCATCGCTGAGAACCGCGCGGTTGGCGCTCGGCAGAACCCGGTTCGCGAGCAGCCGGTCGCCGCGGTAGGTCGTCGTCCGCAGCCGCGGCTGACCCGGCAGTGTCAATGCCGTCGTCGGATCGAGGACGCGCGCGTTGTACCGGTACAGCAGGTCCGGCGAGGGCGTGAGCATCGGCTCGGGCGCCAGCGGTGAGCGGCGGCGGGAGTTATCGGCCATGACGATTGCCCATTGACTCGCTGCCTCTCCCTGAAGTCTCGGCGCCGAGCGTAGTGGCCGCTGACGTCCGTTTGCACCTATCAAGAGCACTGTTCATCGCGGCTGATACGTCCGCACCGGAAGTTGGCGCAACGGATTCCTCAGCGGATGTATCTGAGCGGGACCCGTGTGCTCTTGATCGGTGTGACGCACGATCGCTGGCCCAGATGGGCACGTCCGCAACTTCTGGCGGCGGTCGAACTCGCAGGTGCGCCGGCCACGTGCTCCGGACGAGCGCTCGCCACAGAGCTGTACGACCGGTGGTTCTCCGGAGCCGTGGTGGGCGAATCCGTGCCCGCCCGCGCGCTCGCCGGCGCCTATCGCGACGCGCACGCAGCAAGCACCGTCTCCCGCCACGACGGCGTCGACGTGCTCGAGCGCCACGACCGGATCGGCGCGGACGGTTGGTGGCGCACGTGGAACACGTTGTGGCAGCCGCGCCACGACGACGCGCGGGTGCTGTTGTCGCCGCGGGCCCAGGCGGCGCCGGAGTTGGTCGCGTTGCTGACCTCGCGGCTGAGCGAAGTGCCCTATGTGCTGGCGTGCCCCACTGTCGCGATGCACCTGTCGCGCAGCGGTTCGGTCGTGCTGCACCTGTCGCGCCTTTCGGCGCTCACGCCGCAACTCGCGGCCGACCTGCGCACGCTGCTGCGTCCTGACACGCCGCCGCTGTGTCTACCGCTCGGTCCGGGGATCGCGGTGGCGCACTACCCGGACAACGGGATGACCTTCGGCGAACACCGGTGCCATCTGCTTGCGCTCGCCCTTGCCGACGCGCGCTCGAGTGCACCGGCCGACGCGCTCGTCCTCGAGGTCATCGCCGAGGTGTTCGCGGCGCACGGAGTCGATCCGTCCGCGCCGTATCGGAACTGACGTCCACCAGAGCTGCGGACGGCCCGGCGATCGGGGTGGGAGGTCGCCGGGCCGTTCGCGTGAAGAGTAGATGCGTCTGATCGGGGTCCTCGCGGAATCGCCACGCTTTCCAGGCGATTTCGTGGGGTTACTTAGGCCGGCGCTTCCTCGAGCAGGCCGCGCGTGCGGTTCGGGTCGACGGGGATGCCGGGGCCCATGGTGGTCGAGAAGGTGACCTTGCGCAGGTAACGGCCCTTCGCGGCCGACGGCTTCGAACGCAGGATCTCGTCCAGCGCCGCGGCGTAGTTCTCGACGAGCTGCTCCGGGCTGAACGACGCCTTGCCGATGATCATGTGCAGGTTGGCCTGCTTGTCGACGCGGAAGCTGATCTTGCCGCCCTTGATGTCGGACACCGCCTTGGCGACGTCCGGGGTGACCGTGCCGGTCTTCGGGTTGGGCATGAGCCCGCGCGGGCCGAGCACCCGGGCGATGCGTCCGACCTTGGCCATCTGGTCCGGCGTCGCGATCGCGGCGTCGAAGTCGAGGTACCCGTCGGTGATCTCCTGGATCAGGTCGTCACTGCCGACCTTGTCCGCACCGGCGGCCCGTGCCTCCTCGGCCTTGTCGCCGGTGGCGAAGACGATCACGCGCACGGTCTTGCCGGTGCCGTGGGGCAGGCTGACGGTGCCGCGGACCATCTGGTCGGCCTTGCGCGGGTCGACGCCGAGGCGCATCGCGACCTCGACCGTCCCGTCGAACTTGGAGGGGCTGGCTTCACGGGCGATGTTCACTGCTTCGAGCGGGGTGTAGATCTTGCCCTCTTCGATGAGTTCGGCGGCCTTGCGGTAGCCCTTGCTGCGTGGCATGGCGGTTCTCTTCTCTCTAGTGGTCAGGCGGACACCGGCAGTCGGTGCCCTCCCACGGTTTCTTGTGTTGAGTGGCGCTTTTCGGCGCCGAGTGGCGCTAAACACCGCGCCGCTGAGGCCATAACGCGCCACTCACCGGGTGTAATCCCGGTGGCTGGTTCAACCTTCGACGGTAATGCCCATGGAGCGGGCGGTGCCGGCGATGATCTTCGCGGCCTGGTCGATGTCGTTGGCGTTGAGGTCTTCCATCTTGGTCTGGGCGATCTCGCGCACCTGATCCATGGTCACCTTGGCGACCTTCTTGGTGTGCGGCTCGCCGCTGCCCTTGTCAACGCCGGCGGCCTTGAGGAGCAACCGGGCCGCGGGCGGGGTCTTGGTGACGAAGGTGAACGAGCGGTCTTCGTACACCGAGATCTCGACCGGCACGATCTGGCCGCGCTGGCTCTCGGTCGCCGCGTTGTAGGCCTTGCAGAACTCCATGATGTTGACGCCGTGCTGGCCCAGCGCGGGGCCGACCGGCGGTGCCGGGTTCGCGGCACCGGCCTGGATCTGCAGCTTGATGACCGCAGCGAGCTTCTTCTTCGGAGGCATTGCTTTCTCTCTTTTCTCAGATCTTCGCGACCTGGCTGAACGCCAGCTCGACGGGCGTCTCGCGGCCGAAGATCGACACGAGCACGTGCAGCTTCTGGTGGACGGCGTCGATCTCACTGATCGTCGCGGGCAGCGTGGCGAACGGCCCGTCCATGACGGTGACCGATTCGCCGACGGAGTACTCGACGGTGACCGCGGGCTTGGCAGCGGCGCCACCGCCACCGCCCTTGCCACCGGTCGCGACAGCAGCAGCCTTCTGCGTGGCCGGCGCGAGGATGCCGACGACCTCGTCGAGGGTCAGCGGCGACGGACGCGAGGTGGCGCCGACGAAACCGGTGACGCCCGGCGTGTTCCGCACCGCGCCCCATGACTCGTCGGTGAGGTCCATCCGGACGAGGATGTAGCCCGGGTAGATCTTGCGCTGGACCTGCTGGCGCTTGCCGTTCTTGATCTCGACGACGTCCTCGGTCGGTACCTCGACCTGGAAGATGAAGTCCTCCATGTCGAGTGAGGAGATGCGGCTCTCGAGGTTGGTCTTCACCTTGTTCTCGTAGCCGGCGTAGGAGTGCACGACGTACCAGTCGCCGAAGGCCGCGCGCAGCTCGCGCCGCAGCGCCTCGATCGGGTCTTCGTCCTCGGCGAGTTCTTCGCTGTCGGCGCCCGATTCGGCACTGGTGTCACCGGCGTCGAACGCGACCTCGCCGGCAGTGCCCTGTTCGGCAGTGCCCTCTTCGGCGACGACCTCGTCGACACCGGCCTCTGCCGTAGCGGCAGCTTCAGCCGACTCGGCAGCGTCCTCGTCGCTTGCGGGCTCGCCGAGTTCGGCAACGTCGGAGTCGGCGGTGTCGCCGATCGTCTCGCCCTCGTCGGCGCCCAGCAGGCGCGCCGCGGAGGCGTAATCGGTCGGACCGCTCTCGGCCGACTCCTCGGATTCGCTGCGGGCGTGCTCGGCTCCCTGTGCCGACACCGTCCCGTCTTCGGGCGCGCGCGAATCTTCGTGCTCTGGGTACTCCGACACTTTCTCTTCTCTCGTAGCTTGCGGTGCTGACCTAGCAGGTTCGGATCAGCCGAACACCTGCAGCACCAGCTTCGCGAACCCGATGTCCAGGCCCGCGACGATCGCGACCATGATCACCACGAAGATGATCACGACGATCGAGTAGGTGACCAGCTCGTGGCGCGAGGGCCACAACACCTTGCGCAGCTCGGAGATGCTCTCGCGGACGAACCGCGTCGGCTTGCCGCCCCGTCCACCCGACGAGCGGGGGGTGGGCGACTCCGTGCGTGTCGTCGTCACGAGCGTTCCTCCATCGTTGGTCTTGCCGATCAATTGTGCTGCGTTGCGTGGTGCGTGCTCAGTGCTGCGCAGGGGCGACAGGACTCGAACCTGCAACCGCCGGTTTTGGAGACCGGTGCTCTACCAATTGAGCCACGCCCCTGTGAGTCCGATTCGTCCCCGTGCCGACATGCCGGACGGCACGCTTGCGCAGAGCCAAGTTCTGACCCGAGCCGCCAGTCTACGGGGAGCGGTCCCGCAGCTCCAAGTTGCGCTCGTCCGGTGCTACTCATCGGTTGCCCCCGGAGTGGAAACGGTCTCGGCGCGGTCTGGGACGATAAGCGCATGGGTGCCCGCATCTCTGACCGCATCGCCGCCATTGCCGAGTCCGCGACCCTCGCGGTCGACGCCAAGGCCAAGGCGCTCAAGGCAGCCGGACGTCCGGTCATCGGCTTCGGGGCCGGCGAGCCGGACTTCCCGACGCCCGACTACATCGTCGAGGCCGCGGTTGCCGCAGCGCGCGACCCGAAGAACCACAAGTACTCCCCCGTACCCGGGCTGCCCGAGTTACGCGCAGCGATCGCGGGCAAGACCAAGCGCGACACCGGCCTCGACGTCGAGGCCGCGCAGGTGCTGGTCACCAACGGTGGCAAGCAGGCGGTCTACAACGCGTTCGCGACGCTGCTCGACCCGGGCGACGAGGTGCTGCTCATCGCGCCCTACTGGACGACCTACCCCGAGTGCATCAAGCTCGCCGGCGGGGTCCCCGTCGAGATCATGACCGACGAGACGACCGGATACCTGGCCAGCCTCGAGCAGCTCGAGGCAGCGCGCACCGAGCGCACCAAGGTGCTGCTGTTCGTGTCGCCGTCGAACCCCACCGGCGCGGTCTACCCGCGAGAGCAGGTCGAGGCGATCGGTGAATGGGCGCGCTCGCACGACCTGTGGGTCGTCACCGACGAGATCTACGAACACCTGGTCTACGGCGATGCCGAGATGGTGTCGATCGCGCACAGCGCCGGCGAGAAGGTCGTCGTCCTCAACGGGGTGGCCAAGACCTACGCGATGACCGGCTGGCGGGTGGGCTGGCTGATCGGGCCGGCCGACGTCGTGAAGGCCGCGTCCAACCTGCAGTCGCACTCGACGTCGAACGTCGCCAACGTCTCGCAGGTCGCGGCGCTGGCCGCCGTGACGGGTGACCTGTCGGCGGTCGCCGAGATGCGCGCGGTCTACGACCGGCGGCGCAAGGCGATCGTTGCGGCGCTGTCGGACATCCCGGGCGTCGTGTGCCCCGAGCCGCTCGGCGCGTTCTACGCCTACCCGTCGGTCAAGGGCCTGCTGGGCAAGTCGCTGCGCGGCCGGACGTCACAGACCTCGGCCGAACTGGCGACCGTGATCCTCGAAGAGGCCGAGGTGGCCGTCGTCCCCGGCGAGGCGTTCGGCACGCCCGGGTACCTGCGGATGTCCTACGCCCTCGGCGACGACGACCTGGCCGAAGGTGTCGCCCGCATCGCCAAGCTGGTCGCCGACAACTGATTTCATCCGCCGGATCGGGTCACCGTCTGACCCCGCTCGCTTCGCTCGGAGGCCAAGCCGGACGCCCCGAGCGCAAGTTCGCTGACGCTCGCGCGGCGGCGGGCTCTTCGCGCAAGCGCTCATCGCGTTCGTGGTCACCACGAACGCGGCTACCAGCTACCCCTTTAGTTTGGCGACGACCTTGGCCTTGGCGAGGACGGTCTGGCCGTTGACGGTCGCGGTGAGGTCGATGTCGACCAGGCCGTCGTCACGCACACCGCGCACCTCGCCCTCGACGTGCAGCGTCGCGCCTTCCGGGTCGGGGACGGCGATGGGACGCGTGAACCGCACGCCGTACTCGATCACCGCAGCGGGATCGCCGGCCCAGTCGGTCACGACTCGCACCGCCTCGGCCATCGTGAACATGCCGTGCGCGATCACGTTCGGCAGGCCGACCGAGGTCGCGACGCGCTCGTTCCAGTGGATGATGTTGAAGTCGCCGGACGCGCCCGCATAGCGGACCAGGTCGAAGCGGTTGATAGCGAAGTCCTGCGCGGGGATCTTGTCGCCGACTGCAGCCATGTCAGTTCCCCCGAACCACGATGACGCCGTAGGCGGTGGTGACGAGTTCGCCGTCCACCGTCCTGACCTCGGACTTGTTGGTGATCAGCTCGTTGCCCGCGGCGACGCGGATGTTCTCGACCGTCAGCGTCACCTGCAGTTCGTCGCCGGCGACGATCGGACGATGGTGAACGAAGCGCTGCTCGCCATGCACCACCCGGCTGTAGTCGACGCCCGCCTCGGGGTCGGCGACGAACTGAGCGCCTGCCGGCAACGTCAGCACGATGGCGAACGTCGGCGGGGCGACCACATCGGGGTGCCCGAGCGCCCGAGCAGCCTCGACGTCGTGATACGCGGGGTTCTGGTCGTTGATCGCGTTGGCGAACTCGTGGATCTTCTCGCGGCTGACTCGATAGGTCGGGGTCGGCGGGTACGAGCGGCCGATGAACGACTCGTTGACTGGCACACCTCGGACCCTAGCCGAGCACCCTCGGCAATTGAGTGGCGCGTTTGGACGATGAGTTGCGCGGAATATCGCGCCACTCAGCCCGCACCGCGCCACTCAACGTAATTACGGCAGCGAGGTGGCCACTTCGAAGGGCGCTGTGCCGAATCCCTCGACCCTGGCCCGTCCCCACGGGTCGAGATCGGCCAGCGCCGTGTCGACGACACCGTGCGGCGTGCGCAGCGACACCCGCTTGCCGGCCAGCGGCGCGAGGTCGCGCTCGGCCGAGACGCGTCCGTACCAGTGGTAGCTGCCGGCGATGGGATCGAACGCGCCGGCGAGCCGCGCCGACACCTCGAACGAGTCGTCATCGAGAACGACGGTGGCCGGTCCGTCATAGCCCTCGTCATCGGTCATTTCGAACCTCCGGTCAGCGCCGCGAACGGCAACGGGTCGTCGTAGCCGATCGTGATGCCGCTCGTGCGCGCGAAGCCGTCGAGCATGTACCACACGGCCTGGCACACGCTCTCGGTGAAGCGCTCGCGCGACATGGTCTCGGGCTGGTCGCGGCGCGCGAGCCACCACGCGCAGCTCGACTCGACGAACCCGACGAGCCCGTACGCGCCGGGTTCGGCCTGGTCGGAATCGATGCCGAAGAACACCATCAGGCCCTGCAGCAGGTAGGCCACCCGGTCGGCCAGCGTCGTCTCGACCGCGCCGAGCGACTGCCGCTCGCGCAGGAACGCATAGAAGTTGGGATGGTCGTCGAACCAACCGATGATCGTGGAGGTCGTGCTGGTGATGACGTCGCGCGGCGTCGACTCAGCGTCGAGGACGAGGTGCGGCATCACGCTGGCGATGACCTGGCCGACGATGTCGTCGGCGATGGCCTGGCGAAGATCGTCCTTGTCACGGAAGTACCGGTAGAGCACCGTGCGGCTGACCGAGGCCGCTTCGGCGATCTGTTCGGCGCTGGTCGCGGGGCCGAACTCGTCGACTGCCGCCACCCCGGCCGACACGAACGCCGTACGACGCTGGGCGCGGTGCTCGGCCCACCGCAGCCGCCGTCCGTCGCCGTCGTTCACTGCGACATCATGTCACGTGATCACTGTGGCGAGGGCACACCAAAAGGCCCCGCCGGCGACTGTCGGCGGGGCCAGGGAAACGAAGGTCAGCGGGTCTCGCGGTGCTCGGTGTGCTTGCCGCAGTTCGGGCAGAACTTGTTCATCGAGAGCCGGTCGGGGTCGTTGCGCCGGTTCTTCACGGTGATGTAGTTGCGGTGCTTGCACACCTGACACGCCAAGGTGATCTTCGGACGTACGTCGGTGGAAGCCACTGGTCTTGCCTTTCGAAGGTTGTCTTTGATCGAGCGTAGCGAGGGCCGGACTTGAACCGGCGACACAGCGATTATGAGCCGCTTGCTCTACCTGACTGAGCTACCCCGCCCGGATGCCCCGGCGGGGCACCAGAGCCCCTTTACGGAATCGAACCGTAGACCTTCTCCTTACCATGGAGACGCTCTGCCGACTGAGCTAAAGGGGCAGCGGCCCGTCCCGATTCGGAGCGAGCGCCAGCCGAGAAGTCTACATGAGCGCGCACATGTCCGGCTCGCTCCACGGCCGTGCCCGACCCCCGTGTGCGGACGCACGCGAGATGTTGGCAACATCTACTGGTTGGGCGACACTGCGGCTGGTTTCGTCCCGGTAGAACAGTATGCATAACGGTTCTGGACGAGAGGATCTACATGACGCGCGCGGAAGGCATGCCCACGAAAAGCATGCAGGGCGGAACCGCCGCTCCAGGACGCGCGTCCATCGCGGCCAGAACGCTACGCACCGACAACTGGCGCAAAGCCCCGATCATCACCTTCCTGCTGCTGACCGGCTGGCTGGTGTACGGCCTCGTGCGCACCGCGTGGCAGGCGGCCTACTACGCGCCGTCCGAGAACTACCTGACGCCGTTCTACTCGCCGTGCGTGACCTCGAGCTGCGTGCCGGCCTCGCGGACGTTCGGCGCGTGGTTCCCCGACTTCCCGCCGCTCATTCCGTTCGCGGTCCTGACGCTGATCTTCCTGCTCGGCTTCCGCGTCACGTGCTACTACTACCGCCGCTCGTACTACCGGGCGTTCTGGCAGTCGCCGCCCGCGTGTGGGGTCGCCGAGCCGCACAAGAGCTACAGCGGTGAGACGAAGTTCCCCCTCATCGTGCAGAACCTGCACCGCTACTTCTGGCTGGCTGCAGGCGTGATCTCGCTGGTCAACACGTGGGACGTGGTCGAAGCGTTCCGGCCTGCCGGGCATGCCTTCGGCTTCGGCCTCGGCACGATCATCATGTTGATCAACGTGGTGCTGCTGTGGGCGTACACGTTGTCGTGTCACTCCTGCCGGCACATCGTCGGCGGGCGGGTGCGCAGCTTCTCGCGCTACCCGCTGCGCTACAAGGCGTGGACGTTCGTGTCGAAGCTGAACGCCAAGCACATGCAACTCGCGTGGACGACGCTGGCGACCCTGGTGATCACCGACGCGTACATCGCGCTGGTCGCGTCCGGCACGATCAGCGACCTGAGGATTGTGAACTGATGACAGAGAACATCGAGAAATTCAGCTACGACGTCTTGATCATCGGCGCGGGCGGATCTGGGCTGCGCGCGGCGATCGCAGCGCACGAGGCCGGCCTGAAGGTCGCGGTCATCTGCAAGTCGCTGTTCGGCAAGGCGCACACGGTCATGGCCGAGGGTGGCTGTGCCGCGGCGATGGGCAACGCGAACTCGAACGACAACTGGCAGGTGCACTTCCGCGACACGATGCGCGGCGGGAAGTTCCTGAACAACTGGCGCATGGCCGAGTTGCATGCGAAGGAAGCTCCGGATCGTGTGTGGGAGCTCGAGACCTATGGCGCGCTGTTCGACCGCACCAAGGACGGCCGGATCAGCCAGCGCAACTTCGGCGGCCACGAGTACCCGCGGCTCGCGCACGTCGGCGACCGCACCGGACTCGAACTCATCCGCACGATGCAGCAGAAGATCGTGTCGCTGCAGCAAGGCGATGCGCGCAAGAAGGGCGAGGACACCGGCGCCGACGAGTCGAACCTGCGGGTCTTCGCCGAGCTGACGATCACCGACCTCATCCAGACCGACGAGGGCGCCGTGTCCGGTGCGTTCGGCTACTGGCGCGAGACCGGCAAGTTCGTCCTCTTCAAGGCGCCGGCCGTCGTGCTGGCGACCGGCGGCATCGGCAAGTCGTTCAAGGTCACGTCCAACTCGTGGGAGTGCACGGGCGACGGAATGGGTCTTGCGCTGCGCGCCGGGTCGACGCTGCTGAACATGGAGTTCGTGCAGTTCCACCCGACGGGCATGGTCTGGCCCCCGTCGGTGAAGGGGATTCTCGTCACCGAGGGCGTGCGCGGTGACGGCGGGGTGCTGAAGAACTCCGAGGGCAAGCGGTTCATGTTCGACTACGTGCCGGACGTGTTCCGCGCGCAGTACGCCGACAACGAGGCCGAGGCCGACGCTTGGTACAAGGACCCCGACCACAACAAGCGCACCCCCGACCTGCTCCCCCGCGACGAGGTGGCGCGCGCCATCAACTCCGAGGTCAAGGCCGGACGTGGGTCGCCCCACGGCGGCGTGTTCCTCGACATCGCCTCGCGCCTGCCGAAGGACGAGATCCTGCGGCGACTGCCGTCGATGCACCACCAGTTCAAGGAGCTGGCCGACGTCGACATCACCGCGGAGCCGATGGAGGTCGGGCCGACCTGTCACTACGTGATGGGTGGCATCGAGGTCGACGCCGACACGGCCGCGGCCGAGCGGGTGCCGGGTCTGTTCGCCTCGGGCGAGGTGGCGGGCGGCATGCACGGTTCGAACCGGCTCGGCGGCAACTCGCTGTCCGACCTGCTGGTGTTCGGCCGTCGCTCCGGTGAAGGCGCCGCCGCATACGTCAAGGCGCTCAAGGGCAAGTACCCCACGATCACCGACGACCAGATCGCGACGTGCGAGCAGACCGCGCTCACTCCGCTCGAGAAGGAAGACGGCGAGAACCCGTACGAACTGCACGCCGAGATGCAGCAGGTGATGAACGACCTGGTCGGCATCATCCGCAAGCGCAGCGAGGTCGAGGACGCGTTGGAGCGGCTCGAGAAGCTCAAGGAGCGCGCGCAGCACATGAAGGCGACGGGCGGCCGGGCGTTCAACCCCGGCTGGCATCTCGCGCTCGACCTGCGCAACATGCTCTCGATCGCCGAATGCGTCGCGCGCGCTGCACTCATCCGCGAAGAATCGCGCGGCGGCCACACCCGCGACGACTTCCCGAAGATGAGCTCGAAGTGGCGCCAGGTCAACCTGATCTGCACTCTGAACGACGACGGCGACATCGACGTGGTCGAGCAGCCGATGCCGCCGATGCGTCAGGACCTGCTCGAACTGTTCACCAAGGACGAGCTCAAGAAGTACTACACGGACGAGGAGATCTCCTCGATCCCGGACGACAACCCTGACATCGTCGAGAAGGTCGAAGCAGAAGCAGGAGCCACGGCGTGATGCCACCCCACGAAACTGCTGCGCAAAGAACACTCCGCACTTCCGAGGGGACCCCGGACTGATGGCCTACGACGCACACTTCCGGGTTTGGCGCGGCGACGCCGAGGGCGGCGACCTGCAGGACTTCACCGTCGAGGTGAACGAGGGCGAGGTCGTGCTCGACATCATCCATCGCCTGCAGGCGACTCAGGCCGGCGATCTCGCGGTGCGCTGGAACTGCAAGGCAGGCAAGTGCGGATCGTGCAGCGCGGAGGTCAACGGTCGGCCGCGGCTGATGTGCATGACCCGCATGTCGATCTTCACTCAAGAAGAGACGATCACCGTCACGCCGATGCGCACGTTCCCGGTGATGAAGGACCTGGTCACCGACGTCTCGTACAACTACAAGAAGGCGCAGCAGATCCCGGCGTTCTCGCCACCCGACCTGAAGCCCGGCGAGTACCGCATGGCGCAGTCGGACGTGGAGCGCTCGCAGGAGTTCCGTAAGTGCATCGAGTGCTTCCTGTGTCAGGACGTGTGTCACGTGATCCGTGACCACGAGGACAACAAGGAGGCCTACGCCGGGCCGCGCTTCCTGATGCGCACGGCTGAGCTCGACATGCACCCGCTCGACACTCTCGACCGCAAGCACGCGGCACAGGACGAGTACGGGCTCGGCATGTGCAACATCACCAAGTGCTGCACCGAGGTCTGCCCCGAGCACATCAAGATCACCGACAACGCGCTCATCCCGCTCAAGGAGCGCGTCGTCGACAAGAAGTACGACCCGCTGGCGTTCATCGCGAACACCATCCGGCGTCGTAAGAGCTGATCACGCTGACCGACGGGTGATCTGTCCCCTTTCGGGGGCATTCAAGTTCACGACTTCCTGACCGATCACTAAAAATGTGATCAACTTTCAGCGCGTGTGCGTATCGCGGCCCTATGCTCGCTTGGTTGTCCAGGAAGCAGTTCGGGAGAGTTCGCGATGACCAGCGTGCAGCGCCACTCGGCGATCACGCGACGGCCCGCCACTCCCGCTGACAAACCCCTGCTGCGGGCGCTGTTCGCCGATGCTCACCTCGAGCTGGCCGTGTTGCCGACCGACACCCGCTTCGTCCTGATCGACATGCAGTTCCGCGCCCAGCGGCGCACCTACGCCGCCGCGCATCCGAACGCGGTCAACGAGATCCTCGTCGTCGACGACAAGCCGGTCGGACGTCTGCTCGTCGACGCCAGCGGCGCGGTCACCCGCATCGTCGACATCACCATCGCGTTGGGCCACCGCCGGCTCGGCATCGCCGGCGCGCTGCTGGACGATGTCGTCAGCGCCGCCGACGCCGACCACCGGCACGTCGAACTGACGGTGTGGGCCGGCAACGCCGCGGCCGTCGCACTCGTCGAGGGCGCCGGATTCGCACCGGTCGCGGATGAGGCCGGCTACGTCACGTACGAGCGGGCACCGCTAGCCGGCTGAGTCTGCGCGCCGGCACGCGTAACGACTCTGCACGCGCTCGGCATGAAACGCGCGACCTCCGGAAGAAGGACCGTAGTCAGCGATATTCCGGGTTCTCGTAGTCGAAGCGGCATCCGGCGTCCCATTCGGAGCGCTGGTTGCCGTGAGCCGGGATTCCGCCCGCGTCCTTGAGCAAGCGCGCGAGGTGAATCAGGTTCCACGTCATGAACGTGGTGTTGCGGTTGGTGAAGTCGTTCTCCGGCCCGCCCGAACCAGGATCGAGATAGGACGGGCCGGGCCCCGCCTCGCCGATCCAGCCGGCGTCGGCCTGCGGCGGGATCGTGTAGCCGATGTGCTGCAGCGTGTAGAGCACGTTCATCGCGCAGTGCTTGATGCCGTCCTCGTTGCCGGTGATGAAGCAGCCGCCCACGCGGCCGTAGTAGAGATACTGGCCGCGGTCATTGAGCAGGTGTGATCCGCCGTATAGCCGTTCGTGGACACGTTTCATCACCGAGCTGTTGTCGCCGAGCCAGATCGGTCCGGCGAGCACGAGGATGTCCGCCGCCAGCACGGTCTCGAAGATGATGGGCCAGTCGTCGGTGGCGGCACCGTGTTCGCGCATATCCGGCCACACGCCGGTGGCGATGTCGTGGTCGACGGCACGCACGATGTCGACATGCACACCGTTCGTCCGCATGATGTGCGCGCTGGCGTCGACGAGGCCCTGGGTGTTACTGGTTTCCGGTGACGGCTTCAGCGTGCAGTTGATGAACAGCGCGCGCAGGTCGTCGTAGCTCGGTGTCATGAACACGTCCCTCGGTGTTGTACTCAGATGAGTTGCGGATCCTGTTGCACGCACAGCAGCGCGGGGCCCTCGGCTGCAAAGAGTTTTTCGAACGAGGCGTCGAGTTCGTCGCGGCGCTCGACGCGGATCCCGGTCGCGCCGCACAGTTCGGCATAGGCCGCCCAGTCCGGGTTGTGCAACGTCGTGTGCCAAACCGGCAAACCGGCCGCGAGCTGTTCCTTGCTGATCTTGCCGAGCGATCCGTTGTCCAGCAGCAGATGCTTGATCGGGATGCCGTACTTGACCGCAGTGAGAAGTTCCGCGCTGTATTGGCCGAATCCGCCGTCACCGGTGACGGCGAGAATCGGACGCCCAGGCGCGCCCGCCCACGCTCCGAGCGCAGCGGGATAGCCGAAGCCGATCGAGCCGAGGTAGCCGGACATGAGCACCGGCTGCCCGGCCGACTCGAGATAGCGCCCGAGCGAGTACGCGTGATTGCCGACATCAACGGCTACGACCGCGTCCTCGGGCAGGTGACGAGCGAGCGCCTCGAACACCGCTGCGGCCGACACACCAGCGCCGCGGTCGTCTGCCACGCGCCGCGCCTTCTCGGCACGCCAGATGGCCCACCGCGCTGCGACGTCGGCACGTTGATCGGTCGATGCGGCCGCGCCGACGCGGTCGTCGAGCGCCGTCACGGTCAGCGGGGCATCGCCGAGCAGGTGTTCGGTCACCGCGTTGAATCGCCCGATTGCCGTGTGCGCGTCGTCGATCTGCACGATCGGCTTGTAGGTGGCGATGCCGGTGTGGTTCGAGAACGACGCGCCGACGACCACGATGAGGTCGGACTCGTTCATGAGCCAACTCGCGACAGGTGTGCCGCTGCGGCCGAGCACGCCTGCACCGAGTGGATGGCTGTCGGGGACAAGGCCTTTGGCCTTGAAGGTGGTGAGCACCGGCGCGCCGAGTCGTTCGGCGAAGCGACGCACCTCGGTGCGGGCTTCGCGGGCGCCGTGCCCGACCACGAACACCGGTCGGTGCGCGTCTCGAACGAGAGCCGCAGCCCGGTCGAGCGCGTTGTCGTCCGGCAGGATGCGGCGCGCGGTGAGTCGTCCGTCCGGGGCGGCATACGTTTGTTCGGATGCCAGCACCTGAACCTCGTCGGGCAGCACGAGGTGCGCGACGCCGCGGCCGTCGATCGCGCGCTTGACGGCAAGGGCGGCCAACTCGGCGTAGTCGCTGCCCGCCTGGACGACTTCTGTCGACACTGCAACGTCGGAGAACACTGCCGTCAGGTCCAGGTCCTGGAACGCGCCACGGCCGCGCACCGACGACGGGACCTGTCCGGAAATGGCGACGACCGGAGCTCCGTCGAGCTTGGCGTCGTAGAGACCGGTGAGCAGGTTGGTCGAGCCGGGACCGGCAATCGCGAAGCACGCGGCCGGCCGGCCGGTCAGCTTGCCGTACGCGCTCGCGGCGAATGCCGCCGCGCCCTCGTGGCGAATGCCGACGTAGGTGATCTCACGACGTTGTTCCGCGCGCCGCAGCGCATCCGCGAAGCCGAGGTTGGAGTGACCGACCATCCCGAACACGTGGGTGATGCCGAACGCGACCAATGTCTCGACGAGGACGTCGCCGACCGTGCGGACCTCGGGTGGCACATCGGGCAACTCGACGAAGACGCCGTCCGCCCGCTCTTCGACGGGGTAGCTCGGGACGCCGTCGCTGAAGCCGGCGGGCGGCAGGCCGGTGATCGGGTCATAGTCGTAGCCGTGCCACGGGCAGCGCAGCAGGCCCTTCTCGATCGAGCCCTCTCCCAATGGGCCGCCCTGGTGTGGACAGTGATTGTTCAGCGCGCCCAGCCGCTCGCCGCAGCGGGCCAGCGCGACGGTGCGTCCGTCCACCTCGACGCTGCTGACCCGACCGTCCGCCGGGACGTCGCGCTCGTCCACCCGGTGCCAGCGTGACCGCGTCCCGCTCATCGTCGCCGCTCCTCGCCTCGTCTGCAGTGCAGTGTCGACGTGCGGCGCGATCGTTACAAGAACGAAGTCCTTACGAGCCGGGCCGGCGCGACGGCGTCGACTTGAGCACCTGCGCCGCATCGCGGTTGACCGCATCGCCAAGTGCCTCGTCGATGCGCTTGAGCGTGTCGGCGTCGAGCTTCACACCGACCGCCTTGACGTTCTCGGCGACCTGCTCGGGACGGGACGCTCCGATGATCGCTGCGGCGACGTTGTCGTTCTGCAGCACCCACGCCACGGCCAGGGCGGCCATCGACATCCCGAGATCTTCGGCGATCGGGACGAGCTGCTGCACACGGGTGAGCACGTCGTCGTCCATCCAGCGCGAGATCATGTTCGCGCCGCCCTTGGTGTCGGTCGCGCGCGAGCCCTCGGGTGCGTCCTGACCGGGCAGGTACTTGCCCGTCAGCACGCCCTGCGCGATCGGTGAGAACACGATCTGGCTCATGCCGAGATCGGCACTGGTCGGCACGACCTCGGCCTCGATGATGCGCCACAGCATGTTGTACTGCGGCTGGTTCGAGATGAGCCGGACGCCGAGCTGCTGTGCGAGTTCGTGCGCGGCGGCGATCTGGTCGGGCGCCCATTCGCTCACACCGATGTAGAGCGCCTTGCCCGCGTGCACGACGTCGGCGAATGCCTGCATCGTCTCTTCGAGCGGGGTGAACGTGTCGTAGCGGTGCGCCTGGTAGAGGTCGACGTAGTCGAGCTGCAGGCGGCGCAGCGAATTGTCGATCGCTTCCATGATGTGCTTGCGCGACAGCCCCACGTCGTTCTTGCCGCGCGCGCCGACCGGCCAGTACACCTTGGTGAAGATCTCGAGCGACTCGCGACGCTCGCCCTTCAGCGCGTCGCCGAGTACCTCCTCGGCGGCGCCGTTCGCGTAGACGTCGGCGGTGTCGAACGTGCTGATGCCGGCCTCGAGCGCCGCGCGCACGCACGCCGTCGCCACATCGTTCTCGACCTGCGATCCGTGGGTGAGCCAGTTGCCGTAGACGATCTCGGAGATCTGCATTCCGGAGTTGCCGAGGTAGCGAAAGTCCATGCCTCCATCCTTACAGGGCCGCGTCAATGTCGGTGCGTCGCGTCCGCGTGGTGCGGATCGGCCGGGTGCTCGAAGCCTGGTTGCAGCACGACGTCGGCGGCCATCCGGCGGTCGAGCCATTCGCCGAAGGCGCGGTCGCGCGCGCTCGCCGCCAGCTTTGCCGCAATCTGATCGCGCGCCCGGGCGAAGTCGATGCCGCGGTCGGCGTAGAGGTCGCGGTTGCGCTCGTAGTAGCTGCGCAGCACCACGTCCTCGATGGGCGGGACGGCGACGACGTCAGCGGCGTCCGGACGCGCCGCGAGCACGGCCGCGGCAATGCCCCCGACGCCGAGCGCGCGCCCGATGGTCAACCGTGCGGCGACCGGCCCGGCGGGACCGAGCTCGGCGGCGACGAGCCGTTCGGCGCACACCAGCTGGGTTACCCAGCGACGCGCGTTGCGGCCTTCGGCGGTGGCGGCGTGCGGCAGCCGCGCGCCGAACGCGGACGCCCGCACCTGCGCGAGCCTGGCTTCGACCTCGGCCACGCTCACCGGCTCGTCGCGGACGTAGGCAGCAACGGAGGGGACGACGCCGGTCCCGGCGGTGGTCATCGCGCCACGACGAGTTCGATCGGCTCGGTGTAGTGCAGCGAACCCGCCATCGAGACCTTGACGAGCGCCCACCAGGTGCCGGTCTCTGCGCCCGGCGGCACGTGCACGGCAAACGGCACCTGCGTCGATTCACCCGCCTCGACCGCGACGCCGGTGTCCCACTCGTCGACGAGATTCCACGTATGCCACGGACTGATCAGCTGCACCCGTCCGGCGATCGCGGTGCGGGCGCGGTTGGTGATGGTCGCGGTCAGCACCTGCGCGTCGCCTGGACGCAACACCGGCAGCGCATCGAGCGCGACGTCGAACTCGCGATCGACCGCACCCACAAGCACTCGGGTCACGTCTTCGATCGCGTGGCCGTCGACATCGATCCGGCTGCGCACCCAATAGATCCCGGGCTGGGCCGAACCGGGATGCACAGTCACCGCCTGCTGCACGAAGTCGCCGGGAGCGAGCGACACCGGGAAGCTCGCCGGTTCGGCCGACCAGCCACTCGGCACGACGACCTCGACGGTCGTGTCGACCGTTGCGTCGGTGCGTTCGGACGAGACCGTGACTCTCACCTCGATCGGGGTGTCGTCGCTCTCCACGACCTGCGGCTCGACGTGGACGCACACCGGCATCGCGCCGATCGGCGCCGGCCCGGTGTTGTCGAGCCAGTACCGCGCGTAGGTCGGCTGATGCGGGTCTCGCTCGTCGACGAGTGTCGTGTCGGCAGTCGCGCTCGGGACGCCGAGCCGCACGGTCGCGAGCTGCATCGGGCCGAGCGGGATCGGGCCGTCGAGTGCACCGCGGTGCCGCTCGATCAGGTCGAGCTCGGTGAGCGAGTCTGTCTCGAACGCGGGCGTCAGGGTGCACGACTGCTGTGCACCGCGCGCCTCGACCAGCCGCACCGTCAGAGCGTCGACGGGTGCCGGCTCGCGGCCTTGCGCGATGGGGTTTCCGGTCGCCTTGACCGCGCTGACGACGACATCGCCGTCGACCGCGAGGTACTGACCCGGCTCGGCGACCCCGCCGGCGAGCTGCTGCTGGGACGTGCGCAGCGGGTGGTTCAGCTCGTGCCCGATGCGCACGAGGTCGTTCGCGCGCCAGTCGCCGCTGCCAGCGACCACTGCGTAGTCGAAGTGGTGCGTCCAGTGCTGTTGTTGGAAGTTCGATCCGTCCGGTGTCGTGCGCCGTGGGGGATCGATCCACACGCCGGACGGCCAGCCCGTGCACGATCGCAGCACCGCGGTCGTCAGCGTCCCGTCCGTGTCGACATTGAAGCTCGGCATGCCCGCATTGAGCAGCGCCACGGTGTAGTCGTCGAGAGCAGGCTCGGCGTCGGTCGCCGCGTCGGCTGACTGGGCAACCTCGATCGTCGCGTCGGCGAGATCGGCGACGAGCGCATCGAGTTCGCCGACGACGATCAACACGGGCAGGTCGCGCGGACCGGACAGGTCGGCGCTCGGCTGCCACACCTCGGTGAGCGGGCGACGCGCGGGAACCCAGACGCGGGCGCTACCCGATCCGTCGAGTTGCTTGTCGAGTTCGATGCGGTACTGCTCGTCGGACGCGTCGAGCACCTGCGCGGTGAACGCGTTGTCGCTGGGACCGCCGAAGGCGAACCGCACATCGGGCAGGTTGGAATCGATCGCAAGCTTGCCGTAACGCGACCCCGACCCGACCGATGTCGTCGCAGTGACGCCTTGACCGGCGAGCGCAGTGGCCAGTGCACGCAAGTCGCCGGCGTTGTCGAGATCGCTCGCAACGAGTTCGGCGATCCCGATCGCTCGCTCGATCGGTCGACCGTCCGACGCACTGATGCGAACCCGCGCAGTCGAGGACAGCGCGAACCAGTTCACGGCGGGGTTGTCGAGGGTCCACGGGTGTTCGGCCACGTCCGTTCCGCGGAACGCGAAGCCGCGGCCCACCACAGCACTGCCCACGTCGCTGATGGGCAGCGCGCCGGGAACGTCGGCGGCCCAGCTCACGCGCACCAGGTGATCGGCGCCGGTGAAGCCGTCGAGTGTCGTGCGGCAATCGATGCGCTCGCTGCGCTCGCGCAAGGTGATCGTCTGCGTATAGCTCAGTTCGCCGAGGCGTCCGCGTACGACGAGGCGCTTGCCGATCGGCGAGGTCTCGACGGCGATCGACTCTGCCGGGGTGTCCGACGAGCGGGCGAGCACGGTCCCGGTCGGCACGAGGTGCCACGGGCCTTCCTGGTACTCCGGGTGAGCCGGGTACTCCTGTTCGAGAATCAGCTCGTTGCCCAGACCACCCGCGCGAACGACTTCGCGGCCGGCACGCTTGTCGACGAGCCGGCGCACCGCGCCGCCGGCAGTGGGATCGACCTCCACGAGATAGCGGTCGGACTCGATGCGCGGTGCCGCGCTGCCGTCGACGTGCCAGGCGTTGTCATCGGCAACGCAGCGAACCGTCCAGCCCGCGCTGTGGCCGATGCCGGGGACGTCGTCGGCGACGAAACGCACCGTCGCGCTGGTGATCGCACCGTCGGCGTCGGTGACGGCCTCGTCGACGACGGTCGGTGCCTCGGCACCGCTCGGCGCAATGACCTGCAGACCGCGCGTCGGGGTGGCGGGCGTGACGTCGACGGCGACCAGATCGCCGCGCGTCCACGCGTTGGGGTTGAACACGGTGATCGCGGACGTGTCCGGGTCGCCGGGCAGCCGCGCGGCCAGATGATCGAGCGAGGCGCGCAAGACGTGCTGCGCGAGGTCGTGAGCTTCGCGCCACCCGGTGAGCAGATCGAGGTAGACCTGGTCGGACTCAGAGCCGGTGATCGCGTCGTGATGCGCGCCGAACACGAGCTGGCGCCAGGCCTTGTCGAGCACCGCGTGCGGATAGCGTGCGCCGTACTGCGTCGCGATCGCGGCGAACATCTCGGCATCGACGAGCAGGCTCTCAGCGACACGCTGGGCCTGTTTCGTGTCGATGTAGGACACGTCCTTGCCGGTGTAGAGCGGGTTCATGTCGCGCGTCTGCGGTGCGGGTTGCCGTCCGCGCGCGTCGAGTTCGGCCCGCACTGCGGCGAAGAAGTCGCGCGGGATCGCGCACTCGAACCGCGGCGAGGAGTAGCGCGCGTTCCAGTCGCGCTGGATGTCGGTGGCCCACTTGCTCGGCGGCGTGTAGTCGGTGCCGACGGGCAGCAGTACGTTGCGTGTCGCGGCCACCCGCTTGAGCAGCACGAACAACTCGTACACCGCGCTCTGCGCCTCGCCGAGCGTCGGTTTCGAGTCGATCTGCCAACCTGCCGAGTAGTGCGCGGGCATGTAGTGCGTGAGCACGCCCTTGCCGGACGGCGAGATCCACTCGAACTCGGCAGGGAACTGCATCACCGACGGATCGCCCCAGCCGGTCTCCGGGTGCGGCTGCGACAGCATCGGACCCCATTGGTGATACGGACCGCGCGCCCACGACGACGACGTGAGCCCTGCGTCGGCGGCAAGGCCCGGGAACTGCGGGTCGTGGCCGAAGACGTCGAGCTGCCACGCAGTGTGCGGATCGCCGCCGAGCACGTCACGCTGGAACCCGATGCCGTGCACGAAGTTGCGGATCGTCGTCTCGGTGGTGGTCAGGTTCGTGTTCGGCTCGTTGTACGTGCCGCCCATGATCTCGACCCGGCCCTCGGCGAGCAGGCGACGCAGGAACGCGCGCTGTTCCGGACGGGCGTCCCAGTACGGCTTGAGATAGTCGACCTCCGCAAGCACGAACTTGTAATCGGGATCGCTTCGTGCCGTCTCGAGATGCGCGTCGACCAGCGCGAAACCGGTCTGCTGGAAGTCCTGGCGGAACTGCTGCGCCTGACCGGGCAACTCGTCCCACAACGCGGTGTAGGCGGCCTGCGTGTTCCACCACACCGGGTCATAGTGGAAGTGCGAGATCATCCACACCGTCCAGCCCGGTTCGGCGATCGTCATCGTGATCGTCTCGACCAGGCCGGCGCCCGCTTCGACGCGTAGCTCGTGTCGTGACCCGACCGGCGCTCCGACGAGGCCGGTGAGCGCGACCTCGACACGTTCGGCGTCGCACTGCGCGCGACCGACGACCTCGCCCGCGCTGAACACCTCGATCGTCGCGCGCTCGTCCGGTTCGACGAGCACGACCTCGAGCAGCTGGGCTTCTCCGTGCGCGGTGCGGACGAATCGTTCTGTAGAAACGAGCTCCGAGATCTGCATCGAAGTAGGTCAGCCTTTCACGCCACCGGCGAAGTTGAATGCGCCGCCGAGGTACTTCGACAAGACGCCGTAGAGGAACACGATCGGCAGGGTGTACAGGACGGAGAAGGCAGCGAGCTGCCCGTATGCGACCTGACCATAGGACGAGAAGAACGTATAGATGGTCACCGACAGCGGCTGCTTGCTCGGATCGAGCAACAGGATGAACGGGATGAAGAAGTCGCCCCACTGCGTGACGAACACGAAGATGCTGACGACGGCGACGCCCGGTGCCATCAGCGGCAACACGATGTGCCGCAGTGCCTGGAACCAGCCCGCACCGTCGGTCCAGGCCGCCTCTTCGAGAGTGACCGGCACGCCGTCCATGAAGTTCTTCATCATCCATACCGCGAACGGCATCGACGTCGCCGACATGAAGAACACCGTCGGGCCGATCTGGTCGGTCAGGTTGAAGTGCGCGAACATCGAGTAGACCGGCACCATGATCGCTGTGATCGGAAGACCGGTCGAGAACACGATCGTGTAGAGGAACGTACGGCCGAACCGCAACCTGTACCGCGAGAGCGGATACGCCGCCAGGGCAGCACAGATGACCGTGATGATCGTGGTGCCACCCGAGAGCACGACCGAGTTCCGCAGCGGGATCCAGAACGTCGTCGGGTTCAGCACATCGCTGTAGTTGCTGAAGGTCCAACCGCCGCCCAGCGGCACGGTCAGGCCCGGGTCGCGGTGCAGGGAACCGAGGACGAGCCACAGCATCGGCGCGATGAACACCAGGACGATGACGGCGAGCACCAAGCGCGCTGTGACTCGCGTGACCTTCACCCGTGGCGAGGTCATCGACCATCGGCTGCGGGTGCGCGGCAGTTGGGCAGTCGCTGCACTCATCGCTCGTCCACCCTCACGAAGCTCATGTAGATCAACGAGAAGACAGCGCCGATCACGAGCAGCACCAAGGCCATCGCCGTTCCGTAACCGAGGTTGTAGAACTTGAACGCCTGCTCGTACATGTAGACGGGTGTGGTCGAACTCTTGTTTCCCGGTCCGCCGTTGGTGAGGACGTAGATGGTGGTGAAGACCGCAAGGGTCTGCAGCGTGATCAGCATGAGGTTGGTGACGATCGAGCGACGGATCATCGGCAGCGTCACGTACCAGAGTCGACGAAGGCCTCCTGCGCCATCGATCGAGGCTGCTTCCTCGACGTCGGGCGGGATGTCGGACAACGCCGCTGAGTAGACCATCATCGAGAACGCGGTGCCGCGCCACACGTTCGCGAGGATGACGGCGAACATCGGCGCGGTGTAGAGCCAGTTCTGGGTCGCGCCGACCGCTTTGAGCCAGTGGTTGAGCGAGCCGTCCGGGTTGAGGTAGGCGTACCAGCAGAACGCGGCAACGATCTCCGGCATCACCCAGGCGCCGACGATGACGAGCGAGACCGTTGATTGCACGACGCGATTGCGCCCGCGCAGCAACAGTGCGATCAGCAGGCCCAAGGTGTTCTGTCCGATCACGGCCGAGCCGACCACGAAGATCACGGTCAGGAGCAGCGACTGGATGAACGTCGGGTCGTGCCACATCCGCCGGAAATTGTCGAGGCCGACGAACTGGGGGTTCGACGCTCCGACCCCGGACAGCGACTGGTCGGTGAACGCGATGTAGAAGCTCCAGATCACCGGCCCGGCGAAGAAGAGCAGCAGCAACACGATCGCCGGCGCGAGCGGCAGGATCTTGCGTGCGCGGGACGGGCCGAGCCGACTCCGCTCAGGCTTGTGCGCGGGCGGAGCCGGCGGCGCCTTTGTCAGGGCGACCATGACGTTCTACTTCGTGGTCGTCGAGCCGTCGCCGACCTCACTCTTGACGTTCTCGGCGAACTGGCTCAGCGCGTCGCCGACCGACGACTGGTTGGTCATGACCGCCTCCATCGCCGTTTGGATCGCGTCGGACACCTTCGGGTACTGCGCGTAGGCGGGACGGAAGTGCGTGTACTGCACCAGCCCGGTGAAGAACGGCGTGAACGGGTCGTTCGACTTGTACGCAGGTGCATCGGCGACGTCGGTGCGCTCGGCGATCTGGCTCGCGGCGTTGTCGTAGAACAGCGAGTTCTGCTGGTTCAGCGACGTCGTGATGAAGTTGAAGGCAGCTTGCGGATTCTTCGCGTGCGCGCCCACTGAGAGCAGCCATCCGCCGGACATGCTCGTGTAGCCGGGCGCCTGGCCGGTCTCGGTCGGCATCTTGGCGGTGCCGAGCACCTGGCTGTACTGCGGCCACGGCTTCTCGCCCGTCTTCTTCCAGTTGCCGGTCTGCCACGAGCCGTCGAGATCGATCGCGATCTTGCCCTGCGGGATCAACTGCGTCGACACCTTCGTCCCCCACTGCGTGTCGAGCTCTTGTTGCGGCGACGGCCCGAGTCCCTCGCTGAAGATCGTGTGCAGGAAGTTGAACGAGTCGGTCAGGCCCTTGCTCGACACGACCCACTTCTTGGTGGACGGGTCGTAGAGCGTGCTCCCGGTGCCGTAGAGAAGCATCTCGAGGCCCTGCATCGTCGCGCCCTCGCCGGCCGACTTGGCAGAGTAGATCTGGAACGGGATCACGCCCGGAACCTTTTGCTTGATGGTGCGTGCGGCACTGAGGATGTCGTTCCAGCTCTTCGGCTGCCAGTTCGTCGGCAGTCCGGCCTTCGCGAAGATCTGCTTGTTGTAGTAGAGGCCGCGAGTGTCGGTGCCCATGGGAACGCCGTAGGTCTTGCCGTCCTGGCCCTTGCCGGCGCCCTTGGACGACGGAGTGAACTTCGACCAGTCGGACCACTTGCTCAGGTACTTGTCGATGGGCAGCAGGTAGCCGGCGCTGATGTCGGAGTTGACCAGGAACGTGTCCTCGTAGAGCACATCCGGCGCGGTCGACGCCGAGCGGTTCATCAGGTCGAGCTTCGTGTAGTAGTCGTTCTCGTCAGCCTGGATCGGCTCGAGCTTGACCGTCATCTTCGGGTTGGCCTTTTCGTACTCGGCCTTGACCTTCTTCATGAGCTGATCCATCTGCGTGAAACTGCCGAAGTTCTCGTACGCGACAGTGATCGTGTCCGGCGAACCGGATCCACTGCTGGAACAGGCAGAAAGCGCTCCGCTGGTCAGCAGGGCGACAGTGATCATGGCGAACAACCCGCGGCGTCTCATGGCAGAACCTCCGGCAATCTGACTCCGGTTTTGGCAACGTATCCATTTGGAAACGTAACCAACGACACAGGCGCTGGTCAACGATTTGTCGCAAATATTCAGTTCGTTCGATATTGCGTGATCACTACGATGACGGCAGGAAAGGTGGTCTCAACGGTGGTTGCGGCGAGGGAACCCACCATGCGCGACGTTGCCGTCCGCGCCGGAGTCGGTGTCGGCACGGTGTCGCGCGTGGTCAACGGTGGCGTGTCCGTACGGCCGGCCACAGCCGAGCGAGTGCAGCGCGCCATCGAAGAGCTCGGGTTCCATCGCAACGATGTCGCGCGAGCACTGCGACCGGGCATGACATCGACAACGATCGCGCTGGTGCTGGGCGACCTCACGAACCCGTTCTATGCAGCGATCGCCCGCAGCGCTCTCGATGTCGCCCGCGCTGCCGGCTACGCGGTCATGGTCAGCTCCGTCGACGAGGACGTGGCCGCCGAGCAAAGTGCGGTCCGCGAACTGTTCTCGCGCGGTATCGCCGGCATGATGCTGGTGCCGGTGCGCCGTGACAACGGGTTCCTGCAACGTGCCCATCGATCCGAGACGCCGATCGTGCTCATCGATCGGCCCGCGCACGGCGTCGAGACCGATGCGGTGCTCGTCGACAACGACAAGGGCGGCTACATGGCCACCCGTCATCTGATCGACCACGGCCACAAGCGAATCGCGATGCTCATTGCGCCCTCGTACTACACGACGGGGCAACGCACGAACGGCTACCGGCGCGCCATGCGCGGTGCCGGCCTGCAGATGGATCCCGAGCTCATCGTGCAGCTCGACCACGGCACCGTTGCGGACGCGGAAGCCGTCACGCGCGAGCTGATGGCTCGACGCCGACCGCCAACAGCGATCTTCGCGTCGACCAACTTCTTGTGCGAGGGCGCGCTGCGAGCGCTCGCCGACATCGACCGTCGAGTGGCCGTCGTCGGGTTCGACGACTTCCGCCTGGCCGATCTGCTCCCAACGCCCGCAACGGTGGTCACTGCCGACGCATCCGAGCTCGGGCGCCGTGCGACGACGCTGCTGCTCGAACGCATTGCAGGCAACCGGCAACCCGCGCGCCGCGACGTGCTGCCCGTGCACCTGATCGCGCGCGGCTCGGGCGAGATCCGGCCGCGACCGTAGGCTGATCGCGTGATCTCGACAACCCATCTGCTCGCGTTCGTGCTGGCGTGCGTCGTGCTCGTGGTGATCCCCGGACCGAGCGTGCTGTTCGTCGTGAGCCGCACGCTGGTCATGGGACGGCGCGGCGGAATGACGACCGTCGTGGGCAACTCTCTCGGCGGGGCCGTCCAGGTCGTGCTGGTCGCCGTCGGCGTCGGAACGCTCGTCGAGCGATCGGTTGCCGCGTTCACCGTGCTGAAGCTCATCGGCGCTGCGTATCTCGTATTCCTGGGCGTGCAGGCGTTCCGGCACAGGCGCGAATTGCCCGGCGCGTTCACTGCGGCAGCCCGTCCGAAGTCGACCGCGCGCGTGCTTCGCGAGGGCTTCGTGGTGGGCGCGACCAATCCGAAGGGCACGGTGTTCTTCGTCGCCGTGCTGCCGCAGTTCGTCGACCGCACCGAAGGCGCGGTCCCACTGCAACTGCTCCTGCTCGGCCTCATCTTCCTGATCGTCGGACTGATCAACGACACCGCCTGGTCGTTCGGTGCCGGTGCGGCGAGGTCGTGGTTCGAGCGCTCGCCGCACCGGCTCGAACGAATCGGCGGCATCGGTGGGGTGACGATGATCGGCGTGGGCGTCGGGCTCGCGTTCACCGGCCGTCCCGACTAGGCGAAGCTGATCAGCCGCGCCGCTCGCTGTCCAAGGACGACATGAGCGCGTCCGGATAACGCGACCCCGCGACGGCATCGGCGGGCAGCACGCGGTCGATGTCGGCGAGGTCGTCCGCGGTCAGTGTCGCCGCCAGCGCATCGACGGCCGGCTGCACGCGGGCAGCCTTCTTCATCCCGACGAGCGGGACGACGTCGCTGCCCTGTGCGGCGACCCAGGCGATCGCCAGTTGCGCGACGGTCAGCTCGTGTCGCGCGGCGATGGCCTCGAGTCCGGCGACGAGCTGCAGGTTGTGGTCGAGGTTGTCGCCCTGGAACCGCGGCCAGGCCGCGTGCACGTCGTCGGCCTGGAACTCTTGTCGCGAGGAGCCGATCAGCCCACGCGACAGCACTCCGTACGCAGTGATGCCGATGCCGAGTTCGCGGCAGGTGTCGAGGATGTCGTCCTCGATGCCTCGGGTGAGTACCGAGTACTCGATCTGCAGATCACTGATCGGATGCACGGCCGCGGCGCGGCGGATCGTCTGCGACCCGACCTCCGACAGCCCGATGTGCCGCACCCGACCGCGCTCGATCTGCTCGGCGATCGCGCCGACCGTCTCTTCGATCGGAACATCCGGGTCGAGTCGGCCCGGACGGTAGATGTCGATGTGATCGACGCCGAGCCGGTTGAGCGAGTACGCGAGGAAGTTGGCCACCGCTGCAGGACGTCCGTCGAAGCCCAAGAACCTGCCGTCGGGGTCGCGCATGCCGCCGAACTTCACGCTCAGCAGGTAGTCGTCGCGATCACGTCCGTCGAGGGCGCGGTGCAGCAGCAGTTCGTTGTGCCCCATGCCGTAGAAATCGCCGGTGTCGAGCAGCGTGATGCCGGCATCGAGCGCGGTGTGGATCGTGCGGATGCTCTCGTCCTCGTCGGCATCGCCGTATGCACCGGACATGCCCATGCAGCCGAGCCCGAGGGCGCTCACTGTCGGTCCGGTGGTACCGAGGGTTGCAGTTCGTATCGTCATGACGTCCACACTGCCCTCGTACGGCACGGCGCGGCAGGCACCAGCGCTCCCAGGGATCGCCGCTCCCTGGATAGTCGTCGCGCGGCGAGGCACTGTGGAGGGATGGACCGCGCTGCTCTCGCCGACCTGCTGCGCAACCGCCGCGAGCGGCTCGACCCGGCCGATGTCGGACTGCCGCCCGGACGTCGGCGCCGCACGCCCGGTCTGCGTCGCGACGAGGTCGCCGCTCTCGCCGCCATCTCGACCGACTACTACACGCGCCTCGAACAACGCCGCGGCCCGCACCCGTCCCCCGCGGTCTTGACTGCTCTCGCGCGCGCCCTGCGCCTGACCGAGGACGAGCGTGATCACCTGTTCCATCTGGCCGGGCAGCCCGCTCCGGAGCGCCGCACCACCGGCGCGCACGTCAGCCCGGGCGTCTTGTACCTGCTCGATCGGCTCACCGACACCCCGGCCTTCGTGATCGACGACCTCGGCGCGCTGCTCGTCCAGAACCGGATGTCGAAGCTGGTGTCGGGTGACCAGACCTCGTTCACCGGACGGCGCCGCAACCACACCTGGCGCTGGTTCACCGAACCCGAGAGTCGCGCCCACGTCCCCGAGGAGGACTGGGCCGAACACTCACGCACGCATGCCGCCGACCTGCGCGCTGCAGTCGGTCGCCGCGGCAAAGACCCCGAACTCGCCGCGATGGTCGCCGACCTGCTGACCGCGAGCCCCGAGTTCGCCGCACTGTGGCCCGAGCACGAGGTCGCCGTGCGTAGGTCGGACGCGAAGCGGCTCATCCATCCGGAGGTCGGCCTGCTCGACCTGTTGTGCGAGCACCTCACGAGCGACGTCGACGGCGCGTCGCTGGTCGTGTTGCACCCACGACCCGGGACGGACTGCCGCGAGAAGCTCGATCTGCTCGCGGTGATCGGGACGCAGGATCTCAATCCCGTCAGGTGACTTACAGACGTCCCGACTGCAACGACGCGACTCAGGAATTGTTGGGTACGTTCCTCGCGCGGGTTCTCGAAGATGTCCTGCGCGCTACCCCGCTCGAGGATCGTGCCGTTGTCGAGGAAGCACACCTGACTCGCCACCTCTTTGGCGAAGCCCATCTCATGGGTGGCCAGCAACATGGTGAGGCCGCCGTGCGCGAGTTCGCGCACGATCTGCAACACGTCGCCGACGAGTTCCGGGTCGAGAGCTGCGGTGATCTCGTCGAGCAGCATCACGCGCGGCTGCATCGCCAGCGCGCGCACGATGGCGACGCGCTGTTGCTGGCCGCCCGAGAGGCTGTCGGGGTACGCCTTCGCCTTCTCCGCCATACCGACCGAGGTCAGCAACCGCATCGCGCGCTCGACGGCGTCCTTCTTCGACATGCGTTCGATGCGCGTCGGACCGAGCGTGATGTTGTCGATCACTGACATGTGCGGGAACAGGTTGTAGCTCTGGAACACGATGCCGACGTCACGGCGCAACGCGTTGAGGTCGACGCCGGCGCCGCTGACGGTGTCGCCGTCGATGCGGATCTCGCCGGCGCTGATGTCCTCGAGCGCGTTGACGCAGCGCAGCAGCGTCGACTTGCCCGACCCGGACGCACCGATCAGGCAGACCACCTCGTGCCGCTCGACGTTCAGCGAGACGCCCTTGAGCACCTCGTTGTGCCCGAAGGACTTGTGGACGTTGTCGATCTCGAGAAAGGACATCAGCGTTGCCCCCGCCGCCGCGCGTCGCGGTTGATCAGATAGTCGACGAAGCGCGCCTGCGGGATCGTGATGATGATGAAGAACAGCGGCTGCCAAGGTCACCGGGGAGAGGTTGAACAGCTTGCTCTGCCACAACGTCGACGTCAGCGACGACCTCGGCGATGCTTGCCGTCGACAGCAGCGCGGTGTCCTTCTGCAGGCTGATGAAGTCGTTGAGCAGCGGCGGGATGACCCTTCGCACCGCCTGCGGCACCAGCACCGTCCGCAGCGTCTGGGTGTAGCTGAGGCCGAGCGATCGCGCTGCGGCGCTCTGGCTCGGATGGATCGACGCGAGCCCGGCGCGGTAGACCTCGGCGACGTAGGCCGAGTAGGTCATCGACAGGGCGAGAATGCCCAGCCACACCGGGTCCCATTTTGCCGTCGACGGAAACGCGAGCGGGACACCGAACACGATCAGCAGGATCGTGACGATCGCCGGGATGGCGCGGAAGATGTCGCAATACACCAGCGCGATCAGGCGCAGCGGTGCGCCGGCCCGTCCTGGCAGCATGCGCATGATCGCGAGCAGCAGACCGAACGCGAGCACGAAGATCTGGGCGACGACTGCAGCCCAGACGTTCGTCCAGAACGCGTGGATCATCTCCGAGAACGAGAGCCGCCAGGCATGGGCCTGGAAGAACGTCTGGACGATGCCGCCGGCATTCGCGAACGCCATGAGCAGGACGCCTGCCACGATGATCGCGGCGGTGGCGTATCCCATCGCGATCAACGCTTCTTCGCGCCCCGCAGCCGCAGATCGCCGTGCATCGACCAGCTTGTCGTTGCCCAGCAGCGCGGTCCGCTTCCTCGCTGCGGCGAAGGACCGCAGCGTCGGCCACAGCGGATACAGCGCTCCGAGGACGAGCAAGCCGCCGACAAGTGTCGCCGGGAAGTTGTCCTTGTTGTAGTCGCGCAGCCGCGTCATGACGACAACCATCAGCGCGACGCCTACGGCCGTGAAGAGCAGGCCGATGACGGCGACGCCGATGACCGGCCGCGGTTTACTCGGGGCTGGTGCGGCCTGTATCTCCTGGCTGACGAGATCCGCGGCGGTCATCGTCCGATTACTTGATCGTCCAGACCGGCACCGAGGACGGGTCGCCGCCGAATGCGGGTCCGAGGTAGGTCTTGGACAGCGTGTTGAGTGTGCCGTCCTTGAGCATGGTCTGGATGCCCTGGTCGAGCGCCTTCTCGTTCGCCGAGCCCTTGGGATAGATCGCGCCGTACTTCTCACCGGTCTTGTACTGGCCGGCCACCTCGAGCTTGCCACCGGTCGCCTTGGCCTCGGCGAGCACGATCGCGGTGTCGAGGAAGGCGGCATCGACCTGGCCGGACAGCACGCCTTGGTAGAGCGTCTGCGAGTTCGGATAGATGTGCGTGTGGCACTTCAGCTTGTCCTGGATGAAGGGGACCGAGGTCGTGCCGGAGTAGGCCGCACAGGACTTCTCGTTGATGTTGTCGGCCGTGACGCCCGCGCCCTTCTTGGTGAGGACGCCGATGTTCGAGTCGAAGTAGGGGGTCGAGAAGTCGACGACCTTGGCACGCTCGGCAGTGATCGAGATTTCGGCCAGCGCGATGTCGAAGCTGTTCGTGCGGCCGGCGACGAGCTGGTCGAACGAGACGTTCTTGACAGTCACCGACGACAGGCCGGCCATGTTGGCCAGCTCGGCGCCCATGCAGTACTCGTAGCCGCTCTTGATCGACTGAGGAGTCGTGCCGTTCCACCAGCCCTGGGCGGGCAGCGTCGTCTCGACCGTCAGCGTTCCCGACGTGACCGGCTTGATCGAGATGCTGTTCTTCTTGCTCGTGATCTTGCAGTCGCCGAAGCCGGAGCCCGATCCCCCGCCGCTCGAACTGCATGCTGCTGTCATTGTCAGCGTCAACGCGCCGGCAGCTGCGATGGCCAAGGATCGCCTGATACGCATGAAATGCCCCACTTGTCCTATCGGTTCGACGGTCGTGTTTCGGTCAGGCTGGCCGTACGCACCGACAGAGTCAAGGACATCGTCGATCACGATTTCGACGTGTCCTTCTACATTGGGTCCGTGGACGTCGCGAGGGACGCGATCGATCTGGCAGCGCTGATCGCTGATACCAGGCGGCGCGGCGCGCGCTGGTCGATCTCGCTGCGGCGTGGCGACGGCCGCGAATCGCTCGCCGAGTACTGCGCTCACGACCTGGTCCGGACGGCGAGCGTCGCCAAGATCTTCGTTCTGATGGAGTTGGCGTCGAGGTTGTCCGACGGCGTGATCGATGCGGATCAGCTTCTCGACCGGCGTCGGGTCGACGCGGTGTCCGACTCAGGACTGTGGCACGCCATGCGTACAGATTCGCTGCCGGTCGCCGACGTCGCCCTCTTGATCGGTGCGGTGAGCGACAACTGGGCGACGAATGTCGCTCTGGATCTGTGCGGGCTCGAGACCGTGCAGGCGCTGGCCCGCACTGTCGCGCCGGGCGGGTCGATGCTCAACGACTACGTGCGTACGACCCGTCCCGCCGGTGTTCCGCCGACAGTGAGCGTGGGCTGCGCACACGACTGGGTCGACATCATGCAGCGGCTGTACGCCGAGCGCTCCCCCGTCCTGGACTGGCTCGCGCACAACACCGACCTGTCGATGGTGGCCGGCGCGTTCGACCTCGATCCGCTCGCACACGACGTCGACGATCTCGGCTTGCGGCTCTGGCACAAGACGGGGACGGACGACGGGGTGCGGGCCGACGTCGGGGTGGTCGCGTCCGCGAACGCGGTCGTGTCATACGCGGTCTTGTGCAACTGGCCGGATGACGATGCCGCTACTCGGCGCGCGGTGCTGCAGGCAATGCGGGCGATCGGCGACGCGATCAGGATGCTGCTCTGACCTTCAGAGGTCGCGGGCGAGCTCGCGCAGAGTTGTGCCGACCGATTGTGCGCGCGCGGCGCGGTAGCCCGTACCCGCCCAGAGGTTGACGTCCTCGGGTTCGCCGTCGGCTGCAGCGGCCTTGCGGATGGGGCTGGTCAGATGGTGCAGCGCGGGATAGCCGGCCGGTGCGTGCGCGTCGTGCGCGTCGGTGAATCGGTTGCGCAGGGCGCGGGCCGGCCGTCCGGTGAACGCTCTTGTCACGATGGTGTCGCCGCGATCTGCGCCGGTGAGTGCTCTGCGATATGCAGCGGACGTGCCCGCCTCGGGCGCGAGCAACAGCACCGTCCCGACCATGACTGCACTCACGCCAGCGTCGATGACTGCCTTGACCTGCGCCGGATCGCTGATGCCCCCGGCCGCGATCGTGGGCAGGCCGACGTCGATCTCGCGCAGCAGGTCGAGAAGGGGTCGCTCGGGCGGGATGCGCTCGGGGGTCAGCGTCCCCGAATGTCCGCCGGCCGCCGGTGCTTGGACGGCGAGCGCGTCGACTCCCGCGGCGACGGCTTGGCGCGCCTCGTCCAACGAGGTCACGGTCTGCACGAGCGTGCTCCCGGCGCGGCGCAGCGCCTTCAGCGCGTCGTCCGTGGGTATGCCGAACGTGAACGACACGATCGGGACCGGCTTCGAGACGAGCAGATCGATCTTGTCGCGCCACGAGTCGTCGTCCTCACGCGGGACTTCGGGGAGGTCGACCCCGTAGCGGTCGGCTTCGTCGTGGAGTGCAGCTCGATACGCGTCGTACGCGGCGGCGTCGACAGGCACCGGATTGGGCGCGAACAGGTTCACTCCGAAGGTGGCGGTCAGCGCACTGACGGTGTCGATCTGTCCTTCGAGCTGCTCGGCGGTCTTGTAGCCGCCGGCGAGAAAGCCGAGAGCACCGGCGTGGGCGGCGCCGACCACGAACTCCGGCGTGCTCGGTCCGCCCGCCATCGGCGCGGCGATGATCGGCAGTTGCGCGCCGAGTTCACTGGTGATGTGCATGGTGGCGGGTGTTGGGTTCGAACCAACGTAGGCTGAGCCGGCGGTTTTACAGACCGCTCCCTTTGACCACTCGGGCAACCCGCCAGGGACGCGCCAAGAACGCTCGGGAAATGTTACCGGACTAGGTTGGACGGGTTAGCCCGCCGTCCGCAGGAGGTAGCCCCGATGGCCGACTCGTCCTTCGACGTCGTCAGCAAGATCGACCGTCAAGAGGTCGACAATGCACTCAACCAGGCAGCCAAAGAGGTGTCGCAGCGCTTCGACTTCCGCGGCACGAACGCGTCCATCGAGTGGGCGGGCGAGCTCGGCGTGACCGTCAAGGCCGACACCGAGGAGCGCGCGAAGGCCGCCCTCGACGTGTTCAAGGACAAGCTGGTCAAGCGCTCGATCTCGCTCAAGGCGCTCGACGCGGGTGAGCCGAAGGCGTCCGGCAAGCAGTACGTGATCGCGTCCACGCTCAAGCAGGGCATCGGTCAGGACGAGGCGAAGAAGATCGCGAAGCTGGTCCGCGACGAGGGCCCGCGCGGGGTGCAGGCGCAGATCCAGGGCGACCAGCTGCGCGTGTCCGGCAAGAAGCGCGACGACCTGCAGGCCGTGCAGCAACTGCTGCGCGGCGCCGACCTCGACGTGGCGCTGCAGTTCACCAACTACCGCTGACGCAGGCTCACTTCGGCTTGTCGATGATGAAGCCGACGTTGTTGTACGCGGCGGTCAGCCGGCCGCGCGAAACCGCGGCGATGCCACGCAGGACGAACTCGACGGGCTTGGCGAGGACTCCGAACACGCGCAGATAGAAGTTCGTGGCGTACGAGTCCACAACCACGAACCCGTGCCGATCGGCCCAGTTGCGCAGTCCACGCGCGCTGACGACGTCGTCGTACACGGTCGGGTAGGGCGCGTAGCCGGGCTTTCCGGCATTCGGCTTGCGCTCGATGTAGCGCTTGTACCAGACGTGCATTCGGTGCGGTGAGTGCTTGACGAGGAACCCGAACACCGAATCGCCGTCCGGCACGCGCACGATCAGACGGCCGCCGGGACGCAGCGCGAGCATGAGCCGATCGAGCACCTTCTCGGCACCAGCCACGTGTTCGAGGACGTAGCTGCAATAGGCGACGTCGAAGGATTCGGCCGGCAGATCCACGTTGCGCAGATCGCCCAGGATGGCCTCGTCCAGGTCGTGGTGAGTCTCCTTGCGGATCTGCATCCCGACCGCGTCGGTGTCGACTCCGGTGATGTGCAACTTCACGTCGTCGAGCTTGATCAGCCAACGCTTGCCGCAGCCCGCCTCGAGCACACGCAAGGTGCCGTTGTGCGGAGCACCGGCGACAGCCGAGGTGAGTAACGCAATCTCGTCCGTCGGCTTCTGCAGCTGCCGTGGACGCACAGTTTTCATGATCATCCGGCCTCCCGGGGGTTGCGAACTTATCACAGCGAAACGGGTCGCCGGTCAGTGCCGAAAGCGCGGATCCGTCTTGGCCATTGTCTCGAGGCGGGCGATGCGCTTGTCCATCGGCGGGTGGGTCGAGAACAGCGACTTCCCGGCGAACGGGTTGGCGATCATCATCGACGAGGCGGGCTCGAGGCGCGGGGTCTTCATCAGCGGACGGGCGGCAGTGCCCGCTTCGAGCTTGCGCAGCGCATTCGCGAGGGCCAGCGGGTCGTTCGACAACTCCGCACCCGACTCGTCGGCCTGGTACTCGCGCGAGCGTGAGATTGCCAGCTGGATCATGCCTGCCGCGATCGGGCCGAGGATCAGCATCAGCAACCCGGCGAACGGGTTGCGGTCGCGGTCATTGCCGCCGCCGAAGAACATCGCGAAGTTCGCCAGGTACGTGATCGCGGCGGCGATGGTGCCGGCCACCGACGAGATCAGGATGTCGCGGTTGTACACGTGCGACAGCTCGTGACCGAGGACGGCTCGCAGCTCGCGCTCGGTCAGGAGCTCGAGGATCCCCGCCGTCGCGCACACGGCCGCATGGCGCGGCGAGCGCCCGGTTGCGAACGCGTTCGGCGCCTCGGTCGGCGAGACGTACAGCCGGGGCATCGGCTGCCGCGCGGTCGTCGCGAGCTCGCGGACGATGCGATACATCGCCGGCTGCTCGGCCTCGCTCACCGGCCGCGCCCGCATCGACCGCAGCGCGATCTTGTCCGAGTTGAAGTACGAGAAGGCATTCACCGCGACGGCGATGCCCAGCCCGAGCAGCAACCCGGACCGCCCGAAGAAGTAGCCGCCCAGCCCCACCAGCAGTGCACTGAGCACGCCGAACAGCACGGCGGTCCTGAATCCGTTTGCAGCGCTCCTCACATCCGTGTGAACGCGTGAGCGCAGAGCCGCGTTCCCCTGCCACAATCGCCGAATGCTGCCCGCACCGCCCAGCCGCAGGCTCGCCATCGTCTCTTGTATGGACGCCCGCCTCGACCTCTTCACGGCGTTCGACCTCGAGCTCGGCCAGGCGCACATCCTGCGCAATGCCGGCGGCCTGGTCACCGACGACGTGCTGCGCTCACTCGCAATCAGCCAGCGCGCGCTCAACACCTGCGAGATCGCGATCGTGCATCACACCCACTGCGGCATGGACGGCTTCGACGACATCGGCTTCCGGCTGGAGCTCACCAGCGAGACCGGCGCCGTTCCGAACTGGGACGTGCCCGGCTTCACCGATCTGCGCGCCCAGGTGCAGCGCAGCGTCGACGCCGTGCGCAACTGCGTGTGGCTGCCACACCGCGACGCCGTCAGCGGTTACATCTACGACGTCGAGACCGACGAGCTTGCCGCGTGTGACTAGGCCACGACCTGATCGGCGGGCGTCCAGCCCTGCACGGTCGGCAGTCCGGCCCGGCGCCACGCCTCGAACCCGCCGACGATGTCGGTCGCGACGATCCCGAGCGCGTTGAGCGAGTCGGCCGCGAGCGAGGACGTGTAGCCCTCGGTGCACACGATGATCCACTGCTGTCCGGGACGTGCCTGCGGCAACCGCGCCGACGAGGACGGGTGCAGCCGCCACTCGAGATGATTGCGCTCGATGACGATCGAACCGGGGATCTCGCCCGTCCCGGCCCGCTGCCACGCGGGACGGATGTCGACCAGCTTGGCGCCCTCGTCCATGAGTCGCGCCGCCTCACGCGGCCCGACGCGGGTCAGCCGCGAGCGCGCGTCGTCCAGCATCTCGTCGACCGTCGTGAACCTCATGATGTCGTCTCCTCGTGACCACTCGCGCCGCAAGCGTCGCTCACGACGCCACCCGCACCGGGACGGACGGCTCGGGATCGTCGGTGAGGACGGTCTTCGCCGCGACGAGGTCGCCGCCGGCGAGGTCGTAGTAGGTCATCGACGACAGCGGCGGCGAGTACGCGTGCACGCTGATCGCTGCCTGCGTGCCGGTGTTGCGCACGTCGTGGATGTAGTGCCGGCCGAACTTGACGGCATCGCCTGCTGCTCGCTCGCTGTCGCGGATCTGCACCCGTCCGTCGGCATACCCGCACGGGACGGATTCGGTGAGCGACCCGGTCAGCACCGTGAACGCGCCCGACGAGCCGCCGTGGTCGTGCAGCTCGGTCCCCTGCGACGGCAGCCAGCTGATCAGCCAGATGTCAATGCGCGGGTCGCGATAGATGCGCTGGTGCCACCGCTCGTGCTCGTCAAAGTCGACGAACGGGTAGGCGCCTGCGCGGACCTCGTCCGCATAGAAGCGGGCGAACTCCATGAGATGTCCGGGATCGACCGGACGATCGATGCTCTGGAGGCGGCGGTGACTCACGCTGACAAGTCTGCCGCGCAAAACCTGCTTTGTCTACCGACTAGCTAGAGAATTCTCAGGACGGTGCCTGTTCTCTGGGTGGATCAGGCGGCCCACTTGAACGAGCGCATGAGGTCTTCCACGCGCTCGACGATCTCGGGGTCACGGCCCTCGGGCATCGCGAACTCGGCCAGCAACGCGAGCCGGCCGCTGGGCGTCGGGAGCACGAAGCGCATGCCGAACTCGTCCGGCTCGGCGTCGACCAACTCGGCCGCGACGTCACCGCCGTCGACCGGGACGGACGCGGGGCTCTGCTCGTCGAGCAGGCCGATCGTGAGCACGCCACTTGCCGGGGTGAACCGGTCGGCGCCGAGGACGACGGTGCTGAGCATCGCCAGCAGCGGCGTGCCGGCGACCTCGTCCGGGATACCGGCCTCGTCAGGGGTGACGACGACCCAGTCGCGGCAGTCCATCTCGAAAGACGGAAGGGTGAGGTCCTGCATAGCTATCTCCCTCGGAGCTCGGGTGGCGATTGAGTGGCGAACTCCCCCGAGTTACGACTCAAGAAATACTCAAGATCTGTTGAGGTTGTACCCGCGACAGGGGCCACTCAAGCACCCGTCGATGAAAGTAACGGCGAATCCGGGTGCGAGGTGACGGCCCTGGGCTGGCAGGTTCTGCGCAGCAGCTTTAGGCCAAGTCCGAATTGCCCGACGGTGCGAGGTTCGTCGTGCGGTCGGCGCGTCCTGCATCACTGCGCGACGCCTGCCCGCACCCGCTCGCCTAGGATGAATGGTTGCAGAAAGCAGTGCCGCAACCATCGCCCGGAGGCGAAGCGCAGGGATGTCGAAGAACGTCGAGCAGCTCGACCGCGTCGTGATCAGAATCGCGGGCGACTCCGGAGACGGAATGCAGCTCACGGGCGACAGATTCACCCAGGAAACAGCGATGTTCGGCAACGATCTCGCGACGTTCCCGAACTTTCCGGCCGAGATCCGCGCGCCCGCCGGAACTCTTGCCGGCGTCTCGTCCTTCCAGCTGCACTTCGCCGATCACGACATTCTGACGCCGGGTGATCGTCCCGACGTGCTCGTCGCGATGAACCCGGCCGCGCTGAAGGCGAATCTGTCGGACGTGCCCAAGGGCGCGTCGCTGATCATCGACACCCACGATTTCACCGATCGAGCCCTCGCGCGCATCGGCTGGACGTCCAATCCGCTCGAGGACGGCACCCTCGAGGGCTATCACGTCCACGCCCTCGACCTGACCGAGCTGACTCTGGAAGCCCTCAAGGAACTTGAGCTTTCACGTAAAGACGCGGGCCGGTCGAAGAACATGTTCGCGCTCGGATTGCTGTCGTGGATGTATTCGCGACCGACCGACGCGACGATGGAATTCATCGCGAAGAAATTCGCGAACAAACCGGACATTGCCGCCGCGAACACCACCGCTTTCAAGGCGGGCTACCACTTCGGCGAGACGACCGAAGCGTTCGCGGTCTCGTACGAGATCAAGCCTGCGGCGCTGCCGAGCGGCAGGTACCGCAACATCACCGGCAACCTGGCGCTGGCGTACGGGCTGATCGCGGCCTCGCGGCGCAGCGGCCTGCCGCTGTTCCTCGGCGCGTACCCGATCACCCCGGCCAGCGACATCCTGCACGAGCTGTCCAAGCACAAGCGCTTCGGCGTGCGCACGTTCCAGGCCGAGGACGAGATCGCCGGCATCGGCGCGGCGCTCGGCGCGGCCTTCGGCGGAGCGCTCGCGGTGACGACATCGTCCGGGCCCGGTATCGCGCTCAAGGGCGAGACGATCGGTCTCGCGGTCTCGCTCGAGCTGCCGCTGATCATCTGCGACATCCAGCGCGGCGGGCCGTCGACCGGATTGCCGACCAAGACCGAGCAGAGCGACCTGCTGCAGGCGATGTACGGACGCAACGGCGAGGCGCCCGTCCCGATCGTCGCGCCGCAGTCACCCGGCGACTGTTTCGACGCCGCGGTCGAGGCGGCGCGCATCGCGCTGACCTACCGCACGCCGGTGTTCCTGCTCTCGGACGGTTATCTGGCCAACGGGTCCGAACCGTGGCAGGTGCCGTCGGTCGACGCGCTCCCGGATCTGTCCGTCGAGTTCGCGACGGCACCGAACGGTGAGAACGGCGAGTACCTGCCCTACCTGCGCGATGCCGAGACGCTCGCGCGGCCGTGGGCGGTACCGGGCACGCCGGGGCTCGAGCACCGTGTCGGCGGCATCGAGAAGGCCGACAAGACCGGCAACATCAGCTACGACCCCGACAACCACGACTTCATGGTGCGCACGCGGCAGAACAAGGTCGACGGCATCGCGCGTTCGCTGCCGCCTCTTGTCGTTGATGATCCGGACGGCGACGCGCGCGTGCTCGTGCTCGGGTGGGGGTCGACCTACGGGCCGATCGGTGCCGCGTGTCGCCAGGTGCGTGCTGCCGGGTTGTCCGTGGCGCAGGCGCATCTGCGACACCTCAACCCGTTCCCGTCCGATCTCGGTGCGATTCTGGCGCGCTACGAGCGCGTCGTGATTCCCGAGATGAACATGGGTCAGCTGGCGCAGCTGATCCGTGCTCGCTATTTGATCGACGCGATCTCGGTGACGCAGGTGCGCGGCCTGCCGTTCAAGGCCGACGACCTCGCCGAGACGCTGCAAGGAGTTGTCAACCATGACTGATCTCGGGCTCAAGGCCAAAGACTTCAAGACCGACCAAGAGGTGCGCTGGTGCCCCGGGTGCGGTGACTACGCGATCCTCGCCGCCGTGCAGGGCTTCATGCCCGAGCTCGGCATCCCGCGCGAGAACATCGTGTTCATCTCGGGGATCGGCTGCTCGTCGCGCTTCCCGTACTACATGAACACGTACGGCATGCACTCGATCCACGGACGTGCGCCGGCCATCGCGACGGGCCTGTCGACCTCGCGTCCCGACCTGTCGGTGTGGGTCGTGACCGGTGACGGCGACGCGCTCTCGATCGGCGGCAACCATCTGATCCACGCGCTGCGCCGCAACGTGAATCTGAAGATCCTGCTGTTCAACAACCGGATCTACGGACTGACCAAGGGGCAGTACTCGCCCACGTCCGAGATCGGCAAGATCACCAAGTCGACGCCGATGGGTTCGCTCGACAACCCGTTCAACCCGATCTCGGTCGCGCTCGGCGCCGAGGCGACGTTCGTCGCGCGCACGCTCGACTCCGATCGCAAGCATCTGCAGTCGGTGCTGCGCTCGGCTGCTGCCCATCAGGGCACGGCGTTGATCGAGATCTACCAGAACTGCAACATCTTCAACGACGGCGCGTTCGAGGTGCTCAAGGACAACGCGACCCGCGACGAGTGGACGATCCCGCTCGTCGACGGAGCGCCGATCCGCTTCGGCGCATCGAAGGCGGTCGTGCGGCTGTCCGACGGGTCGTTGGCCGTCGAAGAGGACGTCGCCCCTGATGACCCGCGCGTGGTCGTGCACGACGCGCATCGCCAGGATCCGTCCTACGCGTTCGCGCTGTCGCGCATCCAGTCGCTCGATACGCGCTACGCGCCGATGGGTGTGTTCCGCTCGGTCGAGCGCGCGACCTACGACTCGCTGATGGCGGAGCAGCTCGACGCCGCCGCGACCAAGGCGCCGGGAGATGACGCTGCGTTGCAGACGCTGCTGAGCGGATCGGACACCTGGCAGGTCGGCTGACCGCCGGCACCGTCCGCCCTGCACCGTCCGCCGGTGCCGTCCGCCGGCACCGTCCGCCGACTTTGCACCTGGCAATGTCGCTGATCGGCGAAATTCCGGCGGGCCTGGCGACATTGCCGGATGCAAAGTCGCACGGGGACGACGACGCCGGGTGCAAAGCAACCCCCTGCGTGGATCTGTGGACGGCGCGGGTGGCTGTGCACGATCAAGGGTCCGCGATGCCGAACAACCGGCACGCTGCCCGACATGTTCGAGCGCACCGTTCCCGAAACACCTTTCACCGCAGCGACCGCGAGCGCCCGCGGCTGGACACCATCTGCCCAACGCAACGCCGTGCGTACCCAGAGATGGGACCGTCTGCAACAAGGCGTATTCGCACCGGGCGCAACACCTGACGGACCGCGCCATCAGCGAGCCAGGGCAGCGAACCTTCGTGTGGCGCAAGGGGCAGCTGCGGCATGCGACCGAGCTTCGCTGAGCCATGCTTCGGCCGCGATCGCGCACGACCTCCCGGTCATCGGCCGCGCGGTCGACCAGCCATGCCTCACGGTGGAGTCGGGGACGGCGATGCGCGCTCTGGCCAAGGTTCATCTCCATCGCGCGACTCTCGATCAGATCGTGATGATCAACGGTGTCCGAGCTCTGCCGGTCAGCCGCACCGTCGTTGATCTCGCTCGCGAACACGGACTCATCGCCGGCCTCGCGGCCGCCGATTACGCGCTTCACGAGAAGCTCGTCACGGAAGACGAGCTCGCGGTCGTCCTGCAGCAGCAACGCCGCTGGCCGGGGATCAAGAAGGCTCGCTGGGTGGCCGACTTCGCCGACGCCCGCACCGAGTCGCCGCTGGAATCCGCGAGCCGGTTTCGCTGCAATCAATACGGTCTGCCCGCGCCGCGGCCGCAGGCACGAATCTGCGATCTATCGGGCACGATCGTCGCGCGATGCGACTTCTACTGGGACGAGTTCGGGGTCGCCGGCGAAGCGGACGGTGCCATGAAGTGGGACAACGATCCCGCCCAGCGCGACAAGCGCGACGAGAAGACCCACCTGCTCGAGAGCCTTGGACTGATCGTCGTCGACTGGGGCTGGCCGGACCTGCGACGATTCGGCACTGTCGCGCATCGGTTGCAGCTCAATTTCGCGCGTGGCGCCAGGCCAGGCTCGCCCGAGCGCCGCTGGTTCGTCCTTCCTGACTAAGAGCGGCGTCTGACTCTGCACCCGGCATCGTCGCTGCCGCTGGACTTTGCACCCGGCATCGTCGCTCGACCGGGCCACACAGAGCCGATTGACGACATTGCCGGGTGCAAAGTCGCTACGGGACGGACGACGGCGGGCCCTGGGGCGACATCGCCACATGCAATGTCGGTGACTGACCGCGGGCGCCTGGCTTGGCACCCGGCATCGTCGCTGCCGTCCGACATTGCACCCGGCATCGTCGCTGCCGCTGGACTTTGCACCCGGCATCGTCGCTCGACCGGGCCACACAAGGCCGATTGACGACATTGCCAGGTGCAAAGTCGCCTACGGGACGGACGACGGCGGGCCGGGGCGACATCGCCGGGTGCAAGGTTGCTCGCTAACAGCGGCGTCCTACTTTGCACCTGCACGTCGCTGCCGCCGGACTTTGCACCCGGCATCGTCGCTCGACCGGGCCACACAAGGCCGATTGACGACATTGCCAGGTGCAAAGTCGCTACGGGACGGACGACGCGGGCCGATCGGCGACATTGCCGGGTGCAAAGTCCGCACCGACGCCGACGCCGGCCCGGCCGGGGACTGTCACGCGGTTGCTAGGACGGCTGCTGAACTGCCGTTGCGGCGCAACACCTCGACGTGCGCCGAGATCCGGTCGTCGAGCTCGGTGGCCTTGTGGATGAACCCGCGGCGCAGCGGAATCCCCATACGCAGCAGGGCAATCACCGGGTAACGCACGATTGCGCCGTGCAGGTGCACGCGCGAGTCGGGGAACACCGCAGGCAGCGATGCCAGCCGCGCACGATCCAGCGGCCGGCACTCGAGGCCGGGCTGCTGCCGGTCGAACACTGCGCGGCTGAGCCCGTGCAACCGGGCCCGCCACGGGTCGGCAGCGCCGAACAGGCCACCTACGCGAAGCACTCGTCTCGCCTCGCGCAGTGCATCCGGCACGGACGTGTGGTGCAGGCAACGCTCGGACAGGTACGCATCGACGGACGCGTCCGGCAGCGGTAACCGTTCCCCCGGCGCGACGAGGACGGTCAACGAGTCGGCAACTCCGAGTTCACCGGCAAGTCGACGAGTCAGCTCCGCCTCGGCTGCGACGGGCGTCACGTGATAGGCGGAGCTTGCCCCTCCGATCAGTGCCTTGAGCGCCTCTTTTCCGGTGCCGCCCACCTGCAGGACGACGCCACCATCGACGATCGCCGGCGCCACGTGCCGGTAGATCTCTCGCTGCGCGACGGAGTCGTAAAGGTTGTCCAGCCACGCATCCATGGGCTGCGCCCAGTGTCCGCGAAACGCCAGCAGCGCACGCAGCGAAGCCAACAACTCGTCATGGCGAGCCGCAGAGCTGGCCAGGTTCCCGTAGTGCTGCATCGGGTCGAGGCGCGGGCGCGCGGACATCAATTCATTCTGACGTCCCTGGCAATACTCCAAATCGTCAGCCCCGCGACTTGATGTTGAAACATTTGCGTGGGTAGCGTCAATTGCAGAGATACACGGTAGATGCGCACATTGCGTGTATCCGGGCAGTCGGCGGTCTGCCCCGTGCGTCGTTGGCGCCGTTCGCGAAACCGCGAGCGCCACTCACTGACTTTGATCACACACCCGGAGGGACGATGACGGACGCCGTGAACACGATCATCTCGCAGATGATCGACGTCGCGCGCCCCGGTCAACCCGAGATCGACGTGGACACCAAACACGAACTCGATCGGTTGACCGACCAGTTGCTCGACACCGACACGACCGCGATCGACGAATACCACCGCTACCTGGCCGTCAAGCAGCGCGAGCTGGACCTCGACGCCGCTCACGACGAACTCCTCGCGACCTACCGAGGGCGACGCATCGTGGTCACCGGCGGCACCGGATGTATCGGCTCGATGCTCGTCCGGCAACTGCTGCGCTACCAGCCCAGCGAGATCTTCTGCATATCCACGAACAACGATGTCGCCCCGGTGCCTGGTGTCGCCTATCTCGACGTCGACATCCAGGACGAGGTCGCAACCCGGCGCACTCTGCGTGCGGTGCGACCCGATGTGGTGTTCCACTGCGCCGCGCAGCGCTCGCCCTGGCTCGCCGAGCGAGAGGTCGCGCGCACGGTGCGGTCGAACGTGCTCGGCACGCGCAACGTGCTCCGCGGCGCACGCGACATCGACCTGCGCAACTTCGTTCACGCCAGTACCGGCAAGGCGATGCGCTATCACACCAGCGACATCTACGCGGCGAGCAAGAAGATCGCCGAGTGGCTCGTGCATGACTACGCCGCCGAGGGACGCACCGCGAGCGCAGCGCGATTCACCCATGTCGTCGACAACGCCGTGCTGCTCGAGAAGTTGGCGAGCGCCGAAACCGACGGCGGGGTCATGCGTGTCCACGGTGCCGACATCGCGTTCTATGCGCAGTCGGCGATCGAGTCCGCGCAGTTGCTGCTGCTTGCCGGTGTGAGCTCGGCCCCGGGCCTGCGGTTGCTCGCCATCCGCGAGCTCGGCGTCACCACCACGGCTGCTGCGCGTCGTGCTCGGCCGGATGCAGGCGACGTCACCGCACGAGCACCCGGCGATCTACCTGTCCGGATGCGACCAGGGTTACGAACGCGGCAACCCGCCGGGCCTGTATGACCCGCAGACAGCGACCGAGGTGAGCCCGTTGATCAATGCCGTCGAAGCGCGCACGGTCACGGCTTTGCACAACGCTCCGCAAGTGGATCAATTCCGTTGCGGACACGGCGAAACCGCACGTGTTGACGCCGTTGTCGACGCGCTTGCGGCGCGGTGCCGACAGGGCGATCCGAGCGCCATCGCCGACGAGTTGAGCGGCGCGGTCCGGATGCAGGCCGAGTCGGCGTTCACCGTGTGTCCCGAAGACCTGTTCGCACGCCTGGACGGCATGGCCCGCACCGCAGGCGTCCCACTCCCGACCAGGCGCCGGCCCGGACACAGACATCCGAACGGGTACGTGCCGGCGTCCTACGTCGCGTGAGGGCTGCGCGGACGAAACGCGGCGCAGCGTTTCGATCCGCAGATTCCGCAGTCGGTCCCGGGCCGGTAGTGCTCGTGCGCCTCGCGCGGATGCCCGCATCGACAGATCGCCTGCTCGCCGGCCATTCGTCCCCCAAGAACCCTGTGCCCCCAAGGAGAATCCCTTTGATTTCCAAGGTCAACCCTGAGATTCGCAAGCAGCGCCTACGACGAAGGTCACAATACGCGGCTCAAGTTTTGTATGTCTGTATTGCCGTGTTTACGTGGTTGTTGCGCAGTTCCTCTTCTATAGAGGCAAGCCCGGGAACCGCCAGCGTTCCGCCCGGGCACCGACGCCGACGTCACCGACGCACACATCCGATCCCGTCCCAACCGGCACCAGTCCTGGTATCCGCACAGAACGGAGCTTCTAACGTGTCTGCTCGCACTCGCTGCGCGGACCCTCGCATCAGCGTGGTCATTCCAGCCAAGAACGAAGCACACAACCTCGAGGTGTTGCTTCCGGAGCTGCCCGACGTCCACGAGGTGATCCTCGTCGACGGCAGCTCGGTCGACGGCACCGTCGAGGTCGCGCGCAGCGTCCGTCCCGACATCCGAGTCGTCCACCAGACCCGCCGCGGCAAGGGCAACGCGCTCGCCTGCGGTTTCGCAGCGGCGACCGGCGACATCATCGTCATGTTCGACGCCGACGGCTCGGCCGACCCGGCCGAGATCCCGCGGTTCGTCGATGCGCTGATCGCCGGCGCCGACTTCGCCAAGGGCAGCCGGTTCCGCTCCGGCGGCGGCAGCGCCGACATCACCCGGATCCGCGCGGCCGGCAACCGCGGCCTCAACGTCCTCGCCAACCGCCTGCTGCGCGCGCACTACACCGACCTCTGCTACGGCTACAACGCGTTCTGGGCCGACATCCTGCCCGATCTCGACCTGCCCGACACCGGCGTCGCGCGCCGCTCGGCGACGCGATGATCTGGGGCGACGGCTTCGAGATCGAGACCGTGATCAACTGCCGGATCGCCGCGGCCGGCCTGCGACATCGTCGAGGTGCCGCAGCTTCGAGCTGCTCCGCGTGTCACGGCGAGAGCAACCTCAACGCGGTGTCCGACGGGTTGCGCGTGCTCAAGACCATCGGGTCGGAGCGCCGTCGCGCTGCGCGACTCAAGGCCCAGCGCCGCGAAAACGCTCGCGAGCGCGCAGCTGAGTACAAGAGCCGAAGCCGCGAGTCGCGCAAATCCGCGTGACGGCTCGACCTTTCCGTAAGACCCCTACGAGCTAACGGCGAGAGGAGTCTCGTGACTGACGCACGTCCAACAATCACCGTTGTCGTCTGTGCCTACACCGAACGCCGGTGGGACGGCCTGCAGGCGGCATGCTCCGCGGCCAACGCACAATTGCACGCCGACGATCAGTTGATCCTCGTCGTCGACCACAACGAAGCGCTGCTCGATCGCGCCCGCAGTGCAATGCCTGAATTCGACGTGCTGCCCAACACGCACGCCCGGGGACTGTCCGGCGCACGCAACACCGCGCTCGACAAGGTCACCGGCGATGTCGTCGTCTTCCTCGACGACGACGCGGTGCCGCGTTCCGGGTGGCTCGACGCGCTGCGCGCGCCGTACGCCGACCCACAGGTGTACGGCGTCGGTGGGTGGGCGGTCGCTGCCTGGCCCGACGGACGACGTCCCGACCACATCCCGCCCGAGCTCGACTGGATCGTCGGCTGCAGCTACCGCGGGCTACCCGAAACGGCCGCACCGGTCCGCAACTTGATGGGTTGCAACATGTCGTTCCGACGCGAGGTTTTCGACCTCGTCGGCGGGTTCGACGAGACGGTCGGACGCATCGGCACGACACCGCTCGGCTGCGAGGAAACGCAGCTGTGCATCCGGCTGCGCCAGGCGCGTCCGGACGTCGAACTGCTGCTCGAGCCCGGCGCCGTCGTCGACCACACCGTGAGCCGCGACCGGCTCGCGTGGTCCTACCTGCGCCGGCGGTCCTACGCCGAGGGCGTGTCGAAGGCGTTGATCAGCGACGACGTCGGTAGTGACGCGATGACCACTGAACTCGAATACACCCGCCGCGTGCTGCCCGCGGGCGTCGCGCGTGACGTCGGCCGGTGGCTGCGCGGCGACCGAGGCGCGGTGGGCTCGGCGGCTGCCGTTCCGACGGCGCTGGCGAGCTTCGCCGCCGGCTACCTCGCGGCGCGCACGGGTCGGCACCGGTTGACCACTGCCGACGCCGGCCCTGTGCATGTGTCGCAGGTCGACCTCGCGCACAACACCGATCTGCGCGTCGGCAGCGAGTGCCACCGCGCACGGCTACTGGTGCGGCGCGGACCGAGCGTGCTCGGCATCGTCGACGTGCCGGTGCGCGACGGGATCGTCACCGCCACGGAGATCGGTCTCGCGGCCGGCGAGCTCGCCACGCGACGCGTCGATGCAGTCGCGCACGCAACCGAGCGCGCCAGCATCTCGGTCGTGATCGCGACCGCCGGACGTCCGTCCGCCGTCGAACGATGCGTCACGGCGCTGCTGGACGGCGCCGAGGTGCCCGACGCGATCGTCATCGTCGACAACGCTCCGCATCACGTCGAAGACGCCGCCGTCCTGCGCGAGCTTGCCACGCGGGATCCACGCATCACCTATCTGCCCGAACCGCGCGCCGGGGCGAGCCGGGCGCGCAACGCCGGCGTCGCCGCCGTCGACACCGACCTCGTCGCGACCGTCGATGACGACGTCGTCGTCGACCGGTTCTGGCTGCAGACGCTGCTCGACGAGTTCGCCGACCCGCACACGTCGATGGTCACCGGGCTGGTGCAGCCGCTTGCTCTCGACACCGCGGCTCAGCTGCGCTTCGAGGAGCTCGGCGGGTTCGGCAAGGGCTTCGACCGGCGCGTGTTCCGCGCCGACGACACCACGATCCATCCGCTGTTCCCCTACGCACCGGGCATGGTCGGGTCCGGCAACAACCTCGCGTTCCGCCGCACTGTTTGGACGGCCCTCGGCGGCATGAGCACCGAGCTCGGGCCAGGGACGCCGGTGCCTTCGGGTGAGGACCTCGACCTCTTTCTGCGCCATCTGCTGTCCGGCGCGGCGATCGTCTACACCCCGCACGCGCTCGTGTGGCACGAACACCGCCGCGGTGAGGACGAACTGCTCCGCCAGGTCCACGGCTACGGCCTGGGTCTGTCGGCGATCTTCGCCAAGCTGGTCCGTGACGATCCGCGTCAGTTCGGCGCCGTCGCCCGGCGCGCAGCACCTGGCCTACGCCGACTGGTCGGCTCGTCGCGACACCAGGCCGTCTCGGCCGGCAGCCGTCCACCGCGCGCCCTGCGCCACGCGGAGCTGCGCGGCTTCGCCGCCGGGCCGTTCGCGTTGCGGCGAGCACGACGACATGCACGCACCTACGAACGAGAAGAGGTGACCTCATGAAGCTCGCCTATGTGGGCTGGGTCGGTTTCGGCAACCTCGGCGACGACGCGATCGCGGAGGCCGTGCTGCCGCCGCTGTCGCCCGACGAGGTTGTCTACGCCGCGCACGGTCCGGCGGATCTTCGCCGCGTCATCGGAACCGGAGCGCGTCAGCGCCACCTGTTGCTCGGCGGCGGCACCGCGATCGGACGGCGCAACTGGCGCGCGATCATGAACTTCGCCGGCGCAGTGCAAGCCAGGCGCCGGCCCTGGTTCATGATCGGTGCCGGTGTCGAAGATCCCGGTTTCGGCGGACGCAACAGCTTCTCCGGCAACGACGAACTCGCGCGCTGGCGGCGCACGCTGCGCCGCTTCGACCGCGTCACCGTACGCGGGCCGCGCTCGGCCGAGCTGCTCGCAGGCATCGGCGTCGACGCCAGCGTCGTCGGCGATCCCGCCCTGCTGCTGCGGCCCGACCCGGCACCGTTCGCGACCGCACCGACGGGTGCTCTTGGCGTCGCTCTCGGATTCGGTGACGACTTGTGGGGGCACGCCCAACAGCGTGTGCTCGACGCCGTCGCGTCCGTCGCACGCGACCGCGTGCGTTCGGGCGGCACGGTGCGGCTGTTGGTGATGAACGACGACGACACCGCTGCCGCCGAGCACATCGCGACTGCGGCGAACGAGCAGCAGCCAGGCTCTGCCGTAGTCCACCGCGTGCGGACGAGTGCCGAGTTCTTCGACGCGCTGGCCGGATGCGACGTGCTCGTCGCGCAGCGTCTGCACGGAGCGGTGCTCGCTGCGGCCGCTGAAGTGCCTGTCGTGGCGCTCGAGTACCAACCCAAGTGCTACGACTTCATGGCCTCGATCGACCAGGCCGAGTTGTGCCTGCGGTGCGACACCGTGACCGCTGCCTCGCTCACCGACGCACTGCGACTGGTCGAAGCCACTCGCGACTCGCGGCGGCACGACCTCGGTCTACGGGTCTCGACCTATCGAACGGCGCTCGACGCGGAACTCGCGCGCATCCGTGCCGTCGCCGACCCGTCCTCATCTTCTATTGCGCGGAAGGACGTCACGCGTGCTCGATCTCGAACCCACGACTACTCGACCAGCTGAGCCGGCTCCATTACGGACCCGGTCACACGTCGCGGCACCAACCACGGCGTCGCGGCCCGACCACCAGATCGTCGCGGTCGAACCCGCCGACGCCGGTACGGCGCTGCGGGTTGTCGCCGCCGCGGCCACCGCGCTCACCATCGCGCTGGTCGCGATCGGTGCTGCCACGCACATCTCGAGCGTGCAGGCCTTCGGAGCGTCGGCGTTCTTCCTGGTCACGCTCGGTTCGGCCGGTGCGTCGCTGGTGCGGCACATCTCCCTCGCGAGCTACGCGCTGTTCTCGATCGCCGGCAGCATGGTCACCACCATCCTCACCGGCTTCGTGCTCGGCGAGACTCACTGGTGGTATCCGACAGCTGCCTTCGTCGTCCTCGCCGCCATCAGCATGGGATTGCACGGCTACGCGCTGGTGTCCCGCCGCTGGAAGGTCGAGGCAGGACGCCACGCGTCGTCGCGCATCAGCGTCGGCGACGCACTCGCCCGCGTACGCGGCGCGGCCGTTCCGGTACTCGTGAGCGGCGCGGGACTCGCTGCGCTCATCTGGGCGTGCGAAACGCACGCCGGCTCATACGCGAGCTACGGCGGCGCGCTCGCCCGGGTCGGCCCGGTCTGGTACGCAGGGCTGGCGCTGCTGGTCATTGCAGTGCCGCTCAGTGTGCGGACGATCGCAGCCCGCCGGGTCACAGGCCTCACCGTCACCACGCTTGCGACGGCACTCGCGCTGACCCCCGCACTGCTCTACAAGTACCCGACCGTCACCTCGGCCGCGCGCCACGTCGGCGTCGCGGAGGTGATGCGCCACATCGGCGGCGTCGATCACTCCGGCGGCATCTATCACGCCTGGCCGGGCCTGTTCGCCGGCAGCGGGATGATGTGGGACGTCGGCGACGTGACCAACCCGCTGTCCTGGGCGCGCTGGTTCCCGGTGCTCATCGGGCCGGCGTCGGCGATCGGCGTCTACCTGTTGGCGCGGCGGGTCGCCGTGACCCGGACGGGCGCCGTGCCGGACCACCGGTTGTGGCTCGGCGCCGCGGTGTTCGCAGTGACGAACATTCTCGGCAACGCCTACTTCTCGCCGCAGTCGACCTGCTTCGTGCTCGCGGTGGCCGTGCTGGTGCTCGCAATCCCGACCGAGCGATCGCTGACCGGTCGCGGCAAGCTGCTGCGCATCACCGGCCTGACCGTCGCCTCGTTCGCCGTGACGATCACTCATCAGCTCACGCCGTACCTGGTCGTGCTCGCGCTGTTCGTGCTCGTGGTGTTCAAGCTGGTGCGACCCTGGTACATCGTGTTGTTGACCGGCGTGCCGGCGATCGCGTGGGCATTGATCAACATCAAAGTGCTCGGTCAGTTCATCAATCTCGGCTCGATCGGAAACGCCGCCGCCAACGCCGCGCCGCCCAACCACGGCGGCGATCTCGGCTACCGCACGCTGACCAAGGTGGCGATCTACTCACCGCTGCTGCTGTTCATCTGCGTCGGTGCCGCAGCGCTGATCGCAGCGATCCGCCTGCGCAACCGTCTCGGCTGGGCTGTGCTCGCGTGCGCGGTGAGCCCGGCGCTGCTGTTCTTCGGCAACGCCTACGGCAACGAGGCGATCTTCCGGGTCTCGCTGTTCAGCCTGCCGTGGCTGTGCTTGCTGCTGGTGCTCAAGCCGATGCGCGTGCGCGCCAGCGGCACAGCGATCACCGCGTTCCTGCTCGCGGCCGCCGCCGTGTTCAGCATCGGCACGTACGGCCTCGATTGGTACCGCGTCATCCGTCCGACGACGGTGACCGCGATCGAGAAGTACGAGCAGACCGCACCGGCCGGATCGATCGTGCTCATCCCGGGCTCGGCCAACGCGATCCCCGGCAGGCTCACCGACCGGTCGCCGGACGTGCAGTACGTGCCGCGCGACATGCTGAAGATCCTGCCGGTCTCGCGCGGCTACAACCCCGTCGCCGACGTTCGGAAGATGTCCGAGAAGCTCGCCGGCGCTGCACAGCAGGTCGGCGGTGTGCCCGCGGTCTACGCGCTGCTCAACACTGCGACCGGCGCCTACGACGACCTGTACGGCATCCAGCGGTACTCCGACTTCGTGCGCATGCGGTCCGCGTTCGCATCGTCGGGCTACTGGGTGCCGGTGTATCGGTCGGGCTCGGCAACGCTCTACCGCCTCAACGTGCAGGCCTTGAAGACAGCGGTCGGGTCGAAGTCACGATGAGCGAGCTGTACGGCGGCACGTGCTACGTGCTGCTCGCGCACGCCGACGCACGCCAGGTGCGCCGGGTGACCGACGCGCTCGCCCCGAGCCCGGTGCTGCTGCATTGCGATGCACGCACCGACGACGCGACCTTTCGGACCATGATCGCGGGTGACAATGTCCGTCCGATCGAGCGGCGGGCGACTCCGTGGGCGAGTTGGGCCGCCTCGGCTGCCGAACTGGACGCGATGCAGGCGGCGCTTGATGTCCCTGACTGGGAACACCTCGTCGTGCTGTCGGGTGCCGACTACCCGTTGCACTCGAGCGCCGACATCGAGGCCGAGCTGTCGCACTACCGCGGCCGTTCGCTGACCACGTCGCAACCCCTGCCGCGGCCGAACTGGGGTCGAAGCGGCGGCATCGATCGCGTGCGTTACCGGCACTGGACCTATCGCAGGCACATGCTGCGACTGCCGCTGCCCCGACACATCCCCGACGGCATCTCGCTGCACGGCGGCGCGGTGGGGAAGATCCTTGCGCGCGACCACGTCGCTGCAGTCGTCAACCTGTCCCGCCGCCGGCCGGAGCTCGCGCACTTCTGGCGGCGGACGTGGGCATCCGACGAGATCTTCATCCTGACCTTGCTGCACACGGCGCTGGCCGAGCAGCACCGCGCGGACGAGATCGTGTACGGCTTGCGGTGGTTCATCGACTGGGGCGCGGGGCGTCAGAAGAGTCCGGCGTGGCTCACCGATCGCCACCTCGACGACATCGTCGCGGCGGCATCGGGCAGCCCGGCGGCGCTGTTCGGCCGCAAGTTCGGCACCGCGCACAGCACCTCGTTGCTCGACGCAGTCGACAACAGGTTGCGTGCGGCGGAGGCGTTGTCGTGACCGCAGGAACGCTCGAGCGCCGTGCCGCGCCCGAGCGCGACACATCGACGACCGCCGGCGGGCGGCATCGGCGCAGCTCCGCAGCGTCGGGCCTGTTCGGGCGCGGGATGGTCTACGTGCTCGTGTGGTCGCTGCAACTGGTGGCCGCGTCGCTCGTCTCGCCGGTGCTCGCGCATCTGCTCGTTCCCTCGCAGTTCGGATACCTGTCGACGTCGATCGCGCTGTACCAGATGTTCACCGTTCTCATGGTGTTCGGACTCGACCAGGCGCTGGTCATGGAACACGGCGACGGAGGTGTTCGACGCGCTTCGGCGCCGCGCGTGATCTGGCTCGCCGCCGCGATGGCGGTGGCGTTGACCGCGCTGCTGTTCGTGACCGGACCGGCATGGTCGCAGGCCGCAGGCTTCCCCGGTTTCCACGGCATCGTCATGCTGGCGCTGCTCTGGTCGGGGCCGGGCGCGATCAACATGGTCGTGATGGCACTGCTGCGAGCACAGGATCGTCTCGGCGCCTTCGTCGTGGTGAACGTGCTCACCGGCATCGGCGGACAGGTCGGCGGCGTGCTCGTGCTGCTGTCGGGGTCGCGGTCGGCTGCTGCATACGGCTGGGCAGGCGTCATCGTGCAGTACGTCGCGCTCGCCATCGGGCTGGCCCTCGTGCGTCCCGGCGTTCGTGGGTTCGTCAATCGGGGCTGGGTACCGCGCGTGGTCGGCGCGGGCGCGTCGCTGGCCGCCGGCGCGTTCGCGATGTTCCTTCTCAACACCGGCGACCGAGTGCTCATCCAACGGCTGGACGGCGCGGGCGCCGTGGCCCGATACCAGATCGCCTACATCGTCGGGTCGGTCCCGATCCTGTTGCTGGCGTTCCTCAATCAGGCCTGGCTGCCGCGGATCCTCGAGATCCGTGAGCGCGAACGCCAGTGGCGCGTGCTCGCCGGCTCACGTGACCTGTTGCTCGGAGTGCTCGCACCGGCGCTCGCAGCGCTCGTGGTCGTCGCGCCGGTGGCGCTGCGCATCCTCGCCCCGCCGAGCTACGGCCTGAACGGGCTCGAACCGGTGGTGTTCTGGGTGGCCGTTGCGGCACTGCCCGTGGCCGACTGCGCGTCTTCCACACGGGCGCTGATCGCGCTGCGTCGCACCGGCGCGGTCGCGATCTCGACCGGCATCGCCGCGGCGCTGAACGTCGTGCTCTGCCTGGTGCTGATCCCGATCTGGCACGTCACGGGCGCGGCCGTCGCGACCTTCGTCGCGTTCACCGTGCAGGCTCTCGCGACGCGCATCCAACTCGGCCGCACCCGTGCGCTGGCGGCTCCGAACCACCGCACGTTGCTCATCGTCGGCGCAGCAGTCGTGCTCGCCGCGGTCGCAACGGCACCGCTTCCGTCGTCGTCACTCTGGCTCGCCGGACGTGTGCTGGTGGCCGTGGCGACGTTCGGCGCCGCTGTCGCGCAACTGGCCCGGGCGGAGGCGGCAGACCTGTGACCGCGAATCCCTATCGGGGCAAGCACGCCGTCACCCCGAGAAACGTCCGAAGGAAACGAACGAAGGGAGACACCATGAGAAAGCGCACCATCGGCCGATTGGCCGGGCTGATCACAGTCCCCACCGCCGCCGTTCTCCTCGCCATAAGCTCTGCGCCCGCACAAGGCACCACCGCGCAGATCGCCAGCCAGACACACGCCGCGGGGTTCACGCACCAGTTCGTGTGGAGCTTCCCCGGCACCACGCTCGCACCGCAGTGGGGTGTCTACAACAGCACCGCCACCACCAGCGGCGGCGACTCGCGCAACCCCAACAACGTCTGGGTCTCCGGTGGCGCTCTGCACCTGCGAGCCAGCGGCGACCAAGGCAGCGGCGTGTGCCTGTGCCGCGGTTCGGGCACGCCGAAGACGCCGTACGGACGGTGGGACATCTACGCACGCGTCCCCGTCGACGCCCATCACGACTTCGGCATCCTGCTGTGGCCGAACTCGGGTCAGCCCAAGGCCGGCGAAGAGCTCGACATCGCCGAGTTCCCCGGGCCGGACAAGACCGTGCTGCAGAACACCGTGCACGACGGCCCGGGTACGAACAAGCACTCGCACTTCACCAACGGCACGTACAGCGGGTGGCACAAGTACTCGGTGGTGTGGTCGAAGTCGTCGCTGTCGTTCTGGGTCGATGACAACCTGGTGTGGCAGGCCGATCCGAGCTACTCGACCTACGACGCGATGCACCTCGTCCTGCAGGGTGGGCAGTACAGCCCGTCGACCCCGAACACCGGATCGAGCGTGATGGACGTCAAGTCCATCCGCTACTTCCACTGACGATCATGTTCGGCAACGACCCGGCCCGGGCGTTGAAGCGGGCCTACCTGCGTGCGCGGGGCGCGCGAGTTGCGCGCTCTGCGCACGTCGCCCTGCGCTCGCGTCTGAGTCGGCACACGAGCGTCGGCGAGAACACCTGGATCAACGGGCCGGCGGTGTGCAAGGGCGGCGGCGCGATCTCGATCGGGCCGCACTGCGCGATCGGTGAGGGGCTGCTGGTCAGCACCACCAATCACGAGATGCGCTTCGCGAACATGATGCTGCGGATGCATTGGGAACACGGCTTCGTCGATCTCGAGGGTTCCGAGGACGTGACCATCGGGCCCGCGTGCTGGATCGGTGATCGCGTGACGGTGCTGGCAGGTGCACACGTCGGCGCCGGCGTCGTGATCGCCGCAGGCGCGGTGGTCACGCGCGGCGACTATCCCGACTACGCCGTCCTCGCCGGCGTTCCCGCACGCGTCGTGCGCATGCGCGCCGATCGTGACGTCGTGTCGGCGGTCGTCGACTCGCGCTGGTGGGACTGGCCCTACGAGCGGGTCGCCCGTAACCGCGAGTTCTTCGAAACCGACATCGCGCAGGCGGACGCGCGCGGGGTGCGCGCAGCAATCGTCGACTGACTCAGCGGGTGATCTTCACCCAGTCGACGTCGAGCTGCGCACGCGTGGCTGACGGCTTGCTCGTGTCGGCGCCGGCCTGAATCGCCATGTGCATCGGCCCGCTCGGAATGGCTGCCGGCGTGGTCACGCGCATGACACTGCGTCCGTCGAGCAGGTAGTTGAGCGACGTGCGCCGCCAGATCACCGAGATGGTGTGCCACCTGGTGAAGTCGCCCTTGGTGAACTTCGTGAACTGCCGGTTCGCGGACGTGTAGTGCACCGTCGTCTGCAGGATGTTGCGGCGCTTGCCGGGGAACTCGGCCAGGTCGATCTCGCCGGCAGCCGGCCACTGTCCCTGGGGCCACAGCATGATCGCGAAACCGTGGTCGGCGTTGCGCGACGCGCGTGCCCGCACATCCCAGCGTCCGTACGGCGCGATGGTGTTGCGCGAGCCGCGACACAGGCACAGTCCACTGCCCTGCGCGCCGTTCGTCGCCACGTGCAGCGCGCCGTGCGACACGGTGACGAGCGACGGCACTCGAGGCTGCGCGCCCGCGTTGTCGTAGACAGCCCAGTCGTGGTTGAGCGTCGTTCCGATGAACTGGTAGGTAGCCGTCCACGACGCGCGATGCGATGTCGCGGCCCGAGCCACAATCGCCGGCGCGCAGCCGAGCAGAACCGTGAGGACGAGTACCGCGAGCAATCGGGGCGAGCGCGAGGTCACCGATACATCTTCACCCACGCGACGTCGAGGGTCGCCGACACAGACGAGGAAGTGTTCGAGTCGGCCCCGGCCTGAAGCGCGAGATGCATCGCAGTGGTCGGGATCGCAGCCGGATCAACCACACGGTGTATCGGCACACCGTCCACCAGGAAGGTGATCGAAGTGCGCCGCCAGATCACCGAATAGGTGTGCCAGGCGGCGAAGTTGCCGTGGGCGAAATCCTGCAGTTGGTGGTTGTCGGCGCCGTAGTGGACGGTGGTCTGCAGCAGCGAACGGGTGAGCCCCGGGAATTCGGCGATGTCGATCTCGCCGTCCTGCGGCCAGTGATTCGAGTTGGGCCACAGCAGGATCGCGAACCCGTGGCCGGTGCCGGCACCCGCGCGAGCACGCACGTCCCATCGTCCATAGGGTGCCGTTGGCTTCGCGCCGGGTCGGCACAGACACAGCCCGCTGCCCTCGTCGGCAGTGGTCGTGACGTGCAGGATGCCGTGCGAGACCGTGACCAGCGACGGCACCCGCGCGTGCGGGTCGGCACTCTTGGTCGAGTCGTAGATGGCCCAGTCGCGTTTCAGTGTGGTCACCGAGAACAGATACGTATGAGCGGACGGCCCACCGGTCGACGTCGAACCCGATGTGCACGCCGCGAGCAACAGCAGGCAGGCCAGGGCTGCCGATGCGATCCTGCGGCGGTTCACGGGGCAAACTAACACCGCGAATGTGGCGGGAACGTGTCGGACTTGCTGCGCCGTCAGCGGTAGATCTTGACCCACGCGACGTCGAGGCCGGCCGAGGTGTCCGACGGTGTTTTGACGCCGTTGTCGACCCCGGCCTGGATGGCGAGATGCATCGCGCCGGTCGGGATCGCCGCGGGATCGGTCACCGTCATGACCGGCACATCGTCGAGCAAATAGGTGACCGAGGTCGGCGTCCAGACCACCGAGTAGGTGTGCCACGCAGTGAAGTCGCCGGACGTGAACGCGGTGTACTGCCGATTCGACGCGCCGTAGTGCACGGTCGTCTGCAGACGGTTACGCAGGGTGCCGGGGAACTCGGCAATATCGAGCTCACCGCCGACCGGCCAGTTCTCGGCGTTGGGCCACAGCAGGATCGCGAAGCCGTGGTCTGCGTTGCTCGACGCGCGCGCCCGCACGTCCCACCGCCCGTACGGGACGCTGGGTTTGCCGGTTCCGTGGCACAGGCACAACCCACTGCCCTGCGCGCCGTCGGTCATCACGTGCAGCGCGCCACCGGAGACCGTGACCAGTGACGGCACCCGCGCATCGGGCTGGCTCGAGTACGTGGAGTTGTAGACGGCCCAGTCGGTGTCGAGCGACGTGCCGTCGAAGGTGTAGGTGTGGATCAGCGACATGGATTCCGACGTCGCGCTGGACGTGGCGCTCGTCGGCGTTGGTGTCGGCGTCGGTGTCGGCGGGGGTGTCGGGGTCGCCGTTGGTGTCGCAGTCACCGTGGATGTCGGCTTCGGCGACGGCGTCACCGTGGGCGACGGCGTGGGCTTGCGGCCGGGCGAGGTGGGCAGGCCGATCGACACGGCCGGGCCGAGTGCCCATCGCGGAGCGCGGGGAGCAGCGCCGTCGGCCCGCAGCGTCGTCGTTGCGACGAGCGCAAGCACGCACGCGGCAACCGCAGCAGTGCCTGCGGCAGGACCTCGGCTCACGATCTACCTCGCCACCAGAAATAGGCCCCGCCTAACGGAGACTTTACATCATCTTCTCGACGCTCGACCACCGGGTGCGGCACTTTCGCCGCCGGTACCGTCGTCGATATGGCCGAGCCCAATGCCCAGATCAACATGAACCTGCCGCCCGAGCAGGAGGCCGGCACCTACGCGAACTTCGCCGGCGTGTGGCACGGCGCGGACGGCTTCGTGCTCGACTTCGCCGTGGTCACCCATCCGCCGGCACCCGCCGAGGGAATGACCGAGATCAACGCCCGCATCGTGAGCCGCGTGCGCATCCCGACGAGCCAGGCCTGGGAGCTCATGCGCGCGCTCAACGAGCAGCTCGGTCAGTGGGAGACCGAACACGGCAGCGGTAGCGCTAGCTAGAGACGATCTTGTCGCTTACGATCCCTGCGCGGCGGATCGACCGCCGCGCCGGGAGGGTCCGTCAATGCGTCGTGTCATGGTGGCCTGCGCCGCCATAGTCCTTGCGCTGCCCAGTCAGCTGGCGAGGGCGTCGTCTACCGCCGAGCCGGTGCACGTTGTCGCCGCGCGGTCGCAGTCCACACCGACCGGCATGGTCTCCGGACGGGTCACCGACGCCGACGGGCACCCCCTACGCAACGTTGTCGTCAGCTGGCAGCCGCCTCCTGCTTACCTGTCGTCCGACGTCGGACCGTCCTTCGGGGTCATCTTCGACACGCCGACGGTTCGCACCGACATCCACGGCACGTACACGTTCACCGGCCTCGGCACCAACGCGATCATCCCGTGCTTTGACCCGTCGCAGGCGAGCGGCGGCGACAACGACGCGGTCGGATACCTGCGGCGGTGCGCTACCCAATCGGCGGCACCCGGGCCAGGGAAGACCGCGACCGTGCCGACAGTCGCGTTGGCATCGGCCGTGGGCGCGACTGTGCGCGGCACGGTCACCGATCAGGCCGGACGGGGCGCGCCCGATGCGGCTATCGAGCTGATCAAGCTCAAGAGCTCGTATCGCGACTATGCCTACGCCGACCGGCAGGGTCGCTTCGCCGCCATGAGTGAACCCGCGGGTCGATATCGGTTGTGCGGCGACTCGAGTTCATCGCGCAGCGGTCCCGGCCTGTTGCGCACCTGCCGAGCGGTCACATTGGTCGCCGATCACAGCACACACGCCGATGTGCGAATGCGTCCCGGCGGCGCGGCCAGCGGCCGGATCACCGGACCGTCCGGACGAGGTGTGCCTCGGCTCGAAGTGAGCCTCGAGCCGGTCCGGCAGCGCAACAGCGCCGGGAGCGTTGGGAGGACGAACCGCCGGGGTTACTTCACTGCGGGCGGGCTGCCCACCGGCAACTACAAGGTGTGCTGGGATCCGAATCAGTCGGTGGCGACGGGCGACCCGACGGGTGTGCAGGCGGGCTGCCTCACGCGCACCGTGCATGTCGTCGTAGGTCGCATCCGGCACGGCGTGCACGCCAGGCTCGCGCGCGGCGGCGCGGTCGCGGGCCAGGTCAGTGGCATCGGGCATGCACGCGCCTATGTCTTCGCCGAGAGCGAGCGCGACACCACGGGACGGAGTGCGATCGTCGGCCGTCACGGTCACTTCCGGGTCACCGATCTCACGCCCGGTGTCACGTACCGCGTATGCGCGGAGGTCCTCGACCTCTACAACTCCCGACAGGTGTGCCACGCGAAACGGGTGACTGCCACCCGCGGCGGCACGCTGCGCGGCATCGGTCTGCACTTCCCCACCGTCACGCGGCTGCGGGTGACCGTTACCGACACAGCTGGACACGAGCTCGGCGGCGTCGAGGTCGCCGCGCTGCAAGCGTGCCGAGACCAGTGGTGCCCGCGGCAGCCGGTCTTCGGATCGCGTGGTGTCACGGTCAACGGCGTGAACGTGACGAACGCACGCGGCATCGGCACCATCGTGGCGACCCACGGCGGGAAGTTCGCCGTGTGCGCGCTCGGCTACTACGCAGCAACGCCGGTCGGCGGTTCGCCGACGGGCTATGCCGACAAGTGCACCGGCTCGACGTTCTCGATCACGGCACAGCGCGACGCCGTCACAGCAATACATATTGTCCTGCACGCGGGAGCGATCGTGACCGGGCAGGTCGTGAACGCACATGGCGACCCGATCCCGAACGCGCAGGTGCACCTGCCGGGCTCGCCAGTCGATGATCTGTCCGCGGACACCTGGTCGTACTACTTCGACAGTCCGGGCCTGGACGTCGACAGTCTCACCGACGCGCACGGCCGCTACACGATCCACTCGGTGCGTCCGGGCCAGGCGAAACTGTGTGCCCGCGACGCCACGGGATATCAGGACGGCTGCCTGACCAACGACGTGACACTCACCGCGGGATCGGTGACCACCGCACCGAATCTCCAGCTGGCTTCCGGCTCGCCCGGCAATCACGCGGCAACGCGCTCCACCAGGCCGAACACTCACCGACCCGTAGAGCGGGTCACCTTCATCGACGGACAGCTCGTCGTCCGTCTCAACCATTCATAACCCCCACGGAGTCTCGATGCGTCGCCTTCTCGCCGCTTGCACCGCACTTGTTCTCGTGCTGCCCACGCAGGCGGCGGCCGCGGCAAGCCCGAAAACACCAGCACCGGTCACCGACCTCGCGCCCTACCAGCTCAGCGGCCCGGTGCACCTGCAGTGGACCAATCCCAAGGGCATCGACCGCGTGGTCGCCCGGTTCGCTCGCGGCGACAGCGCACCGACGACTCCCGACCAGGGTCACAAGATCGACCTGGCCGCGGACGGCGCACACAGCCACGCTGCGCGGGCTCAAGCCAGGCACCGAGTACTCGGTAACCGTCTGGACGCGCCGTGCCGGCGTGCTGTCGAGGCCGACGCGGATCTCGTTCGCCACGAAGCCGACTCACCGCGCGCGCCCGGCGACGGGCACGATCAGCGGACTCGTCACCGACGCTGCTGGGCACCCGTTGCGGTCGGCATGGGTCAGCGCCTATGGGGTGTCCTCCGAAGTCGACCGCAACGCGACCACCGGACGTAGCGGCCAATTCGAGTTCCATGTCCCGGCGGGCACGTACACGGTGGATGTCGAGGGTCTGGTCGCTCCGGCGGCGACACCGACGCCACAGGATATCGTCGGTGGACCGTACGGTCTCGATAGCGGCACACCACGCGCGGTCGCTTCGCTTCGCCCTTGGCTCCGCCGGAGCGGTGACCGGCACGGTGACTGACGCAGCCGGGCACCCACTGCAAGGAATCGTGGTCACGGCACAAATGCCGCAGCCCTACCTCGAACCGAGCTTCGGCTTCGGCTCCGCGTTCTTCGGCGGTGGTAGCTCCATCGTCACTGACCGCAACGGGTCATACACGCTGCCGGGCCTCGACTCGAACGCCGTCGTCCCGTGCTTCGAGGCCGACGGTGGGTATCGCGCCAAGTGCGCTACGCAATCGGTATCCACCGCGGCCGGCCACACGACGACGATCCCCGCTGTCTCCCTGGCGAAGGCCCCGAGCGGAACGATCTTCGGCCGGATCACCGCTGCGTCCGGTCGCCCGCTGCGCGGCGACGCCTTCGTCGACCTGTTCTCGAACGGGACAGGCGACGACATCTTCCTTCCGCTCTCCCGAGCCGGCCGATTCTCGGCATCCGGCCTCGCACCCGGTCCCTGGCAGGTGTGCGCCTACGCCTCGACGGGCGGGCCACTCGGCACGGTGCCGACGTGCGTGAAGCGAAGGGTCACAGCCGGCCACCGCACCCAGGCGGCGCTCAAGCTCAAGACCGGTGGCGCACTCAGCGGCCGCGTGACCGGCCCGTCCGGACTAGGTGTGCCGAACGCATACGCGACCGTCGTGTCCGGGCGCGGAAACGAGGGCACGTCGACCGATCAGCACGGCTACTTCACGCTGAGCGGGCTCCCGAGCGGTAACTACCGTGTGTGCTTCGCCGGCCACGGCTCGGCTGTGCGCGGCGACGAGACCGGCGTCGAAGGAGCGTGCCTCAAACGTCGGGTCCGCGCCGACGGCGGACGCGACCGCATCGGTGTCGATCACACGATGCGGGCCGGCGGTGCCGTCACCGGACGTGTTACCGACAGCGCCGGACACCCGCTCGGCCAGGTCGACGTAACGCTCGACCCGGTGAGCCACAGCTCGAACGACTTCGGCGTCGGCGACGAGACCACAGGCCGCAACGGGCGATACCGCCTCACCGACCTCGCTCCGGGCCGGTACCAGGTGTGCGCCGACCGAGAGGTCGGGGTGTACGCCACCGATGAGTCGCTGTGCCTTCCGCGCCCGGTCACGATCACCCGCGCGCACACGGTGCGGGCTATCGACCTCCGGTTGGAGAGCCCCGCGCTCATCCACGTCCGGGTGACCGACGCGGCAGGACATCCGCTCGCCGGCGTTGAGGTCGCCGCCCTGCGTCAGCTGCTCTGACCGGTTCAACTGCCCGCCGCAACCGGTATTCGGATCGCATCGTGTCGGCGTCGACGCGGTGAACATGACCAACGGGCGGGGACGGGCGACGATCAGCGTGACCCGCTCGACCAAGTACGCCGTCTGTGCGCTCGGCTACTACGCGGCGAGGGTCAGCGGCACGTCACCGACCGGCTACGCCGACAAGTGCACCGGCTCGACGTATTCGATCGCGACGTCGCCGAGCCGCCCGGGATCGGCGACGATCGCGCTCGATGACGGCGCAGCGGTAACCGGACGCGTGATCAACGGTGCCGGCCACGGCATCCGCAACGCCGAGATGCACATCACCGGGTCGGCGGTCGACGACATCGCGTCGTCGTCCGTGTTCGTCATAACGACCCGTTCGACGGCCCGGAGCCGTCGCCGTTCCTCGACAACCTGACCAACACCGCCGGCCGGTACACGATCCACTCGATCCGCGCCGGCCAGGCCGAGGACTGCGCGCGCAACGCGAAGGGGTACGAGAACGGCTGCCTGAGCAGCGATCTGACCCTGTCGGGTGGAGCAACCACCACTGCTCCTGACCTCACGCTCCTGCCGCAGGTCAGCAGCAAGCCGCGGGCAGCGGCGGCAGTCCCGGCCGCGCGTCGCCCCGACTGGTCTGAGCTGGTGATCGACGGGCGCGTGATCGATCGCCGCCCGACCTCGGCCCGCCCGACCCCGTTCGCCTGGCCCTTTAGCGAGGCGTACGGACCGACGCGCGGCCACATGCTGACCGCGCAGCTCGCACTGGCCAGGGGTTCATGGATGTTCGGCTCGTAGTTGTTTCGCGTAGACGCCACGAGCTGGCAAGTGGCCGGGGAAGTCACCGCGCGGGTCTGATCCGTAGATTCGAGGACGTGACCGACGCGAGCGACACCCGCGCCGGTCTCGGCTACGGACTCGGCGCCTACCTGCTGTGGGGGCTGTTCCCGCTCTTCTTCCCGCTGCTCGAACCGGCGGGATGGGTCGAGATCCTGGCCGACCGCATCCTCTGGTCGCTCGTGTTCGTCGCGGCGCTGCTGGCGGTCACCCGCGGCTTCGCCGGCGTGCGGCGGGTGCTGCACAACCGCTACCAGTTCACCCGCCTGGCCGCCGCGGCCTGCCTGATCACCGTCAACTGGGCCGTCTACATCTGGGGCGTCAACAGCGGCCACGTGGTCGAGTGCAGCCTCGGCTACTTCATCAACCCGCTGTTCACGATCCTGCTCGGCGTGGTGATCCTGAAGGAGCGGCTGCGTCCCGCGCAGTGGGCCGCCGTCGGCATCGGCACCGCCGCCGTCGTGGTGATCGCCGTCGACTACGGACGCCCGCCCTGGATCGCACTCACCCTCGCCGCCTCGTTCGGCCTCTACGGCTTCCTGAAGAAGCAGGCCGCGGTCGGCGCCGCCGATTCACTCGTCATCGAGACGAGCGTGCTCGCGATCCCGTCGGCGATCGCGCTCGCCGTCGTCGCCGGCAACGGCGATCTCGCCTTCGGCCACCACAGCATCGGCAACACGCTGCTGCTCGCCGGCAGCGGCGTGGTCACCGCCGTCCCGCTGCTCTTCTTCGCATCGGCGACCCGACGCCTGCCGCTGTCGGTGGTCGGGCTGCTGCAGTACCTGACGCCGGTGCTGCAGTTCCTCGTCGGCGTGGGCATCCGGCACGAGCACGTGCCCTTCGCCGAGTTCATCGGGTTCTGCCTGGTGTGGCTCGCGCTGATCGTGCTGACCGTCGACAGCCTGCGACATCGCCGCGGCGCGGCGCGCACTGACCGCGCGGTGCAACCAGTCTCTGCCTGACGCGCCCCGGTCAGCTCGCGAGGTCGAACGAGACCTCGACACCCACGCGCCACGGCACGCCCGGACGCGGCCTGTCCGACCGGTGCGCAGCCGCGCGCTGCTCCTGTGCAACAAGATGTACCGGGACGAGCGCGCGCTCGGCGTGAGCCCGCCGCCGCTCGCGCACGATGCCAACCACTGAAACCGCGATCGTGAACCAGACCGCCAGCGCGTCGACCGCGAGCACACCCAATCCGAGCATCGAGATGAGCCCACTCCGACCTGCGGTCAACGCAAGCGCGGCACCAGCCACTGCAGTCAACGCTGCGAACCGCAACGTCAGCACGAACGCAGACGACCGCCGCTCGCGCCCACGCGCGGCCGTACGGGCATGTCGACCCGCCTTGCCCACCGCGCCGACCGGCTCCTCTTGCTGCCTGTGCTTGGCCATGCCCGTATATCGGCAACCCGAAAGCCGACCTGAGGGCGCTCAGCAACATGAACGCCATCAGCACGCGGCCGTCGCCGAGTTCATTTGGTCTCGCCGAACTCCTCAGTCGGCCGAGGCCGACTCATCCTCGGGTCTTGGCTGCCGGCGTCCCAAACGCGCGGAACTTCCAGCCGGCGGCGCGCCGGACCTCGGGATCCAGCGCGTACCGCCGGTCAGCGCATAGCTACGAGTGGCGTGAACACGAGTTCCAGAGTCTGCGGTCGGGCGTGCAGTTCGTACTGCGGGAGCACGCCCGGGCCGCACGATGCGGTGCCGAGACCGTTCTGCCCGACGTCGAGGTTGACGAACACCTGATCGCGCGGCACGAGGTCGGTGGTGTGCCGCGCCGCATCGAGATCCTCGCTCGTCCAGCGTCGAACGGTCAGGTCGAACGTCGACGGCGACTCGATGCGCACGCCGGTGCCGTCGGCTGCGCGGAGCTCGGCCCAGCGCACGTCGCGGCGGTTGCCGTTCTCCTGCGGATACACGTACGGCGTCTGCCACTCCTCGATCGAGCATGAATAGCGCCCGACGAGCACGGCCCGCGTGCTGTCCACGTAGCTCTCGCCCGGCCCCAGCCCGAACCACTCGACCGTGTCGATGGACGAGGGCAACGCCAGGCGCAGTCCGAGACGCGGCAGCGGCACGTCCCATGCGCCTTCGGGCGTGACCGACCAGCGCAACCGTAGAGCTCCACCGGCGACGCCCGACCAGCGAAAGGTCGATCGCATTCCGAGGTCGGTGCCGGCCGGCGCCGAGCGCAGGTCGACCACGAGGTCCTCGTCCACCGGCTCGACAGCTCGCACGGCGTGCGTCAACCGGTCGAGACCGAGCTCGCGCCAGCGCGGGGCCATCGGCACGCCGTGCTCGCCGCGGTCGTTGTCGGTGGTCGCGCGCCACAGGTCCGGCAGCGGCGCGGTCACGGGCAGGTCGCCGATGCGGGTCAGCTGGCCGCGTGCATCGAACGCGTCCGGCAGCACGACTCGCGCGAACGCGACGACCGGTGCCGTCGCGAGCCGGCGCTGTGCCGCGCAGAGCTCGTACCCCGCCGGCGCCCACGGCTGATCACTGGCCAGCCTCGCGCGCACGGTGAGCCACACCTCGCCCGTCCCCGCTCGCGGGACGGACGGCAGCGGCACGTCGACCGTGGCACCGGCCGCCACCACCGGCACGGCGAGCTCGCCGCCGGCGAGCACACCCGTCTCGTCGGCCACGTCCCAGGCGAAACGCACGTGCGACAGATCCGTGAACGCGTGCTTGTTCGTCACGCGCACCGAGTCGTCCGACACCTCGATGCCGATCGGTGCGATGACGGCTTTCAATTCGGTCAGACCCGGCGACGGCGTGCGATCGGGGAACACGAGGCCGTCGATCACGAAGTTGCCGTCGTGCACGACCTCGCCGAAGTCGCCGCCGTAGGCGAAGAACTCACGTCCGTCCGGCGTGGTCTGCCGGATGCCGTGGTCGATCCACTCCCACACGAACCCGCCCATGCAGCGCGGGTACTTCTCGAACAGCTGCTGGTATTCGAGCAGCCCGCCCGGCCCGTTGCCCATGGCGTGCGCGTACTCGCACTGCACGAACGGCAGCGAGCGCCGGTGCTCATCGAGCGCGGGATCGTCGGTCACCGGCTCCTCGCGCCGCCCGATCGCGTCGACCTCGGCGTGCGTGGCGTACATCCGGCTGTAGACATCGACGTAGCCGCTGTCCCAGTCGCCCTCGTAGTGCACCGGACGGCTGGGGTCACGCTGGTGCGTCCATTCGGCCATCGCCGCGAGGTTCTGACCCTTGCCGCTCTCGTTGCCGAGCGACCACATGACGATGCTCGCGTGGTTCTTGTCGCGCTCGACCGTGCGTGTCATGCGGTCGAGGTACGCCTCTTGCCACCGCGGATCGTCGCTCGGGTTGTTGCGCCAGTCGACGAACACGAACCCGTGCGTCTCGAGATCGTTCTCGAGCACGACCCACAACCCGTACTCGTCGCACAGGTCGAGGAAGTGCGGATGCGGCGGGTAGTGGCTCGTGCGCACCGCGTTGATGTTGTGCCGCTTCATCAGCAGCACGTCGGCAAGCATGTCCTCGCGCGGTGACCGCGCGGCCACGATCGGGGTTCCACTCGTGCCGGTTGACGCCGCGGAACGTGACCGCCGCGCCGTTGACCGTGAACACGCCGTCGACGATCGCCACCGTGCGGAACCCGATGCGGAAGCTGATCGTCTCGCCGCCGGCTTCCAGCGTCGCGTCGTAGAGCCGAGGACGTTCCGCGCTCCATGCCTCCACCGCCAGCGTGTGCGGACCCGCGGGATCGACGCCGTGCAGCCCGAGCTCCGGCACGCTCAGCCGTGCCGGCACGTCGGTGTCGACGCGCAGCGTGCCTTCGCCGGTGGTGTGGTCGTAATCGGCGTGGACGAAGAAGTCGTCGACGCACCCCTGCGGACGGGCGATGAGCTCGACCTCGCGGAAGATGCCCGAGAGCCACCACTGATCCTGGTCTTCGAGATACGACGCCGCCGACCACTGCTGCACGACCACGCGCAGCTCGTTGCCCTGCGGCCGCAGCAACTGGCCCACCGCGAACTCCGCCGTCAACCTGCTGCCCGTCGACCAGCCCAACTCGGTGCCGTTGAGCCACACGGTGAACATCGAGTCGACGCCGAGGAACCGCACGACCGCCTCGCCTTGCGGCCACCCGTCCGGAAGGTCGAACGTCGTCCGGTATTCGCCCGTCGGGTTGTCGTCCGGGACGTGCGGCGGGTCGACCGGGAACGGAAACCGCACGTTCGTGTACGCCGGCCTGCCGTGTCCCTGGAGCTGCCAGTGCCCCGGCACCTCGATCGGCCCGGCCGCGCCGCCCTCGGACGACACCCGGAAGTCCCACCGCCCCGTCAGGTCGACACGCGCCGCGTCGGACCGCGCCTGCGCACGCGGCGCACGCCTGCCGTAGCCGGGGAGGTACTCGTTGGCGGATTCGTGCGGGCTAGTCATCACCGCTCAAGGTATCGGTGACCTGCTCCGTAGGCTGTTCCCGCTCTTCTTTCGCTGCTCGAACCAGCGGGACGGGTCGAGACCCTCGCCGACGGCATCCTCTGGACGCTTGTCTTCGCCGCGCAACTGGACGGACCGCAAGCGCGACGCTGGATATTGAGTCGCCGCTGGTTGTTCGGGGGTGCCACGCCGAATCGGATCACGACCTTCTACGGAGGGCGCAACCTCTACGTCGACGGGCCGGACAGTCGGTAGGTGGATGGGCAACAACGGAATCCTGCTTGCCTGCAAGTGACCAGGCGTGCGTCTCACGTACATCTAGAATCGCCGCGTGGCTACTGCTCAGGACGAAATCAACGCGGGCGAGCGATTCGCCTTCGGCGACAACTGGCAACGCTTCCTCGATGTGGTTGACCATGATCGAGTTCTCGCGGCCGAGGACGCCCTTCGAGCAAAACTAGGCGACATCGCAGGCCTCACGTTTCTCGACATCGGCTCCGGAAGCGGCCTCTCGAGCCTTGCCGCGCGCAACCTCGGTGCACGGGTGATGTCATTCGACTACGACCCTCAGTCGGTTGCGTGTACGACCGAACTTCGGCGTCGATTTCGCCCGGACGATCGAGACTGGACGATCGAAAGCGGGTCAGCGCTCGACCCGTCCTATCTTGGGTCACTCCCGCAATTCGACGTCGTGTACTCATGGGGCGTGCTGCACCACACCGGCGACATGTGGAGCGCGCTCGACCTGGCCGAGCAGCGCGTCGCGCCGGGCGGTCGACTGTGGGTCGCGATCTACAACGACCAAGGCATGGCCTCGCGCATGTGGAGGCGCGTTAAGCGTCGCTACGTCACGGCTGGCGATGCTGGCAAGAAGGTCATCGAGTTGGGTGCCCGTGCGTACTTCATGCTCCGTACGGTGCCGGGCCGCGTCTACATGATGTTCAAGCTTCGCCGTGCATCCGCCGCGCCGCGCGCACGTGGAATGGATGCGCAGCGTGACCTAGTCGACTGGGTTGGGGGCTATCCGTTCGAAGTGGCGAAGCCTGAGCAGATTTTTGACTTTTACCGCGACAGAGGCTTCACCCTTACTCGACTTCTAACGTGCGCAGGCGGGCTGGGATGCAACGAATTTGTGTTTCAGCGCAGTTATTGAACTCGACAGAAGGCGGCGCCGCGTAGATTTCGGTCGGCTAAGTTTTGGTACGACGCAGTGGGCGCGCGGGAACCCCGACAACAGTGGTACCTGCCGGCACGTCAGCGACTACGGCGGCGCCAGCGCCGATCGTGCAATCTGCGCCGACTGTGAGTCCCTGATTGATCGTCGCGCCAGTACCAACGGTGACACCTTCACCCAGGGTGACATCACCAGAGATGGCGGCCAACGGGTTGACCGTCACGTAGTCCCCCAGTGATGAGTCATGCCCGACAGTCGCATTCAGGTTCAGATGCACGTGCCGTCCGAGTCGGATGTTCGTCGTGAGCCTGACGCCAGCACATATGACCGCACCTTCGCCAATCGTCACGGCGCCACCCATCGATGCCGTCGAGTGAATCATCGCTGGGGTAGGCGCTAGTTGGACTTCGGCATCAATTCTGCGACGCGTCACACCCGAACCGATGCCGATCACATATCGCACGTCGGGCGGGAGCGAATCCAGCGCAGAGGTCGGCCCAAGCCACGATGCGCCGATCGCCGACATCAGCGCCCGATCGGGTTCCCGATCGTCTACGAATCCCGCGAAGCGCCAGTCGCGCCCCATCCGCGCCTCGCATCGGGCCCAGTCGCGCAAGACGTCCAAGGCCTCGCGACCAAACCCGCCGGCCCCAACGATGACGACGTCCACGACTCGCATGATGCCATCAGAGTCCAGCGACTAGCGAATAGTTGTATCGGCAGATTCTTCTGCGTTAGGCCCGGTGAAATCGCTGCGGTGGGCGCGCGTCAAGCTCGGCCGAGGAACACTGCGGCATTAAGATTGACCACGCGCCATCGATGTGTTGCCGACACAAGCGCCAAGTGCGCAGCCCGATGTTGCGCTGGTACGGCTAGAGCCGAAGTGGAGTGGAACCATCACTTCGGTTAGCGTCATCAAAGCTGCTTGTCGAAAATGGGGTGACATGGCCGGAGAGACATCACGTTCTCGACCTGTCCCCGTCGGCGTCGCCGCCCTGAGCGGCGTGTCTACGATCGTTACCGACGTCATCGCATGGCTCGCGGCCACGGCGCTGGCGGCGTTCAGTCGCTACGACTTCGACATCAACGAGGTCGATTGGCGTCGAGTATTTGTGCTGGGCGTGTTCCTTGCCGGATGTCAACTCGTCCTAGGTGCGTTGATGCTGCTGTACCGCGGCCGGTACACCGTCGGGAGTTTCGACGAGTTCCGCTCGGTCGCTGTCTCTGCCACCGCTGCGGCCGTTGTCGGAGAGTGCGTTTTACTCGCGCTGCATCCGACGGGTATAGCTCGAAGCCTGCCTGTGATCACCTGGCCGCTGGCGCTGGTCGGCATGGCTGCCGTCCGGTACCTCAAACGGCTAATCGCGCGAGCAAACGCCAAGCCACATCGGGACGCGGAGCCAATCCTCATCTTTGGCGCCGGCTGGGTCGGGTCCGCCCTAGCCCTGCGCATGCTGGGCGACCCGGCGTCGCCGTTCCGGCCGCTTGGCTATATCGACGACAGTCCGTCCATGCGTCGCCGAGTGATCCACGGCCTGCGCGTTCTGGGGACGTCCGATGCTCTTACGGCAATCGCAGCTGACACTGAAGCACGCCGCATCGTGGTCGCTGTGAACAAGGCCGACGCCGCGCTGATCCGGCGAATCTCCGACCTTGCCGACGAGGCCGGCATCGGCTGTCTGGTGCTGCCGCCACTAAGGGAACTTCTCCGAGGGTCGCAGATTCGCCTGTCGACGCTTCGCGAAGTGAATGTCGAGGACGTGATCGGGCGACGTCCGGTTGACACCGACGTTCAAACAATCTCTTCCTATGTAACGAACCGCCGTGTGCTCGTGACCGGCGCTGGCGGATCAATCGGCGCCGAGCTGTGCCGTCAGCTGCATGCGTTTGGGCCCTCGGAGCTAGTCATGCTGGACCGCGATGAGTCGGCCCTACATGCCGTCGAGCTTTCGATCTACGGCCGAGGGTTGCTCGATACCGATCGCACCGAGCTGGTGGACATCCGCGACGCCGAATCGACGCGAAGGATTTTCGAAAAACACCAGCCGAACGTTGTCTTCCACGCTGCTGCGCTCAAACACCTGCCGTTGCTGGAGCGGTTCCCTATCGAGGCACTGAAGAGCAACGTCTACGGGACGTTGAACGTCCTCGACGCGTCCGCCGCGGTCGACGTCTCCCACTTCGTCAACATCTCAACCGACAAGGCCGCAAACCCAGCGAGCGCGCTCGGTCATTCGAAGCGTCTGGCTGAGCTGCTTACCTCGTGGTACTCGGGCGCGCACCCGCACGCGCGCTACCTCTCGGTTCGGTTCGGCAATGTGCTCGGCAGTCGTGGATCGGTTTTGCATACCTTTGCTGCGCAGATCGATGCGGGTGGCCCAGTAACAGTGACCGACCCCGAGGTCACCCGGTACTTCATGACAATCCCCGAAGCGTGCCAGCTCGTGATCCAGGCTGGCGCGATTGGGCGTCCAGGCGAAGCTCTGGTCCTCGACATGGGAACGCCGGTCAAGATTCTCGACGTAGCCAAGCGCATGATCGCGATGTCCGGTCAGGTTGTTGAGGTGGTGATAACTGGCCTACGCGAGGGCGAAAAGCTCCATGAGGACCTCTTCGATACAGGCGAGACGGATACCCGCCCGGTGCACGAATTGATCTCTCATGTCACCGTGCCCCCGCTCGATCCGAGCATGATCGAAGACGAGCTCTGGCCGCGCCTGCTGCGACAAGAGGCCGATGACGAACTCACACGTGGTTCATCGTGGACGCGGTAATGAATCGCATCTATCTCTCGCCACCCGACGTCGGAGATCTCGAGGCCAAGTACGTGGGCGAAGCGCTCGGCTCCGGTTGGGCCGCTCCGGCAGGACCTGACTTGACCGCGTTCGAGAGTGAGCTCGCGAATCGAGTCGGTGTCGCTCACGCCGTTGCCGTCAGTTCGGGCACCGCGGCATTACACCTTGGTCTGATCACGCTCGGCGTGAAGGCAGGCGATGTGGTTCTGACCTCGACCATGACGTTCGCAGCGAGCGCGTTCGCCATCGCCTACGTCGGAGCGAGACCGCATTTCGTCGATTGCGATCGTACGTCGGGAAACATCGACGTTCAGTTACTCGCGGACGCCGCGCGTGAGGTTCGCGCTGCGGGGCACCGAATCGCGGCGATACTGCCGGTTGATCTGCTCGGCAGATGCGCCGACCATCGCGCAATCGCCGAACTCGCGGCCGAGCTGGATGTTCCCGTCCTGGTCGACTCGGCTGAGTCTCTGGGCGCGTCCTGCGGCGGCCGCCATGCGGGCGCATTCGGAGATGCTTCCGTGCTCTCTTTCAACGGAAACAAGGTCATGACCACGTCCGGTGGCGGAATGCTTCTCACCAACAGCACCGCAATCGCTGACCATGCACGGCATCTGTCGACTCAGGCACGTCAGCCGACAGCGCACTACGAACATGTCGAGATCGGATACAACTACCGGCTGAGCAACATTCTCGCCGCCCTAGGGCGGGCACAGCTTGCCCGGTTGGACAGCATGCTCGGGCGGCGAAGAGAAATTCGCGACCGATACCGGTCGCTCGTCGCCGACATCCCGGGTGTCTCGATCTTCGCAGGCGACGACGACGAAGCTGACAACTGTTGGTTGACCGCCCTGATCGTGGACGACAGCGTCACGGGCTGGTCGGCGAACGACTTGAGGGCATACCTCGAGAGCGAGAACATCGAGTCTCGGCAGCTCTGGAAGCCGATGCACCTTCAGCCGGTATTTGCGGAAGCTTCGTCGACCGTCAACGGCAACGCGGAGTGGCTGTTCGGCCACGGGCTCGCGCTACCAAGCGGCTCCGCCCTTGCTCATGTTGACCTCGACCGCGTTGTGTCGCGAGTCCAGGCGTGGGTGGCGTCGCGATGAGCACACAGGGACCTGTCTACCGCGTAACGAAGCGCGGCATCGACATCGCCGCAGCCGCGGTTGGGCTCGCGATCACTACTCCGGTGCAGCTGGTCGTAGCTCTGCTGATCGCGCGTTCGATGGGTCGCCCGGTGATCTTCCGGCAGCGGCGTCCAGGGCTTAATGGCAAGCCGTTCACACTTCTCAAATTCCGCACCATGCAAGCGCCGGCCGCAGGCCGAATTGCCGATGCCGATCGGATCACAACGCTGGGACGGGCGCTACGTTCGAGCAGCCTCGACGAACTTCCTACCCTTTGGAACGTGCTACGCGGTGATATGAGCCTGGTCGGGCCCCGTCCGTTGCTCATGCACTACCTCGATAGATACACGCCCGAGCAAGCACGCAGGCACGAAGTCCGCCCTGGGATCACCGGCCTGGCTCAGGTCTCCGGTCGCAATCTGCTGTCCTGGGACGAGAAGTTTGCCGCCGACGTGACCTACGTCGAGCAACGCTGCCTCAGTTTGGACCTCCAGATCATGATCCGTACGATCGCCGCCGTCATCAGCGGCCGCGGAATCAGCGCGCCCGACGACGCGACCATGCCTGAGTTCCTCGGAGCAAGCAGACAATGACTGGTCCGCAGAACGACCCGCCCCAGACCGAGCATCGAAAGGCTTCTCAGCCAATGGAACCGATCGCATCCCGCAGCACCGGCGACGTGCGCAAGCTCGCCGTTCTGGGTCAGGGCTATGTCGGACTACCGCTGTCGATGCGCGCTGTCGACTGCGGATACGAAGTTGTGGGTCTTGACGTCGATCGCGATCGGGTCGCCGACCTGCGATCTGGCCGCTCGTATGTCGAGGACATCTCGGACGAGCAGCTGGGCGCGGCGTTGGCAACAGGGCGGTACTCCGCGACCGTCGAGATCGACGATTGCGCAGGCTTCGACATCGCGGTGATCACCGTGCCAACACCGTTGAAGGAAGGCCTTCCTGATCTGTCATTCATCGAGAACGCCGCTGAAGGCCTGGCACCCCACATCACCAACGGTGCTGTAGTCGTACTTGAGTCCACCACGTATCCAGGCACGACAGAGGAAGTAGTCGCGCCGATCCTCGAGCAGGGCTCGGGCCTCCGCGCCGGGGTGGACTTCTCGCTCGGTTACTCGCCCGAACGCATCGACCCGGGCAACGCGCGGTTCGGATTCGTGAACACGCCGAAGATCGTCTCCGGGATCAGCGATACGAGCCTTAAGTCAGTACACATGTTTTATGACTCGCTCATCGACACCGTCGTGCCAGTCAGTTCATGCCGCACTGCCGAGCTGACGAAGTTGCTCGAAAACACCTTCCGCCACGTCAACATCGCTTTGGTGAACGAACTGGCAATGTTCTCGCACGACCTGGGCATCGACATCTGGGAGGCAGTCGACGCCTCGGCGACCAAGCCGTTCGGGTATATGAAGTTCTTGCCCGGCCCCGGCGTGGGCGGTCATTGCTTGCCAATCGATCCGTCGTATCTCTCGTGGGACGTCAAACGACGCCTCGGCACGCCGTTCCGGTTTGTCGAGCTAGCGAACGACATCAACGATCACATGCCAAGCTACGTGGTAAGCCGGATCACGAATCTGCTGAACACCCGCGAGCGATCGGTTCGCGGCAGCCGCATTCTGTTGCTGGGTCTCGCATACAAACGCGACACGAGCGATGCCCGCGAATCGCCCGCGGTGCGGATCGCGGAACTATTGCTCGGGTTGGGCGCGGACCTCGCTGCAATCGACCCTCACGTAACCCGTATCCACAGCACTGTCCCCATCCCTATGGTCGCCCTCACGGAGGATGAGGTTGCTAGCGCAGACCTCGTCGTCGTGCTCACGAACCACTCCGACTTCAACTATGAGCTCCTAGCCGGTGCTCGGCTTGTCCTGGACACCCGCGATTGCGCCATCGCTGGGGCAGTGCGGCTCTAGTGTCGCCGTCACTTCGCGACGAGAGCTCGGACCGGCACAGTCTCCGAGTTGCGTTCGTGCTAGCTCAAATCGGAGGTGGAGGAACAGAAGGGCAGGCGCACCTTTTGATCAAGGAGTGCGTGCAACGGGGGATGCGGGTCGATGTATTCGTGTTGTCCGCCCGTCATGCGGCTAACTCGTCGGCGTGGCAGGGGTTGCCCGTTCATCACCTATCGACGACCAAGCGACGCGGGGCGTTAGAGACCATCCGTGTGGCTTGGCGGCTGCGTCGCGCACTGCGTCGTGGGAAATACGATCTTGTCCACGCGATGCTCGCGCGCGCTCACGTTCTGGCGCCGCTCGTCAGCCCGCGCAGGACATCAGTCGTGGCTTGGAGGCGCAACCTCGGTGACCACGTTGGAAACCGTGCCCTGTTGGCGGTAGAGCGCGCATCTGCTCGCGCGACCGATGTGATCATCGCAAACAGTCGCGCGGTCGCAGACTACTGGGAACACACGCTGGGCCGCCCCGCGCGCACGATCGAGGTCATTCCGAATGCGCTCGAGGATTGGCGATTCGATCCCGAACCCCCCGCGCTCGACTCCGACAGGCCTCTCATCGTCTCGGTTGGTGGGCTTCGCCTTGTAAAGGGATATGACGTTCTTCTGCAGGCCGTATCGCAGCTCAGACTGCATCGTGACATCGAGGTGGTCATCGTCGGTGGCGGACCGCTTTACGCGGCGCTGCGCGATCAGGCAATAGCGCTGGGCGTGCCGCTGCGACTCCCTGGCCACGTCAGCGACCCCCGCCCATGGCTATCAGGAGCCGCCGCTTACGTTCAGCCGTCTCGCTCTGAAGGGTCGAGCAACGCGGTGCTCGAAGCTATGGCCATGGGATGCCCGATCGTCGCCACGCGTACCGGGACAGCGGCGGAAGACTTGGTCGATTGCGGCCTCGTCGTCGAGCCCGGCAACGCCACCGAACTTGCAGTCGCGCTGGACAAAGTCTTGGCCAGTCCAACGACTGCGGCAGACCTCGCGAGGCGGGCCCGTGAGCGAGCGATCGGCCGATATACCGTCAACAGCATGGTGTCGGCGCACTTATCCATCTACAACCGTCTCGCTGGGCGGCTGTAGTCGTGTGCGGCATCTGTGGCGTCGTCGGAGAGGCATCGGACGAGCGGTCCAGCCTCGTCCGTCGGATGGCCCAGTCGTTGGTGCACCGTGGTCCGGACGACGAGGGCTTCTACGAGAGCGATCTGGCCGCTCTCGGCATGCGCCGGCTGTCCATCATCGATGTAACGGGCGGAAGCCAACCGGTGTTCGACGAGTCTGGAAATGTGGCCGTCGTATTCAACGGCGAGATCTACAACTTCCGCGAGCTTCGCCAGCGGCTCGCCGGCCGCGGTCACCGGTTCGCGAGCGGTGCCGATAGCGAGGTGCTGCCTCATCTGTACGAGGAGTACGGATCCGAATTCGCGCGTGAACTCCGGGGCATGTTCGCTATCGCAGTGTGGGATCGCGCGAAACGCACGTTGACGCTGGCGCGCGACAGACTAGGCAAGAAGCCCTTGTACTACGCGGAGCTCGGCGCAGATCTCGTCTTCGGGTCGGAGCTCAAAGCACTTCTCGAAGATCCGCGGATAAGCCGCGAACCATCGAAACTTGCGATCAGCCAGTATCTGACTTACCAGTACGTGCCTGCGCCGCTCGCAGCCGTCGAGGGCGTCCAGAAGCTCGAGCCGGGACACACGCTCGTCTGGCGAGATGGTAAGTGCACGACACGCCCCTACTGGACGCTGAACTTCGTGTCGGCGAAAGCAGGCGCCACGATCGACGAGCAGGCGCTCGCCGAGGAGTTCCGCGCCCGGATCCTTGACTGCGTCAAAGTACGATTGATCAGCGAACGGCCACTCGGTGCCTTTCTCTCCGGAGGTCTCGACTCGTCGGCGATCGTGGCCGCGATGAGCCAGACCGTCAGCGGCACGGTGAAGACGTTCTCGATCGGGTTCGACGAGGACACGCACAACGAACTGCCATTCGCGCGGCGAGTCGCACAGCGATATGAGACTGAACACCACGAGATGATCGTTCGCCCGGACGCTGCCGAACTTCTCCCGAAACTCGCGCGTTGCTTCGACGAGCCTTTCGCAGATGCTTCGGCGATTCCGAGCTACTACCTCGCCGAGATGACGCGCAACGAGGTGGTCGTGGCCCTCAACGGCGACGGCGGCGACGAGGGATTTGGTGGCTATCGCCGCTATCCAACGTTCTTGGACGCGGAGAGTCGAGGAACCCCACAGAAGTTGCGATGGGCTGTGGCCGCCGCCGGCGTCGTGCCGCCGATGCTGATGTCAGGCCGGTTTCGCCGCCGCTTGGCGATTGCGCGTGGCGTCCTCCAGGGCACGACCGCGGCGCAACGCTACGGACGCTTCGTTTCATACTTCAGGCCCGAAGAGAAAGAAGCACTGCTGACCGATGAATTTCGGCAACAGGCCGACGACGAAGCGCCATATGCCCAGATCGAACGCCTCTGGAACGACCACGCCCACACCGACCCGATCAATCGCCTGCTCGCGGTCGACACCGCGACATACCTTCCCGGCGATCTGCTTCCCAAGGTTGACATCACGACCATGGCTGTTTCGCTCGAGGCGCGCAGCCCCTTACTGGATCACACCCTTCTCGAGTGGGCTGCTCAATTGCCCGGCTCACTCAAGGTGCGAGGAGGCACGACCAAATATCTCATGAAGGCTGCCCTTGCCCCATGGCTCGACGATGACCTCATCCATCGACGCAAGACCGGTTTCGGCGTCCCGCTCGGCGCGTGGATGCGCGGGCCACTCCGCGACATGGTGTTCGATGTCCTGTCCGGCCCGACGTTCCGCAGCCGAGCATGGTTCCGTGACGGCGCGGTCGACACGCTTCTCAAGAGGCACATGGGGGGCGAAGACTGGTCACCGCAAATCTATGCTCTGCTCATGCTGGAACTTTGGCAGCGCGAAGTGCTTGCGGCCGGCGAGACTGTCGGTCGTTGATGCGTCGACGTAGGCAGCCAGGCGTAATCCTGGTAATCGGAACGGCTCGACAGGGGGGCGCCGAGGGCCAATTGGTGAGGGTTGCCACGGGGCTCGCTGCCCGCGGGCGGAAGGTCTCGGTAATTTTCCTGGCCTCCGGAGGCGAACTTACAACCACGCTCGACCGCGCCGGCGTGACATGGCGCGTCGCCAGGTTACCGGTGCGCCACATATCGGGGAGTGGCCGCGATCTGGTCATGATGGCCCGCATCGTGTTCTTTCTATGGCGATGGCGGCCGACCGTTGTAATGGCATGGCTTCCTGGAGCGATCTGGCCGACACTGCTCGCCGCCCGGGTGATGAGCCGGGCGCAGCCGGATTGCGGCACTCCGGGGCGGGACGTTCGTCTCCAAGCCGGTCGAGCGGCTTGTCAGGGCCGCGTTGGCGAGCGCGCACACGGTGACAATCAACGCGCCTGCCCTGCAGATCGAGGCGGAGCGCTTGGGCGTCCCAGAGCGGCGCCTGATGTTCATCCCCAACGGCGTCGCAATACCGGAGATCGCAGCGCCCAACGTGTCCAAGGATCCGCCGACCGCTGTCGTCGTCGCCAACTACCGCTGGTACAAGGGTCATGACGTGTTGATGCACGCTCTGTCCGTGACTGACCGCACGGTGCGTGTGCGCCTCCTCGGCGAGGGCGACGAACTCCGGCGGCGAACGCTGGCGCTCGCGGCCGAGCTAGGCGTGGCCGAAAGAGTTGACTTCGTTTCCTATCCTCCGAACGTGCCGCACGAGCTCCACGAGGCGCAGTTTGCTATCCACCCATCACGAACCGAGGGTTTGTCCAACGCAATCCTCGAAGAGACTCGCGGCTGGGCTACCTGTAGTCGCCGACCGATGTCGGCGGCAACGAAGATCCTCATCGACGATGGCGTCGAGGGATTCCTCGTGCCACCTGGCGATGCCGCCGCCCTGGCAGTCGCGATCGAGAAGCTCGCTCTCGACCCTGCGCTGCGAGCACGCATGTCCATCGCGGCGCGGGCTAAAGCGATGTCGTTCTCATGGGACCGGTGCATAGACTCCTACGAGCGTCTGCTGTTCGAGGAAGACGCCATGGCTGGAGTGGGCCGCACGAAAGCTTTGCAATCTTGACCAGAAAATCGAAGTTGCGCCAATTTCTGCGGCTATATCCGCAGTCGATCTCCAGAGCGGTGAAGATCGGCATCATCGCAGCGGCACTCACATCCCTGTTGGACTTCGCGTCATTGCTCCTACTGCTCCCCGTCTTCACCGACCTGACATCGGGGTCATCCTCGAACACCTTCGATACTCCCTTGAGCAAGATTATCCACCTGAGTGTCGAGACCTACATCGTGCTTGCAATGGTCATGATGATTGCTCGGTCGATCTCGCTCTACGTCGTCAGAGCATGGTGGATGAATCGCATCGCATCCAGCGACGTCGCACTGAGCAACCGATTGATCAGCGCGTACGTCTACGCTCCGTACGAGTTCCACCTGGCGTCGAATTCGGCTGAACTGATGTCGAGAGCCGTATCGAACGTCAATCTCGCGACGTTCGCGGGCCTGAGTGGCGTGGTTCTTCTGGCGACTATGCAACGACGGTTATTTCGTTAGGGGCGGCGCTCCTCGTCGCCAGCCCGATCCCGGGCTCTTGGTGTGCGCTTACCTAGCGCTGATCGGAGCCCTGTTCGTCTACATCAGTCGGCGATTTACTGCGCGGTATTCGCGCCAGTACACGCACCAGGTATCACGGGTATATCAGTCGACCTCGACGGCGCTCCGCGGAGTTCGCGAACTACTGTCGCAAATGCTCGATCACCGCGCTGAAGTCAATTAGAGACGCACGGGCCGCAATGACGGCCGCCCAACGAAGCTCACACTATTGACTGACATTCCCAGGTTGACTCTCGAAGTCGCCTCTACAGCGCGGTTCTCGTTTCGCTTCTCGTCGTTCTCGCGAGTTCCAACCCAACCAATGCGCTGCCGGTGGTCGCGCTCTATGTCGTTGCCGGCCTACGTGTGCTGCCCGCTGGTGTCGCGAGCCCTGGGCACCATGACACAGGTTCGTTCGGGGATGGAGATCGGCAGCGAGATTGCCCAGGAGTTGGGACGGCTCGAGGATCAGATGCCGACCAAGGCAGTTGCTCGTGAACTCCGAAGCACGGTCGCCTTGAGCTCGCCGGACTCGCTTTCGAGTATGAGAACGGACCCCCGATTTTCGATGAGATCACGGCGACCGTGCCCCATGGACAGTTCATCGCGATCGTCGGCCCGTCAGGTGAAGGCAAGACCACGCTTCTCAACCTGATGCTCGGGCTTCTGACGCCGACTCGTGGCGTGATTAGGTACGGGGACGTGGCTATCGGGCACGCTAACCCGGGCTGGTTTTCTCGCGTTGGATATGTTCCGCAAGAGAGTTACATGCTCGACGACACGATCCTGGCGAATGTGACTCTCGGCGCGGACGTCGTAGACGACGATCGCGCAGCGTCCGCGCTCCATCGAGCCGGACTCGGCGACTACGTCGCGGGGCTCGCAGCTGGCGTCGCGACCTCTGTCGGCGAGAACGGCAGTCGGCTTTCCGTCGGGCAGCGGCAGCGGTTGGGCTTGGCGCGGCACTTTATCGAGATCCAGCGGTCCTTCTTCTCGACGAGCCGACCGCGGCCTTGGACTCTGCGACCGAGCAACACGTCATCAACACCATCGACGCTCTCCGCGGCGAGATGACGATCATCATGGTGTCGCACCGTCGGCAGCCGATCCGCGGCGCCGACGTCGTTTACGCACTGAGTGGCGGCCGGATGTCGCCCGAGTTGGCCGGCGCCGGCGAGCGAGCATGACCGAAGCCAGGCAGCGAGTGCCTCGTTCCACCGTCTTGCTGGTGACGGTGGGCCTCGTCGTGCTCGGCGTGTTCATGGCAAGTCGCGGCGGCCCCGTGCTAGCCCGCTTTCCGCTATTGGCCTACGCTCCGCTCGCTCTGGCCGGAGTAATCGCGCTGACTGTCTCGGCGCTCTATCCACCCGCGGCGTTGGTCGTGGCAACACTGGCAGTCTTCTACGCAAACGACAGCAAGGAGTTGGGCGGCGCGCTCGCATGCGTACTGCTCGGGATGACCTTCGCAGGAGTACGCGCGCGCGGTGTGCCGCGTGCGAGCGCCAGCCTCGTGGTTCTCTTCGGCGTGCTTGCAGTACTCATGAGCTACGCAGCCCCGCTCTTGCCCGCGCCGTCGGCGCGACGATCCATCGTCTACGCAATCGTGGTCTGCATCGGCGCGCTGGTCATAAGGCCGCCTCGGGTACTCGTTGTCTGGCTGCTTGGGCTGCTAGGAGTCGCGTTTTGCTTTGAGGCACTGAGCCACTCGGCGTTGCGAACTGATCGAGGCGACGCCGTCGTTCTCGGGTTCAACGCCAACGGGGTCGGCTTCATGTGCGCGATTGCATTCGTGTTCGGAGCCTCGTTGCTGAAGCGACACGCTCGCGTGCAGTCCGCGGCCGCCGTTGCGATTTGCCTTCTTGCCGTCGATGGAATGGTCCAAGCCGGGTCACGGGGCGCCGTACTCGCAGCCGTTGCGGGCGGTCTGGTCGTTCCGTTGCGACACAGGATCGTCCGAGTCGGGCCCAAATCGGCCGCCGCCCTGCTCGGCTTGGGAGTATTGGTGCTGGTTGTCAGTGGGCCAGCGATGAACTGGATCGCGGAAGCGGCTGGCAGAGACCTGACTAATAACGACAACATCGTCTCCCGCGCGAGCGCGCTCCGGTTCGCGTTTCAGGCGACGGCACAGCACCCGGTGACCGGCGTCGGGCTCTCCGATCTTGACACCTATTCTCTGTTCGACGTGAACTCCAGCTACAACCTGTCCGCACACAATGCGTTCGTCGCTCGGTTCGCAGAGTCAGGAGTCCTGGTGGGAACAGTCTTTGTCGCACTACTCGTCATCGCGTTTGTCAAGGCGTGGCGATACCAGTCCGCCAAGCTTCTTCCGTTCATCGTTCTCGTCTATGCCGCCGGAATTTCGCTCGACTGGTTCGACGACGCTCGGGCGAGTGTCGTTGTTCTCCTCCTGATCGGAACCGCGCTCGGCTTCCGCGGAACGCAGGGTTCCGCGGCTTCCGATCCAGCGCCAGTCGAGGCCTCGACCGCAGCGAGTGAGCTTGCCGCATGAAGGTACTAGTGACCGGTGGTGCGGGCTTCATCGGCGCGAACCTGTGTCGTCGGCTTGTCTCGGACGGATATGAGGTGCGCGTCATCGACAATCTTTCGAGCGGTTCGGCCGCCAACCTGGCCGACGTTGATGTCGACTTCGTCGAATCTGACATTCGGGATACGGCAAGGCTTGCAGCCGCGGCACAGCGTTGCGACACGATCGTCCACCTGGCCGCCCGCGGATCGGTCCCTCGGTCCGTCGAAGATCCCATCGAGACACACGACGTCAATGTGAACGGCACGCTCAACGTTTTAGTAGCAGCGCGCGACGAAGGCGCCCACGTCGTGTTCTCGTCGTCCTCGTCGGTGTACGGCGCGAACCGCGAGTTGCCCAAACGCGAAACCATGCGCACGGAACCGATGAGCCCCTACGCTGCGAGCAAACTCGCTGGGGAAGCGTATGCGTTGTCGTTCGCCCACGTGTACGGCCTCAAAGCCCTTGTCTTTCGGTTCTTCAACGTTTACGGCCCGCTCCAAGCCGCCGGCCACGCGTACGCAGCCGTGATCCCCGTGTTCATCGACGCGATGATGCGTGATCGACCGGTTCCGGTATTCGGAGACGGGAAGCAAAGCCGGGATTTCACGTCCGTCGCAACGGTCGTGGAAGTACTGAGCCGCGCCGTGACCGAACGGACGACGTCTCCGACGCCCGTCAACCTCGCGTTCAACACGCGTACGAGTCTTCTCGAACTTCTTGGGCTGCTCGAGAACCTGATTGGGCGCACGCCGGATGTCCAATTCCTCGATCCACGCGCGGGCGACATCGTCGCCTCACAGGCGGATCCGACGCGACTACACGACCTGTTTCCAGGTATAACTCCCCACACGCTCGATGACGGGCTCCGCGCGACAATCTCGTGGTTCGACGAGCGTGCCTTTCGGTGACCGATCACCCGAAACAGCGCGTCCTCGTCGCCTGCACCACGCCGGAGACGGCATGGGCACTCATGGATGGCCAGCTGCGTGCTCTGAAACACGCGGGATTCAAGGTTGAGCTTGTTAGTTCACCCGGCACGCTTCTCGATCAGACCGGCGCACGGGAAGGTATAAGCACGCATGCGGTGCCGATGCGGCGTGACATATCTCCGTTCGCTGATCTCGTCGCGCTGACGAAGCTCGTGCACCTCATCCGCGCTTTGCGGATCTCGGTCAGCCTTGCTGGAACACCTAAAGCTGCGTTGTTGGTCAATGTTGCCGCTGCCGTGGCTCGGGTTCCCCGGAGGGTCTACGTTCTTCGCGGGCTGCGATTCGAATCCGAGCGCGGACTGCGACTAGCAGTGCTTTGGCTGTGTGAGTGGATCACATTCCGCTGCGCCCACGAAGTCGTTTGCGTCAGCGAAAGTTTGCTGACGTCCGCGCGCAACCATCGGCTCGTGGGGCGCAAAGCCGTCCGAGTGCTCGGAATGGGTAGTAGCAACGGCGTCGATGTCGACTCTTGGACGACTACCGAACAGGACATAGAGCAGGCGCGGAATGCCCTAGGCGTACCCCCCGACGCCTACGTCTTCGGTTTCGCTGGACGATTGACGGCCGATAAGGGGATCTTCGAACTGCTCCGGGCCTTTCGCGCCGTCCGCCGGATCAATGAGGATGCCGTTCTTCTCATCGCAGGAGAGGCTGAGCAGTCGGAAATCGCATCCAGAATCCAAGGCGAACTTCGCCTGACACCTGGAGCGAGACTGCTGGGCCACCTCGATCGGCTTGGATGCTTCTACGCCGGAATCGACTGCCTCGTCCACCCCACTCACCGCGAGGGCATGCCGAATGTCGTGTTGGAGGCGTCCGCCGCAGGCCGTCCTGTGATCACCACATGCGCAACTGGCGCCGTGGACGCAGTCATTCCTAACGTGACGGGACTACAGGTACCGGTCGATGACCCAGGTCAGCTCGCCCTCGCGATGTCGTCTCTGGTGCGGAGTCCCGAATCCGGACGCCTGATGGGAGCAAGCGGGCGCGAGTTCGTTCGCCAACATTTCGACCGAGTGCTGGTAAACGAGGCGTTGACTGCGTATCTCTCGTCGGATCGGGGTGGGGCGGTGCTCAGAGGAAGAAAATCGCCAGGATCACTGCTAGAAGAATGAGCCCAACTCCAGCAACGATCATCGTGAGCGCGAGCGTGCGGTCAGAGGTCCTGCGGCCCCTATCCGCCTGTTCGCGGATCTCGCGCCGCTGTCCTGCACTCATCGGATGAGTTTGGCATGAAGAGCATCGATCTGTGCGGCTCTGACTCACCGATTCCACGCTTAGGAGTGGTCGTGCTTGCGTGAACGGACAGGCGCTCATGGCAAGCTATCCCGCGTGACGAACGGAGGGCGGCCGCCCGGGCCTCCACGCTATCGGGTGGGCCGTCGCGATCACGTGTTTCGGCGCGGCGCTGATCATCGTGGCGTTGCTGCTCTACGTGACGCATCCTCAATGGTTCTAAAGGGCGCGTAGCCGCTGGTTGCGACTCGACTGGCGACTTGAGACGAACAACGTGTTGCACGAAATTTTAGTTAGATTCGGGTGCGGTGGGTTATGGTCGCTCGCCGGTTCGGTGTAGCGTCGCGCGACATCGGGCACATTTCGCCTGATTCTGTCTGATTTCGGCCACCGTCGATGCTGGCCCCCGCATGTCCGGCTGGGAGGACGAATGTTGACCAAGGCGCACGCGCTGCTGACCTCGGCGCTCACCACACTGGTTCTGATCGTTTCGGCGGTCGTGATCTCTGCGCCGGCCTCGGCCGCTCCGTCCAGGGCCGCAGACTCGGTCAGCTCGGCATTGCGGCCCTGCGGTCGACCGCACTACCCGCCGTGCCCGCCGAAGTCGTCCGTGTCGGTGTCACCGCACAACGTGCGGCGCGGTCACCGCCTGTTCATCAGCGTGCGGCACTACCCGGCACACAAGCGGGTTTCGATTCGTCTGGCTGGGCATCACATCTCCCGCAGGATCGGATCGTCGCGTACCGGTCCGCACGGAAACACGAACTTCAGCGTCCACATCCCCAAGCACATCCCGGTCGGCCGCCGCTACACGGTGTACGTGCACATCGGCTCGGCCACCAAGAGGTTCCACATCAACGTCATCCGGGGTTGACCGAAGACTCCCCGGACAGCGCACGACACGATCCGTTCGCCGGGCCTGCCTGGGCCGACTCGAGAGGTCGCGTCCGGGTCAGGCGCCGGCGTCGGCATCGCCGCAAGCGACGGATCGTGATCGGTGGCTTCGGACTACTCGTGCTGCTCGCGGCAGCCGGGGCCTGGCTGACCTGGGACGTCTTGCACGCCCGGTCGCAGCTGCAGCTCGTGCGCGCTGATGTGCAGCGCCTCGAGAGCCAAGTTGCCGGCGGCGATCTCACCGGCGCGAGCACCACGATCAGCTCGCTGCGACGTCACGCAACCGCAGCGCAGTCCTACGTCGACAGCCCGATCTGGCGGGTGGGCGAAGGGGTGCCGTTCCTGGGCGCACGGCTCACGTCCGCCCGATCGCTGGCCACGATCATCGGCCGGATCTCCAGCAACGCGATGCCGCGCCTCGTCGACGCCGCATCGGTGCTCACCCCGGCGAAGCTGCGTGAGGCCGAATGGCAGCATCGATCTCGCCGCGATCGAGCGCGTGGCACCCGAGCTCGCCGACGCCTCAGCAACACTCGCCACCGCCGAGCACGACCTGCAGCACATGTCGTCGTCGGGCTGGTCGAGCGTCGAGAGCGCACGAGCGGAGTTGCTCACTCAACTGCCGTCGCTCGGCAAGACAATCGGGACGGCGAAGGAGGCGTCCCAGATAGCGCCCACTCTGCTGGGTGCGTCAGGGCCGCGCTCGTACATGATCACGTTCCAGAACGACGCCGAGATGCGCGCAACGGGAGGCATACCCGGTGCGTTCGCGATCGTGCGGGTGTCCGACGGGCGCTTGCGCTTCACTCACTTCGAGTCGGACACCTACCTGGTCGGCACAAGGGCAACCGGCGTCGACTTCGGCCGGGGCTACAACGAGCTCTACGGGACGGGCCGATTCGGGGCCACGGGCGATTACGTGAACACGAACCTCAGTCCCAACTTCCCGTACGCCGCGCAACTGTGGCTCGCCATGTGGAAACACAAGACCGGCCAGCAGCTCGACGGCGCGATCACGCTGGACCCGACAGCCCTGAGCTACCTGCTGTCCGCGACCGGCGCGGCGACGTTGCCCGACGGCACCGCAGTGACGGCTGACAACGTGGTCGCCTACACCCAGTCGACGCTCTACCAGCGCTTTCCGACCGACAACACCGCCCGCAAGCAGCAGCTTCTCGACATCGCCCGAGCAGTCAGCAAGAAGGTTCTCGCTCCCGGAGTCGACCTCACCGCGCTCGTGCGCGCAGCGGCGCAAGCCGCAGCACAACAACGGTTGCTGCTCTGGGTCACCGACCGTCCGGTCGAGGCGCAGCTCGCGCGGCTGCCACTGGGCGGCGTCGAGCCGACAACGCAAGCGCCCTATTTCCGGCTGACCCTGTGGAACTCGACCGGTAGCAAGCTCGACTACTACCTGCACGCCTCGCTCGCCTGGGCGAGCATGACGTGCGCAGGGAAGCAGCACGTCACCGTCACCGTGCGGTTGACGAACTCGGCACCAACCGGCCTGCCCAGCTACGTGCTCGGCGAGACCGCCGAGAAGCAGTTCCACATCCCACCCGGCGACGAGTACCTCGCCATCCTCGCCTACGCGACCCATGGCGCGTCGCTGTCGTCGTACACGGTGAACGGGCACGCGAGCGAACCGGCACAGTTCGGCGAACTGGGACACCCGGTGTGGTCGGACGGGCGATATGTTCGCCGCGGTCAGACGCTGACGATCGTGTATCGACTCGTCGAACCGAGTTCGTCGGCGCAGCCGATCGTCCCCGCGCAACCGATGGTCAATCCGATGCAGGTGAGCGTGACGCGGAACCGGTGTTGATCGCAACATATGTGCCGCAGTTCCGACATCGGACAGCTACACACCCACGACGGATACAACACCATCGTCACGGTCACCAGGGCGGCGTGACGCGCACAGCCAGAACAACGGCACGATTGCGAGGGGCCTGACGGACATCGTCGGGGCTGCCCTAACACGCCGAAGAAAGTCGTGATCGCGATGACCTCGATGGGGCAGACCTGGCAGTCCGCAGCGACCGACTATCTCAAAGGCGGGCGTGAGATTCCAGACCCGCGACCTCACGGTCGGGTGAACACGAACTGATTGCACCCCAATCCGCCTGCACAGGTGAACAGATCATCGAGGACGAACCCGCGTTCACGGTAGAAGCCGAAGACCTGCTCCGGCTTCGCCACCTCGAACGGGTAGCCGCCGACCCAGTCAATGAGATCTCGCTTGGCGTCCATCCCTCGACCGCGCGAGGGGCTAGGCACCCCGAGCAGTCGACGCAGGTTGCGCCCCACAAGTCGTCGCGCGGTGAGATACATGGTGACCCCGAATAGGACGGCGCGGCGCTGCATCCGTGAGCCGGTGACGTATGCGTGCTTGATGGCGCGCCACACCTTCGATGGGACGCCTTGGTCGTTGTAGATAGCAACCCACAGGCGACCGCCCGGCGCGACCCGCTTGGCAGCGAGATCGAGCGCCGTCCACATGTCGCCCGTGTGGTGGAGCACCCCCCACGAGTAGACGACGTCGAACGTGCCCAGTCCATCGAGGTAGGCCGCGTCGAGCGCAGACCCTTGCTCGACGTCCCACCCCGTGTCGTTCGGCCGGTAGCGCCGCCGCAGCTCGTTCGTGCACGCAACCGATTGCGGGTCATAGTCGAACGAGAGGACGGTCGCGCCGAGGTTGCGGGCCGCGAGGCTCGACAGGCCGGAACCGGAACCGATGTCGAGGAACGTCTGCCCGGTGAGATCGCCGAGCTTCTCCCGCAGCGGTTGCTCGGCCGCCCGGATCCGCTCGTCGTCGACCAGTGCGAGGAAGTGGCTCCAGTTCTCGCCGAAGGCAAACCGTTCGCCCGACCGGATCTCGTTCAAAGCGTCAGTCACGCCCCGACCTTAGAGGGCATCGCGTGACCTCGCGCGGTTTGGCCGTCTGCGGTCTCGTGTAGCTAACCGAGCAAGCACCGCCAGTTCGCCGTCGACGAATCGAACGGTGATCGGTTCTCGCCCGGAAGGTCGGCGTCGAAGAATCGCCAGCCGGACGGGTGGACCTCGCCTTCGAGCCCGAGCTTGAATCCGCCAACCGTGAGCATGCCCATCGGCATGCGAACGATCCTTGGCACTGGGCCGCCCGCGGCCCATACGCGCTCCGGATATCGACCCGTCGCATGAGTCGTCAACATGGACCGCCCTGAGAAGGTGCTGCGCGCACAACGTCCCACAAGTGTGAGAGGGCCACGATCAAGGACATGCCACGGCGCGGAAAGGTACGGCGCTGGGCTCGGCGCACCCCGAACGCCCAGATGGGCATGACCCTCGTCGGCCTCGGCTGCGTGTGCCTTCTCGTGGCCGCGATCCTGATCGGCTTGGCCGACCACTGGTTCTAGCCATGCCTGCCGTAGCCTCGATTCATGGCCGGACGGCAGATCCAGACCAGCACCCTGGTGGCGGGCGTCGTCATCGGATTCATTCTCTACGCGATCTTCCGGCACATCTTCTACATCCTGATCGGCATCGCGATCGGCGTGGCCCTCGTGCTCTACATCCGCCGGCGGTAGGGGCTGATCACGCGCCGGCGCGATGTGCACGAGCCGAGGACCGCTCGGTGACATCGGCTGATACTGGTTAAGTTCACCGGCATGTCAGATCTGCGCATCGTGCTCGTCATCGTCGTGATGCTCGGCAGCATGGCGTGCGCGATCGTGGTGGGCCGGCGTCAGCGCACCGGCACCGTGCTGCTCGCGTTGTTGTCGGTGCTGTGGTTGCTCATCAACAAAGACTTCGAGGGCCCCGTCCTGCTCCGGGTGACCGAGGATCACGGCCTCACAACGGCGGACCTGCTCGGCCTGGCGGGACTGATCCTGGCAGCATGGCAATTCTGGCGACTGCGCTGACGGCCCTTACCCGTAACGTTGCGGTGTGGCAGACAGACCCCGCGATCGCACGACGATCCTCATCGGCGTGTTGACGATCGTTGCGATGGCCATCGTCGCCACGATCTTCCTGCTCATCACCTCGCCGTGGAACGATCCGCACCCCCGCTTCCACAAGCTCGAGCACACGCACTCCGCCCGACACGGCTGACCGCTCCCCTACGCTGAGGACGTGACGCGGGTCTTTGTCACCGGCGGCGCCGGCTTCATCGGGTCGTGGTTCGTGCGCGCGGTTCTCGCCGATGAATACCCCGCGCTTGCCGGAGCGCACGTCACGGTCTTCGACAAGCTGACCTATGCAGGGAACCTGACGAATCTCGCGGCGGTCGCCGACGATCCGCGGTACCGGTTCGTCGCCGGCGACATCTGCTCCGCAGACGACCTCGACGCTGCGTTGCCCGGCCACGACGTCGTCGTCAATTTCGCCGCCGAGTCGCATGTCGATCGCGCCATCGGCGGCGAGGCGGCCGGCTTCGTCTCGACCAACGTGCTCGGCGCGCAGCAACTGTTCGCGGGCGCGCTGCGGCACGGCGTGACGACCGTGGTGCACGCGTCGACCGAAGAGGTGTACGGATCGATCGACGAGGGGTCGTGGCACGAGGGCGCGGTGCTCGAGCCCAACACCCCGTATTCAGCCGCCAAAGCGGGCGGCGACCTCATCGCCCGCGCGTACGCCGTCACCTACGGCCTCGACGTGCGCGTCACGCGGTGCTCGAACAACTTCGGCCCGTACCAGCATCTCGAGAAGCTCATCCCGCGCTTCGTCACCAACCTGCTCGACGGCCGTCCCGTCCCGCTGTACGGCGACGGCTCGCAACGGCGCGAGTGGTTGTGGGTCGGCGACCACTGCGCGGCGCTCGCCCTCGTGCTGCAGCACGGACGTCCCGGCGAGATCTACAACGTCGGCGGCGGGCGCGAGCTGAGCAACCGCGACCTCACCGCGCTGTTGTTAGCGGCGACCGGGCGCGACGAAAGCTTCGTCGAGCACATCGACGACCCGCGCGGGCGCGGCCACGACCAGCGCTACTCCGTCGACGACAGCAAGCTCGCAGCACTCGGCTACCGGCCCGGCACGACCTTCGAGGACGGGCTGGCCCGCACCGTGCAGTGGTACCGCGACAACCGCGACTGGTGGGAGCCGCGGCACTAGCGGCCGGCACCGGCCGGGCAGCTCCGTCAGTGCCAGGTCGAGATCGAGTAGGACGTGTTGTTCGTGTTGGGGACGAGCATCGTCCCGACCAGGCTGGTGTGCGCGACCAAGGTCACGTCGTTGATCGTCGCCTTCGCGTTGGTCGCATCCGACCCGCCGCCAAGGATGATCTCGGCCAGGCAGATGGTGCTCGTTGCTGACGTCCTTGCTCGCGCCGTTGTTGGACGAGTGGATGGCGACCGGGTACATGCCGTCGGTCGGGTTGGCGTCGTCGTCGACGCCGACCGTGCTCGTGGTGTCGGTGACCTTGAACGTCTCGGTCTCGCCCGCGTAGTCGAGGTTGGTCGACTGGACAGAGGGGTTGTAGACGATGTCGTCGTCACCGCACGACCCGCCGCTCGGCTGCAACTTCAGCTTGAGGTACGGCGCTGCGAAGTGCGAGTCGCTGGGCATGGTGTAGCTCTCGGTGTAACTGATCGTGGCGAGGTTCGCCGGGGTCTTGCCGTCGAGGACATGGGTGGCGATGCCCGCATAGTCGTTGCTGTTGGCAAGCCCTCCGTTGGTGCCGGTACCGCCGAGCTGCGCTCCGCCGGCGTTGATCGACGAGCGGCCGTCCGTGCCGTCGCTGTGGTCGGTCCAGGTGCCGGTGAGGGTAGTGACCGGGGTGTATGGGGTTCCGTCCTTGCCGGCCGGGCCTTGCGGGCCGCGAGGGCCCTGGTTGCCCTTCAGGGCGGCTCTGGCGTCTGCGGAAAGCCGGTCTTCCTCGATGGTGCCCTGCTTGATCTTTGGGTTGGTGACGGCGTTGTTCTGCAGCTGCTTGTTGCCGACGCTTCCCGGCGCGAGCTGACTGGCGGCGAACGCGGTACCTCCCCCGACTGCTATGACGAGGGCTGTCGTCGCGATGGCTGTCGCTGCCGATGGCTTGCGGAACTTCACGGGTGGTCCTCCCTAGGACACTGCTGGGCTTGCGTTGTGATGATCTTGTGCGCCGTGCCCTGAGCGTACGTTTCCTAGGAAGAATTGTCACGGAAAAGGATGCTTTGTCTCCGTTGGCCGATCACGCACCGTGATGTTGCCGCTCGACAGCGAGGTGGTGGCTGGGTCAGCGCGTTTGCGCCTGGCCGGCACTGCCCAGCCCGAACACGCCAGTGGCTACGGCCGCGAAGATCGCAATGACGCCTCGTCGCATGGCGATCAGTGCCAGGTCACGACGTCGTAGGACGCACTGCCGCCATTTGCCAGCGTGATCCGTCCCGTGAGGATCGTGTGCCCGACGAGCGGGTGGCCGGTCGTGTTCGTGAAGTGGCCGTTGTTGCTCAGGTACTGCACGCGGGTGTGCTTGTTCCCGTTGAGCCGACACGTGCCGCTGGATTGGCTCTGCGACTTGGCGACGATCCGGCCCGATCCCGTGACGAGTCCGGTCTTCGTGCTCGACACCAGCACGGTCTTGGTGGCTCGTTTGAACACCGGAGCGCTGCCGGGACGCACCGAGGCGCTGTCCGACCTTGTTGCGCCTGCGGGGTGCGCGATCGCCACGTTGTGCGAGATCTCGAGGATGCGACTGGCACCGCCGGCGAACCCGAACACCGAGTTGTGCCCCGAACCGCCGTCCAGGAACACCGACTTCTCGCACTGGTTGTTCTGGGGGAACGACTGCACACACCCGTTGTCGACCGTCAACACGGTGCCGCCCGCCTTGAAGCTGACGTGCTTGCCACCCACGGTGCCGCCGCCCTTGAGGTGCGTGTTGAGGGTGGCCTGCCCGCTCAGGTTGCCGCCGTAGTTCGTTTCGGACCCGCTCGCGCACTTCACCTTGTGGCGGCTCGTCGTGGTGAACCCGAGGTTCAGCGTGATCAGCGGTGCCGTTCCCTGCGGAGTCTTCACCGTGCCATGACCCGTCTTGGCGTTGAACGTGATCACGGACCGGGTGATCGGCACGTCCCACGAATGGTTCTCGGTGCCGGGGCGCGTGACGCGGGTGATCTCTGCGGTGAGATCGGCGTGCTTGCCTTCTTGGAACGTCGAGAAGTTGAACGTCCAGGCCTTGCCGTTGGACGTGTGCACTGTCGCGTTCGACGTGCTGACTTCGAGTTCCGCGTGGGACGGCGCCGCGGCGGCCGGCGAGGCCGCGATGACCAACCCCGACAATGCAGTGAAGGCCGCGGTCGCAGCGGCAAGCAGACGTGAGTTCATAGTCCCTCCCAGGATCAACCCATCGGCGCGGATGTTATCGGCAAATTCGCCGATGTGGGAGAGGAAGGTTCGATCGAGGAACCTGCTCAGAAGACGTTCGGCAACAACCGCATCGCCTCGGTGCTCAACCCCCACAGCAGACAGAAGACCACCGGCGCGCCCGCCAGCCACACCTGCCATCGACCCCACCGCACCCACAGCCACGCGATCAGGCAGGCGGCGATGAGCAGCGCTTGGATCCAGAACACGATGTACGGCCACGCCGCCGGATCGTTGCGTCCCTGCACCTCGGACGCGGGAACCGCTTCGGGACGTCCCGCGGGGGCGGCCACCGGTTTGCCCTGCAGGGCCGCATCGACGTATTCGACGGTGTTGGCTCGCAGCGCGCCCAGCCAGCCGGAACCGACCGAGGTGACCATCGTCAGCATCGACCCGCTCGCCGGGAACGCGGGCAGCGGCGATCCGGCTTCACGCACGTCGAGAACCGTGTAGCGGAACAGGCCTTGACCGGTGCGCACGGTGATCGGATCGCCCGGGCGTAGCTGCGAGATCGGCGCGAACGGCGCGCCGGCGGTGACGCTGCGGCCCATCAGGATCGACTGACCCGATTGACCGGGCAGCGGCGAGTCGCGCAGATGTCCGGGGCCGGTGAGCAGATCGGACGCCGACGTGCCCTCGACCACCATCAGGTCGTGAATGCCGACCGTCGACGCCTCGATCATCGCGACCGGCGTGCCCGGCGTGATCGACCCACCGACCGCAGGCGCGACCTGACTCGACGGATCGAGCACACCGCGGAACTGGCTGTAGAGCTGGTGCTGACTGCGCTGTTCCTGCAGCGCACTGAACTCCACCGCGTACACGAACACGTACAGCGCGGTGACGGTGAATGCGGCGAGGGTGACCACGACGGCGACGAGGCCGCGCGGCAGGACCGGCTTCGGACGCGGCGCTGTGGCCTTCGCCCGGCGGCCTGCCCTGCGCCCCGGCGGGGGCGCAGTCGTGGGTGCAGTCGTCGGTGCGGTCTCGGGTGCGGACACGGTCGTGCTGGTCATCGCTTGCCTCGCCACCGGGCCAGCAGATAACTGGCCGGCGTTGCCACGAGACCGAGCACGGCAAGCAGCAATGCGATCACGACTGCGAGCGCCGCACCGCTGAGCGGCACGCTCGGCGTCGTCCCCAGCGGCACCGTCTTCGCGGCCGCCGAACTGAGCGGCGTCGGCGTCGAGCCGGCAGAGTTCGTCGCACCTGGTGTGGACGTCGCGGACGAGCCGGACGTGGGCTGCGTCGCGCCACCGATCGCGGGGTCCGGGCCGCTGCCGGGTGGCGTGCCACTGCTGCCCCGCGTCGACCCGTGTCCGCCGGAAGAGGACGAGCCGCCGCCCGGAGTCGTGTGGTGGTGCGACTTCCTGCCGACCAACGCCGGCAGCGCGCCCTTCTGCGCAGCCACCGCGCCCGCTGCCGCCATCGTGTACGAGGCCAACTGACTCAGGCCGTTGCCTGCCGTCATCGGCAGGTACCCCGGCGGGAGCTGGCCGACGTCGAGACCGGGTTGCTGCCCGGGCCCCGCCGCGAACCTCAGGAAGGTTGCATAGTCGCTCGCGTCCGTGCTCGACAGACCGCTGGTCGGGACGGCTGCGTACACGACCATCGTCCCGGGATAGGCCGCGGCGTCGGACGAGTCGGTCGCGATGGCCTTGGTCGGCACCGGCCACGTCCCCGTCGACGTGTCGGGTCTCAAGAGCGAGGCTGCTGCTCGCAGCGACGCGTCCGACGGCTGGACGAAGTGGCCGCCGGTGGTCTGCAACGCGGCACTTGCCAGCTCGTAGCGATGCGCGTCGGCGAACGATGTCACGCCGATCATGAAGCGGTAGCCGACGGTCTGCCGGCCGGCCTTCACGAGCTTCTCGCCGACCGTCGTGCCGTCGATCTGCGAACACACCGTCGTCGACTGCGCGATCGCGAACTGCATCGCCTCGCTGATGTCGGCCATCGACGCCGCGGGAGCCGCGACCAGCGGCAGGTAGGGCACCGGGTTGTGGAACAGGCAGTCGTTGAGATCCGAGTTGTAGTAGGCCTTCGGCTCGAACGTGCTCAGCAACGGCCACTTGTCGACCGGCAGCTTTATGTGCCGGTACGCAGGGTTGACCACCATGCCCCAGGGATCGGGCTTGCCGTTGAGCCACGCCCGCGCAGCCGGGTCGTCGTTGATGTAACTGGTCAGCGCGCGGATCACGTCCGAGTCGCTCGACAGGGCAAGCAACGTGCTCGCGGCATTGCTCGCCGAAACGCCCTGGACGATGTTCGGGTTCAGCTTGATGAACTCGGGGTCGAGGGTGATGTTGAGCGGATTGTTGCTCAGCGCGGCGTCCTCCTGCTGCACCGGCAGAGCCGCCGGATACGACTCGGTGAGCAACTTCGCCAGCAGTCGCGGCGTGAGCCGCAGCTTCGTGTACTCCTGACCGCTGCTGTTGTCGATCACGTACGTGATGGCGAATCCGCTTACGGCAACGGGTGCTTGCACGACCGGTCTGCCATAACCGTCCGGTTGCGGATCGCTCGTGAACGCTGCCTCGGCACCGCCGGTGGCGACCAGGTTGCGCGCCTCGGGTTCGCCGGTCTGCACATGGGTGAAGTTGAAGAGCTTGTCGTTGAGGCAGAAGTGCGGTGCCCACTGCCCGGTCGCCTGCACGAGCAGTTCCGATCCGTACACGTCGACGTCGTTGGCTCGGTGGACGACCGAGCACGCGTCGTCCGGGACGGCGAAGGTGAGTGGCACGACGATGCGGTTGCGCCAGTTCGACGCCGACCACCACAGGCTGCCGCTCACCGCGAGCGCGTCGCCGCCCTGCGGGGTCACGAGTTGGCCGGGCGCGAAGTTGCCCTTCGACTCGCAGTCGGCAGCGTCCTGGTCGTCGCCGGCCGGCGGTCGGTCGTTGCTCGGCAACGACGTCGCCGCCGGGTCGCAGCTGATCCCCATGATCGGGACGGCGACCAGCGAGCACGCGACGCTCTGGCTGCAGCCCAGCGATGCGTTCTCGGCATCGGTCCACACGTCGAACTTGGCGCTGCCCTCGCCGTTGCGCGCCGTGACACCGAACGTCTCGTTGCTCGGCATCGCCGAGCCGCCGACCGACTGCGACTCCGGCGGCTGGCCCGCACAGCCGGCCGGCCCGTCCTCGTACACATGCCCGTTCGCTGCGATGAACGGAACCCAGTGCTGCACGGTGGCCGGGAAACATCCGGACGGGAGCTTCTTCGGCGCGTCGGCAATCGCGGCGCGCTCGCCCGCAGTGGCGTAGCGATCAAGCCGGTACGCAGGGAAATCGGTCTGGTAGCTCTCTTGGTAACGCTCGCTCCAGTCCTGCGTCCAACAGGTCTGCGGACTGACCTGCGTCGCATGACCGCGGCACTCGAGCAGGACGACCGGATACTCCTCCTGCTGCGCGTCGATCGAGTTCTGGTCGGCAACGATGCCGCCGGTCGGGTGCGCGCCGCGCCACGAGACGGTGATCTCTTGGCGGCTGCGCAGGTTCTGCGTCTCGTTGACGCGCAGGGTGACGTTGCGAGTGTCGACGACATGGTTCTTTCCGTCGATCAGGTGCACGCGACTGACCGTCTTGGTCTGCGCGAAGCCGCCACTTCCCGCAGTCGCTGCGGTGGCCGACACCGGCGTCACTGCGACGACGGTCGACGCCGTCAGCGCGACCACTCCCGCCAGGACGAGCCCACGACGCATCACGGCTGACCTCGGCGACGAGACATCCGCAGCGCGATCAGCGGAGGCAACGTGAACAGCAGCACGAGCAACAAGGACGCGAGCACTGCGAGCAGGTCGGAGTTGTGCTGCGAGCGATAGCCGGCTTCTTCGGCCGAGACGATCACCGGCGAGCCGTTCGCCGCGGTGCCCTGGTCGCTGCTTCCGCCGACGATCTGACCGGTCTGCGGGTCGACATGCGCTGCGACGCTCGCCGAGCCTGATGCCCCGGACGTGGGGCCGGAACCGGAGCCGCCGGCGCTGCCGGCGCCTGGCGTACCGGTGTTGCCGGACCCGTTCGCGCCACCACCGCGCGACTTCTTACCGCCGTTGCCACCGCCGGTCGGCGAGCCGTTTCCTGAATTGCCGTGACCGGACTTGGTCGGCACCGGGCCCGTCCCGTTGGGAGTGACGCCGTCAGCGCACGGGCCGGCGCCGGTCTTGTCGCACGACGGCGGCATCGGCGCGATCTGGGCGAGGTAGTTCGACGAGGGATGTCCCTGGACGAACGTCGGGTTGTTGCACGTCGTGACGCTGCGTTCGGTGAGGTCGACGCCCGAGTCGGCCGCCTTCAACTTCTGCAACTGGCCGAAGCCGGCTTCGACAAGGTTGACCGGAAGCGGCGAGTAGCCGATCGGCCCGATCTCTTTCTGGCCCTGGCAGATCGAGTAGTAGACGAAGTCGGCGATGGTCTGCCGTTTTGCCGTGGTGATCTTCGTTTCGGGCGACGGGTACTTCCCGGTCGGGATGATCATGTACACGTAGGACGACAGCGGGTAGGTGCGCGCGTCGTGGTCGGTGTAGACGTGATCGAGATTCTGCAGCAGGTAGTTCGGCGAACTCTTGTCCATGTTGATCTGGGCCTGCTCGAGCGCGACCGCCACGTTGTACTGCGTCGGCAGCGTGTAGTAGCCGTCGGAGTTGAGCAGCTTCGCGACCGGGTAGTTCTGGCCGAGCGCGTAGGAATACTCGACGTAGCCGATCGATCCGTTGGCCGATGACGACGACACGTAGTTCATCGCACCGTCCGAACCGTTCTGCGCGATCTGGTTGCCGGCGCGCGGGAAGTACTCGGTCATCGCCGACGCCATGACTGAACGACTCCCAGATGCTCTTGTACTCGGTGTCGAAGTAGCGGGTCAGCTGAGCGGTCGCGCCGGATCCTTCGGACTGCACCACCGGCGTGATCGGCAACGACGGCAAGGCATGCCCGTTGTTGTCCTTGGTGATCGCCGGGTCGTCCCAGTTGGTGATCTGGTTGGTGAAGATCTTCGTCAACGTTTCGCCGGACAGTCGCAGGTTGCGCACCTGCGTCCCTTGCACCTTGATCTGGTACGGGAACGCCGTGCCGCCGGCAGCGATCGGCAAGTACGCGTACGGACGACCCTGCGACGTGTCGTCGACGCCGGTCACCGGATCACGTCCCTGGTAGCCGAGCGAGGTGACGGCGAAGTCCGACGTCTTGTTCGCGTAGTCCTGGCGACCCTGCGCGTCACCGCTGGGCGTGTAGTCGACTTCCATCCCCTGCGAGTGGACGTCAGCAACCCACTGGTTCACCGCGTTCGCGGCCCAACTCGACCCGGAGCCCTCGATGAGCGCGTAACTGGTCGCCGCGGCCGGCGCCGCGTCGGCGAGCAGCGGTATCGAGAGCACAACGGCGACGGTGGCCGCGATCTTCATACGCCGCAGCGCATTGCGCCTCATCGCTGCCCCACGTCCTTACGGGTCAGCCATCGGGCGATCGCGAACAGGACGAGCACGGCGGCCAACAGCACGCTGGCCGCGCCGAACGCTCTCGTGATCGCAAGATCCAGGCCGGTCTTGACGGAGGTGAAGGTGTAGAGCGGAAGCGAGTTCATCTCATTCTCGGTCGGGTCGTAGTTCATGAAACTGGACGAGCCGGAGAGGATCAGCGGAACCGCTGTCTCTCCGATGGCGCGGGCGACGCCGAGGATGGTCGAGTTCACCAGGGCAGGCAGCGCGCTGGGCAGCACGACCTTGCGCACCGTCGTCCACCGCGTCGATCCGAGCGCCATGCTCGCCTCACGCAGGCCGTTGGGGACGATCTTCAGCGAGATCTCCGACGCGCGCGCGATGATCGGCACCATCGTGACCGTCATCGCGGCGGACACGGCGAGGCCCGACTTCGGCCAGCCGAACTCGACGATGAGCACGACGTAGATGAACAGCGCCGCGAGGATCTCGGGCAACGCGGTCATTGCTTCGACGACCGTGCGCACGATGCGCGTACCCGGGCCGCGCACCTCGGACAGGTAGACGGCGGTGCCGATGCCGAGCGGGACCGAAGCCACGACAGCGACTGCGATCTCGAGCCCGGTGCCGACGATCGCGTGCAGGATGCCGCCCTGCGTCAGCGGCGCTGTGGGCGAGACACCCGCCATCGTCTGCGTGTAGAAGTTCGTATGCGTGAGCGCCGACCAACCACGGTGCACCGTGTAGTACAGCGTGCTCCCGATCGCGAGCACGACCACTCCGGCAGCGGCCCACAACGTTGCGGTGACCACGTTGTCGATCACAACGGGACGCGGGTTGGACATCGCGACGAGCGCGGCGTAGCAGCCCTGGAACACGACGAACCAGCAGACGAGGAAGCCGAGCGTTCCGCTGAAGGGCAGCAGATGGTCGTAGAGGATGGTCACGAGAGCCAGTGACGCGAGCAACGCACCGACCAGTGATGCGGCCTGGTCGAAGGTCATGCCGCGGACTGTGCGCGGGACGGCGCGCGAGGGCGCGACCTTCTGCTCGGTTCGCTCTTGTAGTGCAGTCACGGCTAGAGCTCCGTGCTCGCGCCGCTACGGCTGCGTCCGATGATCACCGCGGCGATCGTGTTGACGATGATCGTGATCAGGAACAGGACGAACCCGGCCGTCAGCAGCGCCGACAGCTGAGACTTGGTCGCCTCACCGAAGTTCGCCGCGATCAGCGCCGAGATCGTCTGCGTGCCGGCCTCGAGGATCCGCGGCTTGATGTCGTAGGCGGGCGAGATGATGATCAGCACCGCCGCGGTCTCACCGAGCGCACGGCCGAGTGCGAGCATCGAGCCGCCGATGACCGCGCCCTTGCCGAAGGGCAGCACGACCCTGCGGGCGACGTGCCAGCGTGTTCCGCCGAGCGCCATGACGGCCTCACGCTCGCCGATGGGTGCCTGGTCGAAAACGGTGCGCATGACCGAGCACGCCAGCGGAATCGCCATCATCGCGACAGCGAGCCCGGCGATGAACGCCGAGCTCGTGTACCGCGACTGCTGCCAGATCGGCGCGTTCGGATCGGTGTCGACGTGGAAGATCGGGATCCAGCCGAAGTGCTGGCTCAACCAGCGCGAGAGTTCGATGCCGCGTGGTTGCAGCAGGTAGAAACCCCACAGCCCGTAGATGATGCTCGGCACGGCGGCCATGAGGTCGATGGCCGAAACGAGGTAGCTCTTCAACCATCGCGGTGCGTAGTCGGTGGTGAACAACGCGAACATGATGGCGAGCGGGACGCTGACGACCATGGCGACGAGCGCGACCTCGACCGTCCCGACCAGCACCGCCGAGATGCCGATCTTGTTCAGGCTCGGGATCCACTGGCTCTCGGTGAAGAAGCTCAATCCGTAGTGGTGCAGCGTGGGGATCGACTGGTAGCCGAGGAAGACGCCGATGGCGCCGGTCATCAGCAAGACCGAGAAACCGATGACGCGCGCTGTCGCGTTGAAGACGTGGTCGGAGCGATCGAGGGCAGCGGTGATCTTTCGAGGCCGCCGTCCTCGGCCGGCGTCGTCGCCCACGCCGGGGTCTTGCGAGAACAGGAGTTGCGTGACCATCAGCCGAAACGTCCGTTGACGTAGTCGGCCGTGCGCGGGTCGCGCGGGGCGTTGAACAGCTGATCGGTCGCGCCGGCTTCGACGATGCTGCCCGGCGTGTTCTGTTCGGCGAGGAAGAACGCGGCCTGCTGCGAGACACGCGCTGCCTGCTGCATGTTGTGGGTGACGATGACGATCGTCAGCTGCTCACGCAGGTCGTGGATCGTCTCTTCGACGCGTCGGGTCGAAGTCGGATCGAGCGCCGAGCAGGGCTCGTCCATCAGCAGAACTTCGGGCGACACGGCGAGTGCGCGGGCAATGCACAGCCGCTGCTGCTGACCGCCCGACAGCGCCGACCCGGGCCGGCTCAGCCGGTCCTTGACCTCGTTCCACAGACCCGCGCGGATCAGACTCTGCTCGACGAGGTCGCGACGCGCGGCGCGGCTGACCTTCGCCCCGGTGAACTCGAGCCCGGCCGTCACGTTGTCGGCGATCGACATCGTCGGGAACGGGTTCGGCTTCTGGAAGACCATCCCGATCCGTCGCCGGGCCTGCGTGACGCGGTATCCCGGCGAGTAGATGTCCTCGCCGTCGAGCAGTACCTCGCCGGCAAGTTGCGCCGAGGGCACCGCCTCGTGCATCCGGTTGAGGATGCGCAGGAACGTCGACTTGCCGCATCCGGACGGGCCGATCAACGCGGTGACCGTTGCACGCGGCATCGACAGCGTCACGCCGTCGAGCACCTGCGTCGTGCCGAACCACGCCGACACGTCGACCGCGTCGAGCTGGGCACCACCTCCGCCACCCACGGCAGTCATCGGGGGCGCGATGACTGCCGTGGGATTTTCAGGCGTCGGGACGGGCTGGTGGGGCCAGCCCGTCCCGTTGGCGTTGTCGATCGTCACCGTCACGTTGTGACCTTGACGGTGACGATCTTCGAGGTGGACGACTTGTAACTCGGCTTGCTCGACGGCGTGAAGGTTGCCTTGAGCTTGTGCGAGCCGACGGCCAGCTTCGTCGTCGAGAAGGTCGCGACGCCGGACTTCACCTTCGCGGATCCGAGCTTCTTGGTGCCGTCGTAGAAGGCGACTGCGCCGCCGGTGGAGGGCTTCTCCGTCGCCGTCAGCGTCAGCTTCGCACCGTGCCTGATGGTGGCCTTGGACGCCTTCAGCGCGGTGGACGTCCCCTGCGCCGTGATGGTCAACGTCTTCACGTTGGACGAGGAGCCCGAGTACGTCTGCGTCGCAGTCGGCACGAACGTTGCCTTGAGCTTGTGCGATCCGCCGGCCAGCGTGGTGGTCGAGTAGGTCGCCTTACCGGCTGACGCAGTGACGGTGCTGAGCACCTTCGTGCCGTCGATGAACTCGACCTTGCCGGCAACCGCCGGGGTGACTGCTGCACTCAGGGTGACCTTGGCGCCGTGGACCGCCTTCGTCGGCGCAGTCAGAGACGTCCTGGTGGAAGTGAGCGGCAGCTTCGTGTACTCGACCGACCACGTGCTGGTAGTCGTGTTGATCAGGATGTCGGCCGAGTCGTACTTGGTGTTCGGCGCGGTGTCGGCCGCGTTGGTGGTCAGCCGCAGCTGGTAGACGTTCTGGTAGCCGCTGGTGTTGGTGGTCGGGAAGTCCTCTTCGAGGTCGGCGATCGAGAAGTCTGTTCCGGCGCCGGTGACGACGGGCAGCGCGGTCGAGGCGATCGCACTCGGTGCCGACGAATTCGGGTACGTCGTCGAGCCGGACAGCACGTCGCCGTTCCACTGGCTGGGGAGCTGGCCGCTGACGGTCTGGTACCCGGAGAGCACCGCATTGGTGTCACCGTGACGCACCGCGGTGGTTCCTTCGACGTACGCGGCGAGCGGCTGGTCGTTGATCGATCCGCCGGTGATCTGGTTGCCCTGCGCGTTGAAGAACAGCAGGCCGCCGACCGAGTTGGCGTCCGGCTCCCAGGGCGGCGTCGTTGTTGCGGTGGCGGCGGCGCCGACGGCCACGAAGGCGGCGGCGGTCAACAAGCCGACGACCCCAGCGGTGACGCTGCGGCGAAGGGTGGAGGTCATGGTCAATGGCCTTTCTCAGAGGTGCCTTGAAGCGCAGGGTGTAGTTCGTGATCGGTGCCGACCTCGGCGCGGCCGCTCTTGCGCACGTAGCGGAGCACGCCGCCCGCGGCGGCCAGGACCGTGCCGAGCGCGGCGAGCACCCACAGGGCGGGATGCGCCGAGCCGGCCGATGACGTCGTGGCCGCCGGAGCAGCCGGCGCCGGTGTGCGTAGCGCGGACTTGGGCAGCAGGGTCGTCTCGACCGAGACGGCCGACCCGGCGGTGCAGTCGACGGTCGTGCCGTCAACGGCCTGCCAGCTCGTCCCGTTCACCGTGATGTCGAGTGCCTCGTAACTCGTCGTGTCCATCGGACTGTCCGGTGCCGTCGCGTAGAGCCGCAGCTGGATCAGCCCGTCCCACTTCGGCGGGAAGTCGGTGATGACGTGCTGCAAAGCCGGGTCACCGCCGGTTGCCGCGCTCATCGGGTGTGCCGCGTTCGTGTAGCGCGAGTTGTCGGTGAGTTCTTCGCCGCTCCACGCGCTCGCCGGGACGTTCTCGATCGGCTGGTAGGCGTAGAGGACGGCGCCCCGTCCCGTCCCCGTGTACTCGCTCGGTGCGGCGACAGAGCCCACCGCGAGAGCTGCGAACGGCTGCGTCGCGGTGCTGCCACTGGTGATCTGGTGGCCGTGGCCGTCGCACAGTCCCAACGCACCGGTGACGGCCGGATCGGTGTACGGCACCGAACTCGACGCCTGGGCCGGGCCGGCGATCGCGCCCATGACGAGCAGCGCGATCACCGAGACACCGGCTCCGAGGAAACGGTTGCCCACGCGTCAGCCCGAACTGACGTTGCCGAGGTCGTCGTACGACGGAGTGGTTCCCGCCGCCGCGATGTCGGCGAGGCCGGCGGTTCCCTTCACGAAGGCCGTCCCACCGCTGAACAACGTGGAGGCCCAGTTCTTGCCGGAGCCCGGCTGCCACACGGTCGAGGAGGTGAGGTCGGACTGCCGGAAGATCACGTAGTGGTTCACCGGCGAGCTGTAGACGCTGCCGCTCGACGGCGTCCCCGTCAGCGCCTTGACTCCGGGACTGACCGAGCTGCCACCCGGGAAGGGGGCGGACGGGTCGTGGAAGTACCCGCTGTTGTAGAGGCTCAGGCGCGCGCTCGAGAACGGCACGATCGCGTCGGCGGACGAGGCCGTACCGGTGATCGCCGACGGGTCGTTCTGCTCGACCGTCTTGACGTTGGCTCCCAGCGTGACGGGGTTGTTGCCGTTCGCGGTCTTGAGGTCGGCAAGGAAGGTCTTGGTGATCGACGAACTGCTCGGCGGCAGCATCGGGACGATCGCGGCGTTCGACGTACCGCCGACGTCACTCCACTTGGTGGTACCGCCGGAGGTGTAGATCGTGAGCAGTTGGTTGATCGACAGGCCGGCCGGCGCGTTGGTCGTGTTGTCGGCCGCGATCTGCACCGCGTCCGTACCGAGCCGCACGACGTGCAGGTAGCCCCAGTCCGTTCGTGCCGGCCGTGGTCTGCTGAGCCGCGGTCGGCAGGCTCGCGGAGAAGACGAAGTTGATCTTCTCGGGCGTTCCGGTGTCGGCGAGCAGCGCGGTGATCGCCGCGCCGCTGCTCTGCACGCGCTGCACCGGTGCGGTGCCCTCGCGCAGCACGTCGGTCGCGTTGAGCGGGATCGGCGAGGTGAGCGTGCTGCCGTTGGCGTAGGCCGCGCGGGCGTTGCCGTCCGGCGTCGCATTGAAGGTGACCAGCTTGTAGCGGTTGCCGGTGGAGTTGTAGCCCTGGGTGCCGGCGATCGAGCTGCCGTCGGCGATGAACTGCAGGTCGTACTGCGGTGTGTCACCGCCGACGCCGACGACGTCCTGCGCGATGGGCGCGTAGTCGCCGTAGGCGTTCGTCGCGGTCGCCAGGCCCGCAACCAATGCAGTGGCTGCGGTGATCGTCAGCCCTGCCTTGACCATCTTCTTCACTGATTACGCCTTCCGTTCGTTCGAGAACACCAAGCCGCACGTTCCGCTTGTCTTAATTCCTATAAGGATGATGGGAAACATAGGAGACGGCGACGTAGTCGTCAAGCGCTGATCGCGTGCCGTCCAGTTCGGGCGATCCGCTTACGAAATAGGACGATTCGGAGCTATCCGGACGCGCCGTTTGGGCTCAACGCGTCGAATGTCCGTGTTGGTTGTGAGGCTGGTCATGCGGCTTGCTTGGCCTCGGCCGTCCCGATCATGTCTTCCTCCGGTCTGCCCGGGCCGGCGCAGCGAGAGCGGGCCGAACGAAGGAACACGAGATCGCCGGACGAGCGGTCACGAATCTTGTCAGACCTTCGGTCTAGTGTTCGATTTATGGCAGGCAGGGTGAGTTCGCGGCGGGCGGTGGCGATGTTGCGCGATGCCGTCGACGCGCTGCTCGAGGCCGATGCGTCGCGTCCGGACGGGCCGGAGTTGGCTGCGCTCGCCGCCGAGATCGACGTGCAGCGGTGCCGGCTCGCAGCGGTCGACCACGTCGTGATCGCGGAACTGGACGAGCGGCAGCTGTCCGGCGACTTCGGGCGCACGTCGACGGCCGATCTGCTCGGCGAGCTGTCGCGCCTTTCTCCGGCTGAGGCGAAGGCGCGGGTGCGGGCGGCGCACGACATGGGTCCGCGGCGCGAGTTCTCGGGCGCACCGTTGCCACCGCTGTTCGTGCGGGTCGCCGACGCGCAGCGCAACGGGCTGATCTCGGCCGCGCACGCCCGCGTGATCACCGGCTGCATCGACGCGCTGCCCTCGCACCTGGCCTACGAACTCACCGGGCCGGTCGAGCAGTTCCTGGTCGAGCATGCGTTGCATCTCGATCCGAAGCGGCTCGCGGTGGCGGCACGACGGCTGCTCGCCACGGTCGACCCTGACGGCGCAGCCCCGCGTGACGAAGACCAGTACCGGCGACGCGACTACGCGCTGACTCAACGCGGCGACGGCAGTTGGAATGTCGGTGGGCCGGTCACCGACGACTACGCGGCGGTGTGGGGTCCGATCGTTGACGCGCTGTCGGAGCCGCAGCCGTCCGAGGACGGCATCGGTGACGACCGCACACCGGGCCAGCGGCGGCATGACGCGATGGTCGAGCTCGGTAGGCAACTGCTCCGTTCGGGTGGCCTGCCCGACGCAGGCGGCACCCCGGTCACCGTCCTCGTGCGGGTCGACAACGACCAACTCGAGACCGGCGAGGGTGTCGCGATCACCGAGTCGGGCGCGACCATCGGCATGCCCGCCCTGCTGCGCCTGATCGACGGATGCGAACTGATCACGACGGTGCACGCGAGTAACGGCGCAGTGCTGTGTCTCGCCCGTACCCAACGGCTGGCTTCGCGAGCACAGCGACGGGCACTAGCGGCGCGCGACCTCGGCTGCTGCTTCCCAGGCTGCACGCGGCCCGCGTCCTGGTGCGAGGCCCACCACGTAATCCCCTGGCTCGACGGCGGACCGACCGATCTCGACAATCTCTGCTTGTTGTGCAGATTCCACCACCGCGAGTTCGAACGCCGCGGGTGGCTCGTACGCATGGTCGAGGGAGTGCCGGAATGGATCCCGCCGCCGTGGCTCGATCCGTTGCAAGAGCCGCGACGAAACACCGCGCATCATCTGGCTCGGTTCGACTGGGAGTCCGAACCGGTCGGCACTGCGCGCGCGCCGTGATCGGTCAGTGCGACTGAACTCGCACAGTGAACGTCTTGCCGTCGGCGCCGATCGACCCGGGCACCAACTGCGCGGTTGAGCTCACGCGCTGGTCCTGCGCGCGCGGATGCGCGCTCGCCAACTTCCCGTGAGCAACGGTGGCGTGCACCGCGAGCGACGTGAAGGACGCCGGCGGGGTCGACGTGGTGTTGACGAGGAAGGCAATGGCGGGCTCGTTGGCATACGGAGTCGGCCGACCTGGCGAATAGCAGCCGGCGGCCTCGCCGCTGTTTCCGTCCGTGGCCTCGACCTCCACCGAATCGCCGGAGTAGGAGATCGTCACGACCGCGTGCGGGTGTAACGCGTCGCCCACGGTCGAACCGCGAGCGCCGCGGCAGCGGATGAACGCGTGGTACTGCGCGTGTCCGTCGACGCACTTCACTGCGACGCTGCCCGCCCACCCGTCGTTGGCGGCCAACTTCTGGACGTCCTGGAGCACGGCACGTACTTCGGCATTCTCGTGCGCCGCGCAGGTCACCGTCGGCACGACCACGCGCATGCTGCCCGTCTTCGCGTCGGCATGTGGCACCAGGTAGCCGGCCCCGATCGGACGAGCCGCCGGCTTCGCGTAGTCGAAGCCGCCCTTCCTGAAACCGCGCCCGGACGCCGTCACGACCTCAACGGGAACGAGGCCGGCCGCGTGCGCAGGCGAAGTCGCCTTCAATTGCGTCGAGCTGACTCGGTGGAACTTCGCGTCGACGCCACCGAAGCGCACCGCCTGCACGCCGGTGAAGTTGTGTCCGGTCACCGTGGTGACCGACGGCCAAGCCGTGCGCACGCGCGCCCGTCGGGAGCCGAGGTGGAGGCTGCCGCATCGGTGATCGGGTCGCAAGGGTGGTCGCACGAGATCGCTCAGGTCCGGGCTGTGGTGGCGCGAGAGCGTTACGCGCCCGTGATGGGCAGCCAGCGTCGAACCGCCGGCACGCACGGGACGGTCAACGACCGCAGCGAGACGGTGGCCGGGAAGCGACTGACCAGCGACGCGACGCAGCCGCGTGGCGCCGCCGCTACCGCCGCCACCAGCGTGATCAGACCAGCTCGCATGGTGCTACTAGATCAGCAGCTCACCCGGTCCGGTCGGTGACCAGATCGCACAAGCGCCTCGAGCGCGGCGCGGGCGGGGACGTCAGGCAGGTCGGCGAGGATGACGCGCGCAGCATCGGCATAGCCACGCGTGGTCGCACGCGCGCTGCTCATCGCCGCGGAGGCCCGCAGCAATTGCAACGCCTCGGCGTGCTCGGCGTCGTCGACGATCGGGCCCGACACGAGTTCGCGCAAGCGTGCGCCCGACGGGTCGGTGTCACGCAGCGCGTAGAGCGCGGGCAAGGTGGCGACGCCCTCGCGCAGGTCCGTCCCGGGCGTCTTGCCCGACTCGGTCGACTCTGAGGCGATGTCGAGCAGGTCGTCGGAGAGCTGGAAGGCGATGCCGATCTGCTCGCCGAAGCGGCGCAGGGTGTCGGTGTGCGCCTCGGGAACGCCGGCGAAGTACGCGCCGAACTCGGCCGACGTGGCGATCAGCGAACCGGTCTTGTCGGCGAGCACCGCGAGGTAGTGGTCGATCGGGTCGACGCCGTCGCGCGGCCCGACCGTCTCGCGGATCTGCCCGGTGACCAGCCGTCCGAACGTCCGCGCCTGCAACCGCACCGCATGCGTGCCGAGATCAGCCAACATGTCGGACGCTCGCGAGAACAGGAAGTCGCCGGTGAGGATCGCAACGGCGTTGTCCCAACGCACGTTCGCCGCGACCGCGCCGCGCCGCACGCTCGCCTCGTCCATGACATCGTCGTGATACAGCGTGGCCAGGTGCGTCAGCTCGACGACCACGGCCGCCGGGACGATCTCGGGTCGGGTGTCGTCGCCGAACTGCGCGGCCAGGACGCACACGAGCGGACGGAACCGCTTGCCGCCCGCGTCGACGAGGTAGCGCGCGACGTCGGCGACGAATTCGTCGTCGGACTGCACTGCTCGAGCGAGCGCTCTCTCGACGTCGTCGAGTTGCGCGCGCACCGCCGCCTCGAGCGTCGCGTCGGCGAAGTCAACGCCGAGCGGCGCGGTAGTCATCGCAGCCGCCGGCTCATCTGGCTACCAACGACACGGCCTTCGTCGCGAGATCGATGATCGGCTGCGGGAAGACGCCGAGCGCGACGGTAGCCACAGTGCCGAGCGTCAGGGTGACCGCGGACGTCGGACCGGGGATCGACACCGTCGGCGCGTTCTCCGGCGGTTCGGCGAAGAACATCAGCACGACGATGCGCAGGTAGTAGAACGCCGCGATCGCCGACGAGATCAGCGCGATCACCACGAGCGGTCCGGCGGTGTGCCAGGCTGCGCGGAAGACGTAGAACTTCGCGATGAAGCCGGACGTGAGCGGGATGCCCGCCATCGACAGCAACAGCACCGTCATCGTCGTCGCGACGAGCGGGCTCTTACGAGCCAGCCCCGACCACTGCGACAGGTGCGTCGCCTCGCCATCGGCATCGCGGACGAGCGTCACCAGGCCGAATGCCGCCAGCGTCGTGATGCCGTAGGTCGCGACGTAGAACATGATCGCGGCAACGCTGTCCTTCGACACCGCGACGAACGCGACCAGGATGAAGCCGGCGTGCGCGATCGACGAGTACGCGAGCACGCGCTTCACGTCGGTCTGCGTGACACCGAAGACCGCGCCGACGACCATCGACGCGATCGCAACCGCCCAGATGATCGGACGCCAGTCGCTCGCCGTCCCGGAGAACCCGACGTACAGCACGCGCAGCAGCGCACCGAAAGCCGCGACCTTCGTGCACGACGCCATGAACGCGGCGATCGGCGTGGGCGAACCGGTGTAGACGTCAGGCGTCCAGCTGTGGAACGGCGCGACGCTCGCCTTGAACAGCAGCCCGACGAGCAGCAGCGCCAGGCCGAGGTAGAGCAGCACGTCCGACTTCCCGGACACGCGTTGCGCGGCGAAGATCGCGGAGAGGTCGACCGAGTTGGCGTAGCCGTAGAGCAGCGCCAGCCCGTACAGGAAGAAGGCCGACCCGAACGCGCCGAGCAGGAAGTACTTCAGCGAGGCTTCCTGCGAGAGCAGCCGCTTGCGGCGCGCCATGCCCGCCATCAGGTACAGCGGCAGTGACAGCACTTCGAGCGCAACGAACATGAGCAGCAGGTTGTTCGAGACCGGGAAGATCATCATGCCGCTGACCGCAAACAGCATGAGCGGGAAGACCTCGGTCTGCACGCGATCGGTTCGCGTGAGCATGCGGTCGGTCGGCGAGCCGACGACCACTGCTGCGGACGCGACGATCGGGCTACCTGCCTCGACAGTGCGCTCGGCGACCAGCAGCGTCGCCATGATCGCGAGGATCAGGATCGTCCCTTGCAGGAACAGTCCGACGCCGTCGATGCCGAGCGATCCCGCGAAGGTCGGGTCGTTGCCGGCCGGTGTCGGCGTCGCGAGCCGGGTGTTGTGCAGCAGGGTCACCGTGACGAACGCGGCGAGCAGGCCACCGACGGTCACCACGATCTGCGTGTTGAACCGCTCGCGACGCGGCACGACGGCTTCGACGAGCACGCCGAGCAGAGCGGCGCCGAGCACGATGAACACCGGCGCGAGGGCGTGGTAGGACACCGACGGTGTGGTGATCGTCGGTGTCGTGGCGACGGCGAGAGCCGTGGTCATTTTTGTCCTCCGGCGAGCGGCCCGATCTTCGGTGCCGGGTCGGTCTTGTGGACGTCACTGAGCGTGTACTTCACCGCGGGGTTGATGACGTCGAGCAGCGGCTTCGGATAGACGCCCAGGAAGATGATGATCGCGATCAGGGGCGCGACCGCGAGGATCTCGCGTGGGTTCGCGTCGCGGAACTTCTGCACCTTCTCGCCGAGCTTGCCCTGGAACGTGCGCTGGTACAGGTACAGCACGTAGATCGCGGCGAGCACGATGCCCGTGGTGGCGAGCACGGCGAGCCCCTTGTGCCGCGTGAACGTCCCCACCAGCACGAGGAACTCGCTGACGAAGGTGCTCATGCCGGGCAGCGCGAGCGCGGACAGTCCGGTGAGCAGGAACAGCCCCGCCAGGATCGGCGCGACCTTCGCCACCCCGCCGTAGTCGTTGACGCTGCGACTCTTGCCTCGCGCGATCAGCAGCCCGACCACGATGAACAGCGCGCCCGTCGACAGGCCGTGGTTGACCATGTAGAGCACCGCACCGGTGCCGCCCTGCGTGGTGAACGCGAAGATGCCGAGCCCGATGAAGCCGAAGTGCGCGACGGACGTGTACGCGACCAGCCGTTTCATGTCGCGCTGGCCGATCGCGAGGAACGCCGCGTACAAGATGCCGATCACCGACAGGATCAAGATCGCCGGTGCGAAGTACGTCGACGCCTGCGGGAACAGCGGCAGGCAGTAGCGCAGGAACCCGAACGTGCCGACCTTGTCGAGCACGCCGACGAGCAGCGCTGCGCCACCGGCCGGCGCCTCGGCGCCGGCGTCCGGCAGCCACGTGTGGAACGGCACGAGCGGCGCCTTGATCGCGAACGCGATGAAGAAGCCGAGGAACAGCCATTTCTGCGTCGCGCCGTCGGGAACCTTGCCGATCAGGTCGGCGATAGCGAACGTGCGCGAGCCCGTCGTCACGTACAGCCCGATGACGCTGGCGAGCATCAGCAGGCCACCGACGAGGGAGTACAGGAAGAACTTCATCGCGGCGTACTGCCGGCGCGGCCCGCCGAAGCTGCCGATGATGAAGTACATCGGCACGAGCATCGCTTCGAAGAACACGTAGAACAGGAACACGTCGGTCGCGGTGAACACGCCGATCATGAAGAACTCGAGCAGCAGCATGAGCGCGAAGAAGTTCTTCGGGCTGCGGCGGCGTCCGGTGATCTCTTCTTCCGCGCCGGCGCGGCTGTCGAAAGTGTTCCAGGACGAGAGCATCACGGCGGGGACGAGGATGACCGCCATCAGCACGAGGACGAGCGCAATGCCGTCGACGCCCAAGGCGAAGTGCACGCCGAAGCCCTTGATCCACGTCCAGCTGCCCTGGAACTGGAACCGCGGCGCGTTGGTGCTGGTGTCGAACTTCGCCAGCAACACGATCACGTAGACCAGCACGGCGAGCGACGTGCCGAGGCTGACGAACTTTGCGATGCGCGCCTGGTCGGACTTCAGCGCGAACACGCCGATCGAGGCGACCAGCGGGATGAGGGTGAGGATCACCAACGCATAGGAATGCATTACTGGAACCTCACCGCGAGCAGGACGGCCACGACTGCGACCGAGCCGGCCAGCATCGACAGCGCATAACTTCGTACGAAGCCGGTCTGGATGCGTTTGAGCCGCGACGATCCACCGCCGAGGCTTGCGCCGAGGCCGTTGACCGCGCCGTCGACGCCACGGTTGTCGAGATAGACCAGTGCACGCGAGAGCCACTGGCCCGGACGCATCAGCACGGCCTCGTTGAACGCATCGGCGAACAGGTTGCGGCGCGAGGCGACCGTGATCGCGTTACCCGCGGGCTGGTACTCGGGCACCTGGCGGAACGCGACCACGGCACCGGCGACGGCCAGCAGCACGACCACGATCGTGATGAGCGACAGCACGACCGGCGAGATCGTGTGCGCGCCCTCTTCGACGCTCGGGCCGACGGACGGGCTGAGCCAGTGCTGCACTCCCCCGCCGAAGATGAGCAGGTAGCCGCCGACCAACGACAGGGCGGCAAGCACGAGCATCGGTGCAGTCATCGACACCGGCGCCTCGTGCGGGTGCACGTCGTCCTCCCAGCGCTTCTTGCCGAAGAACGTCATCACCAACGCGCGCGTCATGTAGAACGCGGTCAGGCCGGCGCCGAGCAAGGCGCACAACCCGAGGATCCAGCCGGACGCGCCGCCCTTGTCGAACGCCGCTTCGATGATCTTGTCCTTGGTGAAGAAGCCGGTGAACGGCGGGATACCGATGATCGCGACGTAGCCGCACAAGAAGACGGCGAACGTGATCGGCATGACCTTGATCAGCCCGCCGAAGCGCCGCATGTTGATGCGGTCGTTCATCGCGTGCATGACCGACCCGGCCGAGAGGAACAGCGACGCCTTGAAGAAGCCGTGGCCGAGCAGGTGAATGATGCCGATCGCGTAGACGCCGGGGCCGAGCCCGACGCCGAGGAACATGTAGCCGATCTGGCTCACGGTCGAGTAGGCGAGCACGCGCTTGAGGTCGTCCTGACCGAACGCGCAGATGCACCCGTACAGCAAGGTGATCGCGCCGATGATCGTGACGACGGTGCGCGCGGCCTGCGAGTGGTCGAACAGCGGCGCGCTGCGCGCGATCAGGTAGACGCCGGCCGTGACCATCGTTGCCGCGTGGATGAGCGCCGACACCGGGGTCGGGCCCTCCATCGCGTCGGGCAGCCAGGTCTGCAGCGGGAACTGTCCGGACTTGCCGCACGCGCCGAGCACGAGCATGAGTGAGATCGCCGTCGCGACGCCGTTGCTCATCGACGAGCTCGCGTTGAACACGTCCGAGAACGCGGTGCTGCCGACGTAGGTGAACATCAGCATGATCGCGAGCGAGAGCCCGACGTCACCGACGCGGTTGGCGAAGAACGCCTTGTTGCCCGCGGTCGCCGCGGACGGACGGTCGTAGTAGAAGCTGATCAGCAGGTACGACGCGACGCCGACGCCTTCCCAGCCCACGTAGAGGGACAGGTAGTTGTCGGACAGGACGAGCAGCAGCATCGCTGCGATGAACAGGTTGAAGTAGCCGAAGAAGCGCCGCTTGCCCGGGTCGTGACTCATATAACCCACGGCATAGATGTGGATCAGCGATCCGACGCCGGTGATGAGCAGTACGAACACCATGGCCAGCGGGTCGATCAGCATCCCGGCGCTGACCCGGAACCCGCCGACGGGTACCCAACTGAACAGGTGCAGGTCGATCTCGCGGTTGCTCTGGCCCTTGACCGAGAAGAACAGCATCACGGCGTACACGAACAGGGCAACCGGCACGAGCGCGCCGAGGTAGGCGCCCCACTTGTCGGCGAGCTTGCCGGCGCACAGCAGGAGCACCGCGCTGATCGCAGGAATTGCGACCAGCAGCCAGGCGGCCGACTGGATGCCGTGAGCGGTCGTCACTACGGATGGCCTCTCAGTACTTCAGGAGGTTCGCATCGTCGACCGATGCGGACCTCCGGGTTCGGAAGATGGACATGATGATGGCGAGGCCGACGACGACCTCGGCTGCGGCGACGGTCATGACGAAGAACGCCATGATCTGCCCGTCCAAGCTGCCGTTGATGCGGCTGAACGTCACCAGGGTCAGGTTGACCGCGTTGAGCATCAGTTCGATGCACATGAACACGACGATCGCGTTCTTGCGCACGAGGACGCCCGTCGCGCCGATCGTGAACAGGATCGCGCTCAGCACCAGGTAATAGGTCGGCGTCATTCGTCGCCTCCCTCGAGTTCGCGCTGTTCGCGATCACGCTCGAAGTCGGACGGGCCGAATTCCTCGCCGCGTACGCCGGACATGACCGACTCCCTCGAGATCGTGCCGTCGGGCAGCAACGCGGGCGTGCCGATCGAGTTGCCGCTCGACAACACGCCCGGGCCGGGCAGCGGCTGCGGACGGCCACTGCGGATGCGGGCTCGAGCCAGCGCCTTCTGCGTCGGCTTGGCCTCGTCGCGCTCGACGTGCGCCAGCACCATCGCAGCGACAGCGGCGACGATGAGCAGCGCGGACGTGAGCTCGAACGCGAACAGGTAGCGGGTGAAGAGCAGTTGCGCGATCGAGTTGACGTTCGAGCCGGCCGCGTTGGGGTGATCGAGATCCTTCGGCGTCACACCGGTGAACGCCCGTCCGATCGCCAGGCCGACCAGCACGGCGAAGCCGACGCCGAACAGCGCGGCTGCCCAGCGTTGCCCGCGCAACGTCTCGACGAGCGAGTCGGACGAGTCGCGGCCGATGAGCATCAGCACGAACAGGAACAGGATCATGATTGCGCCGGTGTAGACGATGATCTGCACCAAACCGAGGAACGGGCCCTGTTCGATCAGGTAGAACGCGCCGAGCGAGAACATGGTCGCGACCAGCGACAGCGCCGAGTGGATCGCGTTGCGCAGCAACACCGTCCCGAGCGCGCCGGCCACCGAGATCGGGCCGAGCACCCAGAAGGCGACGGCCTCGCCCAACGGCACCTGGCCGTTGTGCAGCTCGCCGGCGAGGATGTGCGACGCCATGTGCACGGTGCTCACGGGTGATGCCTTCCGACCTCGATCGCGGTGCCCGTGATCGGACGTCCGGCGACATTGGCGGTCGACTGGGGCGCGCCCTGCTGAAGTGGTGCTTGCGACTCGACGGTGTAGTAGTCCTTCTCGTCCTCGCCGAGGCGCATCGGGTGCGGCGGCGCCTCCATGCCGGGAAGCAGCGGAGCCATCAACTGCTCCTTGGTGTAGATCAGCTCCTGGCGGTTGTCGAGCGCGAGCTCGTACTCGTTGCTCATCGTCAGCGACCGCGTGGGGCAGGCCTCGACACACAACCCGCAGAAAATGCAGCGCAGGTAGTTGATCTGGTAGATCTTCCCGTACCGCTCACCCGGCGAGTAGCGCTCGGTGTCGGTGTTGTCGCCGCCCTCGACGTAGATCGCGTCGGCCGGGCAGGCCCATGCGCACAGCTCGCAGCCGACGCACTTCTCGAGTCCGTCCGGGTGCCGGTTGAGCACGTGCCGGCCGTGATAGCGCGGCGCGGTCGCGAACGTCTCGAACGGGTACTGCTGGGTGTAGACGTGCTTGAACATGGTGCCGAAGGTCAGGCCGAAGCCCTTCGCGAATCCCAGAGCGGTGCCACCGGGCTCACTCATCGCGCTCTCCCTTCTGCTCGTAGCCTGTCGGCTCGATTCCGGCCGGCGCGCTCACGCTCGCCATCGGGCGGGTCTTGCGTCCGGACGGGACGACGAGATCCATCGGCGGGATGGGGAAGGTCTCCGGTTCGCTCGCCGCCTCCTCGTCCTCATCGGCCTTTCTGGCCGCGCGTCTCGCGCTCGCGCCCTCGAGCACCATCAGTGCCGGGACGACGATCACGAGCAGCACGATCGCGAGCGGAAGTGCGGTGGCCTTCACGCTCGACCAGCCGCGGTCACGCAGCACGTGGATCGAGCTGACGGCGAGGATCCAGACGAGGTTGATCGGGATGAGCACCTTCCAGCCGAAGGCCATGAACTGGTCGTAGCGCAGCCGCGGCAGCGTGCCGCGCAGCCACACGAACACGAAGATGCCGATGACGACCTTGGCGACGAACCAGAGCATCGGCCACCAGCCGTCGTTCGCGCCGTGCCACAGCGAGATCGGCCACGGTGCGCGCCAGCCGCCGAGGAACAGCGTGGTCGCCAGCGCGCTGACGGTGACCATGTTGATGTACTCGGCGAGGAAGAACATCGCGAACTTGAACGACGTGTACTCGGTGTGGAAGCCCCCGACGAGTTCGCTCTCCGCCTCGGGCAGGTCGAACGGTGCGCGGTTGGTCTCGCCGACCACCGAGATCGCGTAGATCGCGAACGACACGAACAGTGGAATCACGTTCCACAGATGCCGTTGGCCGAACACGATGCCGGACGTCGACATGGTGTCGGAGAACAGGAACACCGCGACCATCGACAGGCCCATCGCGACCTCGTACGAGATCATCTGGGCTGCGCTGCGCAGGCCGCCGAGCAGCGGGTAGGTCGAGCCGGACGACCAGCCGGACAGCACGATGCCGTACACGCCGAGGCTCGAGCACGCGAACACGACGAGCACGCCGACCGGAAGGTCGGTGAGCTGCAAGTACGTGTGGTGTCCGAAGATCGACACCTGCGGACCGAACGGAATCACCGCGAACGCGAGGAACGCCGGAACGGCCGACAGGATCGGTGCGAGGAAGTAGACGGGCTTGTCCGCGAGGGCGGGGATGATCTCTTCCTTGAAGGCGAGCTTCATGCCGTCGGCGAGCGACTGCAACGTTCCCCACGGGCCCACGCGGTTCGGTCCGATGCGGTTCTGCATGCGGCCGACGACCTTGCGCTCGAACACGATCGAGAACAGTGTCATGACTACGAGGAAGACGAAGACGCCGAGCACCTTGATCAGGACGAGCCAGATCGGCAGGTCGCCGAAGCCGGGCAGGTTCTGGATGCTCGTCCCGAGAGCCAGATTCACTTTTCGTCACCTCCCGACAGCGTGACGATCGATCCGTTGACCGCGTGCAGCGTTGCGCGCACGGCGCAGTCTCGCGCATTGGTCGGCACCCACACGACCCGGTCAGGCAGGTCGCCGATCTCGATCGGCAGCCTCAGCGAGCCGGCCTCGGTGCTGATCGTGATCTCGTCGCCGCCGGAGAGCCCGTGCTCGCCCGCGGTGCCCGCGGACATGATCGCGCGGGCGGGCTTCGCTGTGCCGGCGAGGTATTCGTCGCCGTCCTGGCCACGTCCGGCGTCGAGCAGTTCGTGCCACGTGGCGAGCACGGCCTGCCCGTCGCCGGCCTCGTCCAGGTCTTGGCGGCTGGACCCGACATCGTGGGTCTCGCCGCCGAAGGTGAAGGACGCGAGTTCGTCGCGCGCCTGAGCGACGGTCCGCAACCCGAGGACGACGTCCATCTCGTCGGCGAGCGCGTCGAGCACCTGGCCGTCGGTCAGCGCGCCGGTGCCGGTGAGCGTGAGGTCGAACGGGCGACGCCGGCCTTCCCACGTCACGTAGCGGCCGGCCTTCTCGGCAGCGGGCGCGACGGGCAGTACGACATCGGCCACCTCGGTCACGGCGCTGTGCCGGATCTCGAGGCTGACGACGAAGCCGGCCGCTTCGAGTGCCTGCTGCGCGAGCGCCGGGTCGGCGAAGTCGGCCGGGTCGACACCGCCGACGACGACACCGCCGAGTTCGGCCTCGGGGGCTTCTGAGCTCTCGTCCTCGTGCGGCGGCGCGATCAACGCGGTCAGGATCTGCTCGGCGTTGCGGCCGGCACCGTCGACACCGAACGCGGGCAGGGGCAGTGCGGCAGCGGCAATCGCACCGACCTCGCCGGCGCGGCGCGGCACCCAGGCCAGCGAGGCTCCCGTGCGCTTGGCGAGATCGACAGCGGCGGCGAGCGCTCCGGGCGAGGTCGCGAGCCGCTCACCGACGAGGATGACCGCGCCGGTCTGCTCGAGCGCGCTCGTCACCTCGGTGTCGAGCGCACCGAGCACGTCGGCTTCGGTGCCCGGCGCAGCCTGCAGCAGCATCGCGTCGAGCTTGTGCACACCCTGCGAGCGAAGCGGTGCGACCGCCACGACCTTCGTCCCGTGCTTGCTCACACCCTTGCGCAGGCGCAGGAAAACGATCGGCGACTCCTCTTCCGGCTCGAAGCCGGCGAGCAGGACGGCGGGCGCCTTCTCGAGCGAGGCGTACGAGACGTGCTGCGGTGTCACGCCGGCGACGTGCTCGGCGAGGAAGGCAGTCTCTTCGTCCGAGAGCGGGCGCGCGCGGAAGTCGATGTCGTTCGTGCCGAGCGCGGCACGCGCGAACTTCGCGTAGGTGTAGGCGTCCTCTTCGGTGAGCCGGCCGCCGGGCAGCACGCCGACCTTGCCCGCAGCGCGCAGACCGTTGGCAGCGGTCTCGAGCGCCTCGGGCCACGACGCCTCGACGAGCTTGCCGTTCTTGCGCACCAGCGGCACGGTCAGCCGGTCGGACTGCACGGGGTACTGGAACGCCCAGCGGCCCTTGTCGCACGTCCATTCCTCGTTGACCTCGGGGTCCTCGCCGGACAGCCGGCGGGTCACCTTCGAGCGGCGCCAGTCGGTGCGCAGCGAGCAGCCGGACGAGCAGTGCTCGCACACCGAATCGGTCGAGCGCAGATCGAACGGACGCGCGCGGAAGCGGTACGACGCACCGGTCAGCGCACCCACCGGGCAGATCTGCACGGTGTTGCCCGAGAAGTACGACTGGAACGGCTGCTCTTCGCTCGTGCCGATCTGCTGATTCGCGCCGCGCTCGAGCAGGTCGATGAACGGGTCGCCCGCGATCTGCTCCGAGAAGCGGGTGCAGCGCTGACACAGCACGCAGCGCTCGCGGTCGAGCAACACGTTGGACGAGATCGCGATCGGCTTCGGGAACGTGCGCTTCTTCTCGACGAAGCGGCTCTCGGCGCGTCCGTTGCTCATCGCCTGGTTCTGCAGCGGGCACTCGCCGCCCTTGTCGCAGATGGGGCAGTCGAGCGGGTGGTTGATGAGCAGCAGTTCCATGACGCCCTGCTGCGCCTTGTCGGCGACCGCGGACGTGAGCTGGGTCTTGATGACCATGCCGGGCATGACGGTCGTCGTGCACGATGCGGCCGGCTTGGGCATGCCGCGTCCGTTGCCCATGTCGGTGACCTCGACCAGGCACTGGCGGCAGGCACCGGCCGGATCGAGCAGCGGGTGATCGCAGAATCGCGGGATGGAAATGCCGAGCTGTTCGGCTGCCCGGATGAGCAGCGTCCCCTTCGGCACCGAGATCTCGAAACCGTCGATGGTGACGGTGACGAGATCTTCCTTGTTTTCCGTTTGGGTCATTATCGATTTCCTCCGGACCGCTCGCTCCGCTCGGGCCCGTCATCGAATCGATTCGCTCCTTCGTCGCGAACTGTGTTGCCTGGTTCTTCGCGCGAGCGCTCATCACGAGTGCGCTCCAACCAGCGTGCGGTCCTTGGCGAACGGGCAGCCCTGATTTTCGACGTGCGCGAGGTATTCGTCGCGGAAGTACTTGATGGACGACGACACCGGCGAGGTCGCGCCGTCACCGAGCGCGCAGAACGAGCGGCCGAGGATGTTGTCGGACAGGTCGAGCAGCGTGTCGAGGTCTTCCGGCGTCGCGCCGCCGTGCTCGAGTCGCTCGTAGATGCCGACGTACCAGTAGGTGCCCTCGCGGCACGGTGTGCACTTGCCGCACGACTCGTGCTTGTAGAACTCCGACCACTTCTGCGTCGCGCGCACGACGCAGTCGTCCTCGTCGAAGATCATGAGCGCGGACGTGCCGTTCATCGAGCCGGCCTTGACCGCCGAGTCGAAGTCGAGCGGCGTGTCGAGGTGCTCCTGCGTGAACAGCGGGGTGGACGAGCCGCCCGGCGTCCAGAACTTCAGCTCCTTGCCGCGGCTCATGCCACCGGCGAGGTCGAGCAGTTCGCGCAGCGTCGTGCCCATCGGCGCTTCGTACTGACCGGGGTTCGCGACACGTCCCGACAGCGAGTACATGTTCGGGCCGGGCGAGCCCTCGGGCCCCATCTTCTTGAACCACTCGGCACCGCCGAGCACGATCGCCGGCACCGAGGCGAGCGTGCCGACGTTGTTGACCACGGTCGGCGAGTCGTAGAGACCGTTGGTCGCCGGGAACGGCGGCTTGAGCCGCGGCTGACCACGACGTCCCTCGAGCGAGTCGAGCAGCGCCGTCTCTTCGCCACAGATGTAGGCGCCCGAGCCGGCATGCACGGTGATCTCGCACGCGAAGCCCGACTTCATGACGTTGTCGCCGACGTAGCCCTTCGCGCGCGCTTGCTCGACCGCGGCGGTGACGCGCCGGATCGCGTGCACGGCCTCGCCGCGGATGTAGATGAACGCGTGGTTCGCGCGCACGGCGAAGCACGCGATCAGAATTCCTTCGATCAGCGCGTGCGGGTCGTTCATCATCAGCGGCAGGTCACGGCAGGTGCCCGGCTCGCCCTCGTCGGCGTTGACCACCACGTACTTGGGCTTCGGGTTGTCCTGCGGGATGAACTGCCACTTCATGCCGGTCGGGAAACCCGCGCCGCCACGACCGCGCAGATTGGAGTCCTTGACCATCGACACGATGACGTCGCGCTCGAGCCCGAGAGCCTTGCGCAGCCCGGCGTAGCCGTCGAGCCGCTCGTAGTTCTCGATCTTCCACGGCTGATCGGTGCCGAATCGCTTGGTGAGGACGGGGGTCAGTGTCACTGGTTGTCCTCCCAGCCACTCGGAGTAAGCGTCGCGCTCACCACAGCCCGTCCTTCGTCTCGTCAGTGCTCGGTGCGTCGTCGCCCGGCTCGGTCGTGGTCGCCTCGTCGGACTCTGCGGTCTCGAGCGGGGCGTCATGCGCGGACGACTGATCCTCTTGCGTCGCCGCCTGCTTCTTCGCAGGAGCGCGCTTGCGCGGCGCCCGCTTCTTCGGCGCCTCGGCCGGCGCCTCGTCGTCGTGCTGCGACGGCGCATCGGTCGCCGCGTAGGACGGCGCGGTGTCGCCACGCTCGATCGCGAGCTTGACGCCGCGCTCGGTCGGGACGCCCGTCCCGTTCGAGTCGGCAGCGATCGCGTTGTCGTCGTCGAAGAATCCCGCGACCTGCCGCGAGATCTGCTTGAACGTGCACAGCGGAGCGCCGCGCGAAGGCTGCGGAGTCTCGCCGCCGCGCAACTGGCTGACGAGATCGCGGGCCGAGCCGACGGTCTGGTTGTCGAAGAACTCGTAGTTGACCGTGACGACCGGCGCGTAGTCACACGCTGCGAGGCACTCGGCGTGCTCGAGGGTGATCTTGCCGTCGCTGGTCGTCTGGTTGTTCGCGATCTTCAGGTCTTGCTTGAGCGCCGCGAAGATCTCGTCGCCGCCGAGCATTCCGCACAGCGTGTTCGTGCAGACACTGACGAGGTATTCGCCGGTCGGCGTGCGCTTGTACATCGTGTAGAACGTCACGAACGCCGCGACCTGCGCCTTGGTCAGCCCGACCTGCTCGGAGCAGAACGCGATGCCGTCGGCAGTGACCTGCCCCTGCACCGACTGCACGAGATGCAGCATCGGGCCGAGCGCGCTGCGCGCGTTGCCGGCCGGATAGCGCGCGATGATCTCGGCGGCTTCGGCGCGCGTCTTGTCGTCGAAGACCGACGAGTCGCCGGGACGGTCGAGCGCGATGACGCTGGTGCGAAAGTTCGAGCGACCCATGTCGGCCGAAGTCGCCAGCGTCTCGCGTGCGGGGTCGTTGGTGAACGCCTTGGTCCCGTAGTCGGGGCCGGTGTTCGTGCTCGGACTGCTCACCGATCGACTCCACCCATGACCGGGTCGATCGAGCCGACCGAGGCGATCACGTCCGAGATCATGCCGCCGATCGACAGCGCCGCTGTCGACTGCAGGTTGATGAACGAGGGCTCGCGCAGGTGCACGCGGTACGGCCGGGTGCCACCGTCGCTGACCACGTGCGCGCCGAGTTCGCCACGCGGCGACTCGACGGCGGCGTACGCCTGACCGGGCGGCACGCGGAAGCCCTCGGTGACGAGCTTGAAGTGGTGGATCAACGACTCCATCGACGTGCCCATGATCTTCTGCACGTGCTCGAGCGAGTTGCCCAGCCCGTCCGGGCCGACCGACAGCTTCGCCGGCCACGCGATCTTCGGGTCGTCGACCCACACCGGTCCGGGTTCGAGGCGGCCGAGCGCCTGCTCGACGATGCGCGTCGACTCGTACATCTCGTCGAGCCGCACGAGGAACCGCGCGTAACAGTCGCCCTCGTCGCGGGTCGGCACCTCGAAGTCGAACGCGTCATAGCCGAGGTACGGGTCGGTCTTGCGCAGGTCCCACGGCAGGCCGGCGGCGCGCAGCATCGGACCGGTGACGCCGAGCGAAAGGCAGCCTTCGACGCCGAGCCAGCCGACGTCCTTGAGCCGGTTGACCCAGATCGGCTGGTGCTGCACGAGCGTGCGCAGCCCGTTGATCTCCTTGCGGATCTCGACGACCCAGTTGCGCACCAGCTCTTCGGCGCCGTCGGGGAGATCCTGGGCAATGCCGCCGGGACGGATGAACGCGTGGTTCATGCGCAGCCCGGTGATGAACTCGAACACGTCGAGGCATCTCTCGCGGGCACGCAGCCCGTTGGTCATCGCGGTGAGCGCACCCATCTCCATGCCGCCGGTCGCGAGTGCGACCCAGTGCGACGAGACGCGGTTGATCTCCATCAGCATCAGCCGGATGAGTTGCGCGCGGGCCGGGACGGTGACGCCGAGCAGCTTCTCGACCGACAGGCAGTACGCGCTCTCGTTGAACAGCGGCGCGAGGTAGTCGGCGCGGGTCAGGAACGTGACGGCCTGCGTCCACGTGCGGTATTCGGTGTTCTTCTCGATACCGGTGTGCAGGTAGCCGATGACCGTGCGCATGTCGGTGACGGTCTCGCCCTCGAGCTCGACCACCAGGCGCAGCACGCCGTGCGTCGACGGGTGCTGCGGACCCATGTTGAGCACGAGGCGCTCTTCGTGGATCGGGTCGGCGCCGCCGACCGAGGCCAGCATCTCGTCCCAGTCGCCGCCGGTGAGGTTGTAGACGCGGCCTTCGGTGGTCGGCCGCGACGGTGCGTACTCGCTCATTATTTGTATGCCCTCCGCTCGTCAGGAGGTGGAATGGTGGCGCCCTTGTACTGCACCGGGATGCCACCCAGCGGGTAGTCCTTGCGCTGCGGGAACCCGTCCCAGTCGTCGGGCATCAGGATGCGCGTCAACGCCGGGTGGCCGTCGAACACGATGCCGAACATGTCGTAGGCCTCGCGCTCCTGCCAGTCGGCGCCGGGATACAGCGCCGTCAGCGACGGGACGTGCGGATCCTCGACGCTGACCTCGACCTCGACGCGCACGCGCCGGCGGAAGGTCATCGAGCGGAACAGGTAGACCGCGTGCAGCCGCCGCGCCGAGCCGAGGTAGTCGACACCCGACACGCTCGAGAGCAGTTCGAAGCGCAGGTTCTGGTCGTTGCGCAGTGCGGTCGCGACGGCGACCAGCTGCTCGCGCTCGACGTGCAGCGTGAGCTCGCCGCGGTCGACGACGACCTTCGCGATCGAGTCGGGTGCGGCGGCGAGCAGGTCGTCGACGAGTTCGTCGAAGTAGCCACCGTACGGACGATCGGCGGTCGGCGGCACCCATGGCTCGCGCACGAGCCCGCCGAAGCCGGAGGTGTCGCCGGAGCCGTGCACACCGAACATGCCGCGGCGCTCGACGCCGTAGGGCGAATCGCTCGTGCCCTCGCCGATCGTGGACTTCGCGATCTCCGCGGCGTCCTGCTCGGGGGTGCTGTCGTCCGGGACGGGACGCTCGATTGGCCCGCCCACTATGCCGCCTTCTTCGCGCGAGCGCGCATCATCGCGCGTACTTAATGCTCGAGGGGACGAGTTCGACCTTCTGATCAGCCAGACGCTTCGCACGCTTCGGACCGAGCGGCTCGTTCATGATCTTCGTGTGCAGTTTCAGCACCGCGTCGATCAGCATGTCGGGACGGGGCGGACAGCCCGGGAGGTACATGTCGACCGGCACGACGTGGTCGACGCCCTGCACGATCGCGTAGTTGTTGAACATGCCGCCGGACGACGCGCACACGCCCATCGCGAGTACCCAGCGCGGCTCGGCCATCTGGTCGTAGATCTGACGCAGCACCGGCGCCATCTTCTGGCTCACCCGGCCCGCGACGATCATCAGGTCGGCCTGGCGCGGCGAGGCGCGAAAGACCTCCATGCCGAAGCGCGCCGAGTCGAAGCGCGGGCCGCCGAAGGACATCATCTCGATCGCGCAACACGCGAGGCCGAACTGCACCGGCCACAGCGACGACTTGCGCGTCCAGTTGACGAGCTTCTCGACGGACGCGAGCAGCACCCCGTCCGGAAGTTTTTCCTCTAAGCCCATAGCCCTAGTCCCAGTCCAGCCCGCCGCGGCGCCACACGTAGGCGTACGCGGTGAACACGGTGACGATGAACAGGATGATCTCGACGAGTCCGAACAGACCGAGCGCCCGGTTCGCGACGGCGTACGGGTACAAGAAAATGATCTCGATGTCGAAGACGATGAACAGCATCGCCGTGAGGAAGTACTTGATCGGGAACCGGTTCGGACCGAGCGGCTGCGGTGTGGGCTCGATGCCGCATTCGTAGAAGTCGAGCTTGGCCTTGTTGTAGCGCTTCGGACCGGTGAACGGCGCGATGGCGACGGAGAAGAAGGCGAACCCGAACGCGAGCGCGAACAGCAACAGGATCGGCAGATACGGCGCGAGCAACGGTTCTCCTTTCCGCGACTAGAAACAGCGATTCTCAGGCTAGACCGGGGTTCGCGGTCACTTAACGGCGGGCGTCAGCTTGGTGAGCACGTTGATGACGCGGTCTGACACGTCGCCATCGTGCGGGTCGGTGAGGTTGGCCAGCAGCTTGAGCACGAAGCGCATCAGTGCCGGGTGCGGCAGTCCGTGCCGGGTGCACGCACGCATCACTTCGGGACGTCCGATGAGCTTCACGAAGGTCGCGCCGAGGCGGTAGTAGGCGCCCCACTCGCGACGCATCCGCTCGGGGTAGGCCTGCAGTGCGCGCTCGCGGTTCGGCCCGTCCGGACGGGCGAGCGCCTGGATCGCGGCCTCGGCTGCGAAGCGTCCCGACTCGATCGCGTACGGGATGCCCTCGCCGTTGAACGGGTTGACCGAACCGCCGCTGTCGCCGACGAGCAGCATGCCGCGGGTGTAGTGCGGTGTGCGGTTGAAACCCATCGGCAGGGCCGCGCCGCGCGTCGGGCAGGTCGCGTTCTGCTCGCGCAGGCCCCACTCCTCGGGAGTGTTGTCGAGCCAGCGGGTGAGCATGCCGCGGTAGTCGGTCTTCTGGAAGCCGCTGCTGCTGTTCAGCACGCCGAGACCGGCGTTGACCGTCCCGTCGCCCATGCCGAAGATCCAGCCGTAGCCGGGCAGCAGATCGGACTCGTTCGGGACGCCGTCCCACAGCTCGAGCCATGACTCGAGGTAGTCGTCGTGGGTCTTCGGGCTCTCGTAGTAGCGCCGCACTGCCACTCCGAGCGGGCGCTTGTCGTTGCGGTGGACGCCGAGTGCCTGCGCGAGCTTGCCGCTGACGCCTTCGCAGGTGAGCACGAGCTGCGCGGTGTAGGTCTTGCCGTCGCGGGTCTTCACGCCCACGACCCGTCCGGCGCGGTCGAGCACCGGCTCGCTGACCGTGGTCTGTTCCTGCAGCCGGGCGCCGACCTTGACGGCCTGCTGGATGAGCAGCTGGTCGAGGTCCGCGCGAGGGCGCACCAGGCCGTAGTTGGGGAAGCTGGTCAGCTCGGGCCAGTCGAGGTGCAGCCGCAGCCCGCCGCCGATGACGCGCAGGCCCTTGTTGTGCAGCCAGCCCGCCTCTTCGCTGACGTCGATGCCCATCTCGACCAGGGCGCGGGTGCCGCGCGGGGTGAGCCCGTCGCCGCAGACCTTCTCGCGCGGGAACGTGGTCTTCTCGAGCACCAGCACGTCGAGTCCGGCGCTGGCCAGCCAGTAGGCCGCGCTCGCGCCGGAGGGTCCGGCGCCGACGACGATGACATCGGCGCTGGCGTCAGAGCCGTGCCGTGCGTGCGCCATCTTCGTACCCCGAACCTTGTGAACGCCTTCACGAGCGAGTGTAGGCGGTGCCGGATCGCCCGTCGCACCGCGGGCTGGCGATCAGGTCTTCCTCGGTTCTGCCCGCTTCGCGCTCGTCCGGATCACGTTTTCCTCTGCTCTGCCGCTTCGCGCCCGTCCGGATCACGTTTTCCTCCGCCCTGCCCGGGCCGGCGCGCCGAAAGCGGGCCGAACGGAGGAAATCCCGATGATCCACAGCGCGCGGCGACCGTCCACAGTTGCTCGGACGGCGTCCCGCATGCACTCCGGACCGGCTCTGCTGGGCGGGTGCGCGCGTTGCCCGACCTGCCGGTGTTCGATCGCGCGGCGCTGCGTGCCCTGGGCTGGAGCGACTCGGCCATCTCGCGCGCGCTCGCGGCCGGACGACTCGTCCAGGTCCGCCGCGGCTGGTTCGCGCGGCCGGGCGACGACGTCGAGCGCGCCGCCGCGCTGGCGATCGCGGCGGCCCGGACGGCTACCGTCATCAGCCACCGCAGCGCCGCGGTCATGCACGGGCTGCCGATCGTCGGCGCGCGCACGCCCGTCCCTGAGATCACCGTCCCGCCACGGTGGGCAGGCAACGCCGTCGAGGCGCACCTGCACCGCGCGACGTTGGGACCGGACGACGTCGTGTTGGTCGACGGCGTCGCGGTCACCTCGATCGCGCGGACGCTGATCGACCTTGGCCGGTCGCGCCCGACCGTGTCGTCCGTCGCGGCGCTGGACAAGGCGCTGCACGAGGGCTGGGTCAGCTATGACGACCTCGAGGCGGTGTTACGTATGTGCTGGAACTGGCCGGGAATCCGTCGCGCCCACCGCGCCGTGCGACTCGCCGACGGCCGCGCGGAGTCGCCGCTGGAGTCAGTCAGCCGACTCGTCATGCACGCCGTCCGCCTGCCGATGCCCACCCCGCAGACCTGGGTGCGCTGTCGGCTGGGAGTGCGATCGCGGCTCGACTTCTACTGGGACGAGTTCGGCGTTGGCGGCGAGGCCGACGGCCGGGCGAAGTACCGCGTCGACCCCCAGGAACGCGATCGCGAGAAGCAACGCCAGGAGTTCCTCGAAGACGACAACATGGTCTTCGTCCGCTGGGGCTGGGACCTGCCGTGGCGCGCACCGCGCCTGTTCCGGACGAGGGTGCAGAACGCGCTCGAGCGCGGCCGGCTCCGAGATCGATCAGGTCTTCCTCGGTACTGGTCGGTCGAGCGGCCGGAAACCGGGCACAGCGGAGGAAGGGCGGGCGGTCAGCGGGGTTTGTAGACCGCGACCAGGTCGCCGTTGACCGTCGTCAGCTCGATCGTGCGCGGGGCGTGCGCCTTGGTGAACACGGCGGGCGGGCCGGGCGCCGTCCAGCCGGTGCCGAGCAGTTCCTGGCGGTACTGCCCCTCGGACACGCTCGACCAGGCGGCGGCAATCGGCCGGCGGATCCGGTGCAGGTGAGGGTGGGGACGGCCTGCGGCAGCGTGACGCCGGACGGGAGTGAGCCGCCCTGGCGATACGGCCCGAGCGAGGCCGGCAACGTCGCGCAGGTCAGCGGACGAATCGGGTGGATCGCGGTGAGCGATGTCGACGGCGAGGACGGCGCGGACGGTGGTGCCGACGACGGCGCGGACGACGGCGACGAAGGCGCGGACGGACGACGGCGCGGACGGAGCCGAAGCTGACGAGGGCGGCGACGGCGGAATGGAACTCGTCGCCGGCGAACTGCCCGACGACGTGCACCCACCGAGCGCGACGGCGGCCAACACCGCCGCCGCGCCCAGCACGTGCGCAGAGGTCACTTGACTCCGAGGAGGTCGATGATGAAGACGAGCGTCTTGCCCGAGAGCCGGTGGCCGCCGCCGTCGGGGCCGTAGGCCAGGTGCGGCGGGATGGTCAGCTGACGCCGCCCGCCGACCTTCATGCCGGGGATGCCGTCCTGCCAGCCCTGGATCAGCCCGCGCAGCGGGAACTCGATCGACTGCCCGCGGTTCCACGAGGCGTCGAACTCCTCACCGGAGTGGAACTCGACGCCGACGTAGTGCACCTCGACGGTGTCGCCGGGCTTGGCCTCGGCGCCCTCGCCGACGACGATGTCGTCGATCTTGAGGTCCGTGAGGCGGTTCTCCGCCGGGGTACTCGATCACAGGCTTTGTCATGGAACCCATCAAACACGACATGGCAGGCTCGACTTCCGTGCCCACCGTCCGTACCGCGACCGTCGCCGAACTCGACGCCGGCGACGCTCTACAAGATCCTGCGCCTGCGCGTCGACGTGTTCGTCGTCGAACAGCAATGCCCCTACCCCGAACTGGACGGACGCGACCTCGAGCCGAGTGCCGTCCAGCTCTGGCTCGAGGACGGCGCGGGCGAGGTCAGCGCGACCCTGCGGCTGTTGCGCGAGCCCGACGGCACCGCGCGCATCGGCCGGGTCGCCACCGCGGCGACCGCCCGCGGCGCCGGCCTGGCCGCCACGCTCATGTCGCACGCGCTCGAACTCGTCGGCGACGGGCCGGCAGTGCTCGACGCCCAGGAGCACCTCGAAGGCTGGTACGGCCGATTCGGCTTCGAGCGGTCGGGGCCGTCCTTCCTCGAGGACGGGATCCCGCACGTCCCGATGCGGCGTCGCCTAGGGTCCGAACGATGACCCACTCGACGTCGCCGTTCCCGGACGAACAGGCGCGCGAGCAGGCGTGGAAGGCGGCGGTCGCCGAGAAGCGCGGCGGCGCCCCGTACGGCGCGATGATCGCCGCCCAGCGGCGGCTGCAGAGCCTCATCGCCGGGGCGGTGCTGCCGGCGGAGCTGGTCATCGAGGTCACCACCCGGCTCGACGAGCTGAGCGCGCTGCTCGAACCGCACCAGGCCGAGGAACCCGAGCGCTGGGACGGGTGGCGTCCCGACATCCCCGGCCGGGCGATGCCGGTGCTGCCGCCGTATGTGATCGAGGAGCGCGGCGAGGGTCTGCTGCGCGGGCACGTGACGTTCCCGCGGTTCTACCTCGGCGGCAACGGGGCGGCGCACGGCGGCTCGCTGCCGCTGCTGTTCGACGACATCATGGGCCACATCGCGGGAATGGCCGGCGGCATCTGCCGCACCGCCTACATCACCGTCAACTACCGGCGCATCACACCGATCGACGTCGAGCTGAGCTTCGACTGCCGCCTCGACAGCGTCGAGGACCGCAAGCGCTACGTGTCGGCGCGCCTGTACAACCCGGCGGGCGAGGTCGTCGCCGACTGCTCCGGCCTGTTCTTGAGGTTGCTGTCGGGACAGCAGTGAGCGTTCAGACCGCGGGCACCCGAGCCCGCGAGTGCTGCCACGTCGAGTGCCAGCCCACGACCTGCTCGACGGGCATCGGCCGTGCGATCAAGTAGCCCTGCGCGACGCCGCAGTCCAGCTGGCGCAGCCGCGTCCAATCGTCGTCGGACTCGACTCCCTCGGCGACGACACGCAGCTGCAGTGCAGTCGCGAGCTCGATGATCGACCGCGCGATGGCTGTCTTGTCGCGGTCGCAGCTGATCCCTGTCACGAAGCTGCGGTCGATCTTGACCTCTTGCACCGGCAGCCGCTGCAAGTAGGCCAGGCTCGAGTAACCGGTGCCGAAGTCGTCGATCGAGAGCTGCACGCCGAGCTCGTGCAATTCGCGCAGCACCTCGAGGATGCGCGACGGGTCGCTCATCACGCTCGACTCGGTGATCTCGAGGGTCAGCAGTTGCGGCGCCAGACCGTAGCGGCGCAGCAGGAACGAGACCCGTTCGATCAATGCGTCGTGCGTGAGGTTCTTGACCGAGACGTTCACCGCGATGCCCACGCCGGGCAGCGTCGATTGCCAGCCCCCGCACGCCGCAATCGCCTTCTGCAGCACCGCGTCGGTCAGCGGACGGATGAGGCCGCTGCGCTCGGCCAGCGAGACGAACTCGTCCGGTGCGATCTCGCCGCGGTCGGGGTCGACCCAGCGCACCAGCGCCTCGAGTGAGACGAGCCGGCCGGTCGCGAGCTCGACCTTCGGCTGCACGAACACATCGAGCGCGTCGCTCTGCAGTGCGGTGCGCAGCCTGCTGACCAGCGCGAGCCGGTCGACGCTCGCCTGCGACGGGTCGGGCTCCCAGACGCAGACGTCCTCGTCGTTCGTCTTCGCGCGGTACATCGCGGCATCGGCGTGCTTGAGCAACATCTCACGGCTCGACCCGCTGTCCTGCGTCGTCGTGATGCCGAGCGAACCACCGACCTCGACCTCGATGCCGTTGAGCACGACCGGCCTGCGGTGCAGGGTCTTGATCAATGCTTCGGCGTTGTCGCGGACCCGCTCGGGGTCGGCGTAATAGACGACCGCGAACTCGTCACCGCCCAGCCGCGCGATGACGGTGTCGTGCTCGCCGCCGGTGACCAGGCGAGCGGCGACCACGCGCAGCAACTCGTCACCCGGTTCGTGGCCGAGGGTGTCGTTCACGTCCTTGAAGTTGTCGAGGTCGAGGACGCCGACGACCAGCGTCTGGCCATCGGGAATCTGCGTCACGCGCTCGTCGATCGTGCGCTGCAGCAACAACCGGTTGGGCAGGCCCGTCAGCGCGTCGTGCTGCGAGTCGTAGCGCAGCCGGTCGACGAGCCGACCGTTCTCCAACGCGATCGCCGCGTGGTTGGCGACGGTCTCGAGCAGCCGTGCGTCCTCGTGATCGAGGCCGCGGGCCTCACCGAGTCGGTCGACGACGGCGAGCACCGCGGTCGCGCCCGAGTCCCCACGCAGCGGCGCGACGAGGATCTCGCGCAGGCCGCGGCGGGCAAGCCAGCGGCGCTGCGCCTCGTCGCTCGTCCCCCGTTGGACGAGCACCGAGCCCGCACCGGCAAGTGCGCCGGCGATCGGCGACCCCTCTTCATCGGTGAGGATCCGGACCGGGCCGCGCTGCAATTCACCGTTGCGGCCCAGGCTGATCTCGATGCCGCTCTCGTCCGGGGTGCAGAACGTGAGCACAGCGCGCTCGACGTGCAGCATCTCGCGGGCCTGGCTCAGCACACCGACGAGCACATCGGACATCTCCTGGCTCGTCGACATCGCGTGCGTGAACCGGTAGACCCGCTCGAGGCCGAGGTGTCGCTCGTTGAGCGTCGAGTACGCGCGGTAGGCGAACATGAACGCAGCAGCGACGAGGACGAGCAGGCCCGCGGCAGCGCGACTGGCGTCGAGGGTGACCACGCAGACGAGCCCGAGCGTGCTGACCATCGCGGCTTGCAAGCCGCTCACGGGCACGATCCGGGCCAGCTCGCGCAGCGACAGTCCGTCCTCGTAGATCTGGATGACGAGACCGACGGCGACGGCGGCGAAGCAACTCGCGACGATGTTTCCGACCGAGATGCCCAGCCACGACAGCACGGCAACCGCACCGCTGCCCTGCGCGATGAGCCGGAACACGACGACCGCGAGGACTGCCTCCGTGAGCGCGACGGCCAGGTTGAACACCAACTTCGCCGGTTGCTTGTACTGGCGGCGCACGAGGACGTAGACGAGCATGGCGCCGAGCACCCGAGCGCTGATCACCGCGGCCGGCGAGCTGAACGCGAGTGCGACCGCCATCGGAATCTCGCTCAGCGAGACAGAGCGCGCCTCCCTGCGCACCTGCACGTTGAGCACGACCAACTCGAAGATCGCGAACGGCGCGACCATGAACCACCACGGCAGACGCAGCCCGTCCGAGGACGTCCCCGGCAACACGGTGAGCACGACCGCACCGCTGACGGCGAGCGTCAGCGCGGACGCGATCAGCGCGACGAATGCCGGCGGCACGCGGTGCACTGGAGTCGGGGTGGTTGTCATATGTCAGCGCCAGTAGCTCGCGGCCCAGGTCGACCCGGACCAGCCGTCGCCCTTCCAGCTCGAGCTCGACCAGTCGTCGCTGCGCCACGACGAACTCGCCCAGCTCGATGACGTCCACGACGACGCGCGCCAGCTCGACGACCGCCATGACGAGCTCGCCCAGTCCGACGTCGTCCACCCGGATCCGGTCCAGACGTTGCCGTTGAACGAGCCACCGTTCCACGCGGTCGCGCTCGCCTCGAGATTCGCGAGGGCCGCCGTGGTGACCGCGTGGCCGAAGATGTCCTGCTCACCGGTCAGATCGGTCGTGACCCCGGTTGTGGTGTCGGTGATCGCGATGTGGTCGGAGCCGCGGGAGAGTTCGAGCTTGCCCTTGCCGGTGCTCGGCGTGAAGTTCTGCGCGGCCGGCGGCACCGGTCCGTAACTCGTCTTCAGGTGGAGCAGGCCCGCGCCGGCTGCCGCAGGTGTCGTGTTCGGGATGGGCGCCGCGTTCTGCGTGAGCAGGAACTTGACCTGGTCCGGCGTGAGGTTGGGTTGCTGCTGCAAGATCAGCGCGGCGGCGCCGCTGACCATCGCGGCGGCCTGGCTCGTCCCCGAGCCGCGGAAGAAGCGCGCGTTGATCGCTCCGGTGTCGGCGAAGGTCTGGTCGACATAGCTGCCGGGGTCGCGCAGCGACTGCACGTGCACTCCGGGTGCGACCAGGTCGGGGTTGCGGGTGCCGTTGCCGACGGACGAGAACGGGGCGATGGCGTCGTCGTTCGTGGCCGGAGTCCCGGCCGGGTCGTCGGCGCCGACAGCGATGACGAACGGGTCGATCGCGGGGTCGGTGAGCGACGCGGCCGACGTCCCCGAGTTACCGGCCGAGGTGACGACGACGATGCCGTGCTGCCAGGCCTGTTCGGTCGCGTAGGCCAACGGGTCGAGTGTGTAGGCCTGGGTCGAGTCCGTCCCGAACGAGAGGTTCATGACCCGGATGTTCATGCCGGGGTCGTGCGCGTGCTGCACGACCCAGTCGATCCCGGCGATGACCTGCGAGACGTCGCTCACGCCGTGCGCGTCGGCGACCTTGACGCTGACGATGCGTGCGTCCGGGGCCATCCCGAGAAAGTCATTGGTGTCGTTCCACGCGCCGGCTGTGTTCGTGACGTTCGCGTCGTGCCCGGCGATGATGCCGGCCAGATGCGTGCCGTGGCCGAACGTGTCGACGTCGTCAGTGCTCGGGTCCTGCGACTCCTCGGTGAGGTCGGGGCCGAGCACGATGTCGGCCGGCAACAGGCCGGGGACCTGTGCGACGCCGGAGTCGACGAGCGCGACGTCGATGCCCTTGCCGGTGAAGCCGGCCTTCCAGTCGGCGCGTGCGCCGACGATGGACTCGAGCCTGTACATCGAGTCGGGGTCGGCCGTCGGGTCGTAGGCCGGCGCCGGCGGCATACCCGCCGACTTCGCCCCGGCCAGGTGCACGCGGGCGTCGCGGGTGACGTCGGCGACCGACCGGTCGGCGCGCAGCGCGGCGAGCGAGGCCGCGGGGACCGTTGCCGACACGGCGTGGATCAAGCCGAGTGTGCGGTCGACGTGGCCGCCGACGGATCGGACGAGGTGCCGCAACGCGGCGAGGTCGGCGCTGTTCGAGCGGACGATCACCTGCTCCGTGCCGCGCGGGGTGCTGGCACCGGCCGCCGGTGCACCGACGCTCTGCGCGAGCACAGCGACCACCGCAACGACCGCGGCTCCGGCAAACGCTGCGACGATCCTCGGGCGAGTGATCACGCCGCGAGCTCCACGCACGTCTCGAGGTAGGTCCAGCTGTGGCTGGACGGCAACACTGTGCCCGTTGCCGACACCGCGCGGGGGGACGGTGACATGACACCACTCCGTTCAAAGTGGGGTCGGTTTCACCACTGACTCCCCGCCCGTGAGGGCTCTCGGCGGGGTCGAGAGCCAGGTGACCAGATGTCCCACGGGCGGATCGGCGTCTCCCTGCGCATCGAACTTTACGAAGCCTTTACATGCACTGCAACCGCAGCAGAGATTTTCTTGAGTCGAACATCGGGAGTCGTGCGGTTAGCCTCGCTGCGGTGCGCACACTTCGGTCGCGGACAGCCCTGATCGGCGCCGTCCTGCTCGCGTGTTGTCTGTCGGCGACGGCGTTCGCCGCGTCGCCGCCACGTGCTCCCGGACTCTCGCGCGGGCCGGACGCCACCATGCACGGCGACGCGGAGGCCTCGGACACGGTCGGCGTGGCCGGGCCCGGCCGGGGGTCCGTCGGCGCGTCCTACCGTCCCCTGGCTTCGGATTGCCCGACCGTGCTGGTCGGCGACGGCGGGCTCGCGCAACTCGTCTGCGTCGACATCCCGACCAAGACGCCGAGCGCGTATCTGATCGACCCGTCGACCGGGCTCACGCTGGCGAGCATGCGGCTGACGAAGTCGGGACTGCTCGGCGGCATCTACAGCTACCTCGACCGGCGCGATCGGTTGGTCGTGGCCGACGGCAGCAACTCGGTTCTCGTCATCGCGCATCGGCGCACGGTTGCCGGCACGTGGCAGCTCTCAGTCGCCCGTCGCTACCCGCTGACGCGCGTCGTGCCCTCGTCCGACTCGGTCGTGGGTCTGACACCTGCATGGGACGGACGGATCTGGTTCGCGTCCGCGCGCGGCGTCATCGGCACGGTCAACCCGAAGACGGGACGCGTGCGGTCGGCGCACCTGCCGCGCGGCGAACAGGTCGCGAACAGCATCGCCAGCGCGCCCGGCGGCATCGCCGTCGCCTCGACCCACGCGCTCTACCTGTACCGCAGCGCTCCATCGGGGGCGATCCAACGAGTGTGGCGTCGTGCCTACAACCGCGGGACGACGCGCAAGCCGGGTCAGTTGAGCTGGGGCACGGGCGCGACGCCGACGTTCTTCGGGCCACGGACGGGTTCGGAGTACCTCACGATCACCGACAACGCCGATCGCATGGAACATCTGCTCGTCTACGCCGCACGCACCGGCGCGCTGGTCTGCCGTACGCCGGTCGTGCGCGGCACCGAGAACTCACCGATCGGCTTAGGTCGCAGCGTGTACGTGGCGAGTACGTACGGCTACCCGTATCCGGCCTACCCCGCCGGCGCCGGTTCGTCGCATCCTGCGAGCGCACCCATTGCCGGCGGGATGGTGCGCGTCGACGTGCGCCGCAGCGGTCACGGCTGCGTCGTCGCGTGGCGCAACCGGGTGCACTCGTCGAGCGTGCCGCGTCTGTCCCGCACCGACGGGCTGATCTACACGACGACGCGGACGGGCAACGAGTCCGACGCCGACCGCTACGACTTCGTCGCGATCAGCGCGCGGACCGGGAAGGTCATCGCACCGCACGTTGCTCGGATACGGCGAGCAGTACGACCCGATCCAACAAGCCGCCGCGATCGACCGGCACCGCCGATACATTCAGGGCGTACTGACAGGCTTCCTGAACATCGCACCGTCGTGAAGGCGCCACGTCCGTCCGCGCACCGCGACCCAACCGGCGAGCAGGATCAACGCGACGGCGATGCCACCGAACGCCCACACCGGCGAGCTCCCCGGTCGCGTGCAGCCGGCCGCGGTCGCCGCACACCGCGCGTAGGCGTGCTGCTCGGTCAACGACTGGTGATAGGTGCCGAACCACGCGCCGGCCGACAACGCCGCGCTGAGCAGTAGCAGCCCGAGCCACGCCAGCTTGCGGGTCGTCCCCGACGAGTCGGGGTTGCTGATCCCCATGCGGCCAGGATCGGTGCCTTGATCGTCCGAACGGCGAACTGGCGATGGCCCGCGAGCAAACTTCGGACCAAGAAGACCGTGATCGTTTGCGCTGCCACACGGGCGTACGGTGCGTGCATCGGACGCAGGGGGCATCGATGACAAGGCTGGACGCGGACGCGCGTGTCGCGGTCATCGGCGCCGGCCCGAGCGGCCTCGTCGCGGCCAAGCATGCGCTCGAGGTGGGCTTCGACGTCACCGTGTTCGAGGCGAGCGACGACCTGGGCGGGCAGTGGTACACGAGCGCGGCGCACAGCGGGATCTGGCCCGGCATGCACACGAATACGAGTCGAGCGATGACCGCGTTCTCCGACCATCCGGCGCCGGACACGCATGAGCTGCACCCGCGCGCCGAGCAGATCCACGCGTACTTGCGCTCGTACGCCGAGGCGTTCGGGGTCACTCGGCACATCCGGTTCGGCACGCGAGTCGATTCGGTGCGGCCCGGCTGGTTCGTCGACGGGGAGCAGTTCGACGCGGTGATCGTTGCGTCAGGACGGTTCCACGCCCCGGTCGTCCCGTCCGGGTTCGACGAGTTCGCCGGCGAACTGCTGCACGCGTACGACTATCCCGGTGCCGGCCACTTCAGCGGGCGCAACGTTCTCGTCTACGGAAACGGGGTCAGCGGGCACGAGATCGCGTCGGACATCGCGACCGTGACGCCGGTGATCTCCGCCTATCGCAAGCCGCGCTACGTGCTGCAGAAGAACGTGGACGGTGTCTCGTCCGACTGGCAGTGGTACACGCACGTCGCGGCGCTGCGCCGTGCCGCGATGCCGCCGGACGAGTACGGGCGGATGCTGCGCGAGCGGGTGCTGCGCGTCGCCGGCAACCCGGCCGACTTCGGCGCACCCGAACCGGACGAGAACTTTCTCGTCGCAGGCCACTCGCTGTGCCAGGACTACCTGGCGCAGGTGCGCGACGGCGCGATCACCTGTCGATCGGCAGTCGAGTCGGTGCAGGGCACCACGGTGACGTTCGTCGACGGAAGGTCTGAGCACGTCGACGCGATCGTGTGCGCCACCGGCTACCGCCTCGATCTGGCGTACCTGTCGGACGAGGTGTGGTCGGTGCTCGGTGCCGATCTGCGACTCGACCGGCGCACGCTGCACCCGGACTTGCCAGGCTTCGGCGTCATCGGTCAGTTCGCGCTGCAGGGTCCGTACTTCTCGCTGCTCGAACTGCAGGCGCGCTGGATCATCGGCATGTGGTCCGGGGCGATCGCACCGCCCGACGCTGCGTCCGCGCGTGCTGCCGTTTCCGTCGCGCCGCCGGCGATCGACTCGCACAACGTCGCTGCACTGATGCTCGCCGACGCCGCGGGCGTGGCTCCGGACCTGCGCGCGCATCCTGACCTCGCCGAGCCGCTGCTGTTCGGCCCGATGCTGCCGCCCCGCTACCGCCTCGACGGTCCGGGAGCACACGCCGACGCGGCGAGCATGTTCGCCGCGCAGCTCGCTTCGTCACCGCGTCCGCAGGTCGAGCCGGACGACATCGCGGCTTTGCCGGAGCTGGGTCTCGGCGATCTGCTGGCAGCCGTGCCGCGCGGCTAGGCCCGCGGACACCCACACGGACCAGCCTGGTGCCGGTTGCGCTCAAGTTTGACGCGAACCAGCCGAAGGAGTCGGTGAGGGCACAGTTGTGCTCGGGCCGCTGGCGCGGCCCACAACGCGGCCGCGCATGATCGGCGACCGATCTGGGAGAATCGCATGACGGGGTTGCCGGCCTACCGAGTGTTTTGGGACGAGCCGGCCCGCGTCGCGATCACCGAATGGGCGCCCAGCTCGGTGTGTGGGCTGGCAGAAGCGCAGGAAGTGACCGCCGAGCTGGAAGCGCTGGGTCGCGGGCCGGTGCCGGTCCTGGTCGACATGCGCGGGATGGCACGCCTGGAACGCCCCGCCCGCGAGCATTTCAACAGCGATCAGGGCGGTGTTACAGCGATCGCACTCCTCGCAGGGTCTGCGGTGAACAAGATGATCGCCAACTTCTTCATCGGGCTCAAGCGAATGCCTGTCGCCATCCGGATCTTCACCGACCGCGCTGCGGCGTTGTCCTGGCTTGACCAACACAGATGACCCAGTCGGCCACCGACGATCGGATCGAGCAGGTAGTCGGGCTGCTGACCCAGCTGGCCTGTGGCGATCTGAGTGCCCGGGGTGTGCCAAGCAGCGCCGAGGACGAGGTGGATGCGGTCATCGTCGGCATCAACATGCTCTCCGAGGAACTTGCGGCCAGCCGAGACGAGCTCGAACAGCGGGTCCGGGAACGGACGGCGCAGTTCGAGGCCCTCAACCGCGACATCGTGCAGCTGACCGAGTTGGGCAACCTGCTGCAGGCCTGCGAATCGGTCGAGGAGGCGTACGCGGTCATCGCGCACTCGCTCGCGGCGATGTTCTTGGGGCTGTCCGGCGTCATCTATCTCTACCGGGCATCACGCAACGCGTTGGAAGCCAGGACGGCCTGGGGTGCCCTGACCGCCCGCGAAGTGCTCGGCCCCTCGGACTGTTGGGCCCTGCGTCGCGGGCAGCCCCATGTCGTCGACGCCGACGACCCGCTGCTGTCCTGCCCGCACGTCACCGACCGCAGCGGCGACTCGATCTGCATCCCGATGTCCGCCCACGGCGACACCGTCGGCGTGCTCCACCTCATCGGCCATCGCCTTACCACCGACACGCATGTACGGAATCTGACCCAGGCCAAACGTAGCCTCGGCGTCGCAGTCGCCGAGCAGACCGCACTGGCTCTGACCAACATCGAACTTCGCGAGAAGCTGCGTCTCCAGGCATTGCGTGATCCGCTGACCGGCCTGCTCAACCGCCGCTTCGTCGAGGAATGGATCGACCGCGAGGCAGCGCGCGCTGACCGCACCGGCCAACCCTTCGGTGTCATCATGATCGACATCGACCATTTCAAGACGATCAACGACGTTCACGGTCACGACGCGGGCGATCAGATGCTCAAGGCCGTTGCCGACGCCCTGCGCGGCGCCCTGCGTGCCGGGGACATGCCCTGCCGCTACGGCGGCGAGGAGTTCCTGATCCTCATGACCGACGTCGACCCCGACACACTCAGAGCGCGCGCCGAAGTGATCCGAGAACAAGTCGCCGCAGTGCGTCTCGACCACGGCGGCACCCCGATGCCAGGCATCACGCTCTCCGCCGGCATCGCGCTCTACCCGCAGCATGGCGCCACGGCAAACGACGTCGTCCACGCCGCCGACGCCGCCCTCTACGGCGCCAAACACGCCGGCCGCAACCGCACGCACGTCGCCGAAGCCGCTCACTGACATCCGAAGTTGTCTTCGCGTTCGGCACCACACCGTTCTTCGGCAGAAAATGGAGCCGCCTCGGGGAATCGAACCCCGGACAACCTCATTACGAGTGAGGTGCTCTGCCGACTGAGCTAAGGCGGCGCGCTCACCGCGAGGCGGCGCAGCGGTTGAGTCTAACGGGTGCGGTGCGATGCGTCCTCGATCAGGTTTTCCTCCGCTGTGCCCGGTCGGACGGCACTCGAACCGGGCAGAACGGAGCAAGACGTGATCAGGACGGGCGGGGCGCGGGCTTGATGATCGAGAACCGGCCGCCCTGCGGGTCCATCAGGTCGGCGTGGCGGCCGTAGGGCATGTCCTGGGCCGGGCTGGTGACCTCGGCGCCGATCGACACGGCCTTCGCGACGGATTCGTCGGTGTCCTCGACCTGGAAGTAGATGCGCCAGTGCGGCGGCACCTCGGCCGGCACGACTGGAGGCAGCACGCCGAGCCCGCCGACGGTCGTGCCGTCGAGTTCGATCGTCGAGTACTTGAAGCCCTCGTCGCCGAGCTCGGTGTAGGTATAGCCGAACACCTCAGCGAAGAAGTTCTTGGCCGCGTCGTAGTCGCGCGTCATGAACTCGTTCCACGTGAGCGTGTTCGGCTCGTTGAAGATCTGCGTGCCGAAGTGCGAGCCCGCCTGCCAGGTGCCGAACGTCCCGCCGGTCGGGTCCTGGACGATCGCCATCCGGCCGAGGTCCATCACGTCCATCGTCGCCTGCGCGATCGTGCCGCCGTGCTTGGTCACCGCCTCGGCCGTCGCATCCGCGTCATCGGTGGCGAGGTAGGTCGTCCACACCGGTGGGTGGTCGACCTGCATCTGGAAGACGCCGGCCACGCGCCGGTCGTCGATCATCGCGGTCGAGTAGTAGCCGGTCTCCTCACCGCCGATGTCGAACTGCCAGCCGAACAGATCGCCGTAGAAGTTGCGGGCCGACTCGACGTCGGTCGTCATCAGGTCGATCCAGCAGGGCGTGCCTGCTGCGAAAGCCGAATCACGTGTGGGCATGGCCCCACCGTATGACGGCAAACGCCGTGGGTCACGGGGTCAGCGTGATCTGGAACGTGTTCGGTGTCGGCTCAGGCACGCCGTTCTCCGGTGCGAGCATCGTGGCGATCGTGGAGTAGGTGCCAGGCGGCAAGGGCGGCATGGCAAGTCTGCCGCTCGGATCGTGGATGCACGCGGGAATGCTCCCCCCGTGCGGGCTGCACTCGCTGTAGGTGGTGTCGATCGTGATCGGCATACGCATGGTCCCGACCGGCAGCTGCGTCGGTGGAAGCGTCAGGCACTGTTCCCAACCCGACTCCGATGTGGTCGCGCCATTGGCCAACGCGACGTTGAGCCAATCACCGTGACAGTCCTTGATCTCGATCGGGTGCGCCGTCGAATTGGTGATGATTGCCGTCCCGGTGATCGACGTGCCCGCGCGGGCGGTCGTTCGGTCGACTGTGATCCGGATGTCCAGCGGACGACCCGCGTGGCCCGCTGCACTGACCTTCGCGCCGGATGACGAGGTGCACGCCGCCGTCGTCAACGCAAGCATCGACGCAGCCAACGCGAGAGACCTGAACCACGCCATCAGTTCTTCGCATCCCCGGATGCCGCGTCTGAGCGCGACTCGTAGGCCTTCCTGCTTCCGCACACGGACGCGAGGGCGCACGCGGAGCGGCGGCCGTCCGCGGCCATGCGCACGACGACCTTCTCGCCCGGGACGTTGTGCCCGACGACGGTGCCCTCGCCGTCCGGGGTCTCGACCTGTTCGCCGATGCCCGGGGCCTTTTCGGCGAAGTCTTGATACATCGGGTGCTCGTACTTCAGGCAGCACATCAGACGGCCGCACGCGCCGGAGATGCGCAGCGGGTTCAGCGGCAGGTCCTGGTCCTTGGCCATGCGCACGCTGACCGGTTCGAAGTCGACCAGGAAGGTCGAGCAGCACAGTTCGCGTCCGCAGCTGCCGATGCCGCCGGTCAGCCGCGCCTCGTCGCGCGCGGACAGTTGTCGCAGTTCGACCTTGCCGTTGAGGGTCGCCGCGAGATCTCGGACGAGCGCGCGGAAGTCGACGCGGTGCGGCGCGGTGAAGTAGATCGTCGTCTTGCGGGCGGCGGTCTCGTAGTCGACACCGGACACCTTCATCGGCAGCTCGTGCTCGCGGATCAACCGCTTCGCGGCGACCCGGGCCGCGGCACGCCGCTTGCGGCTCAGCGCCGCCTTCTCGAGCGCGTCCTCGCCGGCCTTGCCCACGAGCACCGGCAACGCGCCGAACTCGTCGCTGACCCACTCCGGCGCCCAGGCGACCTCGGCGACCTCGGGGCCGACCTCGGTCGGATAGAGCACCTGATCTCCGACCGACACCTGCAGCTCGCCCGGATCGGCATAGTAGAGCCGGCCCTGGCGCTGGAACACCACCGCGCACACCATGCCCATTCGGCGACTCTACGACCCGTCCCCATTTCGCGAGTGGTCACTTACGCGCCGAGTGGTCACTAATAACTGACCACTCGCGGCATAAGTGACCACTCGCGGAGAAAGGGTGCGCGCAGCGAGGCGGTTCAGTTCGGGAGGCGCAGCGCGGCAGTCATCGCCTCGACGGCGATGCGCGGCTTCACGTTCAGGTCGAGCGCGGTGCGGCAGTCGAGCACCGCGTCGAGGTGGCGCAGGACGTCCGGCGAGCGCAGCTTGGTCGCGACAGTGCGCACGTCGTCGTCGAAGTCGGGATGGGCGCGCGCGATCGGCGAGCGGGTCTGCACGAGCAGCACGTCGCGGTAGAACGCGGCGAGGTCGACCAGCGCACGATCGAGCGCGTCACGCTGCGTGCGGGTCTGCCGCGACTTCTGGCGCTTCTCGAGGTCGCGGATCGCGCCGGTCGTGCCGCGCGTCGTCGCCGCGGTGCCCTTGCCGGTGCCACCGGCCCCGAGCGCGATCTGCAGTGCTTGCGACTCCGCGGCATCGAGCGACTCGGACAGATCCTTCGCCTCGGCCTCGGCTGCGCTCACCAGGTGATCGGCTGCGGCGAGGCAGGCTGACATCGACGTGAGCGACGCCGGAATCGCGAGCACCGTGGCTCGATGCTCGCGCGCGGCCTCGTCACGCGCCAAGCGCCGGGCCCGGCCGACATGTCCCTGCGACGCGGCCGCCGCCCACTCGGCAGTGGCGTCGTCGATGCCGTCACGCCCCCGCAGCACCGCCGCGATCGCGTCGGCCGGCGGGGTGCGCAGCGAGACCAGCCGGCACCGCGAACGGATCGTGAGCGACACGTCGTCGGGATGCAGCGACGGCACGCACAGCAGGAACACCGTGCGCGCGGGAGGCTCTTCGACGGCCTTCAACAGCGCATTGGACGCCTGTTCGGTCAACCGGTCGGCGTCTTCGATCACGACGACCTGCCAGCGTCCGCGGATGGGACGGCGGGCCGATCGTGCGACCACGGAGCGCATCTCGGCGACCGAGATCGACAATCCCTCGGGGACGACCGAGTGCACGTCGGGATGGCTGCGGGTGGCAACGGTGTGGCAGGCCGAGCACTCGCCGCATCCCGCCGGCGTGCGCTCGCACTGCAGCGCGGCCGCGAACGCACGCGCCGCGACCGAACGTCCCGATCCGGCCGGGCCGGTGAACAGCCAGGCGTGGGTCATCGCGCCGCCCGGCACGTCCTCGCCCGCTGCGATCGCGGCGGCCGCGCTCGCAGCGCGCTGCAGGACGGCGGTTGCCTCGTCCTGCCCGATCAGGTCGTCCCAGACGCTCACGTCGTCACCGTCTCGGACTCGGTCTGTGCGGACGCCGTGGGCTCGCTGGCCGGCGCGAGCAGTTCGTTGACTGCGGTGAGGACCTCGCCGGCGACGACATCGACCGGACGGGTGGCATCGACGACGCGGTAACGCCGCGGTTCGGCCTCGGCCAGGTGCAGGAACGCCCGCCGCACCAATTCGTGGAACTGCAGCGACTCGGCCTCGAGCTTGTCGCCGCCTTCGACGCCGCGGGCCCGAGCGAGGCCGACGGCCGGCGTGATGTCGAGCAGGATCGTCAGATCGGGCGTGAGTCCTTGGGTCGCCCACCGCGAGATGCGGCGGATCTCTTCGACCGACAGCTTGCGTCCGGCACCCTGGTAGGCCAGCGACGAGTCGATGTACCGGTCGCACAGCACAATCCGCTTCGCCTCGAGCGCGGGCGCGATGACGGTGTCGACGTGGTGTGCCCGGTCGGCGGCGAACAGCAACGCCTCGGCGCGCGGCGAGATGGGTTCGCGGTGGTGCAGCAGCAGATTCCGGATGCCGTCGCCCGTCTCGGTCGCCCCCGGCTCGTGGGTCACGACGACGAGTCGGCCGCTGTGCCGCAGCGACTCGGCCAGCCGCTCGATCTGGGTCGACTTGCCCGATCCCTCGCCGCCCTCGAAGGCGATGAACACGCCGCCGTCGCGCAGCCGCCGCCGTCCCGACGAGTCGTTGCGCAGCGAGGTCTTGACGTCGTCGAACAGCGCGACCTGCTCGCTGTCGTCCATCTTGCGGTACGCGAGCAGTCCGGCGAGCAGGGCGAACACACCGCCTGCGGCCAGGACGATGCGCGTGCCGTCGATGACGTAGGTGACGCTGCCGATGTGCAGCGTCGTCTTGCCGACCTGAGCGACGACGAACGGGACGGCAGCGAGCGCGAGAATGAGCACCACGCGGATCATCGACTGCAGCACGGCGAACACCCGGCCGCGCATCTCGTTGTCGACGTCGGTACCGAGCAGGGTCGTCCCGGCCAGATACGCGACGCCGGCGCCGAAGCCGAGACCGACGACGAAGATGACCGCGAGCGCCACCTGCGGCATCACCGAACACAGGATCAGCGAGACCGCGGCGAACACCAGCGACAGCCCGAACAGCCGCTTGCGCGACAGGTCGCGCGCGATCCGCGGCCCGAATGCCATGCCGGACCCGAGGCCCACGAACACCGCACCGAACAGCACGCCGTAGGCCGCGTTGCCGCCGCCGAGCGACTCGGTGAAGATCTTGCCCGCCCCGATCACGGCGCCGGCCGCGACGAACGCGCCGACCAGGCCGATGATCAGCCCGCCGACCATGCGCGAGTGCCGGATGAAGCTCGCGCCCTCGCGCAACAGGAAGCGCAGGCTCGGCTGGTCGTCGGTCGGTTTCAGTGCCCGGTGGCCACTGATCTCGCGGATGAAGAACACGACGATCGCACCGAACAGGAACGTCCCCGCATTCAGGTAGAGCGCCAGGTTCACCGGCTGGGCGCGGAAGAAGTGGAGGTGCCGCGCCAGCACGTTCGTGACCAGCGACAAGACAGAGAACAGCCCGGCGCCGAGCACCGGCGTCAGCCCGTAGGTGGTGATCAGGCTGAGTTGGTTCGCCGATTCGATCTGGTCCCGGCGCACCAGATTCGGGACGGACGCATCCTTCGCGGGCATCCAGAACAGGCTCACGCACTCGATCAGGAAGCTGGCGACCAGCAGCCAGATCAGGGTTTCGCGGGTGTCGACGACCAGGTGTGCGAGCGGGATCGTCAAGAACAGCCCGAACCGCACGAAGTCGGAGATGACCATGGTCATGCGCCGGTCGAACCGGTCGGCGAACGCGCCGGCGAGCGGCCCGAGCACGATCGCCGGGCAGCAGCTTGACCACGAGGACGCCGCCGAGTGCGTAGTTCTGTGCCTTGTAGCCGTGGGCCAGGCTCGTCGCGAGCGCGGTGGTCGCCAGCAGGCCGAGCCAGTCGCCCAGGCTCGACAGGGCCGTCGAGTACCAGAGCCGCCGGAACGGCGTCACCCGGAGCACACCACGAAGCGCGGCGACGTTGGACACAGCCGCCGGCGCGATGTCGGTGCCCTCGCTGATCACAACTCCTTCTGCCCGGCCCCTTGCGGTCCCACGCTACGGCGCGCAACCCGTCACAGCTTCGCTGCCTGCAACAAGGATCTCAGGGACGCGGCCAGTTCGGTGCTTTGCGTGGCGTCGAGTGTTGCGAGCAGTTGCTGTTCAGAACGCAGTAACGCGACGAACGCGGCGTCGACGCGCTCACGTCCGGCGTCGGACAGTCGCACGCGGACGATGCGCCCGTCGGCCGGATCGGGACGGCGCGTGACGAACCCGCGCGCGACCAGCCGGTCGAGTCGGCTGGTCATCGTGCCGGACGTGACGTGGGTGCGGCTGGCCAGTTCGCCGGCGGTGCGCTCGAACGGTTCGCCGCTGCGTCGCAGCACGGACAGCACGTCGAATTCGTGGGCCTGCAGTCCGTGTCCGACGAAAGCATCGGCCCGGCGCACGTCGAGCACCGCGGCGAGGCGGCTGATGCGGGAGAGCACCTGGAGTGGTTCGACGTCGAGGTCGGGACGTTCGCGGCGCCAGGCCGCGACGATCTCGTCCACCTCGTCACGCATGATCAGATCATATCTCTTGACGTCGAGATATCTTGGTGGACGTGGACTGGGATCCGGCACAGTACGGCCGCTACTCCGACGAACGGGCCCGACCGTTCCTCGACCTGATGGCGCGGGTCGGCGCCGCGAGGCCCCGGCGCGTGGTCGACCTCGGCTGCGGCCCGGCCACGTTGACCGCGCTGCTGGCCCAACGCTGGCCCGGCGCCGTCGTCGAAGGCATCGACTCCTCGCCGGAGATGATCGACGCCGCTCGGTCGGTGAGCGGGGTGTCGGTGACGCTCGGCGACGTCGCGCAGTGGAGCACCGGGCCCGATGTCGATGTCGTGATCACGAACGCCACCCTGCAATGGGTGCCCGACCACGACGTCCTGCTCGCAGCCTGGGCCCGCGACCTGGTCGCCGGCGGCTGGATCGCACTGCAGGTGCCGGGCAACTTCGCCGGGCCTGCGCACACGTTGTTGCGAGAGCAGGCGCAACGCTGGGACCTGGGGCACGTCCTGCGTCACGACGCGGTCGGATCGCCGCAGTCCTATGCCGAGATCATGCTCGACGCCGGCCTGCGCGCCGATGCGTGGGAGACGACCTACCTGCACGTGCTCGCCGGCGACAACCCCGTGCTCGAATGGCTGCGCGGGACGGGGCTACGACCGGTGCTCGGCGCGTTGTCGGCCTCGGACGCGGAGCGGTTCTGCGCCGAGCTCGCCCCGGCATTGCGCGCGGCCTATCCGCAAGGACCGCACGGGACGCTGTTCGAGTTCCGGCGCATCTTCGCCGTGGGGCACCGCGCGACCTGACCTCTACGCTCGGTCTGGTGACTGTGCAGAACTGGGCCCGCAACATCACCTTCGCCGCGCAGCAACTCCACCGGCCGACGACGGTGGACGAGCTGCAGCACCTGATCGCGGATCTTCCCCGCGCACGGGCGCTCGGCACCGGACACTCGTTCAACCGCGTCGCCGACACCACCGGTGATCTGATCAGCACCGTCGACCTGGACGTGCCGATCGTGATCGACCCGTCCGCACGCACGGTCGAGGTCGGTGGCGGGGTGCGCTACGCCGAACTGGCCGTGCGACTCGACGAGGCGGGCTGGGCGCTGCCGAACCTCGGATCGCTGCCGCACATCTCGATCGCCGGCGCCTCGGCGACCGGCACCCACGGCTCGGGCATCGCCAACCGGTGCCTGGCCGCCGGCGTGGCTGCGGTCGAGTTCGTGCAGGCCGACGGAGAGCTCGTCCGAGTCAGCCGCGGTGACGCCGACTTCGGCGGGTCGGTGCTCGCGCTCGGCGCGCTGGGCGTCGTCACCCGCATGACGCTCGACATCGTCCCGAGCTACGACCTGCGCCAGAGCGTGTGGGTCGACGCGCCGCTCGACACCGTCCTCGACCGCCTCGACGAGGTCATGGGCGCCGGGTACAGCGTCAGCCTGTTCACCACCTGGTCGCGGCGCGGCGTGATCGACATGGTCTGGGCCAAGGCAGCCGCCGATGCCGATCCCGTCGACGGACGGGCCTGGGGCGCCACTGCGGCGCAGGAGCCGATGCACCCGATCGCCGGCGAGGACCCGATCGCCGCCACCGAACAGCTCGGCGTCCCCGGGCCGTGGCATGCACGCCTGCCGCACTTCCGCGCCGAATTCCGCCCGAGCGCCGGCGACGAGCAGCAAAGCGAGTACCTCATCGCCCGCGAGAACGGCGCTGCCGCGATCGCGGCCCTGGGCGCCGTGGAGTTCGGCACGGCGCTGCAGGTGTGCGAGATCCGCACGATCGCAGCCGACGACCTGTGGCTCAGTCCGTGCCACGACCGCGACACCCTCGCGCTGCACTGCACGTGGGTCGCCGACGACGAGCGCGTGCAGCCCGCGGTGGCGGCCGTCGAGGCAGCGCTAGCGCCCTTCGACCCCCGGCCGCACTGGGGCAAGGTGTTCGGGATGCCCGCGGCCGACGTGCGGGCGCGCTACCCGCGCCTGGGCGAGTTTGCCGGGCTGGCCGAGCGGCACGACCCGCAGCGGCGCTTCGGCAACGCGTTTCTGGAGACCTTCGTCTACTGACCGGACCGGGTGCGGGCCACTGTCCTTGTGCTTGCCCGTTGTGCTTGCCCTTGTTGTCGCCGGGCCCGACCGGGACGGACGCCGACGGTGCCGGCCGGCCACCGTCGGCATCGCCCGGACCGGCCGGATGCGGCGGATGCGTTGGATGCGCGGGATGCATTGGATGCGCCGGATGCGTTGGATGCGCCGGATGCGCTGGATGCGCCGGATGCGCCGGATGCGCCGGATGCGCCGGATGGGTCTTGGACGCAGACGGTGAGACGAGCGAGGGCGAGGAATCGGGGCTCGGCCCGGGCGGCGAGGTCGGGGGCGATTTCGGTACCGATCCAGGTGCCGATCCCGGTGCCGCGGGCGCTGTCGATCTCCGTGCCGCGGGCGCGGTCGATCTCGGCGTCGACGGCGATCCGCTCGGCGACCCGGTGCCCGTTCGCGGCGCGGTCGGGGACGAGTTGTGGCCCGCAGACGGCGTCGCGCGCGGGTGGGTCGGCTGCCCGGGCGGCGGTCCCTCGGACGGGTGGGACGGCTGCCGATGGGTCGGCACCGGTTCGATGTGGAACGGCGTCACCGTGTTGACGATCTTCGAGATGAGCCGCTGCGCAGAGGCCGGCAGATTGTGGGTGGCGGCACCGGCGACGAGCAGCGCGATCACCGCGGCCGCGACGGTCAGCGACGTGAGCACCCGGTGGCGGCCCAGCGGAACGTGCACGCGCTCGCGTGGCGCGCGCGGCACCGGCACCGCGCCCGCCAGCATCGCGTCGAGGTCCGGCGAGGGTGCGGGGCTCGCCACGTCGGCGAGGTTGCGCAGCTCGTCCAGGAAGTCGACGACCGCCGGGTCGTTGATCATCTCGTCCACGTCATCGTCCGGCCGGCTCATTGGGTTACCTGCCGGTCATTGAGCACCGCGCGCAGGGCGATCAGCCCGCGCCGCTGGAGCTGCTTGATCGCGCCCGGAGAGCGGCCCATCACGCTCGCCACCTGGTCGATCGACAGGTCGGCGATGATCCGCAGGCGGATCACCTCGCGCTGATCGGGCGGCAACTGGGCGAGCACGTCCTGGACACGTTGCGCGGCAATGCGCTGCAGGGCGTCGTCCTCGGCCGAAGGAACCGGCCGATCGTCCGCGCCGGGTTCGTACTCGACGGTCCGAGGCCGGCGCGCCTGGCTGCGCCGGTCGTCGACCATGCGGGCGTGGGCGACGCTGAACACGAGCGTGCGCAGCCCGGCGGCGCCACCACGCAGGTGCGCGAGCTTGGGCAGCACGGCAAGGAACACCTCGCTGGTCGTGGCCTCGGGATCGCTGACTCCGCGGGAGCGCAGGTAACCGAGGACGGTGGGGGCTAGGGCCTCGTACACGTAGCGCAGCGCGTCGGGTTCACCGGCGCAGGCAGCGGCGACGACCTCGTCGCCGAGCTCCGGCCTGCTCATATGACCTCGTCCGCTCGCCGCCAACGCTTCGAATTCCGGCCGGCGCGTAACGCGCAGACCGCCACCGACGATGACGGTAGTGCCCGAAGGGTTGGGGACCCCCGTTCCTGTCCAGCCGGAGAGCATCCGGTCGACCGGCCGTCGCAGGGTAACCGCCGGTCAACGGACGGACTCAGCCGCGGTATCGGCAGCGCCGCTGGTACCGCGGCTGAGTTCTTCAGCCAGGTGCTCGCTAGCTGGGCTTCGCGGCGGTCTTCTTCGCAGCCGCCTTCTTGGCGGTCTTCTTCGCCGTGGTCTTCTTGGCGGCGCTCTTCTTGGCGGTCTTCTTCGCGGGGCTCTTGCGGGCGGTCTTCTTTGCCGGTCCCCGGGCGCGTCGGTCGGCGAGCAGCTCGGCCGCGCGGGCGTCGGTGAGCTCCTCGACGGCGTCGCCACGCCGCAGCGAGGCATTGGTCTCGCCGTCGGTCACGTAGGGGCCGAAGCGGCCGTCCTTGACCACCATCGCCTTGCCCGACACGGGGTCGTTTCCGAGCTCGCGCAGCGGCGGCGCGGCGGCCGCGCGACGACCACGCTGCTTCGGCTGGGCCAGGATCGCCGCGGCCTCGTCCAGCGTGATCGTGAACAGCTGCTCCTCGGAGTCGATCGAGCGCGAGTCCGAGCCCTTCTTGATGTACGGGCCGTAGCGGCCGTTCTGCGCCGTCACGTCCTCGCCGTCGAGCTGGCCGAGCGTGCGCGGCAAGGTCAGCAACTGTTCCGCCTGCGCGAGGGTCACGGTGTCCAGCGCCATCGACTTGAACAGCGACGCGGTGTTCTCGCCGTCGGTCACGTACGGGCCGTAGCGTCCCGACCGGGCCGTGATCTCTCGTCCGTCGGCCGTCGTGCCGAGCACGATGTCGCCGGACGGCGCCGAGAGCAGTTCTTCGATCTTCTCGGTGGTCAGTTCGTCGGGGGCGAGGTCCTCCGGGAGCGAGGCGCGGTCGGTGTCCTCACCCTCGCCGCGCTGCAGGTAGGGCCCGTAACGCCCGACGCGGACGACGACCCCGTCGGTGCCGACCGGGATCGAGTTGACCCCACGCGCGTCGATCTCTTCCAGGCGTGACTCGATGAGCCGCTTGAGGCCGCCCTGCGCGGAGATGCGTTCCTTGTCCTCGACGGCGTCCGGGTTCTCGGCGCCGAAGTAGAACCGGCGCAGCCAGTCGACGCGCGAGCGCTCGCCGTTGGCGATGTCGTCGAGGTCGTTCTCGACCGACGCGGTGAAGCCGTAATCGACCAACCGGGTGAAGTACGCCTCGAGCAGCCCGACGACGGCGAACGCCGTCCAGGTCGGCACGAGCGCAGGGCCCTTCTTCCAGACGTAACCGCGGTCCTGGATCGTCTGCATGATCGATGCATAGGTGGACGGGCGGCCGACGCCGAGCTCCTCCATCGCCTTGACCAGCGACGGCTCGGTGTAGCGCGCGGGCGGCGAGGTGCTGTGGCCGTCGGCCTCGAAGCCTCGCGGGTCGAGGGCGTCACCTCGCTCGAGCTGCGGCAGGCGCTTCTCGGCGTCGTCTTTCTCGCCCGAATCGGTGTCCTCGACGTACGCGCGCAGGAACCCGGGGAAGGTGATCGTGCGTCCGGACGTGGTGAACACGACCGACTCGTCGGTGACCGACGTGCCGCCGATGCGCACCGACACCGTTGTGCCGACTGCGTCGGACATCTGCGAGGCGAGCGTGCGCTGCCAGATGAGCTCGTAGAGCCGGAACTCCTCCGAGCTGAGCTGGTTGGCGACCTCGCCGGGCGTCCGGAACGAGTCGCCGGCCGGACGGATCGCCTCGTGCGCCTCCTGCGCGTTCTTGACCTTGCGGTTGTAGACGCGTGCCTCGGCGGGGACGTACGCATCGCCGTACAGCTCGCGCGCCTGCGACCGGGCCGCCGACAGCGCCGTCTGCGACAACGTCGTCGAGTCGGTACGCATATAAGTGATGAAGCCGTTCTCGTACAGCCGCTGCGCGGTGCGCATCACCTGCTGCGCCGACCAGCGGAACTTGCGGCCGGCCTCCTGCTGCAGGGTGCTCGTCATGAACGGCGGGTACGGACGGCGGCGGTACGGCTTCTCGTCGACGCCCTGCACCGCGAACTCGCGACCGTCGAGGCGGGCCGCCAGTCCCCGCGCGCCGGCCTCGTCGAGGTGCAGCACCGAACTCGGCGCCCGTCCGGTGGCCGGGTCGAAGTCGCGTCCGGTCGCCAGGCGCACGTCGTCGACGCTGACCAGCGTCGAGGTGAACGTCTCGGGATCGCCGGCCTTGCGCTCGCGCGGCGCGAAGGTGGCCTCGACGTCCCAGTACTCGGCGGTGTGGAAGGCCATCCGGGCCCGTTCGCGCTCGACGACCATGCGCGTCGCGACCGACTGCACGCGTCCCGCGGACAGGCGCGGCAGCACCTTCTTCCACAGCACCGGGCTGACCTCGTAGCCGTAGAGGCGGTCGAGGATGCGGCGGGTCTCCTGCGCATCGACGAGCTGGTCGTCGATCTCGCGCGGGTCGGCGACGGCGGCAGCGATCGCCGACGGGGTGATCTCGTGGAACACCATGCGGCGCACGGGCACGGTGGGCTTGAGGGTCTCGACCAGGTGCCAGGCGATCGCCTCGCCCTCGCGGTCCTCGTCCGTGGCGAGATAGAGCTCCACGGCGTCCTTGACCAGGTTCTTGAGCTTGGTGACCTGCTGCTTGCGGTCGGGGCTGACCACGTAGATCGGTTCGAAGCCGTTCTCGGTGTCCACACCGACACGGGCCCACGGCAGTCCCTTGTACTTCGCCGGGACGTCGGCGGCGTTGCGCGGCAGGTCGCGGATGTGGCCGATCGAAGCCTCGACGGTGTAGTCGGGGCCGAGATAGCCGCCGATCGTCTTCGCCTTCGCAGGCGACTCGACGATCACCAGTTTGGTGCCCGCCTTGGTCGACCTGCCTGCCACGTGGTGCTCCCGTCGATGTTGATTACCTGTCAGTTGCCTACCAGTCGCGGACGGTACAGGACGGGCGCAACCGGCACGTGTCGTCGCCGACACACCTCACAGGGAGGGGCCGGACGTGGTCAGTGTTCGCGGGGCCAATCGGCGCCCTCCGGCGCGGCGCCGACGAGTTCGACCAGGCGGCGCAGCCGCTTGGCGGAGGTGATCCGCCAGCCCGGGCCGGGGCGCTGGCTGAGCGACACGGCGGCCAGGCCGTGCCGCGACAGCTGCGAGCCGGCGGCCATGTGCAGCGGGCTGTCGGGACGCGCCGTGGCGAGCAGGTAGCCGGTCTCGTCGGTGCGGCCGGACGCGATCGTCCACAGCCGCAGGCCCGCGGCGGTGAGGTCGAAGCCCGGCGGCGGACCCTCGTTCGCCCCACTGCTCCAGCGCGATGCGTGCGGCATCAGCGCGGCGGCGAAGCCCGTCCGCACGCTCCAGCCGCCCTCGGCGACGACGGTGTCACCGCCGACACCGCGTGCCTCGAACTCCTCGCCCAGCGCGTCGGCACGCCAGCGGTCGGCCACCACGACCGAGAGCCGCGCGGACGGCCCGCTGCGCACCCAGTGCCCGCCGGCGAGCAGCACCCCGTCGAGATCGACGAGTTCCGGGGTCGTCGCAGCCGCGCCGAACAGCGAGAACTGCGACATCACTCCGTACTCCCGTTAATGCGACTTTGACCCCGCAGCGGTTGTGATTCGCCGGGAATCACAACCAGTACAGGGTCAAAGTCGCGGTGCGCAGGGTCAGGCGGCAGTGGTGGCCTTGGTCGGCTCTGCGGCCGGCTCGTCGCCCATCGAAACCTTGCGCCGCTTCGACACGATCACGGCCGCCGCGATGATGGCGAACGCGATGATCGCGATCACGGCGCGGACACCGTTGTTCTTGTCGGTGCCCGAGCTGAACTCGATCACGGCCGGTGCGATCAGGACCGCGACCAGGTTCATCACCTTGATCAGCGGGTTGATCGCCGGGCCGGCGGTGTCCTTGAACGGGTCGCCGACGGTGTCGCCGATGACGGTCGCAGCGTGCGCCTCGCTGCCCTTGCCGCCGTGCAGGCCGTCCTCGACCATCTTCTTCGCGTTGTCCCACGCGCCGCCGGAGTTGGCGAGGAACACGGCCATCAGCACACCGGCGGCAATGGCGCCGGCGAGGTAACCGGCGAGCGGGCCGGCGCCGAAGGCGAAGCCGATCGTGATCGGCGCGAAGATCGCGAGCAGGCCCGGGGTGGCGAGCTCACGCAGCGAGTCCTTGGTGCAGATGTCGACCACAGCCGCGTAGTCGGGCTTCTCGGTGAAGTCCATGATCCCGGGCTTGTCGCGGAACTGCTTGCGCACCTCGAACACGACGCGTCCGGCTGCACGGCCGACGGCCGCGATCGCCAGACCGCTGAACAGGAACACAGCGGCCGCACCGATGATCGCGCCGACGAGGATGTTCGGCGACACGATCAGGAAGTTCTGGTCGGAACCGTGGTACTTGATCACCGCGTTGGCGACCGCGTCGGTGAACGAACCGAACAGTGCGGTCGCGGCGAGCACTGCCGTCGCGATCGCGATGCCCTTGGTGATGGCCTTGGTGGTGTTGCCGACTGCGTCGAGGTCGGTGAGCACGCGCGCACCGTTCTCGTCGATGTCGCCGCTCATCTCGGCGACGCCCTGGGCGTTGTCGCTGACCGGGCCGAAGGTGTCCATCGACACGATGACGCCGGCGGTGGTGAGCAGGCCCGTTCCGGCGAGGGCGACGGCGAACAGCGAGACGCCGATCGACCCGCTGCCGAGCAGGAACGCGCCGAACACGGCGAGCGCGATCAGCACGGCGGTGTAGACGGCCGACTCGAGCCCGAGCGCGATGCCGGACAGGATGACCGTGGCCGGACCGGTGCGCGAGGTGTCGGCGACGTCCTTGACCGGACGGCGGATCGTGTCGGTGAAGTAGCCGGTCAACTGCTGGATGACGACCGCGAGCACGATGCCGATCAGCACCGCGACGAACGCGATCACCTTCGGGTTGCCAGTGGCCGAGATGCCGTCGGCGAAGCCGCTGAACTTCCCCGGCAGATAGGTGAAGGCGAGAATCGCGACGAGCACGAGCGAGGTCGCCGCCGAGATCATGAAGCCGCGGTTGATCGGCACGAGGCCGTTGCGGTCGCTCGCGCGCAGCTTCGTGGTCAGGATGCCGACGACGGAGCTGATGATGCCGATGCCGCCGATGATGAGCGGCAGCATGAGGCCCTTGGCGCCGAACGCGGTCTGACCGAGGATCAGCGCTGCGACCAGCGTGACGGCGTAGGACTCGAACAGGTCGGCTGCCATGCCGGCACAGTCACCGACGTTGTCACCGACGTTGTCGGCGATGGTCGCGGCGTTGCGCGGGTCGTCCTCGGGGATGCCGGCCTCGACCTTGCCGACCAGGTCGGCGCCGACGTCGGCAGCCTTGGTGAAGATGCCGCCGCCGACACGCATGAACATGGCGAGCAGGGCGCCGCCGAAGCCGAAGCCTTCGAGCACGGTCGGCGCGTGGCTGTTGAAGGTGAGCAGCACGATGCTGGCCCCGAGCAGGCCGAGGCCGACCGTGAGCATGCCGACGATGCCGCCGGTGCGGAACGCGATGTGGAAGCCGCGCTCGGAACCGCCGTTGCGCGCCGCCGCAGCGACGCGGACGTTGGCCCGGGTCGCCATGGTCATGCCGATGTAGCCGACGGTCGCGGAGAACGCGGCGCCCACGAGGAAGAAGACTGCCCGGCCGATGCGCACGCTGGCGCCGCCCTCGTTGACGGGCAGCAGGAGCAGCAGCACGAACACGATCACGGCGAACACGCTCAGGGTGCGGAACTGCCGGTTCAAATACGCGGCTGCACCCTCTTGCACCGCCTTGGAGATGCTCTGCATCCCCTCGGTGCCCTGGTCGGCCTTGAGGACCTCCCTGACCAGGACGTATGCGTAACCGAGTGCGAGCAGGGCGAGGACGGCGAGGACGACGACCACGCCCTTCTGCCCGCCCGAAATGCCCGGAAGGGCTGCCACGTATGCGCCGGCGTGGTGCGCGACCATGCAGATACCTCTCATTGAACGTCCCTCGTGGCGGGCACAACCCGACCACAAAGCCTCAGGTGAGGACGGCGCCCGCCGCACGCGGAATCCGCAGCGCTACGCGGGCTGTCTTGTCGGGCGGAGTCTAACCACAGGCTCAGTATTCGGCCTGCGGGGGTGTGGGCTGTGTCTCGTGCGCAATACCGCCATGACAGCGCCATGCCAGCGCCATGACCAGCGCCGCGACCGGCGATCAGTCGGCTTCGGCCTCGGCCGGTTCGTCCAGACCCGCAAGTGCGGCGTCGACGGTGTCGTAGATCTTGAACACGCCGTCCAGGCCGGTGATGGTGAACAGCTTGAGAATGCGCTGGTGAGTGCAGACCAGCGGCAACACCGCGCCACGCTCGGCGGCAGCGGTGCGAGCTGCGACCAGTGCGCCCAGCCCGGTCGAATCCAGGAAACCGACCTCGCTGAGATCGACGACGACTGACGAGCCGTCCTGCAGCAGCTCGGTAAGCCCGTCGCGCAGCGCGGGCGCGGCGTAGACGTCGACCTCGCCGTCCACGGCGACGACGGGAACGTCCCGAATTCCTTGCTTGGTTACCGAAAGCTCCACGCGGTTGCCATCCTCCTCCGGCAGTGGGCAGTCCGTGACCAGGATTCACCCGAGGTCTGAGTGTGCGCCCCTGGTTTCACGTTCAGCCTGCGTCAGCATGCCACAGACTCGTGCACGCAGACCGGCGCTGGGACTGAGGACGCGGTGAGATCGCCTGCAGGCCCCATCGGCAGCCGCCCGGCCCGCGCCCGCGCAGTCACCGAACTGCGGCCGACCACAGGCAGGTCGGGGTGCGCGATGACCTCGACACGCACCGTGCCGGCGCGTGCGTCCGCGCTCAGCGATACCGCGCAGGTCAGCAGCGCTGCACCGTTCGCCGCAGCGATCTCGCGCGCGGCCGCACACGGATCGCCGCCGGTGCCGATGGTGGTGGCGGCCGCGAGGGCGGCGAAGTCGGCGGCCGTCTCGGCGCGATGACGGGCCAGCACGGCGAGACTGCGGACGAGCACGAGGACGCCCACCGCAAGCACCAGCGCACCGCACCCGAGCACCCACACCGCGGCCGCGCCCCGATCTCTCTCGCCGTTTCGCAAGCTCGTCACGGCGGCACCGGGACCGCGGTGCCGGCCGCGCCTTCCCGGGCGGCAACCGCCTGCTCGGTGATCTCGACCGCTGGCAGGAACGGCACCAGCAGGTGTGCCCGGATCGTGACGACGGCCCGCACCGACGCACCGTCGCCGGAGACCTGAACGCGCGCCCCCGGCGCCACCTCGCCGCCGATACGAACACCGTCGTCGGATCGTGCGGCTGCGCGGGCGGCCTCCCGCGCGGCGTCCTGCGCCTGCAACCGGGCCGAGGCCACCGACACGACGCTGAGCGCGACGGCCAGCAGCACAACGAGCACCGGCAGGCTCGCGGCCAGCTCTGCGGTGACCATGCCGGCATCGTCGCGCTCAGAGCGCATGCAGTGCCGACCTGACGATCGAGCTCAGAGTGGACGAGACGGCGTCGCTGCGCACGATCTTGTAGAGGACGACCGCGAAGGCGACCGCGGCGACGGTGCCAACCGCGTACTCGGCGGTGGTCATGCCCGCGTCGATCGCACTGCGGATCCGGTGGTGAAGCTTCTTGACGAGTTTCGATAGTCGAGTCATGCGCACACGCAAACAGACGGCGCGCACCCGCGGGAGCCGAAGCGGCGCACTGTGGACGCCGCGGCCTGCTGTGGATAAAACGGGGCCCGGCCGAAACTCGGCCGGGCCCCGTCGTCAGGCAGGAATTACTACTTCATGTAGCCGATCTTGGTGTAGTCGATCGACGCGAAGCCGAACGAACCAAGGTTGGCCAGGCCGTTCTTGACGCCGCACATCTGCGGACGCTGGAACAGCGTGAGGGTGTGCACCTGCTGGTACAGCAGCTTGTCAGCTGCCTGCACGTCGGCGGTCGCCTTCGACTGGTCGGTCTCGGAGACAGCCTCCTTGAGCAGCTTGTCCACCGCCGGGTTGGCGACACCAGTGAAGTTCTGGCCACCGCCGTCCTTCGGGGACTCGTAGATCGAAAGGCTGCTCGAGATCGGGAACGGTGTGCCCAGCCACGAGAACGGCGAGACGTCGAAGTTGCCCGGGATGATGTACTTGTCGAAGAAGTCGTTCACCGGCACGGTCTTGATGTCGACCTTGACGCCGATGGTCTTCATCATCGCCTGGAACAGCTCGCCCTCGTTCTTGCTGGAGGCGATACCCGCCGGAATCGTGAAGCCGATTTCGAGAGTCTTGCCACCCTTGGTGTAGTAACCACCGCTCATGGTGAACCCGTCGGACTCGAGCATCGACTTCGCCTTGGCGGCGTCGTAGGTGCCGAGGTCGCCGGTGTTGTCCTGGTATCCCGACTGGCTGTTCATGTAGAAGTGGTTGTCCAGCGGGATGTCGGGCCATGGGATGCCCGTCAGGTCGGCCTTGATGATGGCCGTACGGTCCGTGCCGAGCATCATGGCCTGGCGAACCTTCTCGTCGGTCAGGAAACCGTGCGTTCCGTTGAAGGTGAACTGCCGGTAGTCCGGGCCCGCTGCGAGCGTCACGTGACCGTTGGTCGCGGCCTTGATCTGCTTGTAGTCGGTCGGGTCGACCGCGACGTCGTAGTCGAAGTCGATCTCGCCGTTGACGTAGGCCTGGTTCGCAGCAGTCGACTCCTCCGCCTTGTAGACGATCTTGTCGAGCAGCGGCTTGTTGCCCCACCACTTCGGGTTCGGCGTGACCGTCACCGTCTGCGCCGACTTGTCGAACACCGGGTTGCCGAACGGGCCGGCCGTCACCGGGATCGCGTTGAGGTAGCCCTTGTTGAACCCCGCCGGCGTGCTGTTGTACTTGGCCGGGTAGAGCGGGCTGAACAGCGACTTCCAGTCGACGAACGGCTTGGCGAACTTGACGATCACGTCATACGGGTTCGCCCCCTGCGTGACCGAGGCGATCTGGTTGTAACCGGTGGAGCTCGCGACCTGGTAGGCCTTCGTCTTGCCGTCCAGCGCCTTCCACTGCGCTGCGTAATCGGCTTCCGTGATGGGCTTTCCGTCGGACCACTTCGCCTTCGGGTTCAGCTTCAGCTCGATCGTCTGCGGGCTCGCGCTCGTCTGGGCTGCCGATGTCACGTAGTCAGGATCGGGATTGGTGTTGCCCTTGGCGTCCGAGATGAACGGCTGCGGCATGAGCGCGTTCATGACGTTGGACGTCGACGATTCGGGGCCGTCGACCTGGTTGTAGTTCCACTGCGTGGAGTACTGGTCGAGGCCCCAGATCACCGTGCCGCCCTGCTTGAGCGCCGACACCGGTTGGGCGTTGATGTCCTGCTCGACGAGGCCGCTGGTGCCACCGCTCGAGTTGGTCGACGGCGCCGGCGCTGGAGTGCTGCTGCCTGTACCGGTATTGGTGCTGCCGCCGTTGCCACCACCGTTCCCTGACGAGCTACATGCGGCCACGCCGAGCGTGGCCATGAGCGCAGCGCTGACCAGCGCTACGCCCCGCGTTCGAACCTTCACTTGTCCTCCTGATGGTGGTGGATTGCCCAGCTCGCTACTGGACGGGGTGACTTACACAACCGAAACCGCCTCGGCGAAGTGACAGGCGGCCTGATGATCCGGACCTTGCTCGTACAGCGTGGGATCTTCGGTCTCGCACCGTGCTTTGTCCGCGGCGCCGAGTGCCTCGTACTTGAAGCAGCGCGTGCGGAACCGGCATCCCGGTGGCGGGTCGGCAGGACTCGGCAGATCGCCCTTGAGCAGCAGTCGCTGCCGCTGGCGTTCCTTGGCCGGGTCCGGAACAGGAATCGCTGACAACAGCGCCTGCGTATAGGGGTGGGACGGCCGGTCGTAGACCGAGTCGACGTCGCCGATCTCGACGATGCGGCCGAGATACATGACCGCGACCCGGTCGGCGATCACTCGGACGACAGACAGATCGTGTGCCACGAACAGGTAGGACAGCGACAGTTCGGCGCGCAGCTTGAGCAGCAGGTTGATCACGCCGGCGCGGATCGACACGTCCAGCGCCGACACCGGTTCGTCGAGCACGAGCACCTTCGGCGTGAGCGCGAGCGCGCGGGCAATGCCGATGCGCTGGCGCTGGCCGCCCGAGAACTCCTGCGGGAACCGCGCGCTCATCGCCGGATCGAGCCCGACCAGCTTGAGCAGCTCGTTGGTGCGCTTGTCGATGTCCTTGCGCTTCATGCCGTGCGTGCGCATGGGCTCGGCCAGCACGTCCCCGACCGGAAGCCGCGGATCGAGCGCGGCGAGCGGGTCTTGGAACACGACCTGCAGGTCACGTCGGATCGCGCGGCGCTCCCCGCCACGCAGCTCGCGGGTGTCGCGACCGTTGATGCGCACTGAGCCCGATTGCGGGGCGTTGAGTTCGAGGATCTGCAATAGGGTCGTCGTCTTGCCACAGCCGGACTCGCCGACCAGCCCGAGCGTCTCGCCTTCGCGAATCTCGATATCGATCCCGTCGACCGCGTGCACCGTCCCGACCTGACGCTTGAACACCGCGCCCTTGAGCAGCGGGTAGTGGCGCACGAGTTGGTCGAGTTCGAGCACGCGGTCACGGTGCTCGCGCGGGATGCGGTCGATCGCCGCCGGTCCGATCTCGGGTGCGGGGAACACGTCGTCGACCTCGAGGTGTTCGCTCTCGATCGTGTGCTTGCGGTGGCAGGCCGAGTAGTGCGACGCACCGCCGATGGGTTCGAGTTCGGGCTCCGACTCGCGGCACTCGTCGATCACCAGCGGGCAGCGCGCGGCGAACGGGCAGCCGGGCGGCAGGTTCGCCAGTGACGGGGGGTTGCCCTCGATCGGGGTCAGCGACGATCCGCCGCGCTCGTCAATGCGGGGTATCGACCCCAGCAGACCCATCGTGTACGGCATGCGCGGCTGGTAGTAGATGTCGTCGGTCGTGCCGACCTCGACCGGCTTGCCCGCGTACATCACCATGACCCGGTCGGCCAGACCGGCGACGACACCGAGGTCGTGCGTGATCATGATGATCGCGGCACCTGTCTCGCGCTGCGCGGTCTGCAGCACTTCGAGGATCTGGGCCTGGATCGTCACGTCGAGTGCGGTCGTCGGCTCGTCGGCGATGATCACGTCGGGGTCGTTGGCGATCGCCATCGCGATCATCACGCGCTGCCGCATGCCGCCGGAGAACTCGTGCGGGAACGCGTTCGCGCGCTGCTTCGGATTCGGGATGCCGACCAGTTCGAGCAGTTCGACCGACCGATCGTGTGCCTGCTTCTTGGACATCCCGTCGTTGTGGATCAGCAAGGCCTCGCTGACCTGCTGCCCGATCGTGTAGACGGGCGTCAACGCCGACAGCGGCTCCTGGAAGATCATCGACATCTGCTTGCCGCGGATCTCGGACAGTTGCCGGTCGTTGAGGGCGAGCAGCTCACGATCGCCGAGCCGGATCGAGCCGGAGATCCGGGCGTTGGTCGGCAGCAGACCCATCACCGCGAGCGAGGTCACGGACTTTCCGGAACCCGACTCGCCCACGATGGCAAGCACCTCGCCACGGCGCAGCGAGAAGTTCAGACCGCGCACGGCACCGACGTCCGGGCCGGTACCGCCCGGGAAGGTGACCGTGAGGTCTTCGACGGTGAGGACGGCGTCGGTGTCGACCTTTCGGGTCGACACGAATTCGGTGGTCTCGGTGGTCACTGGGCCTTCCCGGCAGACGGATCGAGTGCGTCGCGCAGTGCGTCCCCGACGAGGTTGACCGCCAGCACGAGCAGCACCAGGAAGATGGCCGGGCACAGGAACAACCAGGGGTAGGTGAACGCCGCGTTCTGCCCGTCGGACAGCAGCGTGCCGAGCGAGACGTCGGGCGGCTGCACGCCGAACCCGAAGAACGACAGACCGGCTTCGGTGATGATCGCTGTGCTGACATTGATCGTCGCGTCGATGATCAACAGCGACGAGAGGTTGGGCAGGACGTGGCTCAGGATGATCTTCCAGCGCGAGACACCCATGTATCGCGCCGCCAGGACGTACTCGCGGTTCTTCAGGGCCAGCGTCTGACCTCGCACGATGCGGGCGGTGATCTGCCAGATGAAGAAGCCGAGCAACAGCACGAACAGCAAGAAGTTGCCGGCGAAGTGGCTCGACAAGATCGCGATGATCAGGAACGAGGGGACGACCAGCAGCAGGTCGACGATCCACATCAGCACGCGGTCGGTCCACCCGCCGAAGTAGCCGGCTGCCGCGCCGACGATAGCCGCGATACCTGTGGCGAGGACCGCGACGAACAGCCCGATCAGAATCGACTTCTGGGCGCCGCGCATCGTCGCCGCGAACAGGTCGACGCCGGTCTGATCGGTGCCGAACCAGTGGTTGGACGACGGCCCGGTCAGGAAGTTCTCGAAGTCGTGGTCGGTGTAGGACCACTTGTCGAAATGCGGTCCGACAAACGCTGCAAGGACCAGGAGGATGACGACAGCCAGCCCGACCAGCCCGTGCTTCTGACGCAGGAAGCGCCGCAGCACCAGTTTGCCGCGGCTCTGGATCGCGGTCTCGTCAAGCGCGGGCCCAGGCTCGGACTCGCCTTCGGTCGAATGCCCGGTCGGGAGGAGGGCGTCGATGGGACTGGTCATGGCCTACGTCCTGACTCTTGGATCGAGCATCGCGACGACGAAGTCCTGCAACAGCGAGGCAAGCAGCACCAGTAGTGCCACGAAGAACGTGACCGCGGCCACGGCGTTCGTGTCGTTGCTCTGGATCGAGGTCACGAACAACTCACCCATCCCGTGCCAACCGAAGATGATCTCGGTGAAGGTCGCGCCCACGAAGATCGTCGCGAAGGTGTACACGAAAATCGTCACCGCGGGGATCAATGCCGTCCGCAGCGCGTGCTTGATGAGCGCTCGGCTGCGGCGCAAGCCCTTGGCCCGGGCGGTGCGCACGTAGTCGCTGGCCAGCACGTCGAGCATCGCGTTGCGCTGGTACCGCGACAGGAACGCGGCGCCGCCGAGGGTGAGCGTGATCGTCGGCAGGATCAAGTGGTTGAGACGGTTCAGGAACTGGTCCCAGCCGCCGTTGATCGCCGGATCGAATTGGCCGGAGTATTGCAGCACGTTGCTGCCTAGCCACTTGTTGATGTGAACGGCCGCCAGCTGGAACAAGATCGCCAACACGAACACCGGGACGGACAGCACAACGAACGACGTCACGGTGAAGAAGTGGTCGATGAATCTGTATTGGCGCACAGCCGACCAGGCCCCGATCACCACCCCCAGCAGGCCACCGAAGATCGTGCCGGCGAGCAGCAGCTGCCCGCTGACCCACAGCCGGCGTCCGACGTCAGCGTTGACCGAACCGCCCTGCACCTCCGTGCCGAAACTGCCGTGCACGAGGTCGTCGAGCCAGTGCCCGTAGCGGTCGTAGATCGGCGTGTCCGGGTTCGCGTTGATGCTGTCGAGCTTTTGGGCGATGACCGAATCGGACGGTCGAGGGTTGCGGCCTTCGTAATTCGATTTCGGATTCAGACTTACTGCGGCGAGGACGTAGGCCAGTGAGGTGGCGATGAATACGAGGACCACGTAGTTCACGAGCCGCCTCAGCAAGAACTTGGTCAAGCCTGCTCCTCTCCGTGCGTCCGTCTGATATTTCCAGCCGATGCGCGATGTTGGGCCATATTCATCACTTCGTTACGTAGCACGCAGCGTTCTGTTACGTTCGCCGCGCCGTCGGCACCGAACGAATCGTTGCCGTTGCCTCGCGCGCCGCGCCTGGTGCGAGACCATACGAGATCACCGCAAGGCGGTCGAAGCGAGCCCGACCAAAGCCGGAATGATGGCCAGGCAGATGAAGGCCGGCAGGAAGCACAGACCGAGCGGCGCGGCCGCGTAGACCCCGGCCCGGTGGGCACGCGCGTGACCGTCTTCGGCCGCCTTGGCGCGCAGCTCGGCGGCCAGATTCTCGAACGCCGCGGCGATGCGGACCCCGCTGTGCGCGCTGCGGCGTGCTGCCGCGGCGATGCGGCTCAGCGCAGGGTCGTCAGCGGCGCCGGCCCAGGCACTGGCCGGGTCGGCCCCCAGCCCGAGCAGGCGGGCGACGGCGATCCACTGGCTCGCGTGCGGACCGGCCGCTTCGGCCGCGGCGAGGAGCGCGCGCTCCAACGGCTGTCCGGAGCGCAGCGCGACCGCGGTCAGGTCGAGCGCGAGCGGGAGGCTCGATCGAGCACGCCGACCGTCACCGACCGAGCGGTCGCCATCGCGTAGCGGCGGCCACGGTCCGGTCACGATCAGCGCGGCAGCGAGGAACAACCACGCTGTGGTCACGGGGCCTCTGCGCGGGCGGTCAGCCAGTGCGTCCAGCCGAGGCCGGCGGCATCGAGGGACACCCCGAGCAGCAACACGACGTGTCCGGCCGAGGTCGTCGCAAGTACCCGAAGCGGCTCGGCCTGCATCGCCGTGCCGAGCAGCACGCCGACGACCGGTAGCCCGGCCAGGAGCGCGGCGGACGACCGGGCACCGGCCAGCGCGGTGGTGACCGCTCGGCGCTGCTCGATCTGCTGGGTGAGGTCTCGAGCGACCCGTGACCAGACCTGTGCCAGCGGTGCACCTGTTGCTGCTGCGACGCGCCACGCATGCTCGAGCGCGGCGAACTCGGCGGCTGCGGGCTCTGCATCCGCACTCGGGTCGGCTCGAGCCTCGACCCGCGCGGCGAGCGCTCGCAGGGCGGCCGCGTGATCGGGACTCATCTCTGCGCCGGCCATCACGGCCGCGCCCGGGGAACTGCCTGCCGCCAGTTCGGCGGCCATCAGCGAAACCGCCGAGAGCAGTTGTTCGGTCGCGCGGTCGCGCCGGCGTCGCCGGCCTGCCGCCCGAGCAAGGAGCGCCGCGGTCACGAGAGCGACCAGGACGGCGAGAGCGACAGCGAGACCGGCGAGGCTGCCCACGACAGCCGCGGCTGCGACGCAGGCCCCGATCCAGAGCCGGCTCGGCACGGCGACGCTCGTCGGAGGTGTCGGCTCGGCATGTCGACGAAGCCGACCGTGCCTCGCAAGAACGTTCGCGCGCGTCTGCGCGGGCCGCGCGACCGGCACCAGCATGAGCGCTGCTGCCAATGCGGCCCAGCTCAGCACGGGCGGACCTGCAACAACCTGGGCGCGGGCAGCCTCGCGCGCGACCAGAGTCGTCGAACAACATGGCCGCCGCTGGGCAGACACCGATGCCACGTCGCCACACCGGATGGACGCCGAGGCTGTCGCCGGCGCGGTCGAGCAGGCCGAGCTCGTCGACCACGCGGCGACCGTCTCGCAGCCGGCGCAGATGGATGACCACGCGCACCGCGCTCGCGGCGAGCGAGGTCACCGCGCCGAGGGACAGGCCGGCCAGTCCACCGAGCGCGGCAAGGCGGGCCGGCACGTCGGCGGCACTGTTCGCGTGCATCGTGGCGGCGCCGCCCTCATGGCCGGTGTTCAGAGCGACGAGCAACTCGACCATCTCGGCGCCGCGGAACTCGCCGACGACCAGCCGGTCCGGACGCATCCGCAGCGACTGACGCACCAGCTCGCGCAGCGCGACGGCGCCCGCGCCTTCGACGTTGGCGGTGCGGGTCACCAGCCGCACCGCGTGCGGGTGGTCGAGCACGATCTCGGCGGCGTCCTCGATGACCACGAGCCTCTCGGCCGGCGGCACCAGCCCGAGCAACGCACCGAGCAGCGTCGTCTTGCCCGCACCCGTGCCGCCGGTGACGACGAACGCGAGCCGCGCCTGCACGATCGCGGCAAGCACCTCGGCAACGTCGTCGGGCACGCTGCCGCGCGCGGTGAGCGCGTGCAGCGAGAGCGGCTCACGCGCCAGCACCCGCAACGACAAGGTCGTCGTCGGGCACAGCGGCGGCAGCACGGCATGCAAGCGCGTGCCGTCGGCGAGGGTGGCGTCGACGAACGGTTGCGCGTCGTCGAGTCGTCGGCCGGCCGCCGCGGCAAGGCGCTGCGCGAGCCGCCGCACCGCGGCGTCGTCGGCGAAGCGGATGTGCGCCCGTTCCAGGCCGTGCCCGCGGTCGAGCCACACCGCGTCGGGCGCGTTGACCAGGACGTCGCTGACACCCGGTAGAGCGAGCAGCGGCTCGAGCAGCCCGGCGCCGGTGAGTTCGGAGGTGACCTCGCGGTGCAGGTCTGCGAGCACCGCGTCGTCGACGATTCCGCCGGCCTCGGCCCGAACCGCCGTCCCCACATCGGCCCGCTCGCTCACCAGTCGTTGCCGCACCCGGTCGACCAACGGCGTGGTCATGGTGTCGCCTCGTGACCACTCGCTTCGCTCGGGCCGGTCGGCGCCACCAACCGCGCCTGGCGGCGCGGGCGATGCCCTTGGTTCGCTCCGCAAGCGTCGCTCACGCCGCCACCCCGTCGATCAACCCGGCGGCGATACGGGCGGCCGGCCGTTCGGAGGGCCGATCGACCGGTGGAAGCACGCCGAGCAACGGTGCGCCGAGCAGGTCGACCGCCTCGCCGACGCTGAACCCGCCACGTCGCAGCACGACCCCGGTCGGGACGTCGGGCAGCGACCGCAGCACCGCCCGCGCGGCGACGAGGGTGCGCACGTCGGTGGCGGCCGCGACCACGACACACAGCTCGCAACAGGCGAGCCCGGCCTCGCGCAGCGGCGACGGAGCGCGCGGCAGGTCGAACACGACCGGTCCCAACTGCCGCGGCGCTCGCCGCCACCTGCGCGACGGCGTCCGGATCGGGTGGTTCGTCAGCGGCGAGCACCGACGCCGTCCGCCAGCGCGGCAGCCCGTCCGCGAGTGCCGCCGGATCGAGATACCCACCACCGACCCGCAGGCCCGACCACCGCGCCCCGGCGACGTCGTCGATACCCAGCAGGACGTCGACACCGCCGCCGACCGGGTCGAGATCGATCAGCACGCCGTGCGCGGCGACCGACGTGAGGACGGCAGCGAACGTCGATGCGCCTACCGCGCCGCTGCCGCCGATCACGCCGATCACGTCCGACAGCCAATCGCGCAACAGCACGTCCGTGGCGCGGATCAGTGCGGTTGTGGACGACGAACCGCGGTGTGGACGACGGATTTGACACCGCACGTCCGTACGATCACGACGTGGTTCCCCGAGCCCGCAGCACTCGAACGGCGGCGTTCTTCGATCTCGACAAGACGATCATCGCCAAGTCGAGCGTGCTCGCGTTCGGTCGGCCGTTCTACCAGGGCGGACTGATCAACCGGCGCGCCGTCCTGCGCAGCGCGTACGCGCAGTTCGTCTTCGCGCTCGCCGGCGCCGACGAGGACCAGATCGAGCGGATGCGCGCCTACCTGACGAGCATGTGCACCGGGTGGGACGTCGCGCAGGTGCGCGAGATCGTGTCCGAGACCCTGCACGAGATCATCGATCCGATCGTCTACGACGAGGCGGTCGAACTGATCGGCATGCACAAGGCAGCCGGACGCGACGTCGTGATCGTCAGCTCGTCCGGCGAGGAGGTCGTGGCACCGATCGGCGCCATGCTCGGCGCCGACCACGTCGTGGCCACTCGCATGGTCGTCGCCGAGGGCAAGTACACCGGCGAGATCGAGCTCTACGCCTACGGTGCCGAGAAGGCGGTCGCCATCCGCGAGCTCGCCGCCGAACGCGGCTACGACCTGAGCCAGTGCTACGCGTACTCCGATTCGGCCACCGACGTCCCGATGCTCGAATCGGTCGGGCATCCGTTCGCCGTCAACGCCGACCGGGCCCTGCGCAAGATCGCGACCGAGCGCGACTGGCCCACCCTGACCTTCTCCAACGCGGTGCCGCTGCGCGAACGCATCTCCGGGCTGCGGCCCGAGCACCCGACGCTCACCGCAACGGCGGTCGGCGCGGGCATCGCCGCGGGCGGACTGGTCTGGTACGCGACGCGTCGGCGCACCCGCCGGGCCTGATTCGGCGTACTGGGACGCGATGCACCCGTGCCAACACGCCGTTCGCCCCTTGCGGATGACTGTGACCCGCGCCATATTCCAAGAACGGATCGGGGCCACGTCCATGGCGGTCCAGCCCCCAGCGAGACCCCGTTCCCGCACGACACGGCGGTTACCCACGCGGGCGTTCACACCGCACGAGGTGGGTCGGCGGGGACTGGATTTGATCTGGCCCTCGACACGACGGTCAGGGCAGAGCACGCAGGTGTAGCCCGCCGCGCGCGTGCCGACGGCGTCGAGGTGATCGCACAGTCACCCCGGCGCCGTCGATCTGTCTCAGCCGCGCAGCAGCGACTGGCAGATCGCCTGCGCCTCGACCGCTCCGGCGGCCACCGCCGCGCAGCAGTGCCGTAGCCAGTGCGCGATCCCGTCGGGAGTGCCCGTCCCGTACGCCTCGAGCGCGGCGGTGTCGTCGGCGGCCAGTTCCAGGTGGCCCGCTTCGACGACGACCAATGACTTCGGGTCGAGCCCGCGGGTGATCAAGCGTCAGCCGCTCGGCGGCGAGCGCCACGATCGGCGACACCGGCGCGAAGGCGTCGAGTGACCGGATCTCGCCCTGGACGAGCCCCGCGACGACGACAGCAGGCGCCGAGGTCGCGGCGAGGACGTCGGCCAGGGTGTCGAGCCGCTGCGCAGCGACCGGATTCGGCCGTCCGAGTTCGGCCGCGGCGATCAGGTCGGCCGCGGCCAGCGCGTGCAACCGCGCGAGAGCCTGCCGGGGCGCGCGCGACCAGGTGTCGGCGAGCCCGCCGACCGCGCTCGCGACACGCAGGACGCCCTTGACGAGCGGGTCGCTCTGCGCGGCACCGGAGCGCACGTCGGCGAGATCGACGTCGGCGCCGGCGATCCGCGCGGCCGCCCACGCGCCGCGCACGGAGGACTCGGCCGACACGTCGGCCGACCGGCGACGCAGCACGCGGTCACCGAGCAGCGCGTCGACGGCCGCGCGGGCTTGCGCCACCCCGGCCGTCACGCCGGGCAGGTCGAGCAGCGGGGCCAACGGGTCGTCCACGCCCGACGACGCTATCGGCCTTGCGAATTGTCGTAACGGGCGCGTAGAAGTCGAACCATGACCGATCCTGACGATTCGTCGCAATCTGCTCGCACCCCGCTGCCGGGCAGCAGCCGCGAGGCCGCTCCGGAGGTCGCCGACGCGACCGCGCTCGAACCGAGCACGCCGATCGAGGTCACCGTCGTGTTGCGGCGCCGCGCCGATGGCGAGCTGGGCGCCGATCCGGGCGACCTCGACACCGTGCGCTCCGCGCTCGAGGCGGCCGGTCTCGACATCGTCGCGACCGACGCGGCGTCGCGCCGCATCCGGGTCCGGGGCACGGCCGAGGTCATCTCGTCCGCATTCGGGACGCAACTGCAGCAGGTCACGAGCCTGGCTCCGGACGGGTCGCGCGTCACCCATCGCCAGCGCACCGGCGAGCTCAGCGTCCCGGCGGAGGTGGGCGACCGGGTCATCGCAGTGCTCGGCATCGACGACCGGCCACAGACGCGCAGCCAGTCCCGCGTCGCTGCGGCCGACGCGAGGTCGGTCAGCTACACCCCGTTGCAGCTCGCCGAGACCTACAACTTCCCCGCGAACACCGACGGCACCGGGCAGGCGATCGCGATCATCGAACTCGGCGGCGGCTTCGGGCAAAGCGATCTCGACACCTATTTCCAGGGCCTCGGCATCAGCGGCCCGACGGTGACGGCCGTCGGGGTCGACGGGGCGACCAACCAGCCCGGCCAGGATCCGCAGGGCGCCGACGGCGAGGTGCTGCTCGACATCGAGGTCGCCGGCGCGCTGGCCCCGGGCGCTGCGGTGAGCGTCTACTTCGCACCCAATACCGATGCCGGCTTCCTCGACGCCGTCAGCGAAGCGATCCACGCCGACCCGACGCCGGCCGCGGTGAGCATCAGCTGGGGCCAGAGCGAAGACCAGTGGACGGCGCAGGCGCGCACCGCGATGGACAGCGCCTTCGCCGACGCCGTCCAGCTCGGCGTCGTCGTCACCGCGGCCGCCGGCGACAACGGCAGCAGCGACGGGGCCACCGACGGCAAGAACCACTGCGACTTCCCGGCGGCCAGCCCGAACGTGATCGGGTGCGGCGGCACGTCCCTGTCCGGCAGCACCGAATCGGTGTGGAACAACGGCGCGGGCAACGGCGCGACGGGCGGCGGCGTCAGCGACACCTTCGCCCAGCCGCAACGCCAGGCCGCTGTCGGCGTGCCCGGCAGCGGTCGAGGTGTGCCCGACGTCGCCGGCAACGCCGACCCGCAGACGGGCTATCAGGTGATCGTCGACGGCAGCCAGACCGTCATCGGTGGCACCAGCGCGGTCGCACCGCTGTGGGCCGGGTTGATCGCGCGGCTTGCCCAGGCGACCGGCGGGCTGTTGCACGGCTTCGCCGACACGCTCTACGCCGGGGCGAGCGCCGGCACCAGCCCGTCCGGCTTCCGCGACGTCACGAGCGGCAACAACGGCAGCTTCTCCGCCGGCCCCGGCTGGGACGCCTGCACCGGGCTGGGCAGCCCCGACGGCAGCGCCCTGCTCGCGCGCCTGCAGGGATCGTGATGCGGGCCTGACGGCCTTGCTGCAAGGATCAGGGCAACCACCTGTCGCCGTCGAGGGAGCGAATGCTGTGACGATCAGTTCTGGATCCAGTTCTGAATCGACCGCTTCGACCTCCCCGCAGCATGCGGCCGAGCCGTCGATCGGACGCCTCGTCCAGGACGCCTCCGAGTCGCTGTCGACGATCATCCGCGGCGAGATCGAGCTGGCCAAGCTCGAACTGCGCTCGTCGGTGAAGAACGCGGGCGTCGGCGTCGGCATGTTCGCCGCGGCCGCCGTGCTGCTGATCTTCTCGCTGACGTTCGGCCTGATCGCACTGGCCGAGGGCTTCATCGCGATGGGGCTCTACCGGTGGCTGGGCTACCTGCTCGTGTTCGTCTTGCTGCTGCTGATCATCGGCGCCCTGGTGTTCCTCGGCATCAAGAAGGTGAAGCGCGTCAAGGCGCCCCAGCGCACGATCGACACGAGCCGCGACACGGTCGCCTACCTGAAGTCACATCCCAAGTCGGCCCCGTAGCCACCCGATGGGATTCGGTCCGCTACCGGGAGCGCCGGACAGCTCGGTCGTCCTCGTCGACGGACCGTGGACGCACCGCGTCGTGCGCGCCCACGGGATCGCGATCCACGTCGCCGAGATGGGCTCCGGTCCGCTGGTGCTGCTGCTCCACGGGTTCCCGCAGTTCTGGTGGACGTGGCACCGCCAGCTCGTCGACCTCGCCGATGCGGGCTACCGCGCCGTCGCGGTCGACCTGCGCGGGTTCGGCGCGAGCGACAAGCCGCCCCGCGGCTACGACGCCCCGAACCTCGCCGAGGACATGGCTGCGCTCGTGTCGGCCCTCGGCGAGTCCGACGCGATGGTGGTCGGCAACGACCTCGGCGGCCTGCTCGCCTGGACCATGGCAGCGACCCGTCCCGAGGTGGTGCGCGGGATGGTCACCGTCGGTGCGGCGCATCCGCTGCGGCTGCGCTCAGCGATACGCCGCGACAGCGCGCAGCGTCGTGCGTCCGGATATGCCCTGCGGACCTTCCAGGTCCCGCGGCGTCCCGAGCATCTGCTGGCGCGCGACTCGGCCTGGGTGCGCGAGCTGTTCGACACCTGGACGGGCCCGCGCTGGAAGGGCACGCCCGGCTACGTCGCCGACGTCGAGCGCTACGCCGAGGCGATGCGCATCCACCCGGTCTACTTCTGCGCGGCCGAGTACTTCCGCTGGCTGGTTCGCTCGTTGCCCCGTAGCGACGGCCGCCGCTTCGCCGAGTCGGTGCGCGTTCCCGTGCGCGCGCCCGTCCTGCAACTGCACGGCGACTTCGACACCTGCGTGCTCCCGTCGACCGCGCAGGGCTCCGGCCAGTACGTGACCGGCAGCTACGAGTGGCGCCTGCTCGACGGCGTCGGCCACTTCCCGCACAACGAAGTCCCCGAACTCATCAGCGGCGAACTCATAAGGTTCGCGAAAGATCTTTAGAGACGGAACCCGAACGGAGCGAGCGGTCCAGTCGGGATTCGACCCGGCGGCACTTAGCCAGATGTGCAGGCGCCTGTGCCGACGGCGGTGGTCGCGGCCTTGCCCTTGGCGAAGTCGCCGGCGACCTCGCCGGAGGTGAGCACGTAGCCGGTGTCGCTCGAGCGCAGATCCGTGGCGAACACGACGCCGAGGACCTTGCCGTTCGCGGCCAGCAGCGGACCGCCGGAGTTGCCACTGCGCACGAGCGCGCGGATCGAGTAGACCTCGCGCTGCACGCCGTTGTTGCCGTAGATGTCCGATCCCGACACCGTCGTGCGGGTGCGCACCCGCGCGGCGCCGACGTTGAGCGGCCCGTCCTCGGGATAGCCCATCACGATCGCCGGATCGCCCGTGCTCGCCGGCGCGGTGACGAAGTGCAGGCGCCGCGCGCTCAGATCGGGGACGTCGAGCAGGGCGACGTCGCGCTCGGGGTCGTACAGGACGACTGTCGCGGCCAGCTGCTGGCCGCCGACCACCACGCTGACCTGGCGGGTGCCGGCGACCACGTGCGCGTTGGTCATGATGTGGTGCGGCGACACGACGAAGCCGGAGCCCTCGATGCCGCGGCCACACTCCGGCGCCTGGCCGTAGATCTTGAACGTCGACTGCGCCGCGATACGCACCTGCCGCTTCTCGGCCGGGGTCAGGGACGCGGGTGCCGGGACGTTGACGATCGTCGTCGAGGGCAGATCGCCGAACACCGGCGGGAAGCCGCTCTGGTCCAGGAAGCTGCGCAGCTTGCCGTAGAGCGCGCGCATGCCCTCGGGCATCGCGTCGTTGACGCCGCGCACGATCGAGCTCTGGCTGGCCTCCGAGGCGAGTGCCGGATACGGCGACGACGCGAGCGGGACGGCGATCATCCACGAGACGAGCAGCACCGACAGCACGCCGAGCACCGCGCCGACGCCGGCGTCCACATGCCGCCCGACGTTGCGGATGAAGCGTTGCTTGAGCCGGATGCCCGACCCACGTGCCGAGCAGCTGCCCCAGCATCGCGAGGAACAACACGCACACGATCGCGACCGGCACCTGGGCGCGACCGTGTGCCAGGTGCGAGCCGAGCGGCTCGGCCAGCTGCGCGCCGAGGATCGCGCCGGCGAAGAACCCGACCAGCGACAGCGCGCCGACGACCGCACCGTTGCGAAAGCCGGTGAATGCGTAGGCCAGCGCCGCCAGAATGATGATGCCGTCGAGCAGGTTCACGGCTTGACTACCAGCGTCCCGGTCATGCCCGAGCTTGGCGTGGATCGTGCACACGAACTGATATTTCCCCGGCGACGGCGCGATGAAGCTGCTCGAGCGCGTCTGTCCGCCGTCGATGGTCGGCACGAACACGTTGACCGGCGCGCCGATCGACAGGTTGTGCGGGGCGCCTGCGGCGTCGTGTCTGAGGGTGATCTCGACCCGGCCCGGATGCACGACGATCGTGGACGGGTGGAACCGGTCGTCGGCGCCGACCTCGATCGTGACCTTCTGGACGCCGTTGACCGCGGTCGCCGTCGTCGTGCCGGTGTGCGGGCGGGCGTTGATGGGCGACGAGCCGTTCGAGCAGCCGGCCAGCGCGAGCACGGCGCAGGCCAGCGCGGCTAGACCTCGGCGCGCAGTCATGACGACGACCGTACCGGCGTGTGCGCGCGGCTCACGGCCGGTCCGGGCGTCCTATCAGTCGCTCGGGAAGCGGTTCGTACCGTTGCGTGTCCCACGGCCGCTCCCAACCGCCGAGCGCGAGCATGCGGTCGAGCAGCCCGGCGGTGAATCCCCAGATGAACAAGCCCGAGGCCGAGAAGCCGGGCCCGAGCCAGCCGGACGGGTGCGTGACGCGGAACCGGTTCGCCGGATCGGTCAGCTCGGCGATCGGGACGACGACTGCGCGCGCCACCTCGCCGCGGTCGAGCGCCGTGACCGGATGCGGTTCGCGCCACCACGCCAGCACGGGCGTCACGACGAAGCCCGTCACCGGGATGAAGATCGCCGGCAGGGTGGCGACGATGTCGACCGACGCCGGGTCGAGGCCGACCTCTTCGTTGGCCTCGCGCACCGCGGCAGCAGCCTCGTCGGCGTCGCCGGGGTCGACCGAGCCGCCGGGGAAGGCGACCTGGCCCGGATGCTTGCGCATGTCGGCCGCGCGTTCGATGAGCAGCACGGACGGTCCCTGCTCCGGCTCGCCGAAGACCATCAGCACCGCCGAGGCGCGTCCGCTGCCGTCCTCGGGCGGCAGGAAGCGCGACATCTGCTCGGCCGTGATCCCCTCGGCCGCGTCGGCGAGTTGCTCGAACCACGGGGACATGTCAGGAGGCAAGCATCTGGTCGACCGACTTGACCAGCTTCGCGGCCGCGACGGGATCGGTCGGGCCCTCGCCGTAGGACGGGCACAGCCGCGCGATCGGGCACGCCCCGCAGGCGGGCTTGCGCGCGTGGCAGCGGCGCCGGCCGTGCCAGATGACGCGGTGCGACAGCATCGTCCATTCCTTCTTCGGGATCAGCGCGCCGACCGCGAACTCGACCTTGACCGGGTCGGTCTCGTCGGTCCACTTCCACCGCCGCACGAGCCGTCCGAAGTGCGTGTCGACGGTGATGCCCGGGACGTCGAAGGCGTTGCCCAGCACGACATTGGCGGTCTTGCGTCCGAAGCCGGGCAGGCTGACGAGGTCCTTCAGGTTGCCGGGCACCTCGCCGTCGAAGCGCTCGACGAGTTGCTGGCCGAGCTTGATCAAGGTGTTGGTCTTGTTGCGGAAGAAGCCCGTGCTGTGGATCAGCTCTTCCAGCTCGGCGCGGTCGGCGCCGGCATACGCAGCGGCGTCCGGGTACTTGCGGAACAGCGTCGGCGTCACGAGGTTGACGCCCTTGTCGGTCGACTGCGCCGACAGGATCGTCGCGACCGACAGTTCCAGTGGCGTGGTGAAGTCGAGCTCGCAATGCGCGTCGGGATACAGCTCGGCGAGCTCGCGGTTGATGCGGCGGGCCCGGCGCGTGAGAGCGACCGGGGATTCGTCGTCGAAGGTGCGCGGCACGCCGCTCAGCGTACGAGTCGCGACCGACGACGCGGGCTACGGCACAATGAAGCCGACATGGCCGGATTCCTGGTGCTCCTGTTCCCCTTCGTGCTGATGGGGTTCGTCCTGTTCATGGAACGGGTCGAGGAACCGCTCAACCAAGTGGCGACCGAGCGCGAGATCGAACACTTCCTCGACGACGCCAGCCCGTCCGAGCTGAACACCTTCGTGCGCGAGGGGACCGAGTCGGCGCTGTCACGCTTCCGGCTACGGCTCGGACGTCCGTGGCGCTGGCGCAATCGAGGCTCGTGACCCGCGCACACTAGACTTTCGCAACACCTGTGTCATGTGATTCCGGTCCCACCCCGTGGCGGACCGCCAAGAAGGAGCTGACGTGGACGAGATCCTGCGCCGGGCCGGGCTGTTCCAAGGCGTCGACCCCGAGTCGGTCGAGGCGCTGGCGAACGAGTTCGAGATCATCGACGCGCCGCGCGGGACCACGCTGTTCAACGAGGGCGAGCCCGGCGAGAGCCTGTTCATCGTCTTGTCCGGCAAGGTGAAACTCGGTCGCCGGTCGTCCGACGGACGCGAGAACCTGGTCGCGATCATGGGCCCGTCCGACCAGTTCGGCGAGCTGTCGCTGTTCGACCCCGGCCCGCGCACCGCCACCGCCACCGTCGTCACCGACGCCCGGGTCGCCCGGCTGCCGAAGTCGGCACTGCAGAAGTGGGTCGCAGGACCGGCCGCAGATCGCGCATGCAGCTGCTGCGCGTCGTCGCCCGCCGGCTGCGCCGCACGAACACGATGCTCGCCGACCTGATCTTCGTCGACGTCCCCGGCCGGGTGGCCAAGCAGCTGCTGCAGCTCGCGCAGCGCTTCGGCTCGGTCGACGGTGGCCAGCTGCGCGTCACGCACGACCTGACCCAGGAAGAGCTCGCTCAGCTCGTCGGCGCCTCCCGCGAGACCGTGAACAAGGCCCTGGCCGACTTCGCCTCCCGCGGCTGGCTGCGCCTCGAGGGCAAGAGCGTCGTCATCCTCGACCGCGAGCGCCTGGCCCGCCGCGCCCGCTGAGGCTAGCCGCTGCAGGTACATGCCGAGCTGTCGGGCGCTGTGGTCAGCTGGCCTGACGGAGTTCGGCGGCCCACCAGACGGACTGGTCGACGTCGGCGTAGACGAGCTCGACGATCGCGCGCGCGGACGCATCGGCGCCGAGGCTGTTCGAGCGCGCTGCGGATCTGGTCGAGGCGTTCGGCGCGGTGCGCGAGGTACTGACTCGCCACCGCCGACAGCGGACGCAAGCTCGGGTCCGTGGCCGGGCAGCACGAGCCGATCGCCCAGATCGCGCAGCCGGGCGCAGCGAGTCGAGGTACGGACCGAGGATGCCGTCCGGGTGCGCGACGACCGTCGTCCCGCTGACCCAGGATCGTGTCGCCGGTCAGCACCGGCACCTCCGTCGAGCTCCAGGCACGTCGAGTCGGACGTGTGCCCGGGCGTCGGCCAGCACGCGAAGCTCGACGCCGGCCGGCGCGATCACCTCGGCGTCGGCCAGCGGCGCGCCGCCGATGCACAGCGTCGGGTCGGCGGCACGCACCGGCGCGCCGGTCGCCTCGTGCAGCGCCGGCGCGAGCTGGCTGTGGTCGAAATGCCGATGCGTCAAGAGGATCAGGTCGACATTCGGCGGCCGCGGCGAGCAGCGCCGCGCAGGTGCTCGCCACCGTGTCACCGCGTCCTCACCGGGGTCGACGACCACTGATCGCGACGTCGCCGCAGCAGCCAGGTGTTGGTGCCGTCGAGCGTCATCGGGCCGGGGTTGCGTTGCCGCACGACGGCCGCACCGCGGCGTCACCTGCGCGCACCTGCTCGTAGGCCAGCTCATCTTGCGGGAACAGCGAGCTCGGGCAGTGGCGAACGCCGTGCCGTCCGGCAGCTTCGGCGAGGTACCCGCCGTCCGCGTCACGCGTCGATGACCGGACGCACCGGGCTCGAGCGAGCGTTGGCCGGCGGCGTCGAGCACCTCGGCCACCGTGGCGTAGCCGGCCAGCGAGGCCAGCGTCATGATCGTCGGCGGCAGCATCCCGATCTCGCCGCGCTGCGCCGACTCGAGCGCCTCGCCGACGCCGAACCAGCCCGCCGACGACGACTCGGTCGTGACGTCCTGCGCCTGCGCACCCTCGGGCAGCGCGGCGACGAAGAACCGCGTGTCGTAGCGGCGCACCTCGCCGGCCGGGGTGACCCAGCGCGACCACGGGTGCAGCGCCGTCGCCGTCGACCGCGAGTCCGTTGGCGCGCAGCAGGTCGCCGAAGGACGACCCGGCCGGCCTCGACGTCGGCGCGCGCGCCGGACAGGTCGGCGGTCGGCACGGTGAGCAGCACCCCGGTCTCTTCGAACGTCTCGCGCACCGCCGCGCCGACGAGCGCCCGGGCCTGTTCGGGCGCGCACTCGAACCGGGCGCGCGGCCTGCTCGTCCGACGCCGCCGGCGAAGGGCAGGTCGGCGTCGGCGTCGTCGACCCGGCCGCCGGGAAACACCGCCATGCCCGCCGGCGAAGACCATCTGCGGTCACCCGGGTCAGCAGCCACACCTCGAGCCCGGCGATGCCGTCGCGCAGCAGAACGACGGTCGACGCGTCGCGACCGGACGTCGTCTGCGTCGGTCATCCGGCGACCTCGACGATGAGCTCGACCTCGACCGGGGCGTCCAGCGGCAGCGCGCGACGCCGACCGCCGAGCGGGCGTGCTCGCCGGCTCGCCGAAGATCTCGCCGAGCAGCTCGCACGCGCCGTTGACCACCTGCGGCTGGCCGGTGAACGACGGGTCCGACGCGACGAAGCCGACGACCTTCACCACCCGCACCACGGCGTCGAGGCCGACGAGCGCGTCGACGCGGCCAGCGCGTTCAGCGCGCACGCTCGCGCGCAGTCGTGCGCCGTCCTCGGGCGAGACGCCGGCGCCCACCTTGCCGGTCGCGGCCATCGCGCCGTCGACCATCGGCAGCTGGCCCGAGGTGTAGACGAGCGAGCCGGTGCGCACGGCCGGGACGTAGGCCGCGACCGGCGGGACGACCGCCGGCAGCGTGATGCCGAGGTCGGCCAGGCGTTCGGAAGGGGTGGCTCATGTTCAGCACGCGTACTGTGACGTCGCCCGTCCGCACGGCGGGCGCGTACAGCGCGATCTCCTACGCTCGGATGATGCCCGCCGCACCGACGCCGCTGGCCGCGACCGGCGCGCGGCTGTCCCGGCGATCCCGGGCAAGGCCCGGCTGCACGTCGTGACCGGCAAGGGCGGCACCGGCAAGACGACCGCCGCGGTCGCGCTCGCGCTCGCGCTGGTCGAGACCGGACGCAAGGTGCTGCGTCGTCGAGGTCGAGGGCCGGCAGGCGCTGGCCCAGCTCTTCGACGTCGCCCGCGCTGCCCTACGAGGAGCGCCGGCTCGTCAGCGTCCGCGCGGCGGCGGCTCGCTGTGGGGCCTGGCGATCGACGCCGAGCAGGCGATGATCGAGTACCTCGACATGTTCTACGGCCTCAAGCGCTCGGCGCGCGGGCTGAAGAAGATGGGCGCGGTCGACTTCGTCACCACGCTCGCGCCCGGCCTGCGCGACGTGCTGCTCACCGGCAAGGTGAAGGAGGCGGTCACGCGCACCGACGCCGACCGGCCACCACCTACGACGCGGTCGTGCTCGACGCGCCGCCGACCGGGCGCATCACCAAGTTCCTGGACGCCACCAAGGAGGTCGCGAACCTGACCAAGTTCGGTCCGATCAACCGGCAGAGCGAGGGCGTCATCAAGCTGCTGCACGGCAAGCAGACCGCCGTCCATCTCGTCACGCTGCTCGAAGAGATGCCGGTGCAGGAGACGATCGACGCCGCCGCGCGAGCTGCGCGCGGCCGGCTTCCAGCTCGGCGCGGTGATCGTCAACCGGGCCCGTCCGGTCCTCATCGACGACGCGCTCGGTCGACGCGAAGCTGCTGGCTGCCGGCCTGCGCAAGGTCGAACCTGCCCGCCGCGTCTGTCGAACGGGCTCGCCGCAGGAGGTCGCCGTCCTACGCCGACCGGCTCGACCATCCAGGCCGAGAACGCCGCGCACCTGGACGAGCTCGACCTGCCGCGCATCGAACTGCCCGACCTCAACCCGCCGGTCGACCGCGGCGAGCTCAACGAACTCGCCGACGAGGTTCCTCGAAACCATGAGCGCACTCGACCTCGCGGCGCTGGTCCGCGACCCGAAGACGCGGGTCATCGTCACCTGCGGCAGCGGCGGCGTCGGCAAGACGACGACCGCGGCGGCGATGGCGATGCTCGGCGCCGAGGCCGGCCGGCGCACCGTCGTGCTGACCATCGACCCGGCCCGCCGCCTGGCGCAGTCGATGGGCCTGACCGAGCTCGACAACACCCCGCGCGAGGTCAAGGGCCAGAACGGCCTGTTCGCGATGATGCTCGACATGAAGCGCACGTTCGACGACGTCGTGCTCGAGCACTCGACGCCCGAGCGCGCCGAGCAGATCTTCGCCAACCCGTTCTACCAATCGCTGTCCTCGTCCTTCGCCGGCACGCAGGAGTACATGGCGATGGAGAAGCTCGGTCAGCTGGTCAGCGCGGACGAATGGGACCTGATCGTCGTCGACACCCCGCCGTCGCGCTCGGCGCTGGACTTCCTCGACGCCCCGAACCGGCTCGGCCGATTCCTGGACGGACGGATGATCCGCGTGCTCACCGCCCCCGCGCGCGCCGGCGGCAAGGCCTACCTGAAGGTGGTGACCGTCAGCGTCGGCGTGCTGGCACGCGTGTTCACCAAGGTGCTCGGCGGCGAACTGCTGCGCGACCTGTCGTCGTTCGTGTCCGCGCTCGAGTCGATGTTCGGCGGGTTCCGCGAGCGCGCCCAGCACACCTACGAGCTGCTCAAGGCGCCCGGCACCGCCTTCGTCGTGGTCGCCGCCCCCGAGCCGGACGCGCTGCGCGAGGCGTCCTACTTCGTCGAGCGGCTCTCGGCCGAGCGGATGCCGCTGGCCGGGCTGGTGGTCAACCGGGTGCACCGCACCGTGGTCGGCGACCTGCCGGCGGCCCGCGCGGAGGCCGCCGCCGACGCGCTGGCGGCCAAGCCGGACGATCCGGCGACGCGGCTGGCCGAGGCCGCGCTGCGGGTGCACGCCGAACTGGCCGCCGCGGCCGAGCACGACGCCCGGATGACCCGGCGCTTCGCCGCCGCACATCCCCGGGTCGCGCTGGTCTCTGTCCCCGCCCTGCCAGCCGACGTCCACGACCTGGACGGGCTGCGCCAGATCGGGACGCTGCTCAGTCCCGAGGCTGACGCGACGGCCGGGAACTGAGGGCTACCCCAGGTCCGAAGCTGAGATTTCGACCGCCCCACGTAGGCTGATTAGCCGTGGCCAGTCCCGGATCGAATCCCAACCCGGCACTCGTCCTGCCCAAGTTGATCGGCGCGCTGCTCGTCGCCGGCGTGCTCGGCGCGGGTGTGCTGCTGCCGCTGGTCGGCGGGATCGGCCTGGTCGCGAAGCACTAGGCGGACAAGTTCCTGAACACGACCTGCAACCTGCAAGAGACCCCGCCGCCGGAGAAGACCCAGGTCTACGCCAGCGACGGCAAGACTCTGATCGCGACGATCTTCAAGCAGGACCGCCAGCCGATCCCGCTGAGCAAGGTCCCGAAGACGCTGCAGCAAGCCCTGATCGCCACCGAGGACCGCCGCTTCTACCACCACCACGGCGTCGACATCCGCGGCCTGATCCGCTCGGCGATCAGCACCTCCAGCGGTGACACGCAGGGTGGATCGACGCTGACGATGCAGTACGTCAAGCAGATCCGCTACTACCAGGCCGGCGACAACCTGCAGAAGCAGCACGAGGCGATCGCCCAGAACCTGAACCGCAAGATCGAGGACGCCAAGTGCGCGCTCTATCTCGAGGGCACCAAGCACGAGTCGAAGGCGCAGATCCTCGACAACTACCTCAACATCGCCTTCTTCGGCGAGAACTCCTACGGCATCGAGACCGCGGCCCGCACGTACTTCGACAAGCCGGCGAGCAAGCTGACCCTGCCCGAGTCGGCGATGCTCGTGGGCCTGCTGCGTGCGCCGACCGACTACGACCCGTTCATCAACCCCGAGGCAGCGCGCGAGCGCCGCAACCAGGTGATCCAGAACCTGGTGTCGGTCGGCGACCTGACCCAGGCACAGGCCGACAAGTACAAGGCCACTCCGGTCTCGCTCGCGACCACTGCGCCCCCGCAGGTCAAGGAAGGGTGCGCGAACGCGCCCGACAACGTGGCCAACGTCGGCTTCTTCTGCGACTACGCGGTCAACTGGCTGCTCGACCACAAGGCCGTCACCGAGTCGCAGCTGCAGACCGGCGGTCTGAAGATCGTCACGACGCTGGACGCGAAGCTGCAGAACCGCATGCAGAAGCGCCTCGACTCGATGATGTCGACGAAGGCGCCGATGGCCGACATCATGCCGGTCGTCCGTCCCCAGACCGGTGACGTGCTCGCGATGGCGACGAGCAAGAAGTACGGCTCGTCCGGACGCAACGGCACGACGTCATTGCCGATCTTCACCTCGTAGACCGCGCAGGCGGCCTCGACGTACAAGCTGTTCCCGCTCTTGGTCGCGCTCGGCACCGGCGTCGACCCGTCGTTCCAGATGAAGACGCCGATCGGCCCGTACCAGTGGCAGTCGTGCCCGCCCGACAACGGCCAGGTGACCAACGGCGACGCCAACGAGAACTACAACGACGGCTTCAACCTCACCATGCGCGAGGCGACGATCAAGTCGTCCAACACGTTCTACGTCGGCCTGGCCGACCAGCTGCTCTCGTGCCAGCTCGACCCGATCATCGCGATGGCGCAGCGGCTGGGCATCACCAGTTTCAGTCAGCCCAGCGGTGAGCCGCACACCTCGGTCGAGCAGTCGATCCTGCAGTACCAGAGCGCCACGCGACTCACGCTCGGTGACATCACGACCAGCCCGCTCGAGCTGACCAGCGCCTACGCGGCGGTGGCGAACGACGGTCGCTACAACGCCCCGTCCCCGATCAAGTCGATCACCGCCAGCAACGGCGACGAGATCCAGGTGCCGCGCACGCCCGGACGCCAGGTCATCAGCCCACAGGTTGCCCGCGAAGCGGTCGACATCCTGCACGGCGACACGACCTACCCGGGCACGTCGGCCAGCGCGTTCTCGAGCTGGTACGCGGCGCACCCCGGCTCGCCCATCTCGGGCAAGACCGGCACCGCGCCCGGCGTCTCGCCGCGCACGCACAAGGCCGACAAGAACGGCGCGCTGTGGTTCGTCGGCATGACGCCGAAGTACGTGGCGGCGAGCGCGCTGATCAACCTCGACAACCCCAGCTCGCCGGCGTCCGGCCTGCCGGGCATCCACGACGCCGCCGACACGGCCTTCGGCGGTGTGGCCGCGCAGTTCTGGATCGCCGCGATGCGCTCGACGCTGAGCTCCGGCGGCGGCTGGACGTGGCCCTCACCGGACACGGTCAACGGCGACCCCGTGCCGTCGGTCATCGGGTTGAGCACGGCCGACGCGCGCCGGCAGCTCAAGCGCGACGGCTACAAGATGGCGCTGCTCGGCGGCGACGCCGGGATCCAGTGCGACAACACCGGCCATCTGCCGATCGGCGAGATCGCCTACTCCGGCCCGTCGATCGCACCGCGCGGCGCCACGATCACCGTGTGCCCGTCGTCCGGCGTGAAGCAGGATCTGTGGGTCTACATCCCGCCGCCACCGCCGCCGTCGCACCACTCCTCGCCGGGTAACGGCAGCGGCAGCGGGACCGCCGGCAGTGGCGGCGGCTCGACTCCCGCCGGTGGCGGCGGCTCGACTCCCGCCGGTGGTGGCGGCACGACGCCGGCGCCTCCCGGTGGTGGCGGTACCCCGGTCCCGCCGGGCAACAGCGGCGGTAACGGCCATGGCCACGGACCCGGCGGCGGCGGTTAGCCGCCGCACCGACTAGCTGCTGAGCTGGCCGAGCTGACGGCGAACCTCGTCGCTGACCCGCTTGCCGTCGGCCCGTCCGGCGACTTTGGGCTGCACCAGCTTCATCACCGCGCCCATCTGGTTCGGCGCGCTCGCGCCGGACTCGGTGATCGCGCCGCGCACGAGCTCGGCGAGTTCGTCGTCGCCGAGCTGGGCCGGCAGGTAGCGGTCGAGCACCGTGCCCTCGGCGCGTTCGCGGTCGGCGAGCTCGGGGCGAGCGGCGCCGTCGAAGGCCTCGGCAGCCTCGCGACGCTTCTTCGCCTCCTTGGCGAGCACCCGCAGCACCTCGTCGTCGGACAGCTCGCGCGCCGCCTTGCCGGCGACCTCCTCGGTGGTGACCGCGGTCAGTGCCATGCGCAGAGTGGCGGTGGTCAGCTCGTCCCGGGCCTTCATGGCGGTGTTCAGGTCGGCCTGGAGCTGAGACTTCAGTGCGGGCATGCCTGCGACGCTACCGGCGTCGCGCAACCGTGATCCGTAGGCTGTCGTAGTGAGCCACGCCGTCCGGACGCTCGCGGCCACCGCCGCCGCGACCCTTGCCTACGGCGCGTTCATCGAGCGCAACTGGTTCACGCTGCGCCGCTTCGAGATCCCGGTGCTCGCGCCCGGCAGCGAACCGATCCGGCTGCTGCACGTCTCCGACCTGCACATCACGCCGCAGCAGCGGCGCAAGCACGCGTGGATCGGCGGCCTTGCCGCTCTGCAGCCCGACGTCATCATCAACACCGGCGACACCCTGTCGGCGCGCGACGGCATCCCGGCGGTGATGCGCGCGCTCACTCCGCTCTACGACTTTCCGGGTGCGTTCGTCCCGGGTAACAACGACTATTACGTCCCGACGGCCAAGAACCCGATCAAGTACTTCCAGAAGAGCATCCCGCAGCCGAAGGGCCAGCCGTTGCCGTGGCCGCAGATGGCGCGGGCCATGAGCTCGGCGGGCTGGCTCGACCTGACCCATCGCCGCGAGCGGATCACCGTGCGGTCGGCGCCGGTCGCGCTGGCCGGGACGGACGACCCGCACCTGCGCAAGGCGCGCTACGAACTGATCGCGGGGCCGGCCGATCGGCAGGCGGTGGTGCGCATCGGCGTGATCCACTCGCCCGAGCCGTACCTGCTGCAGGCCTTCGCCGACGACGGCTACGACCTGGTGCTCGCCGGCCACACGCACGGCGGTCAGGTGCGCGTGCCGTTCGGTCCGGCCATCGTGACGAACTGCGGCATCGACGTGCGCCGCGCGCGATGGCTGCACCGCTGGGACGAGCGGATGTGGTTCCACGTCTGCGCCGGCCTGGGCACCAATCCGTACATGCCCGTGCGCTTCGCCTGCCGCCCCGAGGCGTCGCTACTCACCCTCGTCGCGCGATCAGCGCCGCGGTAAATCCGAGGTCGCTGGTTCGGTATGCTGGGCCGGTTGTTCCCACCGGGGTGTGGCGCAGCTTGGTAGCGCGCTTCGTTCGGGACGAAGAGGTCGCAGGTTCAAATCCTGTCACCCCGACCGAGTGAGGCGGAGCGAGCTTGCTCGCTCAGGCCGAGCGACCAGGGGTCGTAGGCGCGCCGAACACCCCGACGCAGGCCGAGGGCAGAGGGAGCTTGCTCACTCTGCTGAGGCCAAGGAAGGGGTTGAGCCGCGCAGCGGCGAACACCCCGACCGAGTGAGGCGGAGCGAGCTTGCTCGCTCAGCCGCCTTCGATCAGCACCAGATGCGGCGGCTGGCCGGGCTCGGGTTCGACGCGGGCCAGCGCGGCGCGCAGCATCCGGCGGATGCCGAGCAGCACGTCACGGGTGACGGCCGTGTCCTCGGACTCGCAGGCGTCGGTCAGGGTCATCTGCAGTTGCACGAGGCGCACGGCGACGGAGTAGATGGCCATTGCTTCGGCCGGTGAGGGCGGCGGCAGATGGGCACCGTCGACGGAGTAGGAGTTGAGCTGATTGAGCAAGAACGACAGTTCAGCCGTCCCGGTCTCCGTGCCGATCTGAACCAATCGGATCACCGTTCCTCGCGCTCGGATCGCCCCGCATTGTTGGACCCCCGACTGCGTGGTGAACCTATCGTAGAACTTGATCTCACGCGGAGTAAACTTCAGCCCTCAGGTTTCTGGCGCTCACGACTCCGGTAACGGCGCATTTGCCCGTTATGCGCGGCGAGATCGACCCGTCAGCAGCACCGAACCGACCAGCCGAAGACGCATCCGGCGCAGCGCGGTGGCCAGATCACGCACGGCGGCGCCCCGCATCCGTCCGGAGGCAACCGTCACGAGCAACGCATTTCCGACAGCCATGACGTACGCGTCGTCGGATTCGGACAGCGGCGAGCTGTGGACCAGGATGACGTCGACTTCCTTGTCGATCTGCGCGATCGCGCGGTGGAAGCGCAGCTCGACGAGACTGGCCGCAGCAGCGTCGCCGAGGTTTCCGACCGGAAGCACGCTCACGCCGGACACCGGGGTCGGACGCACGGCGTCGCGCAACTCGACATTGCCGCGCAGCACGTCGGCCAGGCCGGGTCCCTTGCTCTTGAACGCCGGATGTCCCTGCACTGCGGTGAAATCGGCATCGACGAGCAGCACCCGGTGCTCGACCTGGGCCAACGCGCTGGCCAGCGTCATCGTCGCCCAGGCCGATGCATCATCGCGTTGGGCCGGTGCAACGACGACCAGACAGGTCGGGCTGTCGCTGGTCGCGAACTCGAGCCCGACGCGCAGGGCACGGAACTCGGCCGCGTTCGGTCCGGCCAGCGTGTCGGTGGGCATGTCGCTCGGATTCCCGGGACGCGTCACCGACGCGAGCACAGGAGCACCGGCAAGGTTGGCCAGCTGCCGGGGGTCGTCCACCCGGCCGGAGCGCCATTCGCGCAGCAGCGCGGCAGCGACCGCGGCGAGCAGCGCGACCAGGATGCCGATGACGACGATGGTTGCGATGTCCGGCGAGCTGAAGCCGGCCGGCGTGCCGGCGATGCCTGCGTTCTCGAACGAGAACTGGCCGCGCGTGGGGTCGTAGGCCGGCAATACGGCGACGATCGTGTTCGCGACCAGCGCCGCATAGCTGCGGTCGGCGTCCGAAACGTGGATCTGGATGATCGCGGTGCCGTCGACGCGGTCAGCCGACACCTCGTCCTGCAACTCGGCGACGGTGCGGCGATGCCCGATGCGGTCGACCACGTTGGTGAGCACGGGGGCCGAGCCGGCGAGGCCGGCAATCGTGTCTTGCAGTTGCTCGACGGTGCCGTGCGACGGCGCGAGCGCATTGCTCGGCGTCGCAGTCACCGACGCCGTGGCCGTGTAGCTGCGCGGCGCGAACAGCGCCCAGGCCGTTGCCGCGGCGGCGACCACGATGATGGCGAGCAGGGCCGTACCGCGGCGGCGCCACAGCGCAGCCGCCACCGGTCGCCCGTTAAGCACGCCTGATCGCCTTTCCCAACAACTATGTCGTGGTGACAAATGTGCGCCAGCAAGAAATTCGCCCGGCAAGACGTTGAATCGCCAACAATCAATTGTCCGGTTGGTGGCAGAGCAAAACAAATCGAGACGCGATCTCCGCCTTTGTGGCGAGATCGGGCGCGCGAAGGCTCAGGCGTGCGGCGCGCCGAACAGCAAGCCGAGCGGACGGCGACCTTCGACGATGGTGCCGTCGACGGTCTCGCCGGCCGGCATGAGTTCGGAAACGGCGTCGCGCAACGACTCGACGGACCCGACCGAGGAATTGAACGCGACAAGCGCTTGGCTCATCTCTTCGAGCAGGCGCCGCATGCATTCGCGGACGTCCTCGATGCCGGTGTTGGCGGCGCTCAACAATTCCTCGGCACGCGAGCGGCTGGCCTCGACGGCACGTCGGCCTTCGACCGCGGCGGCCGCGACCTCGGCCTCGACCAGGCGGGCGGCTTCGGAGCGGCCCTGGTCGAGGGCGTTGGCGCGGATGCGGTCGGCGTCACGGCCCGCTTCGGCCAGAGCCTCGCGCGCCGCAGCGGCACGTTCGCGCTCGGCCTGTGCATCGAGTTCGGCACGGACGGCGACCGAGTCCTCGCGAGCGCCCTCGGTGATGCGCTCGGCCTCGGCACGTGCGGCCTGCACGATGGCGGCCGCCTCGACCTTGGCGGCAGCGAGCAGTTCGGTGGCGCCCTCGCGCGACTCGACGTGCAGTCGGTCGCTGAGCATCCGGGCCTCGACGAGGATGCGCTCGCCTTCGGCGGCCGCCTCGGCGCGCAGGCTGTTCGCCTCGGCACGCAGGCGGTGGGCCTCTTCGTGTGCGTGCAGGGTGATGCGCAGCGCTTCGGCCTGGGCGGTGCTGCTGACCCCGGACAGTGGGACGTACTGGCCGCTCGGGTGGTGGCTGCGCTCAGCAGCAGTGTCGTCGGCCGCGTCGTCGGTGGCCTGAGTGGTCTCGGTGCGGTCGGGCTGCTGCTGCTCGGGCTGGACTCGGGCCAACTCGACGACGTTGTTGCCCGGGTCCGCGGGTGGCGCAGCTGCGGCCGCCTCGGGCCGATCGGCGAAAGGGCTTTCGATGGGTGCCGGCTCGACCGGCCGGCGCGGCGCTTCGAGCTGGGGCGCGGACGGCTCAGTGGCGGGCTGGTCGGCCGGGCTCTCGAGCCGGTTCAGCAGCGATTCGACGTGCGAAATCGCGCGGCGCAGCAGCTGGGCGGGTGGTTCGCTCGGCCCGGAGGAGTCCCACTCGCCGGGGACGTCGGGACCGTTACCCACTCCGACCTCCGATCCCCGCGAAATATCTTCCAACGGAAACCATATCGTCAAAACCGCTCCACGCTAAGCGGAGCGCCGTATCCGCCGAGCTTTGATGCTGGCGGGAAAATTGGGACGAACGAGACCGGTGCCGGCGCGCAGCGTCGACGGTCCGCGCGGGGCGCCGCGGGCCCGGATAAGCTGCGAAACCGTGGCTGGCACACCTCGGAAAATTCGGGTCGTCGGTGATCCGGTGCTGCACACTCCCGCCCGCGAGGTGACCGAGTTCGACGAGTCGCTGGCGTCGCTTGTCGACGACATGTTCGCCTCGTTGGCGGTCGCCGAGGGGGTCGGGCTCGCCGCGCCGCAGATCGGGGTCGACCTCGCCGTGTTCGTCTACGACTGCCCGGACGGCGCGGGCTCACGCGCGGTCGGCCATGTGGTCAACCCGATCCTCGAGACGTCGGGTCCCCTCGTCGAATCGGACGAGGGTTGCCTGTCCGTCCCAGGGCCGTATCACGACCTCGGGCGCTTCGACGAGGCCCGCGTCCATGGGGTCGACAAGACCGGCGCCCCGATCTCGGTGAGCGGCACCGGCTATCTCGCGCGCTGCCTGCAACACGAGACCGACCACCTGCGCGGCGTCCTCTACATCGACCACTTGCCGCGCAACCGCCGGCGCCGGGTGCTGCGCGAGATGGAGCCGTACGAGTGGAACGCTCCCGTCCGCTGACCTCCCCCGGTGAGTGGCGCGGTCAGACCAGCAGTTCGGCGATCTGGACGGCGTTGAGCGCGGCGCCCTTGCGCAGGTTGTCGTTGCTGACGAACAGCGCCAGGCCGCGCAGGTCGGGGACGCCTTCGTCCTGGCGCAGCCGCCCGACGTAGGACGGATCGGCGCCGGCGGCCTGCAGCGGCGTCGGGATGTCGGCGACCTCGACGCCGGCTGCGTCGCGGAGCAGTTCGAGCGCGCGGGCAACCGGAAGCGGCGCCGCGAACTCGGCATTGATCGACAGCGAGTGTCCGGTGAACACCGGCACGCGCACGCACGTGCCCGACACGAGGAGGTCGGGGATGTCGAGGATCTTGCGCGACTCGTTGCGCAGCTTGCGCTCCTCGTCGGTCTCGCCGGACTCGTCGTCGAGCAGGCTGCCGGCCAGCGGCAACACGTTGAACGCGATGGGACGGGCGTACTTCACCGGTTCGCCCAGGTCGATCGCGCTGCCGTCGAAGGCGAGCTCGGCCGCCTTGTCGCCCGCGGCGCGTACCTGGTTGTCGAGCTCGGCCACGCCGGCACCGCCCGAACCGGACACGGCCTGATACGTCGACACGACCAGGCGTCGCAGCCCGGCCTCGTCGTGCAGCGGCTTGAGCACCGGCATCGCGGCCATGGTCGTGCAGTTCGGGTTGGCGATGATGTTCTTCGGCGCCTCACGCACGAGGTGCCCGTTGACCTCGGCGACGATCAGCGGCACGTCCGGGTCCATCCGCCACGCGGACGAGTTGTCGATGACCAGCGCGTGCTCGGCGAACCTCGGCGCGATCTCCTTCGAGGTCGATCCGCCCGCCGAGAACAGCGCGATGTCGAGCCCGGACGGGTCGGCGACCGCGGCGTCCTCGACCCGGATGTCGACGCCGTCCCACTGCAGCGTCGAGCCGGCCGAGCGCGCGGACGCGAAGAAGCGGATGTCGTCGATCGGGAAGTGCCGCGACGCGAGGATGCGCCGCATCATCGTCCCGACCTGGCCGGTCGCCCCGACTACTCCTACCCTGGCCATCAGACCTCCTCTGGGCCGCTCGCTGCGCTCGGGCCCGTCGTCGGCCTGACGCGCGGCTGACGCCGCGCCCGCGCCGCGGGGCCAGGGCTCTTCGCGCGAGCGCTCATCGCGTGGGTGGTCACCTGCCGGTACCCCCGTAGACGACGGCTTCTTCGTCGGAGGAGCCGAGCTCGAACGCGTCGTGGACGGCGCGGACGGCGGTGTCGAGATCGGTGTCGCGGCAGATCACCGAGATCCGGATCTCCGACGTCGAGATCATCTCGACGTTCACGCCGGCGTCCGAGATCGCGGTGAAGAACGTCGCCGAGACGCCCGGGTGCGAGCGCATCCCGGCGCCGATCAGCGAGAGCTTGCCGATGTGGTCGTCGTAGAGCAGCTGCTCGAACCCGATCTGCTCCTGAACCTTCTTCAGCGCAGCGATCGCGGTCGGGCCGTCCGTCTTCGGCAGCGTGAACGACACGTCCGTGCGGCCGGTGCCGCCGGTCGAGATGTTCTGCACGATCATGTCGATGTTGATCTCGGACTCGGCGAGCGTGCGGAAGATCGCCGCCGCCTCGCCGGGCTTGTCCGGCACGCCGACGACGGTCACCTTGACCTCGCTGCGGTCGTGCGCGACTCCGCTGATGATGGCCTGTTCCACGGTGTGATCCTCCATCGATCCCGCGACGGTCGTGCCGGTTCTGGTCGAGAAGGACGAGCGCACGTGAATCGGCACGTCATAGCGCCGTCCGTACTCGACCGAGCGCAGGTGCAGGATCTTGGCCCCGCACGCCGCGAGCTCGAGCATCTCTTCGTAGGTGACCGACGACAGGCGTCGCGCGTTCGGCACGATGCGCGGGTCGGCGGTGTAGACGCCGTCGACGTCGGTGTAGATCTCGCACACGTCGGCGTTGAGCGCTGCGGCCAGGGCGACGGCAGTGGTGTCCGATCCGCCGCGACCGAGCGTCGTGATGTTCATGGTCTCTTTCGAGAAACCCTGGAAGCCGGCGACGATCGCGATGTTGCCCTCGGCGACCGAGTTCTCGACACGTCCGGGCGTGATGCTCACGATCCGCGCCTTGCCGTGGACGGACGTGGTGAGCACGCCCGCCTGCGACCCGGTGAACGACTCGGCCTTGTAGCCCTGGCTGTTGATCGCCATCGCGAGCAGCGCCATCGAGATGCGCTCGCCCGCGGTCAGCAGCATGTCGAACTCGCGCCCGGACGGCACCGGCACGATCTGCTGCGCCAGGTCGATCAGCTCGTCGGTGGTGTCGCCCATGGCCGAGACAACGACGACAACGTCGTGGCCGTCTCGCTTGGTGGCGACGATCCGCTCGGCGACGCGCTTGATGCGTTCGGCGTCGGCGACGGACGATCCGCCGTACTTCTGAACCACGAGGGACACGCCGAAAAGGCTACCGGGCCGGGCAGGTCACAATTACTCACGCTCAGGCATGGTTCGGACGGAGAGTGCAATGTTCACCACGAGAACGGTCACCGACGGCGGCACCGAGACCGACCTGATCTTCCATCACGGCGTCGACCTGCCCGAGTTCGCCGCGTTCCCGCTGCTCGACAGTGCCGACGGACGGGCGTTGCTGACCGACTACTACGCCGGCTACGCCGAGATCGCACGAGCGGTCGGCGCCGGCTTCGCACTCGAGGCCCCGACGTGGCGAGCCAATCCCGACTGGGGCGCGAAAGTCGGCTACGACGCCGCCGACCTGGCCCGCGTGAACCGCGATTCCATGACGTTCCTCGGTGAACTGCGCGAACAGTTCGCAATTGCGTCGACGCTGATCAGCATGACGATCGGACCGCGCGGCGACGGCTACCGACCCGGTGCACGCGTCGATCCGGACGAGGCGGCCGAGTACCACCGTCCACAACTCGAGGCAGCCGCCGGAGCCGATCTCGCCACCGCCTACACGCTGACCGACCCCGGCGAGGCGATCGGCGTCGTGCGTGCCGCCCGCGCGGTCGGCGTCCCGATCGGCATCTCGTTCACCGTCGAGACCGACGGTCGGCTGCCGGACGGGACGACGCTCGCCGACGCCGTCGCGACCGTGGATGCCGCAGCACCGCCCGACCACTTCGGCCTCAACTGCGCGCACCCGACGCACATCGCCGCAGCCGATCCGGGCGCGTGGCAGGAACGGATCGCCCTGCTGCGTCCGAACGCATCGATGCGCAGCCACGCCGAACTGGACGAGGCGAGCGACCTCGACGACGGCGACCCGGCCGAGCTCGCCCAGTCGTGCATGGCGATCGTCGGCCGGTTCCCCAACCTGCGCGTGCTCGGCGGATGCTGCGGCACCGACGCGCGGCACGTCGCCGCGCTGTGGGCGGTTTGACCATTCTGCGGTGGTTCCGAGGTCAGGCCCCCTCATGTGATCGGTATTCACGCCGATCGGATGGGCATGGAACGCGTGGCATGACCGCGGATCAGATGTCCGCGCGTCGGCACCTGGCGCATGCCACGGTGACCACGCGAGCGACTTTCGCGGCAGCCACCGCCGGCGCCGCACGGTATCGCTCGGCGATGGTGTTCGTGGCGGGCACGTTGCTGATCGCGATCGTCGCAGCGGTGCACAACGGCTATCTGTTCACGACACCCCTCCACGAGGCCAGCGACGAGGCGCTGAACGGGCTCCTCATCACCCGCGCCGACCACGGCCACCAACTGGTGGGCAACTACTCACGTGTCGGGTTCGACCATCCCGGTCCGGCTTTGCTCTACATGCTCGCCGCAGGTCAGGGTCTGTTCTTCAGTTGGCTGCACGTCGTGCCGGCCCCGTACAACGGCCAACTGCTCGGAGCGAGTTTGTTCGGCGCTGCCCTGCTCGCTCTCGCGGCGGTCGCTCTGTTGCGGGCGACGCGCTCGTTGGCGGTGGCGGGGATCGCACTGGGCACGTTCGCCGTCTTCGCCCTGCACCTGTCCATGGTCGGCGACCAGGTGTGGTTCCCCTACCTGTACATGGCGCCCTTCCTCCTGCTGGTGGTGTCGGGCAGCTGTCTCGCCTTCGGTCGGACGACCGAGCTCCCCAGCTTCGTGCTGGCGCTCGGCCTGCTCGTCCACGGACACGTCTCCTTCATCGGCATCGGCGGCGTGACGAGCCTGTTGGTGCTTGCCGGTTGGCTCACCAGGCACCGCGGCGCGCGGCGGACGGAACTGACGAGCCACCGCGGGGCGGTGATCCTGGCTGCCGGGCTGGTCGGCCTGTTCCTGCTCCCGATCGTCCTCGAAATCGTGCTGCACTTCCCGGGACCGTGGCCGCAGTACGTCGGTTATCTCGGGTCAGGCACGCGCGGTGGGCCCGGGTCGCCGGGCTTCATCGGGTGGTACTTCACCGCGGCAGGGGTGCCCGTGTCGGTGACCCTCGCAGCTGCCGTGGCAGCCTCGGTTCTCTGGGCGACCAGCCGGGGTCGCGAGCGGGAGCGCGTGTTCGGCGACATCTACGCGATGCTCCTGGTGCAGACCCTGCTGTTCGTCGCGTACGTCGAGTCGTCGGTCGATTCCTACGACGCGATCAACCACTACGTCGGGTTTTACTACCTCACGGTGCTGGTCGTGCTGATCGCGAGCGCACTCGCGCACGCCGTCGTGCGTGTCTCCTCCAGGCTCGGAGATACGGCAGCGGCCAGCAGCCGACTCACTCGCGTCGCCGCCGTCGTCGGAGCGCTCGTGCTGGTCGTCGCGCCCGCCGCGACGAGTCAGCCTCCGGACAAATTCCTGCACGGCTTCGACTACGCGCAGCTCGCACACCGCCTGGTCGCCGATCCGCTTCGCGGCGGACGCGTCGTGGCGATCGGATTCGTGCACGACCTGTGGCCGCAGGCCGCCGGGCTCGCGATCGAGATCGACCGTGACGGCGCGCCGTGGTGTGTGTCCGGGCCGGACGCGCGTCTGCTGTTCACCGCCGCGCACACCTGCACCAGCACGACCGCCGACTGGCGGTTGGCGATGGTCGAGCCACAACGATCGCCTGCAGGCGGCAGCGCGATCTACTCCGGTTCGCTGTTCACGATCCTCCGCGCGTTAGGCCTTGGCGGCGAACGCCGACTCGAGGATGTCGAGTCCTTCGTTCAGCAGGTCGTCGCCGATCACCAGCGGCGGCAGGAAGCGCAGCACGTTGCCGAACGTGCCGGCGGTCAGCGCGATCAGACCTTGACGGTGGCACTCGGCGGCGATCTCGCCGGTGAGCTTCGCATTCGGCGTCAGCGTGCCCGGCTCGACGAGTTCGAGCGCGAGCATCGCGCCACGTCCGCGCACATCGCCGATGACGTCGTACTTGCTCGCCAGCGCTTCGAGCCGCGGCCGCATGGTCGCCTCGATGCGCTTCGCGGCACCGGCGAGATCCTCCGCCTGCATCGTCTCGATGGCGCCGAGCGCCGCCGCACACGCGACGGGGTTGCCGCCGTAGGTTCCGCCGAGGCCGCCGGTGTGCACCGAGTCCATCACCTCGGCACGGCCGGTGACGCCGGCGAGCGGCATGCCGCCGGCGATCCCCTTGGCGGTCGTGATCAGGTCGGGGACGACGCCCTCGTACTCGCACGCGAACCAGTCACCGGTACGGCAGAACCCCGACTGGATCTCGTCGGCGATGAACAGGATGTCGTTCTCGCGGCACCAGTCGGCGACCTTCGCCAGGAAGCCCGGTGCCGGGACGATGAAACCGCCCTCGCCCTGGATCGGCTCGATGAGCACGGCCGCGCAGTTCGACTCGCCGACCTGGGTATGGACGAGCGACACGAATTGCTCGAACGCCTCGTCGGCGCAATTGTCCGGGCCGGTCGGCCAGCGGTACGGATAGGCCATCGGCACGCGGTAGATCTCGCCGGCGAAGGGCCCGAAGCGGTGCTTGTACGGCATGTTCTTCGCCGTCAGCGCCATCGTCAGGTTCGTGCGTCCGTGATAGGCGTGGTCGAAGACGACGACCGCCTGCCGCCCGGTGTGATGCCGCGCGATCTTGACCGCGTTCTCGATCGCTTCGGCGCCGGAGTTGAACAGCGCGGTGCGCTTCTCGTACGTCCCCGGGGTCAACTCGTTGAGCTTCTCGGCGACGGCGACGTAGCCCTCGTACGGCGTGACCATGAAGCAGGTGTGCGTGAACGCGGCGATCTGCTGCTGGACGGCGTCGACCACGCGCGGCGCGCCGTTGCCCACGGACGTGACGGCGATGCCCGAGCCGAAGTCGATCAGCTGGTTGCCATCGGCGTCGACGACGATGGCGCCACTCGCCTCGGTGACGTAGATCGGCAACGTCGTCCCGACACCGCTGGCGACCGCGGCGCTCTTGCGGGCGTGGAGCTCCTTCGAACGCGGGCCGGGGATCTCGGTCTTCAGTACTCGCTGCTGCGCGACGGTCATGGGCTGCCCTCAGTACTCGATGTTGTGCATGACGTGCTTGATACGGGTGTAGTCCTCGAGACCGTAGACCGACAGGTCCTTGCCGTATCCCGAGTGCTTGAACCCGCCGTGTGGCATCTCGGCGACGATCGGGATGTGCGTGTTGACCCACACGCAGCCGAAGTCGAGCCGCCGCGAGACGCGCATCGCCCGGCCGTGGTCCTTCGTCCAGACCGAGGACGCGAGACCGTACTCGATGTCGTTGGCCCACCGCACGGCTTCATCCTCGTCGGTGAACTTCTGGACGGTGATCACCGGTCCGAAGATCTCGTTCTGGATCGCGTCGTCGTCCTGCTGCAGGTTGTCGACGACCGTCGGCTGCCAGAAGTAACCCTTGTCGCCCTGGCGCGAACCGCCGGCGAGCACGGACGCGTGGTCGGGCAGCCGGTCGAAGAATCCGCCGACGCGGTCGAGCTGATTGGCATTGTTGAGCGGACCGTAGAGCACGTCGGCGTCGTCGGGCAGGCCGGTCTTGGTGTTCTTCGCCTGCTCGGCGAGCGCGGCCGCGAAGTCGTCGTGCACGCGCGGCCCGACGAGCACGCGGGTCGCGGCGGTGCAGTCCTGGCCGGCGTTGAAGTACCCGGCGACGGCGATGTTCTCGGCGGCGTTCTCGATGTCGGCGTCGTCGAAGACGATCACCGGGGCCTTGCCGCCGAGCTCGAGGTGGGTGCGCTTGAGGTCATGGGCGGCGGCTTCGGCGACCTGCATGCCGGCCCGGGTCGAGCCGGTGATCGACACCATCGACGGCGTCTTGTGCGACACCAGCGCACGTCCGGTGTCGCGGTCGCCGCACACGACGTTGAACACGCCGGGCGGGAAGAACTCCGACGCGATCTCGGCCATCAGCGTCGTCGAGACCGGCGTGGTGTCGCTCGGCTTGATCACCAGGCAGTTGCCGGCGGCCAGTGCGGGCGCGATCTTCCAGACCGCCATCATCATCGGGTAGTTCCACGGCGTCACCTGGCCGACGACCCCGATCGGCTCGCGCCGCACGTAGGACGTGTGCCCGGCCATGTACTCCCCCGCGCTGCGCCCCTCGAGCAGTCGAGCGGCGCCGGCGAAGAACCGGATCTGGTCGATCGCAGGCGGCATTTCCTCGGTGCGGGTGAGCTCGATCGGCTTGCCGGTGTTCTGGCACTCGGCCGCGATGATGTCCTCGGCGCGGTCTTCCAGCGCGTCGGCGAACTTCAGCAGCGCCCGTTGCCGCTCGGACGGCGTGGTGTCGCGCCACGCCTCGAACGCGTTCGCCGCCGCGGAGTACGCGGCGTCGACGTCCTCGGCCGACGACAGCGCGGACGATCCGAACACCTCCCCGGTGGTCGGGTCGACCAGGTCGAGGCGCCGCCCGTCCTTGGCGTCGACCGACTCGCCGTTGATGAAGTTCTTGACGTCCCGCTTGTCGCTCATGTGGCGCGCTCCGCAAATGTGGTCCGTGAGGTGTGTGCCTACGCTACCCACACCCGACAGTGCTGTTCAACAACGGATTCAGCGTCGATGCGCGGCCCCGACGACGGAATTCGTCTCGTCGGGCCGCGGCGGCGAGACCGATCGCGAGCGCGACGAACACCGGCCAGCCACTGAACGCCAGCACCAGCGCGACGACACCGAACGCAGCCACCGCGGCGAGCCGTCCGGCTCGGGCGAGCAGCCGGACCGCGGCGAGCATGCACAGCAGGTAGACGGACAGGAACAGCGTGGTCGGCAGGCCCACCAGCTGCTCGGTCGAGAGCACCCCGGCTGCCGCGAGGCCGAGCACCACGACACCGACCGCGCCGATCGCCAGCGGTAGCACGGCGCGTGTGCGCGGCGTCGGATACAGCTCGGCGACCATCTCTGCCGCGCCCGAGACGTAGGCGTTGACGGCCGCCAAGGTCAGCACGACGCCGGCGACGGCGGCGACGATGCGCCCGGGAGCACCGATCGCCACCTGCATCAGCGCGGCCAGCGGCGCATCGCCGCCGGCGTCCGGCCCTAGTGCGCCGATGGTTGCGGCGGCCAACGCCAGGTAGGTCACGGCGCTCACGGCGAAGGCGATCGCGATGATGCGCGGGAGTTGCCGGGCGGGGTTGCGCAGACGTCCGGTCATCGGCGCGATCGCCTCCCAGCCGACGAACGAGAGCATGAGGACGGCGGCGGCGCTGCCGATCGCCGTCCAGCCGTGCGGGGCGAACGGGGTCCACCGGTCGGCCCGCGCGTGCCCGGCCGATCCGACGACCGCGACGGCGATGAGCGCGACCAGCACCAGGACGAGGCCGAGCTGCACTGCGGCGGACGTCCGGGCTCCACAGGTGGTGAGGACGACGACGAGCACCAACATCACGACGGCGACCAGCACGGTCGCGATCGGTCCGCCGCCGAACAGTGGTGCCACGTAGCCCGCGCCGATCAGGCAGACGAGCGGGGCGCCGAGCACCACGCCGCTGACGAAGCACCAGGTCGCGGCCCGTCCCACTCGCGGCCCGAAGGCCGCGCTCACGTACCCGGCGACGCCCGTCCGGCTGCCGAAGCGCACCCCCAGCGAGGTGAATACGACAGCGAACAGCGCCGACAGCACCAGCAGGCCGAGCCAGGCCAGGATCGACGCCGGGCCGGCGATGCGAGCGGCGAGACCGGGCAGCAACAGCAGACCCGGGCCGAGCAGGGCGCCGATGTAGAGGGCCGCCGCCCGCGGCGTGGAGAGGTTTCCGGTCATGCCTGCACAGTGCCGGAAGGTGCGCGGCACGCGCTGCCGAATGTTGCACGGATCAGGCCATCTGCTGCAACTCTGTTGCACTGATCTCACGCTAGGATCGTTTTCATGCCGGGCCAGCGCTACGACCGCACCGATCGTGCCATCCTGCGTGAGCTGCAGTCCGACGGGCGGCTCGCCAACGTCGACCTCGCCGAGAAGGTGTCGCTGTCGCCGTCCTCGTGCCTGCGCCGCACCAAGGCGCTCGAGTCGGACGGGGTGATCAGCGGCTATCGTGCCGAGCTCGATCGCTCGGCCCTGCGGCTCGGGCTGACGGTGTTCATCTCGCTGCGGGTGCAGCAGCACTCGCGCATCACTTCGCAGGTGATCGAGCGCGAGCTGACCGACATTCCCGCCGTCGTCGCGTGCCACGTGATCTCCGGCGAGGCCGACTTCCTGGTCGAGGCGGTCGTCCCCGACCTCGCGGCCTACGAGAACCTGCTGCTCGACAAGATCCTCGCGATCGAACCGGTCACCGACGCGCGCAGCACGTTCGCGATCCGCACCGTGCTCAGTCGCGGCCCGTTGCCGCTGGACGCGCTGCCCTGACCTGCCGGTAGACTCAGCCACATCATGCTGCGCGGCCTGCTTCTTAACAGCCGCGGCGAGGCCCGGAACTAATTCCGGTCGGCCCCTCGTCGCGGGCCGATGCACTGCGCCGACCGATCCACTTCAGATCCGTTGGAGCACGCCATGAGTTCGACCCCGTACCCGCAGCAGCCTTCGGGCATGCCCTGCCACCGCTACAAGCCGTTCCCCAAGGTCGACCTGCCCGACCGCACGTGGCCGACCAAGTCGGTCACCGCCGCACCGCGCTGGCTCTCGACCGACCTGCGCGACGGCAACCAGGCGCTGATCGACCCGATGAACGCCGCCCGCAAGAACGCGATGTTCGACCTGCTCGTCCGCATGGGCTACAAGGAGATCGAGGTCGGGTTCCCCGCCGCGTCGCAGACCGACTTCGACTTCGTCCGCTCGCTCATCGAGGGCGACCGCATCCCGTCCGACGTGCGCATCTCGGTACTGACGCAGGCGCGCGAGGAACTCATCGAGCGCACCGTCCAGTCACTCGAGGGCGCGAAGGACGCCACCGTCCACATGTACAACGCGGCCGCGCCGACGTTTCGTCGCGTGGTGTTCGGCTTCCCCGGCGACGGACGGGCCGAGTGCCGCGCGATCGCGGTCGACGGCGCCCGCGCCGTCATGAAGTTCGCCGAGATCTACCTGCCGGACACGACCTTCGGCTTCGAGTACTCACCCGAGATCTTCATGGACACCGAACTCGACTTCTCCCTCGAGATCTGCGAGGCGGTCATGGACGCGTGGCAGCCGTCCGAGGACCGCGAGATCGTGATCAACCTGCCGTGCACCGTCGAGCGGTCGACGCCGAACGTCTACGCCGACCAGATCGAGTGGATGTCGCGCCACTTCACCCGGCGCGAGAACGTGTGCCTGTCCGTCCACACCCACAACGACCGCGGAACGGCGACCGCCGACGCCGAGCTCGCCGTACTCGCCGGCGCACAGCGCATCGAAGGGTGCCTGTTCGGCAACGGCGAGCGCAGCGGCAACGTCGACCTGGTGACGCTCGGGCTGAACCTGTACAGCCAGGGCATCGACCCGATGATCGACTTCAGCGACATCGACGAGATCCGCCGCACCGCCGAGTACTGCAACCGCATCGACGTGCACGAGCGCCACCCGTACGCCGGCGACCTGGTCTACACGTCGTTCTCGGGCTCGCACCAGGACGCGATCAAGAAGGGCTTCGAGGCGCTCGAGCGTTCGGCGGCCGAGGCCGGCAAGCCCGTGACCGACATGCAGTGGGACATCCCGTACCTGCCGATCGACCCGAAGGACGTCGGCCGCTCGTACGAGGCCGTCATCCGGGTCAACTCGCAGTCGGGCAAGGGCGGCGTCGCCTACATCATGAAGGCAGACCACAAGCTCGATCTGCCGCGGCGGTTGCAGATCGAGTTCAGCCACGTCATCCAGCGCCACACCGACGGTGAGGGCGGCGAGGTCGACGCGGCGCTCATGTGGGAGATCTTCGCGGCCGAGTACCTCGCTGCGGGTGCGCTTGCGCTCGTGAAGGTGTCGTCGTCCTCCGACGAAGGCACCGAGCGGGTCACCGCGCTCATCACCGTGAACGGCGAGGCGCACGAAGTGACCGGAGTCGGCAACGGCCCGGTGTCGGCGTTCTGCGACGCGCTGTCCCAGGTCGACCTCGGCTGGGGCGGACTCGGCGTGCGCGTGCTCGACTACAACGAGCACGCCCTCACGTCCGGTCGCGATGCCGAGGCCGCGGCGTACCTCGAGATCGAGATCGGCGACGACGTGCTGTGGGGAGTCGGGATCAGTGAGTCGACCACGCAAGCCTCGCTGCGCGCCGTGATCAGTGCCTGCAACCGCATCATCCGCCAGCGCGCGTCCTGACCCGCGACCCGCTGCGCTTACCGACAGTGGTCAGTTTCGGCCGCAGTGGTCAGTTGTAACTGACCACTGCGGTGCCGAACTGACCACTGTCAATGCGTGGACGTGCGTGACGGGGGCGGGCGTGTGCCGTGGTAGTAGCGCGCCGGCTTGGTCAGGCCGTCCCTAGCGAAGGTCATCCGCGTACCGCCGACCTCGACGATCATCGTGGTGCCGTGAAGGCGGACCGGCACGAGGTGGTGCATCGGCTGCTGGGAGCCGGCGCTTCCTGAATCGTTGATGATCAATCGGGTCGCCGCGACGATGCGACCGACGGCGCCCGACGGATCGCCGGCGAATCCGACGAGAGTCGAGGACATCGGACCGGGGTCGTAGCCATCGGCTTCGGGTGTGAACGTGCCCGCATTGAAGTTGACGGTGTCATCGACTGTGTACGACCGGTCCTTGCCGAACGAGACCTCGGGATGTAGCGACGCGGGGATTGCGAGGTGGCCGTATCGGTCGTCGATCGCGACGAGCCTCCACCGGTAGCCGACGTAGCCGGCCAACGTCGCGGACCCCGGTGGCGTCGTCGGGCTGGTTCGGCGCGTCACGAGGACCAATGCGGTCACAGCGAGCGCGATCACCAGGACTGCGGCAAGTACTGGCGCCAACCACCGCCGGTGGGGTGCGACCAGGGTCGTCTCGCGGATGGGCACTGACTCGGCGCGCGAGTGCAGGGCCTCGCGGATCGCGGTTTCGAGCTCAGTCATCGCGGTCTCCCAAAGTTGTCGCGAGCGTGTCGAGTGCGCGGGTGAGTGCGGACGAGATCGCCGACGGTGTCGTGTCGAGGACGTGCGCGATCTCCGTGACCGGCAGGTCTTCGTAGTAGCGCAGCACCACGGCCTCGCGCTGTCGCTGCGGCAGCGCGTCGATGGCGGCGAGGACGGTCTGCCGCTGGGCGGTGCGGACTGCGCCGATGTCAGCGGGCTCGGCGAGCTCGACGCGCGTGGCCCGACCCGCGAACGCGCGTGCCACTCGCCTGCGCCGCAGCGTCGACCGCGAACGGTTGACCACGGCGGTCCGCAGATACCGCACCGGATCGTCGACACGGTTCGGATCGATGGACGCGAAGACGTCCTGCACCAGATCTTCGGCGCTCTCGGCGTCGTCGACGAGGTTCACCGCGAGCCGAACGAGCGCGACGTAGTGCTCGGCGAAGAGGTCGCCGAGCAGGTCGCTGCGTGCGGTCACGCCCTATTAGACGTATCGGCACGCCGAATCTCGCGCGGTCACGATCACGCTTTCCTCGGCACTGCCCGGTTGCGTGCCGCCCGAGCGGGCAGAACGGAGGAACACCCGATCACGAGAAACGCGGGCCGCGGCCGATACGGACAGGCCCGCGAGCGGTGCGGGGGTCGACGGCCTCACCCCGCTGCAGCACCTGCACGACCCCGGCGTCGTGCAGCTCGGCGGCGACGTCACGGGCGGCATCCATCAACCGCCGCCAGGACGAGCCGCCCACCGTGCGGGCGATGTCGCTCGGGCAGATCGTCCGCTCGGGGTCACGGTGGCGCAGCAGAGCGCGGACGGTCGCCACGAGCCGTTCGTGCAGGCTGTGCTCGGTCGGCTCCTGCCACCACGGCCGGCCGCGTTCGCCGAGCGCGACCTTCGCGTCCTGCACGCGCGGGCGCGCCGTTGCCGGCTCCGACCGGACGCCTCGCCGCGCCGCCATCAGCTCGGCGACCAGCTCGGCGCGGAACTTCTCCGGGATCGCGGGGTCGCTCGCCCGCCAGCGCCGTCCGTCGACCGTGATGTAGCGCGGGTCTTCCTCGCGAGTGGTCACTTCTGCGTCCAGTGGTCAGTAATAGGTGACCACTCGGTGCCTAAGTGACCACTCGGCAGCGGCTGGACGAACGCCGCCCCGATGCGACGCCGCCGCCGCGACACGGCGCCGCCGATCGCGAGCGCGAGCAGCGCCACGAGCCCTGCCGCGGCGATGCCGGCCGAGACGAGCACGCGCGGCTCGTAGAGCCGAGGCGACGATCCCACGCTGTACGAGCCGGGCGGCGTCGCGTTGTGCACGATCGGTGCCGGCGGCGTCACCTGCCGCGACTGCACGACGTGTGCGTTCATGAACGGACGGGCGAGTGCGGCAACCGGGTCAGGCGCAGACGTCGGGACGTCGGCGGTCACCGCGCGGTAGGCGTTGAGGATCCCGTAGCCGTACGACGGATCGATGGTCGCAACGCGCCGGTCGAGCGTGGCAAGCATCCGCGCGACCACCTGCGTGGCTGTGAGCGACGGGTACTTCGACCACACCAGCGCCGCGACGGCCGACGCGATCGCGGTCGCTTGGCTCGTACCGTCGCCGGAGAACGGCGTGCCCTGCGGCCCGATGGATGCGATGTTCACCCCTGGCGCGGTCATCGTGAGGTAGGGGTGCCGGGACGAGAAAGACGCGACCGAACCGTTCTTGTCGACGGCGCCGACGGACACGACGCCCAGGCACACGCCCGGCTCCTCGACCGCGTCGTCGTTCGCGCCCCGGTTGCCACTCGCGGCGAACAGGATCGCGCCCTTGCGCAGTGCGTAGAAGATGGCTTGTTGCTCGTCGTCCGGGCAGGCCGTGCGGTTCTGTGCCGGACGGCGCACCCCGCCGAGCGACATGCTGATGACCTTCGCGCCGTGGTCGGCAGCCCAGCGGATCGCCTCGGGCAATTGGTCGTTGCTCTGCTGATCGGTCGTGCCGGTCAGCGGGATCGCGATCGGCATCAGCGTCGCCCCCGGCGCCAGTCCCTGGATCTTGAACTGCCCCGGACGGCCGACCATGATCGAGGCCATCGACGTCCCGTGCCCGTAAGCATCGCTGTCGCGGTCGATCTCGCCGTTGCCGCCGAGCCGTCCGAAATCGGTGCCCGGCACGACCCGTCCGGCGAACACCCCGAGCGAGGCGTCGACACCGGTGTCGATCTCGGCGATCGAGATCCCGTGCCCGTCCGCGCCGAGCGACCAGAGATGGTGCACGTGCCACTGGTCGAAGTAGTACTGCGGCGCATACGGATCGCCCGGCGTGGCCAGCGCGGACGGTGCGAAGGCGAGCATCGCGACGACAACGCACGCGAGGAGGCGCTTCATGACATCGCCTCGTGACCACTCGCTGCGCTCGGGCCAGTCGGCGCTGCCATCGCGCCTGTCGGCGCGAGGGGTGTTTTCTGATTCGCTCCGCAAGCGGAGACGACGTCAGCACGGGCACCGCACTCGTGGCCCTGCGGTGCAGTGAGCACGTGAGTTCCGGTCCTCATGCTGCATCCGAAAATTGGACGGCCAGCGGCGCCACCGGGTACACGACCGCCTGCACAGGCAGCGCGAGCCGGCCCTGCTGCGTCTCGGGGATGTTCTCGTAGCTCAGCGTTCGGTACCGACCGACGAAGAACGCATTGCCGCTGACCGAGATCGCGCCCGACGCCTCGCTGGTGACCTGGTAGATGCACCGCACGGCCGACAGGCGACCGTGCAGACTGCCCGGGATCGTGCTCGGCGACGGCAGCGGGCAGGCGATGGACGTGTGCTCCGAGCGCACACACGCCGCGAGCTCGGCCCGAATCCGTGCGGCGACCCGGTGCCGTGCTTCGGTCGTCGGTTCGATGCGGACGTCGAGGCGCCGCGGGCCGGCGAACTGCACCGAGTCGGTCGTCGGGTCGACCCGTAGGTACGGGGTGTCGAAGCGGATCGGCAACGCCCCGGGGAACATCAACACCGGCCCGGACGGAGCTGTCGTGCCGGCGAAATTCAGTCGGTCGACCGCCTGCTCGACGTGGATCTGCGTGGCGACGACGGTCGTCGTCATGCGCCAGCCGGTGTCGCGTTTCACCACGTGGAGCACGCTGCGGTAGCGCCGCGCGCCGGTCGCGAACCCGAGCCGGTAACTGACCTGGACGCTGGCCCGGCTGCCGTGCTCGGCGACCGCATCGATCGACACGTCCTGCAGCGGGGCGATCGCCTGCTGTTGGGCCAGCACCTCGTCGGTGAGCAGATCGGTCGGCCCGGCGGGCACGTCGCCGAAGCCGAGCGCCGAGGACGCGTCGCCGCGTTCGAGCGCGGCGAAGTAGCCGCGCACGGTGCCGTCCGGCCCGGCGGTCTCGCGATAGGCGACGTAGGCGTAGAGGCTGCCACCGAACAGCGCGGCGAGCGCGAGAACGACCGCCGTCCAGTAACTCGCGCGCCGCACCGATGGCATCTTTCAGATCTTGCGGCGGCCGGAGAAGGCCCGGCCGAGGGTCACCTCGTCGGCGTATTCGAGATCTCCGCCGACGGGCAGTCCGCTCGCGAGCCGGGTGACGGTGAGTCCCATCGGATTCACGAGCCGGGCGAGGTAGGTGGCGGTTGCCTCGCCCTCGAGGTTCGGGTCGGTCGCGAGGATCAGTTCCGTGACGGTCTCGTCGCGCAACCGGCCGAGCAGTTCGCGGATGCGTAGCTCGTCCGGACCGATGCCGTCGATCGGGCTGATCGCGCCGCCGAGCACGTGGTAGCGCCCGCGGAACTCGCGGGTGCGCTCGATCGCGACGACGTCCTTGGGCTCCTCGACGACGCAGATGATGGCCGGGTCACGCCGGACGTCGCTGCAGATGCGGCACACGTCCGCCTCGGACACGTTGCCACAGATCGTGCAGAACTTGACCTCGTTCTTGACCCGGGTCAGGGTGCTGGCAAGCCGCTCGACGTCGGCCGGTTCGGCAGCGAGCAGGTGGAAGGCGATGCGCTGCGCGCTCTTCGGACCGACCCCCGGCAACCGGCCGAGCTCGTCGATCAGATCCTGAACGGCGCCTTCGTACATCGCTGTGAACGCACCGGCTAGAAGCCGGGCAGGCCCATGCCGCCGAGGCCGCCGGCGACCGGGCCCATCTTCTCGTTGGCGAGTTCGGTCGCGGCGCGATTGGCGTCGCGCACGGCCGCCACGATGAGATCCTGCAGGGTCTCGATGTCGTCCGGGTCGACCGCCTTGGGGTCGATGGTGAGCGCGAGCAGTTCGCCGGAGCCGCGCACGGTCGCCTCGACGAGTCCGCCGCCCGCGCTGCCCTTGACCTCGGCGTCGGCGAGTTCGGCCTGGGCAGCCTCGAGCTGCTCCTGCATCTTCTGCGCCTGCTTCATCAACTGCTGCATGTTCGGCTGGCCGCCGAAGCCGCCACCACCACCGCGCTGGGCCACGCCGCGCTCCTTCGTCAGTCAGGGATCAGTCAGGCAGTTCAGCCTAACCGGGGACGGGTCAGTCGACCGGACGGGCGCCGAGGCGATCCTGGAGCAGTTTCATGGCGTCCGCCTCTGGGTCGGACGGGGCGGCGCTCACCGGCTCGGACTCGTCGAGATCGTCGCGAGGATCGGGCTCGGGCGAAGGCGCCGACCTCGCCTGAGCCGGCACGCTGCTCTGGGGTTCGGCATTCGGCAACGGCTCTGCTGCGCCTGATTCGACGGCGACCTGCCACGTGCCGCCCACGACCTGGGTCAGCGCATCGCGCAGCACCACTGTGTTGCTGTCCTCGGCGATCATCTTGGCCAAAGCGGTCGGCGCGGCGAGGGTGACAGTGTTGCCGTCGCAGCCGGTGATCTGCGCATTGTCGAGCAGCGCCCGTGTACGGCGGCTGCTCTGCTTGACGATCTCGAGCACGTCCGGCCACAACCGGCGCAGCGCCGCGGCGTCGAGCTGCCCCGCCGGCACCGCGGCCGGTTCGGGGGCGGGCGGCGGCGCGACGGGCGCCGGTTGCTCGAGCTTCGGGGCGGGCGCAGGCTCGCGCGCCGCCGCCTTCGGTGCGGGCTCGGCGGCAGCCTTGCGTTGCGGCGGGGCAGCAGGCTCTGCCGCCGGCTTCGGAGCCGGTTCGTCCGGCACGGCGACGGTCGCGATCGGAGCACCGACGGCGGTCGCGCGGCGCTCGAGCCGCTCGACGCGCTGCAGCAACGCCGCGGCATCGGCACTGGCGTCGGGCAGCTGCATGCGCGCGCACAGCAGCTCGAGGACGAGCCTCGGCGAGGTCGTGCCGCGCATCTCGATCAGCGCGGTGTGCACGATCTCGGCGTAGCGCGTGACCGTCGCGCCGCCGAGCCGGGCCGCCTGGTCGGCCATGCGCTCGGCCACGTCCTGCGGCGCGTCGATCAGCCCGCGGGCAGCCGCGTCGGGGACTGCGTCGAGCAGGATCAGGTCGCGGAACCGGTCGAGCAGGTCGGAGGCGAACCGCCGCGGATCGTGGCCCGCCTCGACGACGCTGTCGACCGTCCCGTACACAGCCGCGGCGTCGCCGGCCGCGAGCGCGTCGACCATGTCGTCGAGCAGCGCGCCGTCGGTGACACCGAGCAGGGCGACCGCACGCTGGTAGGTGACGCCCTCGTCGCCCGCTCCGGCCAGCAGCTGGTCGAGGATCGACAGCGAGTCACGCGCCGATCCCCCGCCGGCGCGCACGACGAGCGGCAGCACCGCCGGTTCGGTCGTGATGCCCTCCTGCGCGCAGATCGATTCGAGGTGCGCGCGCATGATGCCCGGCGGGATCAGCCGGAACGGGTAGTGATGGGTGCGCGAGCGGATCGTGGTCAGCACCTTGTCCGGCTCGGTGGTCGCGAACACGAACACCAGGAAGTCGGGCGGTTCTTCGACGAGCTTGAGCAGCGCGTTGAACGCTGCCGTGGTCACCATGTGCGCCTCGTCGATGATGTAGACCTTGTAGCGGTCGCGCACGGGCGCGAAGAACGCCCGCTCGCGCAGGTCGCGCGCGTCGTCGACGCCGTTGTGGCTGGCTGCGTCGATCTCGATGACGTCGATGGAGCCGGGCCCGTTCGGCGCGAGTTCGCGGCACGAGTCGCACACCCCGCACGGGTCGGGAGTCGGGCCCTTCTCGCAGTTCAGGCTGCGGGCCAGGATGCGCGCGCTGGACGTCTTGCCACAGCCGCGCGGACCGCTGAACAGGTAGGCGTGGTTGATGCGTCCGGCCGCGAGCGCGGCACGCAACGGCTCGGTGACGTGGTCTTGGCCCATGACCTCGGCGAACGTGGCCGAGCGGTACTTGCGGTACAGCGCCAGGTTCCCCGTCACGCGTCGACAGTAATCAGTGCCGGCGACCACGCGCCACGCGCGTCACCGGCCTGCGGACAAGGGACCCCCCGTGCACCCGCCAGAGCCTGCTTATCCTTGCTGCCTTCCGGCCCTGGGGAGGTTCGCAGGGTGAACGCCACACGGGGGGTCGGCTTCCGAGTGTACGGAGCCCGTATTCTCGTCCGCGGAGGATTCGCCTAGTGGCCTATGGCGCTCGCTTGGAAAGCGGGTTGGGGGCAACCCCTCGCGGGTTCAAATCCCGCATCCTCCGCCAGGGATCGTCGACACCGGAGTCCGGTCGGCCGACGAATCGACCTGCGCACCCTCGGTCGATGTGCCGCGTGATCGATACGCGAGCACGCCGGCGACGGCGAGGAACGCCACCCCGAAGTAGACGTACCAGCCGGACGCCGCTATCTGCAGTACCGACAGGTGCAGTTCGCGGTGGTCGGTGTGCGGTATGTACCAGACCGCGAACGAGGTGAAGATCAACAGTCCGGCGATGCCCAGTGCTCGGGATCTCTGCCACGCCACCAGCACCAGCGGGATGCACCAGACCCAATGGTGACTCCAGGCGATCGGCGAGACCAGGAAGCCTGTCACGGCGGCCGCGCAGATGCCCCAGCCTTCGCCGAGGGTGCGATAGGCCCAGACCGCTATCGCTATACCGGCGACAGCGACCAAGGCGGTTATTGCCGCTGCAGTCGGCGTTTGGGCCACAGAATGGGTGATCCGCGTCGCCAGGCCGCGGATGCTCTGGTTGACCGCATTTTCCAGACGCCCGACTCGACTGCTCTCGAACAGATACTTGGTCCAGAACCGCCACGTCGCAGTCGGATCGACGAGCAGCGATACCGCCATGCAACCGAGGAATGCTGCGATGGCGACGAATGCCTGCCTGAACCGGCGCGTACACAAGAGGTAGATCACGAAGATCCCCGGCGTCACCTTCAGGCTCGTGGCGATGCCGACGCCGATGCCACGAAGACGCACCCCGTTGCCCGGACGGAAATCTCTCAAGATCAAACTCAGGATGACCAGGTTGATCTGGCCATACCCGAACGTCGTGAACACCGGCTCCGCCCACAGCGCCACCGCGCAGGCAAGAATCGTGACGGCGCGCCTGTTCGCCTGCGGGACCCGCGCGAGTTCGACGCTGCGGCGGACGACATAGGCGACCAGCACGAGGTTGAGCGCGAACACGGCAACCTGGACGACCGGTATCGAGAACAGCGTGAGAACGACGAAGCAGGCTGCCGCGAAGGGCGGATAGGTGGCGTCGACGTTGTACGCCTGGATCCGCGCGTAGAGGTCACCGCCATGTCGTATGACAGAACCCTCAGCGCGATAGACCTGGAGATCGAAATAGTCCGAGGGCGAGACGAACAGCCGCTGGATCAGTAGGTAGCTGACCGAAACGACGAGCAAGCCGAGACAGATCGCTTCCGGCCTGCTCAAGCGCGCAGGCCGCAGCCGATCAAGCATCCCGTGCGCCAAGCCCTCTCACCCTGCACCTTCGATCGCATAGCCGCGCGCCATCGCGCTCTGGCGGTCGCGGGTCGAATCGGTGCGCCGACTCTACGTCAGGCACGGCCCTCAAGCGGCGGTGACGCTCGGGACTTCGCTGGCCGGGCCTTCGGTCCGGTCGCAGTTGCGTCCGGCGGACTTCGCTCCGTACAGCGCACGGTCGGCTGCGTCGAGGGTCTCGGCGTACGAGCGCTCGGCCGCGCACGTCGCGACACCGGCCGAGAACGTCAGACCCGGACGGAGGACCTCCCAGTTGGCGTGCAGCCGCGCGAGGGTCGCGGCGGCCTCCGCCGGCGTGGTCGCGGGGAGAATGAGGACGAATTCCTCGCCGCCGTAGCGGGCGCAGTAGTCGTTGCCCCGCAGCGTCGCGCGCAGCATTGCCCCGAAGTCGGCGAGCACCTGGTCGCCGACGTGGTGGCCCTCGGTGTCGTTGAGCACCTTGAAATGGTCGAGGTCGCACAGCGCGAAGGTGTCACCGGCGACGGCACCGCTCAGCCGCAGCTCGAGATCGCGGCGATTCGCGACACCGGTCAGGACGTCGGTGTGTGCAGCGGCGCGCAGCGCGTCCGAGAGAGCGCTCTGCTGGGCGGTGAACCGTGACAACAGCTCTCCGAGCAGCGTCCACACGCTGGCGCCGATGAACAGCCTGATGCACACGGCCGTCGACCAGCCCCCGTTGATGAATATGAAGGAGGCACCGGCGACCGGCAGCATCGCGAACGTCGTGCGCGGGGGCTGGGTCAGCCCGATGTAGGCGAAGCTGAGCGAGAGCAGGCCAGCGAGCGGTGAGTAGGCCGGCGCGGCTGAGCTGCTCAGGAACACCAGGGCGAGGCTCACCACGGTGGGGAACACCAGCGTGGCGCGCGGGCCGAGCCGCTCCCAGGCGACGACGAACGAGAGGCCGAGCAACCCGAGCAACCCGGCACAGATGCCGCTCGCCCGCACCAGGGCGCCGGGGGCCGAATCGAGCACCGGGACGGTCAGGGCAGTAAGCCCCGCCGTTGCCGCGAGCAAGACGCGGCCGAGCAGCACAGGGTCAGCGCGCAACGCCATGGCTTTCCTATCGGCGTGTCGCCGCCATGGCTTGAGCGTTCAATCGGGCCTTTTCTGTCCGAATCGGCGTCATCGGCACCGCCAGCAGCGCGAAAACGCCCGCAAATGCGAAGGCGAGGCCGTATCGCGCATCCCCGATCACGGCGGCGAGCATGGGCGCCGTCGCGACCGCGGCGATGTTCTGGACGGTGTTCTGCACGCCGAGAGCCCGACCCGACCACGACGTTCCGGCGAACTCCGCAACCGCCGTGTACCCGAGCCCGTTGTCGGCCACCGTGACCACAGCACCCAGCGCGAACCCGACCACGATCCAGCCCTGGTCGAGCTCGGCGGCGAGTGCGATCGCCGCCATCAGGACGGCGCTGGCCACAGCCAGTTGGCGCATCGGGCCGAGCCGGCTGCGGACCCGGTCCGACCACACTCCGGACGCGATCCGGCCGGCCGCCCCGGCAGCCTGGAACGCGAAGATCCACCGGCCCGCGACGGCGCTGTCCCAGTGCCGCTGGCTGACGAGATAGGTCAGCGTGAACGTCGCGACCGCGAACTGCGGGACGACGAGCAGCGCGCTGGACACGTGGATGCGCGCGAGCGTTCTGGCGCCCCGGTACGGCGAGCCCGGTTCCGGCGCGCCCGGAGCACGTTCCGGGCGTGGCGGGTCGGCCACGACCGCGTACACCGCGATGGACGCGAGCAGGCACAGCACCGCGGGGAACAGCAGCGCATCGCGGGCGCCCACCGAGTCGGCCAGCGGCGGCAACACCAGCGCGGCGAGGGCGACACCGAGCGGTTGCGCTGTCTGCCTCGTCCCCATTGCCAGCCCGCGCTCGTGCACCGGGAACCAGCCCATCACCACCCGTCCGCTCGCGGCGTTGACCGAGGCGGCCGAGGCGCCGGCGAGGGCGAGCAGCACCGCGACCGCGGCAAGGTTTGTCACGAGCGGGACTGCGCAGAGCAGGACGCCGGCACCGGCGACGCCGGTCACGATGACCAGCCGCTCGCCTGCGCGATCGGCCAGCGCGCCCCAGGCAATGAGCGTCGCCAGCAACCCGACGATCGGCGCGGACACGAGCAGGCTGGCCTGGACGAGCGACAGCCCGTCCCGGGAACGCAGGACGGGGACGAGCATCGGGATGCCGTAGAGGAACGAACAGGTCGCGGCCTGTGCCAGGGTGCCGACGGCGAGGATCGCCCAGCGCTGCCGACTTGCCACGCCTCCACACGGTAGCCGCAATCCCAGGATCAGGGATGTTCGTCCTACTAGGTGAGAACGAACTCGGCGACCGCTTTCGCGAACGCGGCCGCATTGCGCCGATGCGGCTCGTGCCCACCGCCGGTGAACACGACAAGTTCGCTGCCGGGCAGGTGTTCGTGCGTGCGATGCGCATGGGCGACCGGGATGATCACGTCGCGTTGCGACCAGACGAGCAAGGTCGGCACGTGCGTGGCGAGGTATTCCATCTCGAGGAACGAGCCGAGTTGCCCGCGCGGGCCGATCACCCCACGCAAGGACCGGAAGAACGCCGACCGCAGCTCGGCACGGAACAGCGTGCGGCCGATGCGACGCAGGTTCACCAGCCGCGCCGGCGTGACGCGGAACAGCCGGTGCACCAGTCGGCTGCGCAGCACCCGCTGCACGAACCGACGTCCCATCACCGCCGAGGTCAACGCCTCGGCGCCCGGCAACGCGAGCATGCGCAGGGCGGGGCTCACCTCGCGTCCCAGCCCGCCTGCCGAGACGAGCACGAGCGCCCGGACGCGCTGCGGGTAGTGATAGCCGAAGTGGACGGCGATCGCGCCGCCGAGCGAATGGCCGCACAGCGTCGCGTCGGACATGCCGAGCGCAGCCATGAAGGCGTCCAGCAACAGCGCGAAGTCGTCGAGCAGGTACAGCCCGGGCGGCGCGTCCGATCGCCCGTGCCCGAGCAGGTCGACGGCGATCGCGCGTAGCCCGTGCGCGGCCAGTGGTTCCAGTACCTCGGCCCATGTACCGCTGTCGGACATCAGTCCGTGCACGAGCAGCACCGGTGGCGCGTCGGCGGCGCCGCACTCCAGGTAGGAGACGCGGTTGCCGTCGACGACGACGTCCCGACGCTCGATCACGGCCGAGACGCTACCGACCCTGCCGGCCGCGTTACGGAGTGGCGACGGCGACCGAGCTCGGCATCACCACGACCGGGCAATCCGCCTTCAGCACGACCTGCGGCGCGGTGAGGCTGCTCATCATCGACGCGAGCCGCCCCGGCCGTGGCTCGCCCACCACCAACAGGTGCGCACCGCGCGCGGATGAGAGCAGCGCGTTGACCTCGCTGCCGTGCACGACGACGCAGTCGACGCCGACATCGCTGCCGAGCGCGCTCTGCACGAAGCCGCGCAGAGCGAGGTCGGCATCACGTGCGTAGTCATCGCTCGCGCCCGCGGTCGATGCCGGCGGACGGCCGCCCGGTGCGGCCGGTGGCCGCGGTGCGCGCCAAGCCATGACGGCGCGCAGCGGGACGTTGCGAAGCCGCGCTTCCGCCGCGGCCCACCGCAGCGCGCTCGGCGAACCCGTCGTCGGGCTGACCGCGACGACGATGCTCATTCGGGGCCCCCGCGAAAGTGCGAAGCGTTCTTTGCGGAGCAGTTTCGTGGGGTGTTGGTCATGTCTTTGCCGCTTCCGGCGAGATGCCTTGCTCGGGACGTTTCGTCGCCGACAGCGGGTTGGCGATGTCCTCGAGCGACTTGCGTTCGGAGTCCACGCCGATGAACCAGGCGACCAACGCTCCGATGAGCATGATCACCGCGCCGATCACGTAGCCCCAGCTCAACGGTCCCGGCTTCACGTGCGCGTTGTTCGCACCGCCGATGAGGTGACCGAACAGGAACGGCGCAACCACGCCGCCCGCGCCTTGCGACAGCGCGAAGAAGTACGAGATCGCCTGGCCACGAAGTTCCAGCGGGAAGATCTCGCTCACCGTCAGGTACGCCGAGGACGCTCCTGCCGAGGCGAAGAAGAAGATGACACACCAGACGATCGTCTGGGTGGTCGCGGTGAGATCGCCCTTGTCGAACAACCACGCCGAGATCAGCAACAGGATCGACGACAACCCGTAGGTCAACAAGATCATCTTTCGTCTGCCGACCACGTCGAACAGATGCCCGAGAAGCAGCGGACCGAGCAGGTTGCCGATGGCGAACGGGAAGAAGTAGTACGGGATGCTGTCCGTCCCGACCTTGTAGAACACCGACAGCACCAGCGCGTAACTGAAGAAGATCGCGTTGTACAGGAACGCCTGGGTCACCATCATCGTGAAGCCGTAGATGGAACGCCGCGGATACTTCCCGAAGAACACCTTCGTCAGCTCGACCAGGCCCAGCCTCGGTGGCTCGGTCACCTCGAGCGCCTTGCTCTCGTCGACGGGCTCGAGCTCGACGCCCTGCGCCTTCACTCGCTCCTCGATCTCGTCGACCGTACGCTCGGCCTCGTCGTTGCGGCCGTGGGTCATCAACCAACGCGGGCTCTCCGGGATCGAGCGGCGCAGGAAGATGATGATCAGACCGAGCACCGGGCCGATGAAGAAGCCGATGCGCCAGCCCCAGTCGATCGACACGTGGCTGGAGAACAGATACAGGCCCAGACCTGACCCGAGTGCCGCGCCGCCCCAGTACGTGCCGTTGACAGCGATGTCGACACGACCGCGGTACTTGGACGGGATCAGTTCGTCGATCGCCGAGTTGATCGCCGTGTACTCGCCGCCGATGCCCGTACCGGCGACGAAGCGGCAGATCAGCAACGACCAGAAGTTCCACGCGAAGCCACCGAGCCCGCTGCCGACCAGGTAGATCGCCAGCGTCACGATGAACAGCTTCTTGCGGCCGAGCTTGTCGGTCAGCCGTCCGAAGACGAGTGCACCGACCACCTCGCCGGCGAGGTAGACCGATCCGAGTGCACCGACCTGGCCGGTGCTCAAGGCGAGCGTCTTCGGGTCGGCCAGGATCGGCGCGACGAGGGCCACGATCTGGATCTCGAGGCCGTCGAGGATCCACGAAACTCCGAGGCCGACCACGACCAGCCAGTGGAATCTCGTCCATGGCAGGCGGTCCATCCGGGCCGGGACGAGGCTGCGGACCGAGGTGGTGCCGGGCTCAGCTGTTGTTGCGGTCATCGGGGGTTCCTCACTGTCTGCGGTGACAGGTCTGCCCCGGTTTATCCCCGGATGTTTCGCTGCGTAACAGCTGCTTACGCGTCGATGTGCAACCGCACCGTCGTCCCGGCGGGCGACGACCGCAGCTGGACGAGGTCGCAGAGCTGGTTCACCAGCCACAGACCCCGGCCGCTCGGACGGTCGGGATGCGGCGCGATGCGCCCGGCCAACGGATCGCGGATCCAGCCACGATCGCGAACCTCGCAGGTGACCGAACGGTCGGCATCGTCCACCCAGAAACTGACGCGCGCACGACCTTCGCCGTGGCAGATGCTGTTCGTGACGACCTCGTTGACCGCGTAGACCAGGTCGTCGACCCGCTCGTCATCGAGACCAGCCTTCGACGCGCGTCCCTCGATGAAACCGCGCAATGCGCTCAGCGTCGTGCGGTCGACACCGAGTTCCTCGCTGTCGATCGGTCGGATGGGCAGCGGTTCGGCGCGTGCCCGATCGACCGTGTCGGCGGGATCGGAAAGGTCGTCATGGCACGCGTTGATGCGTGCGACGACCTCGGCGTCCAGGGCCTCGTCGTACGCACAGGACAGGTGGCAGTTCCAGGCGCTGAACGCGGGTAGTTGCAGGATCAGCTCGTGCAGCGCGACTTCGGTGCGCAGCGCCGCTGTGTCGTCGGCGCGCACCGGCTCACCGACGCAACGCACGCCACTCGTGCGGTGGGCATCGACGAGGTTTTGCAATGTGGGGATGACGCGAGCCGGATTGCGGCCGGCGACCGAGCGGTCGATCACGACAAGATCGCCACCGTCCTTGCCGAGTTCGCGACGGACCTCGGCGATCTGATCGGCGTCGGCGAACACGACTGCGGCGGCTCCGTCGGACAAGGCAGCGGACACCGATGCTGCCGCGGACGCAGCGAATCCCCCCGGACCGGAATACGGGAGGAGATCATGCTGCAGCGCAGGGATGGTCATGATCACCGCCGACCTGCGCCGCCGGCCGATCCGTACGGGGGACGGATCGGTCCAACGCAGCAGCGAGGGTCCGAGCCAACGGCCGGCCGCAGGGTCGACCGGCCGCGGCGCTCAGGCGGCGCGGCTACGACGGCGGCGCGGCTCCGCGGGCGGGCGGATCTCTTTGCGCGCGGCGAGTACCACGTCCTGATCCAGACCCAGCATGTCGAGGAGCATGCGAGCGTCATCGACGTCGTGTGAGGCCGCGGCGATGATGCGTGCGGCCTGACGCTGCCGTTCGGCATGCAGTCGCTCCTCTTCCGCCATCCGCTCGATGTCGGCCTGGGAGACGAGCGTCCCATCCATTGACAAGGTCGTGCTGCGTCCGGTCATGGCTCGACCTTTCCCACGACCCCGGGCCGTCTAACCGCGCTTTTCGCGGTGTTTCGACGAACTTCTGGAGATCAGTCGTTGGGCAATTCGGCCAACCTGCCGAAGAAGTCGTCGATCTGCTTCACCACGCCCGCGAAGTCGTCGAAGTCGACCGGCTTCGACACGTGCACCGAGGCATGGAGTTCGTAGCTTCGCGCGATGTCTTCGTGCGCTTGCGAGGTGGTCAGAACGACGACCGGGATCCGGCGCAGGGCCGGGTCCTTCTTGACCTCGGCGAGCACCTCGTGGCCCGACATCCGCGGCAGGTTCAGGTCGAGCAGGATCAAGTCAGGACGCCGCGCATCCTTGTAGCCGTTCTCGCGGCGCAGGTACGCAATCGCCTCGACACCGTCGGTGACCACCTCGAGGGTGGTGTCGAGCTGGCCCGCGGCCATCGCCTCGCGCGCGATCAGTACGTCGCCCGGGTCGTCCTCGACGAGCAAGACGGTCAGTGGCCGCTCGTGAATGTGCATCGGTTCAGTGCTCATTCGGCGTCCACCGTCTCTGCAAGGTCCGCGCTGAAGTCTGATTGCGGAAGGGAATGCTCCGGGAGCAAGAACGCAAACGTAGCACCGGGACCTGTCGCTTTCGGCGAGCCAGATCTTGCCCCGATGGAATTCGACGATCTTGCGACACAAGGCGAGCCCGATGCCGGTGCCGCCGTATTTGTCGCGCAGGTGCAGGCGCTGGAAAATCGTGAAAATCCGTTCGGCGTATTGCCGGTCGATGCCGATGCCATTGTCGGCAACGGTGAACTGCCAGTTCGATCCGGCGCGGACGGCGGAGATCTCGATGCGCGGCGGATGGTCCGGGTCGCGGTACTTCAGCGCGTTGCCGACGAGGTTCTGGAACAGAGCAGTGAGCAGCGTCGCGTCGCCGTCGACGGTCGGCAGGGCGCCGCGGATGATCTGCGCATCGGAGGCAGCGATGCGATCCTCGAGCGTGACCAGGGCGCGGCTGAGCGCGATTCCGGTGTCGACGGCGGCGAAATTCTCGGTGGTGCGCCCGACCCGCGAGAAGGAGAGCAGGTCGGCGATCAGCACCTGCATGCGCTTGGCGCCGTCGACAGCGAAGGCGATGTACTGCTTGGCCTTGTCGTCGAGTTCTTCGCTGTACTGGCGCTCGAGCAGCTGACAGAAGTTCGCAACCTTGCGCAGCGGTTCGGACAGGTCGTGCGACGCGACGTAGGCGAACTGCTCGAGATCGGCGTTGGACCGCGCGAGATCTTCGCCGCGTTCCAGCAACCCGATCCGCGCCCGTTCGACGCGCGCGAGTTCGCTGGCGATGCGCGCTCGCATCGAGTCGACGTCGCGCCCTAGGGCCGCGATCTCCGGCGGACCGCTGGGACGGATCTGCTTGGCAATCGCACCGCGGGCGACTTCACGGGTCTGTGAACCGAGGTCGTCGATCGGGGCGAGCACCTGACGGCGCAGCCCGCGCCACAGCACGTACTTGCTGCCGAGCGTCAGCACCGCAGCCGCAATCGTCGCGATGAAACAGAACAGGATCGCGGCGTGCCGCTGGCCTTTGAGGTCGTCGCGCACTGCCGCGATGTGATCGCTGAGCGTCGCGGCGCGGCGTCTGAGCTTGTCGAAAGCTGCCTTGCCGGCCAGATCGCTCACCAGTCCGGACGCCTTCGGATCGCCGCGCCGCACCTCGGCGATGTACTTCGCAGCGATGTTCGTGCGCCACGCACGTGCGGCGCTGTCGAAGGCGGCCAGGTCGGCGGTCAGGGCGCGGATCGCCGGCGAGCAGCGCAGTCATCTGTCGTTCGTGCGTTCGTTGCAGCGCCGAGTACTGGCGATACGGCTGCAGGAAGACCTGACGCTTGCCCAGGACGTAGCCACGCAAGCCGGTCTCCTGGTTGACCATGTCGCTCAGCAGCGTCTGGCTGGTCGCGTACGCCGGCTGCCAGCGATCGATGATCGCGTCGCCCTTGTCCTTGAACTGCAGCGTCGCGTAGAGCACGGTGGCGAAGGCGATCACCAGCAGCACGACCAGGGTCAGGAACCAACTGGCTACGCGTTTGCGCAGCGGCCAGTCGGCGAACAGCGCGTGTCGTTCGCTCACCCGTCCGCCTAGCTGTGAACGGTGATAGCAACGACGGCGGTGTCATCGGCCGAGCGGACCGGCGCGCTGCCGACGATCACCGGCAGCCACGACCCGACCTTGCTGCCGCGGGCCACGGCCTCGCTCGTCGCGTCGAGAAGCTCGTCGACGCCCAGGCTCGCGCGATTGGCGGGCACGCGGTATGCGTCGAGCAGGCCGTCGGTGTAGAGGATCATCGATGCTCCGGCAGACAGCAGCGTGCGCGACACCGGCCAGCCGCCGCTCTGCGGCCATCGCCGCGCCGCGCCGGTCAGCCCTTCGATCCCCAGTGGTGGACCGATCTCGGGATCGAGGTAGGTGACGCGACCGGCAGAACAGATCAACGGCGGCGGGTGCCCTGCTACTCGAAGGGTGACGCTGCGATCGACGTCGATCGTGATGTCGCAGGCGGTGACGAACCGTCCGCCGCTCCCGGTCTCGGCCGACAGCAGCCGCGACATCGACGTCAGGATCGTCTCGTCCGGCACGCCGGCCAGCACGAGCGTGCGCCAGGCAACGCGCAGGTGGACGCCGAGCGCGGCTTCGTCGGGGCCGTGCCCCATCACGTCACCGACCACGGCACGCACGCGTCCGTCCGGAAGCTGCACGACGTCGTAGAAGTCGCCGCCGAGCACGGCGAGGTTGCGGCCGGGCTGGTAGTAGGTCGCGCACTCGACGAAGTCGTCACGCAACAGCGGTCGCGGTAACAGGCCGCGTTCGAGTCGGGAGTTCTCTGCCGAGAGCATCTGCTCCTCGCGCAGGGCGAGCTCGGTCGCCTGCGCGCGGCTGCGTTCGACCGCGTATCGGATCGACCGGTCGAGCAACTCCGGCGTGATGTCGTCCTTGACGAGGTAGTCCTGCGCTCCGGCGGCGACGGCGTCGACGCCAGTGCGGTCGTTGCGTCCGGTCAGGACGATGATCGGGATCCCGATCGCCTCGCCCACGAGACCGTGCAGCGCGCCGAGACCTTCGGCGTCGGGCAGGCCGAGATCGAGCAGGACGCAGCCGGGCGCCTCGGCCAGGGCGTTGATCCCCTCGGCGAGAGTTCGCTGCCACAACACGTCCACCTCGGGGACGCCCGCCTCGATCAGGCACTCGCGCACCAACAGGGCATCGCCCTCGTCGTCTTCGACGAGGAGCACGCGCGACAGGAGGTCGCTCACGCTGCCCTCCTGTCAATCGCAGTGGGTCGACCTCGGCGAACCCTACCGGTCCGGGGTCGGAATATCGTGCGTTGCACGCTGTTGTTGACACATCAAGCAGATAGGACTAGGGTCCTAGTTGAACGATCAACTATCAGGAAGAGGCAGGTCCATGACCAGCACACTCACCGACTTCAGCACCCTGACCGGCACCTACGCCATCGACGCGTCGCACAGCCGGTTCGGCTTCGTCGCCCGCCACGCGATGGTCACGAAGGTCCGCGGCGCGTTCAACGAGTTCGAGGGCACCGCGACCATCGACGGCGCGAACCCGGACAACTCGACCGTTTCGGTAACCATCGCCGTCGACAGCATCGACACCCGCAACAAGCAGCGCGACGACCACATCCGCACCAACGACTTCCTCGACGTCGCGACCTACCCGCAGATCACCTTCACGTCGACCGCCATCAAGCACCAGGACGGCAACGACTTCGAGGTCACCGGCGACCTGACGATCCGCGGCGTCACCAAGTCGATCACGATCCCGCTCGAGTTCCAGGGCGCGGCAAGCGACCCGTTCGGCAACGAGCGCATCGGCTTCGAGGGCTCGGTCGCGATCAACCGCAAGGACTGGGGCGTCAACTGGAACGCCGCGCTCGAGGCCGGCGGCGTTCTCGTGAGCGAGAAGGTCACCCTCGAGTTCGAGATCTCGGCGATCAAAACCGCCTGACCCGCGCAGATCGTGCAACTTCTGCGGCGACTGACCGCAGAAGTTGCACAATCAACGGTATGGCAGACCGAGGCGCGTTACGCGCGAAGTATCTGCATGCCGATCGTCCACCGAGCACTGCTCGCGGACTGCATCACACCGCCCTGATCAGCAGCGACGTCGAAGCGACGATCCGCTTCTATCAGGACGTGCTCGGGTTCCCGTTGACCGAGCTGATCGAGAACCGCGACTATCCCGACTCGTCACATTTCTTCTTCGACATCGGCAACGGGAACCTGCTCGCCTTCTTCGACTTCCCCGGCCTCGAGGTGCAGCCATATGCCGAAGTGCTCGGCGGCTTGCACCACATCGCGATCTCGGTCGACCAGCAGCACTGGGACGGCGCAGTGCGCCGCCTGAGCGATGCCGGGGTCGACCACGAGGTGCACAGCGCGGTGTCGGTCTACTTCCGTGATCCGGACGGCGCGCGACTCGAACTGATCGCCGACCCATTGGGCGAGATGTACGGCTCGCACGTGCTCTAGCTGCCGACTCCGTCCGGCCAATCAATCCGGTCGAAGTCCGCCCGGAGGCGCGCGGCGAACCGCGCGTCCAACGCGCCGGCCGCAGCGATCCGTCCCAGCAGCCGCTCGCGCGACACGTTCTGTCCGGGCACGCCGTGCACGCGACAGTTGTGCACGATCGCGCGCAGTCGATCACGTTCGTCGCGTGGCAGCGTCGGATGGTCGTTGACCACTGCGCCCAACGCAGCAAGCCGACCAGCGTTCGTGCGCACGGACGTCTTGTGCGCCGCCAACACGAAACCCTCGTCGCGCACGATGCCTTCGACGGCGGCGAGGAATCCCGTGCGCGCACGATGCAATGGCCGCGCGCCGCTGAAGACGAGATCGTCGACATAGCGCGTGTACGTCGCGTCGAAACGGTCGGCGAGCGCGGCAAGCCGACGATCCAGCCCGAACGCGACTGCGTTGGCCAGCAACGGCGATGTCGGTGCGCCCTGCGGCAGGTGCGGAACGACCAGACGGTCGCGGAGCCTGCGCTGCGCCTCGATGCCGACCATGTCGCGTGCTCGCGGAACGTCGCGCCACACGGGTGCGGGCATCGCCGTCGTGCACAGGCCGGCAATCGCATCGCCCACGGCGGGAGCCACGTCGAAGGCTCGCAACAGACCCCGCACTCGTCCCACCGTCACTGTGGGGAAGAAGCTCTCCAGATCGAGGTGCACGAGCACCGCTGCACCTGCATGCGGTGTCAGCGCCGACGCCACCGATCGCGACCGCACCCCGCCGTGCGCGCAGTCGTGCAGCGGGATCGCCGCGGTCAAGCGCCGCAGCAGCCGCCGCTGGATCTGTTTCAACCGCGACTTCGGCGCAGCCACCAGCCGCACGCCGCCACGCTTGGGCAGAGCCCGCCACCGGTAGTGCTGCAACTTCGGTGCGGCGCGGCGCTCGCGGCTTTGCAGATCGGCGAACCACATCAGCTCGCCGAGATCGACGGCGAGGATCTGGCACAACGCCGAGAGGTCCGTACGCGGATCGAGCAGGCCAGGCGGCTCGGCGAGGAAGGCTGTCAGCTCCTCGCGCGCGGGAGGTTCGGCGAAGCGGCGGCGCAGCGCGCCGGCGAGGGCGACCACGTCATCGTCGATGAGCAGCCGCCGGCGCGCTCGGGCGATCCGCAGCTGGATCGCATCGACCTGCCACGGCCCGTCCAGAATGACGTCGACAAGATCGTCGTCGCCGGAGGTCATGAAGCGGGCCGGGGGCGGCTGTTCCCTGACTTGCGCGCCCCGTGCTTCATCTCGTGAAGGTTGAGGGCGTGCGCTGCAATGCCACACTCACCGAACTGACCTCGGGGTAGCCCCGAAGTGGTCGACGACCGCCGACCGTCCCTCCCCCGGGCCCGCTCCACGCCTTGATTGGATCACGAGCCGACCTTGACGAAACCGTAGGAGATATCCGGCGCTTGCCGGGATAGCTTGCGTTCGCGGGAGGAATCGGACGTAACCACCCGCGCGAATTTCCCCCGAACGCGTCGAGGTTGTTGCGAGTGAACCGCCGGATGCCACGTGCTCTGACCGCGCTGTGCGCTGCGGTCATCACCTTTGTCGGCGTCGGCATCTGCACACCCGCGTCGGCCACACCGACCGGCACGTTCTACGTGTCGAGCGGCGGCCACGACAGCAACACTTGCGACTCGCCGACCTCGACGTGCGCCACGATCGCGGGTGCACTGATGCAGGCGAGCGCCGGCGACACGATCATCGTCGGCGACGGCACCTATCCCGACCCGGTGACCCTGTCGATGGGGATCACCGTTGAAGGTTGGTCGTCTCAAACACCTGTTATCACCGCACCGATCACGATCGATGATGCCGGCGCGCCAGTGACGGTCAGCGGCCTCACGTTCGGTGACGGCGGCGGGATCGAGGTCGACGACAACACCGGGACGACGGCGTTGACGGGCAACACGTTCAGCGATGTGACCGGCCCCGCGATCACGCTGAACGGATCCAACGACCCGAGCAACCCGATGGGCGTCACGGTCAGCGGCAACACCGGCAGCGTGCCGGCTGGCGCGCAGCCGATCGCCAGAGCGGCTGCGTCGCGGTGTCGACGGGCGGCGTGCCCAACGCGATCCGCATCGACGGGGCGACAGTGCATTGCCTGGATCGCCGACCGGCATGACCACCGACGAGGCGCCAACACGCGTCTCGGTGACGGCGGCGCCGGAACGGCATCTCGACTCGGCGAGCCTCGACGTCGCCGTCACCACAAACTCGGTGAGGCGCCGTCACCAGTCGGATCGCCGATCCGAGCGGCGGCACCAGCTACGCGCCTGTCCCGCTCACGGGGAGCAATGGGTCTTTCGGCGGATCGCTGACGTCCGCGGATCTCCGTTCGCGGCGACCGGTTCGCTGTCGCCCGGCGTCACGATCTCGGCCGCGTTGACCGCACCGACCGGTCGCGCCGACGGTGCCGCTCAAGCCTCGACGAGATCGACGGTGGCGATCAGTAGCCCGACACCGTCGCGACGAATCGTTCCGCCCGACACTGGTCACGCCAACAGCCCGCCGGTCGTGTAACGACCAGAGCGTGACCATCGCGCACGGACAATCGCCACGTCGCATCACGCTTCAGCAAGCGACGCTGACGGAGACGGTTGAGGAACTCGCAGACTCCCAGCGGCCGCGCACGGGACGGGCAGTGTCAGTGGGACCGCTCCGAACCTGACCTATCAGGCGCCGCGTCGGGGGACTACAGGCCGCAACCGCCTTCACATTCACGGTCACCGATGGAAATAGTGACCCCGCGACACAAACTGTGACGGTTAACCCGGCACCAAACAGCGTGCCGAGCTACACCGGCCAGAACCTCACCATGGCGCACGGGGCAACCAGCATCGACATCGTGCTCTCAGCTACCGATGGGGACGCCGGCGACACCCTCGCCTACAGCCACACGCAACCCACCGCCGGGACCGTCACCCAAGGCATAGACGATCACCACCTCACCTACCACGCACCTGTAGGCGGGCTGCACCAGGCAGCGACGTTCACCTACGCCGTCACCGACGGCTACAGCAACCCGCCCAGCCAAACGATCACCATCAATCCGCCGCCGAACAGCGTGCCGAGCTACACCGGCCAGAACCTCACCATCCCGCACGGGGCAACCAGCATCGACATCGTGCTCTCAGCTACCGATGGAGACGCCGGCGACACCCTCACCTACAGCCACACGCAACCCACCGCCGGGACCGTCACCCAAGGCATAGACGACCACCACCTCACCTACCACGCACCTGCAGGCGGGCTGCACCAGGCAGCCACGTTCACCTACGCCGTCACCGACGGCTACAGCGACCCGCCCAGCCAAACGATCACCATCAATCCGCCGCCGAACAGCCCGCCGACGCTTAGTACGTCGTCCCAATCGATCGCGATTGGCGTGCCGGTGAATTCGAGTCAGACGATCACAGTGAATGCGACCGACTCCGACGGCGACATATTGACATACACGCCGTCGAGCACCGCATTACAAAAGGTGGCGACGAACAAGTTCTCGTACACAGCACCGGCCACGGCCGTGGGCCACACACTCCAGTTCACCGTGACTGTCAGCGATCCTTACGGTGGTACCGCGATCTCCCAAATAGCGATCTCGGTGGTCCGAGCCGCGTCGCAGGTGACTAAGATTTCGATGTCGCCGTCGCATCCGTCAAGCGCTGATCACCCGGTGGTAACGGTGACGATGAACTCGGCCGGCAATGAGTCGAATGGTCTTGTCACGATCAAGACCGGCGGGTTCGGCACACCGACGGCAAAGGTGGTGAACGGGAAGGCGACCAGTCACGTTGCCGCAGTTCCCCGGCGGCGCGCAGAGCATCACCGCGGTCTACGGCGGGACGGCGACGACGGCACCGGCCACGTCCAACCAGTTCGGCTTCACGGTCACGAAGGTCGCGAGCAAGATCGCGTTCAAGACCTCTCCCACGCAGTTGACGACGCGCACCAGCAACGCGACGGCGACGGTCACGGTCACGGCCGGCCCGTTCCGTCCGAGCGGTGGCACCGTGACCATCGACGAGAACGGCAACCGGCTCGCCCAGGGCACGCCGAAGGTCGGTGTCGTGACGCTGCACCTGCCGCGCTTCTCGCTCGGGCAGCACAACCTGACGGTCGGCTACACCGGTACCGACTCGATCGGTGTCTCGAGCGTCGTCGTGATCGAACGCGTCGGGCTGGCCTGATCACTCCAACGGGCGCCTCGCGATCGCGGCGGGTGTTCGGCTGAGCAGCCAGGCCCCGGCCGCCGCGACGATCGGCAGTCCGACGACCAGTGCCGCGAGATCGAGATACGGCGGTTGACCCAGATAGCCGACATCGCGCCAGTGCCACGCGATCAGCGCGAGGTACGCGCCGGCTGTACCCAGGACGCCGGCCAGCAGGCCGAGGGCTCCTGCCGACGTGGCGTGCAGCGCACGTCGAGTCCGTCCACCCGCGCCGGCAGCGGTCAGCGTGCGCAGGTCCTGGGTCGTTTCGCTGCGGATCAGCCCGAGCGTCATCGCGAGCACACCGAGTGCGACGAGCAGGCCGGTGAGCGTCGAGTAGTCGCGCAGCTTGCTCAGGCTGTGGTCGGGCGACGTCCGCGTCTCGATCGTGATTCCCGACGCCGCGGCGCGGTTGCGTGCGTTCGTGATCTGCGCCGTTGTCAGCGCGCCGGAGGTCTGGATGAGCCAGCCGACCGGTTCGGCAGTGAACCGTCCGGCGCGCATCCCGGCCGCAGTGATCAACGTGTTCGGCGCCGAGGTGTACACGGGCAGCTTGCTCGAGTGCTGCACGGTGACCGACGTGAACGTGCGCCCGATTGCCGAACCGAGTTCGGCGTTGCTCAGACCCGACCTCGAGGTCACGATGTCGGCGCCGCTGCTGATGTCGGCCGGGGAGATTCCGTAGAACCGGAGCACCGCGGAATTGACCACCAGGGGGACGGTGATCTGCATGAATCCGCTGTGCCCGTTCTCGGTGATCGGGTGGACGAGGCTCACCTGCACCGATCCCGGCGGGGCTCCGGCCGGGGCGGGCGTGGTCAGGTCGTCGGCACCGTCGAGTTGCACCGTCGTGGAGCTGCCGAGGTCATGCGCGATCGCGGTCGCCACGCCCCGAGCAGCGGTCACAAGGCGCGCGTTCGGCACAGCCGGGTTGCCGGTTTGGCCGCTGGTGGGCGCTGCGGCAACGGCCGGGCCGTTCTGAGCGTTCGGGTCGCTGAGCCAGACGATGAGCTGGTTGTCCGGCAGATTTCCGGCGGACGAAGACCGGTCGTTGGATTGAGTCGCGGCCGCAGTGATCGCGATGGTGGCGGCGATCCCCACAGCAAGGCTCGCCGCGGCGAGCGCCGCGCCCGAGCGGGCTTGGTACCGAGCCAGATCACGCAAGGCGAGCCGGACGGCGACCGGTGCGCGGCCGGCAAGCGCGGCCAGCCCCCGGATGCCGAGGGGCGCCAGCAACAGCATCCCGGCCGTCGTGGCGACGATCCCGCCGACGATCAGGGCGGTGCGCTGCGTGTGCGCGAGAACGAGGCAGACGAAGCCGCCGGCGGCCAGCACCGTCCCGAGCAGCGCGAACCGATGCGCGGGTTGCGGTGGGGCAGGTCGGCCCGACAATGCCGACACGATCGGGATCCGCGCAACGCCGCGCGCCGGCCACCACGACGCGACGATCGAGGTCACGACGGCGAGCACCCCGGCAGCGAACACCGCCCACCAGGGGAGGTCGAATTCGTCGTACCGGTGCCCGACGACGTTCTCGAACGCCGGGGTGAGGGCCAGCCAAACGCCGAGGCCGAGGACGACGCCTGCGCCTGCGCCGACGACGCCGACAGCGGCGCCGTTGGCAAGCATCACCCGTCGGACCTGCCGATCGGTCGCGCCGATCGCGCCGATCATGCCGAGGGCCCGCAGTCTGCGCTGAGCCATCACGGTGAACCCGGCGACGGACAGCAATCCGACGAAAATGAGCCCGATCGTCGCGAGCAGCAGCACGGCGAGAGCCTGGTTGCGATGCTCCTGCGCAGAGGTGGCGCCGGAGGACGCGATCGACTGGATCGTCCCGGACGGCAGGTGATACGAGTCGAGTGCGCCCGGATCGGCGTTGAAGAACAGCGACAGGGCGCTCGGTCGAGTGATCGCGCCGGGCGCGACGAGGCCGAACCCGTCCTGCAGGTTCGCGGGGTCTTCGACCGTGCCGACGACCCGCAACGGCCGGCCGTCGACCGTCCACGTCGCGCCGATCTTCACGTTCAGCACCTGGGCGACCGCGCTCGTGACCGCGACTTCGCCCGGCCCGGTGGGGTAGCGACCCGACACCAGACTCAGCATCGGCGCGCTGAACGCACCATGCGGATCCTGGGCACGAAGGTCGATCGGCGTGATCGACCCCGGCACCGGCACCGCCTCGTGCACGATCGCCTCGACCGTCCCGAAGCGCTGCCGCACCGCTGCGATGTCGCGGGTGATTCCAACCGCGCCAGGACTCCCGATGTCGATGCGCGCATCGGCGTTGCCGAACATGCTTTGGTCGCGACTGTGGACGTTGACGACCAGGCCGAGTCCCACCGTGGTCATGCCGACCGACACAACGAGCAGGATCAGCACAAGCAGTTGCTGGCGCCACTCGCGGCGCAGCATCCGCCACGCCCATCGGCGGATCGCGCGGCGCGCCGCCCCGCGCCGTCGCACCGGTTCGACCGCCTTCATCGGTGGTGGCGGCGCGAGGGTGGTCATCGCGACGCGTCCGCGTCCAGCAACGACTCGGGGCCGGCGGCAGGTGCCGTCTGGTCGACGATGCGTCCGTCGCGCAGGAAGACGACGCGGTCGGCCCACGAGGCGAGCTGCGCGTCGTGCGTGACGACGACGCCGGCGACGCCGCCTTGGCACGTCTGGCGCACCAATCGCATGACTGCTTCGCCGTTGACCGAGTCGAGGGCGCCGGACGGTTCGTCGGCGAGCAACAGGTGACGGTCACCCACGATCGCGCGGGCGATGGCGACGCGTTGGCGTTCGCCGCCGGAGAGTTGGTCGGGGAACCATTCGGCGCGGTCGGACAGGCCGAGCCGCTCGAGAGCATCGAGGGCGACGGTCTTGGCGTCGCGTGCGGCCGTGCCGTCCAGTTCGAGCGGGAGTGACACGTTCTCGGCGGCGGTCAACCCGGCGAGCAGGTTGAAGTCCTGGAACACGTAACCGATCGAGCGGCGTCGCAGGGCCGCACGTTGGTTGCGCGAGAGCCGTGCGAGTGACACGTCGCCGACAGTGACCTCGCCGTCCGTCGGCTCCTCGAGGCTGCCGGCGATCGTGAGCAGCGTGCTCTTGCCCGATCCGCTGGGACCCATCACCGCGACGAGCTCGCCCGGCTCGACGCTCAGGTCGACCTCGCGCAGTGCGTGCACCTGCGTTGCGCCCGTGCCGTAGAGCTTGCTGACCTTGGCCAGCCGCAGCGCGGTCATCGGTGCGCCCTGCGCCTCTCGCGCGCGTTGGCCGGGCCGGACGCGGAGCGGGCTTTCGTCGGCTTCGGCGACATCCGGCGCAGTCGCGCGTCGGCCGCGTCGAGCCAGCGGATCACCGAGTCGAGCCGGAACAACTCGGCGTCGAGCACGAGCGAGAGGCTGACACCCTCCGCGGCGTCGGCGGAGCTGCCGGTGCGACGTCTCGTTTGACCCGCGTCCATTCCTGCATCTGCTCGACCACATGGCGGCGGTGCGCCTGGATGACGTCGGCGACATCGACACCGGGCACCTCGATCGCGACGAGAACCTTGATCACGAGTTCGTCGCGAGGCGGCGCGTCGACATCGGGCGGGGTGCGCAGCCAGGTGTCGAGCTCGCTCGCACCGTCGCCGGTGAGCCGGAACGATTTCTGCGGCCCGGCCTCGTCGCCATCACCGCCGTCGGACTCGATCAGCCCATCGCGTTCTAGCCGCTGCAAGGTCGTGTAGACCTGCCCGACGTTGAGCGGCCACACCTCGCCGGTGCGCTGCTCGAACTCGTCGCGCAGCTGCAGGCCGTACTTCGGGCCTTCGCTCAGCAGCGCCAGCAGTGCGTGTCGAACGCTCATCGGCCGTCTCCATCCCGTGGTATACCCGGTATATATACCACGTATTATGGAGACGGAACAGCTGCGTTCACAGAACGAAGCAGGCGATGGCAACGTAGTGGCACGCAGCGGCCGCAGTGACATAGCCGTGGAACACCTCGTGGTATCCGAAGACCGCAGGATCCGGATCGGGTCGTCGGCGGTGGTAGCTGACGGCACCAACCGTGTACAGCACCCCGCCGATCAGGAGCAGCACGGCCGGCGCGACACCGGCGTGCAGCCATACGGCGGGCACGGCCAGCCCGCCCGCCCAGCCCAAGCCCACATAGATCAGGCCGACGAGTCTCTCCGGGGCGCTCATCCAGGTCAGGCGCACGATCGCGGCGAGCAGCGCAGCGCTCCATAACAGCGACAGGTCGACGATCATCACAGTGCCGTGGAGGCACAGAACCACCGCCGGCGTCGCCGTCCCCGCGATCAAGTAGATGATCATGAAGTGATCCAGCTTCTGCAGGCGACGCGACGCGACCGGCCCCCACGTGCCGCGGTGATAAAGCGCGCTCGCGCCGAACAGTCCGACGACCGCGCCGGCGTAGATCGCGGCGAGCGTTGCATGCAATGCTCCGCGCGCGTCGACGATGACCAGAGTGCCGACCACCAGGGCCACCTCGAGACTGATCAGGTGTGCCCACCCGCGCAGGCGCGGCTTGTCGTAGCTCAGGTCACGACGCGCGTCGAACAGCGAAGGGCGCCCGAGCGGCTCCGTCGGAGCACTGTTCGCGGCCATGCGTACCCGCCCAGACAACCTCGGTCACCGGCATTCCCGACAGGGCGGCCGGTTGGCCAAGGAGTCCGCGTGCGGCGGGAACTCCGTCCTCAGGAGGCTGTATCCCAGCGCGTCAACTTTCCCATTCGAGACGTCGGTCGTCCAGCACGGCGAATGCCGCTCACAGGTGTCTGCGTCAGATGGACTGGTCCGGCCGCTGCGCGGCGCGTGCGAGCGACGCGATGTCGGCGACGATCGCCGGGCGGGCCGCCGCGTCGGACATCAGCGTTCGCGCCAGCTGAGTCAGATGGGTGCCGGAGTCGCGTGCGTACATGCGGAGCAATCGAAACGCGTCGGCGACGGTAACGCCCAGCCGCTGCCGGAGCAGACCCTTGGCCTGCTCGACGACAATGCGGCTGGTCAGCGCGCTGCGTAGGTGCGGCAGGACTGCGTCCTTGGTCGGCGGGTGTTCTTGCACGATCGCAACGCTCGCGACGTGGGCCAGGCTGCGCCCGACTAATAGATCGGCCTCGTTCAGATCGCCCACCTCGGCGCCGAACAGTCCCAGCGCTCCGAGGACGCCGCCTGCCACTGTCATCGGCACGGCATGCACCGAGACGAACCCGGCCTCGCGAGCTGCCGGCACGAACCGCGGCCACCGATCGAGCGACGCGCTCAGGTCGGCGACGGACACCGCTGCGCCACTCGTGTAGCTGTCGCGGCAGGGTCCTTCGTCGGCCTGCAGCTCGAACAGCTCGATCTCCTGCGTCTTGTCCGAGGTGGCGGCCATCAAGCGCAACTGCCCGAGCGGGTCGGCCAGCAGCAGCCCTGCGGAACTCACATCGAGCAGTTGGGCACACCGCTCGGTCAGCTCGGTGAGCAACTCCACGACGTCGAAGTCGTGCAGCAGGCTGTCGACCAGCGTGACCACCGCATCGAGCACACGTGCTTCACGTGCGTTTTCAGTCATCGCTTACTCCGCCCCTTCCGTCGACCGGTGACGATCGAGCCGATCAGCGGTCGTCATCGAACACAAGCCGGTGCTCGAGGATGTCGCGCGCAACGTCGGTCGCGCTTCGGCCCACCGAGTAGGCGTACGCGCGAAGCCGCACCAGCGCGTCCGCCGGCTCGATCTCCAGCTGCCCGACCAGCATTCCCGTGGCCTGCGCGACCTCGGACCGCGTGATCGAATTCAACTCGGTCCACGCGAAGCTGTCCGGATCGGCGATCGCGGCCTGCAGATCGCCACCGAGCAGATCCAGCAGTGGAAGTTCCGCCAGTTCGGCCGCAATCAGCGCGCCGGCGAGTTCGTCACTGCCGAGTGCACCCGGTCGGGAACGGAACAGATCCAGCGCGCCGATGTACTCACCGGCGACAAGCACGGGCACGGCGAACACCCCATGCACACCGCGCGCCAGCATGGCCGGCCCATATATCGGCCAGCGCGTTTCCTCTGGCCGATCGGGGTCGGCGAGATCGATCACCAGGACCGGCGCTCGTATCGACACCGATTCCAGACACGGCCCCTCGCCGAGAGTGAACTGCAACTCGTCGTACGACCGTGCCTGGGCATCGCTGGCCCCCAGGGTCCCGGTATTCGATCCGTCGAACACCAAGGAGATGGCAGCGGCGTCCACCTCGAACAGGTCGACGCAGGCGGCACACAACCGGTCGGCGGCCGCGACGCCACGGCGATCGCCTACTGCGCGTACGAACGAGTCCTGTGCCGACGTCACCGGCACGCGCCGCGCAATGTCATGTGCTCAGTGTGCGCGATGTCCAGCAGCGCACGACAGCCGCATGGTCACGCCACCGCAAAACGGTGATACTTGGATGGTGACCGACTACGACGCCCAGTCCGGTCGGGACATGCCCGCCGAGCCCTTGCTGAGCGACGCGGAGGCCGAGTCGCAGGACCAGGACGTGCTTTCCGCGGTCCGGGGATTGACGGGGCTGGTCGCCGATATCGACGACCTCGACGAGGTTCTTGTCCACATCGCGCGGTTCGCGGTGTCCTCGGTCCCAGGCGCCGAAGGCGCTGGGGTGACCCTGATCCGTGCAGCAGACGGTCCGCCGTCGGTGGTGGCGTGGGCAGTGACCGACGCCTTTGTCCGCGAGGTCGATAACCTCCAGTACGACATCTGCAAGGAAGGACCCTGTCTTACCGCGATGCAGACCGGGCGGTCGCTCATCAGCGGGTCGCTCGGCAGCGACGCCCGCTGGCCGCGCTTCGGCGGCCGGGTCGCTCGCCTACGGGTGCACTCGGCGTTGTCGCTGCCACTCGTCACCCGTGGTGAGGTGGTCGGGGCGCTCAACATCTACGCCCATGAGCGGGACGCCTTCACCGAACACGCACTCCGTCTCGGCGAGCAGTTCGCCCGGCCCGCTGCCGTATCGGTCGCCAACATCCAGCTGCTCCATGCGGCGCATACGCGCGCGATCCAACTGCAGACGGCGCTGACCAACCGTGCGGTGATCGATCAGGCGATCGGGATCATCCGCAGCAGGGCCGGTGGTACCGCGCAAGAAGGCCTTCGACAGGCTGCGGCAGATCAGCCAGGCGGAGAACGTCAAGCTCACCCTGGTCGCGCAGCGGCTCGTCGACGAGGCCGTTCGCCGAGCCCACGCGCGACACAGTCAGTCACGAGCGCGCTGATATGACGCCTCAGCAACGCACGCGCCTTCGACTGCTACCGCGATGCTGCGCAAGGCCTTGGCTACTGCAGCGCCAACCGCCTGTCGTGGAGCACCCAGCCGCTGTGCGACCTGATCCTGAGTCAGACCGTGCACGTAGATCATCGTGAGGGCGCGGCGCTCGAGCAGATCGAGCGCCCGGACGAGGCTTGTCCACCCATCGGATTCGTTCGTGGTCAAGGCCGAGCCTCGGGTGCGGCACTACCGGGACGCGATTGTGATGTGCCGCTGGGGCCTAACGGCACGTCCACGTTACCTCTGACGTCACCGAACGGCGGCGACGACGGCCTGGCAGATGCAGCGTCTGGTCAGCGCATTGGTCTGGGACGCGTCGCAGTAGCGCCGGCTGATGACGTCATGGCCATCCATCTCATGCTCGCAGACCAGACAGACCGGCCGTCGCGCGCTGCCGACGCGGCTGTCGAGGTACACGAATTCCTTCACGTCGACGCCGGCGACGCCGCTGGTCATCGCGAGGGTCGGGACAGGTCCGGCCCGACGCCGTTTGCCGAGGAGAGGATCTCGGCCGCAGTCAGTGCATTGCCCTCGACCGCAGCCAACATCAGTGCCCGTTGCGCGACGTCCGGATCGGTTTCCGGTGGCACGACGAGCACATCGATGAGTTCTCGACGCCACGCGTCGCTGAGTCTGACAGTGAGCGGGTCGCTCGTGGCGAAGCCGCCGAGACGGATGGTTCGGCCGTGGACGAGCAAGCGGCGCGGGGCGTCGTCCCACGCCGCCAGGCTGTACGTGATGCGCGCGATCGGGCGGTTCGCGGCCCAGAGCGCCTCGACCAGCCCAGGCAACTCCGTCGCCAAATCCAGGCTTCGCGGCCACCATGCCGCGTCGATAGCGCCGGAGGTGGAGATGGGCTGGCGGAAACTGATCCGGACGTCGCGGTCCGCTGCGTTCGCGGCAGGCCTTACCCGTGTCGCTTCGCGGCTGCTGATTGTCATGGCACGCCTACAGACAGTCCTCATCGGACCAGGCATTTGGTTCGCCAAGGGCGAGGCCGGAGTGATCACCGGCGTGCGAAAGAGCCTCAGCAAGTTCAACTCTACGCTCGTGTGCGTCCGCCGCGCTCGGATGCGCTGTAGAAGCGACGCCTTGTTCACCGCGCCTTGGGACGTCATCCGTGGACGCGCGCGCAAGATCGTCGCCGGCTTCAAGCCGGCGTCATGCCGGCGGCCAGGACGTAGTTCTCGGCGCTCGTGGAGTTCATGTACTCGAGCACCTCGCGAGCAGTCTCCGGGTTCGCCGACCGAGCAAGGACGGCCCCGCTGAAGGTCGAGCGAATTGCAGCGCTGCCCGGTAACGCGCCGAGTACTCGTATCCCGCCGAGGTTCGACAGCTCGCTGCGCTGCTGGAATCCGAGGTCGGCTTCGCCGCCTGCGAGCAGGCTCCCGACCGATGTTCCTGGCGGCGCCTGTAACAACTTGTGGTCGACGGCGTCGACGAGTTCCCAACGCGACACGAGGTCGATCAGCGCCTCACCACTCGGTCCGGTCGAGTAAGCGATCCGATCAGCGTTGAGCAACGCCGTCCTCAGGTCGTCTTCTGTCGACAGCGGCACTGATGACACGCGTTCGGGGACGGCGACAACGACATCGGACACGAACAACGCTCGCAACGTGCCGCGCTCGAACAACCCGTCGGCGTCCAACTCGGCCATCGCTTCTCGGCTGAGGACGACGACGTCGGCATGAGCGCCCGCCCGGATGTCCCGGGCAACCTCGACGCCGCCGGCCGACTCGAAGCGAACCAACAGCTCGCGATCTCGCCATAACGCGTCACTCAGATCGGCGAGCAACGCCTTCGTGGCCATCGACGAGAGACCGTCGATCGGCTTTCCCACGCTGCTTCCCTTGCTAGTGCGCGTCCGCCATCTCCGCGACATCGACGAACGCATCCGTGTGAGTGCGGCCGCCGAGCATCACCGCGGCGATCAGCGCCGCGAGGAGCGCAGAGATGCCGCAGGCGAGATAGCCGAGGGCATAGCCGTGCGAGAGCGCGTTGAACGCGACGTCCTTGAGCGGGTTCGGCGGGTTCGGGATCGCGTTCGCACCCAACGGTCCGGAGTTGACCGCACCCTTGAGCGGCGGCGGGATCTGGCTCGAGGAGTTGAAGGCGTCGACGGCCTTCTGCAGGCTCGGTGAGCCGGCGATCTTCGCACTGATCGCGTTGGTCGCGCTGGTGAGCGCGATCGCCGCGACGATCGCCGGGCCGAGCGTCAGACCGAAGTCGCGCACCATGCTGGTCGCGCCGCTGGCCATGCCCGCCTTCGAGGTCGGGACGCTGTTGACGGCGACGACCGTGATCGCCGTGACTGCGACCTTGAAGCCCGCACCGACCACGAGCAGCGGCACTGCGACCGCAGCCAGTCCGAGGTGCGTCGCCGGGATTGCCGCGAGCACGACGTCACCGATTCCGATCAGCGCCATGCCGCCGGCAAGCACCCATCCCGGATTGAACTTCTGCAGCATCTTGGTGCTCACCGGGAAAAGGACCACGCCCATGATGTTGAGCAGCACGAAGCCCACCGACGTCTTGAGTGGCGTGTAGTCCTGGATCGCGGAGAGTCGGATGCTGGTGCCGTAGGCCGTGCCCAGGTACGCGAACATGCCGAGCACGGTGACCACTGCCGAGACGGTGAACATCCGGTTGCTGAACAGATCGAGCTGGATCAGCGGTTTCTGCACGCGTCGTTCGATCATCACGAAGATGCCGAGGAACACCACGGCGACGACGAACCCGCCGATGATGACGGCGCTGCCCCATCCGTCCGACGCGCCTTGGACGACCGAGTAGATCAGGGCGAAGAGCGCGATCGCGATGGCGATCTGCCCGGGCCAGTCGAGCGAGCGACCCTCGGGCGAGGAGGAGTCCTTTGCAGCTACCAGCGTGATGACGACGCTGATCAGCGCGATGATCGCCACCGCGAGGAAGGCCCACCGCCAGCTCGCGAACTCGCCGCCGGAGTGATGCACCTTGGCGAGCAGACCACCGAGCAACGGTGAGCCGAAGCCACCGGTCGTGAGAGCGGCCGCCCAGATCGACAGGGCGCGGGCGCGCTCATGCACCGTGTGGGTACCGGCGGCGATCATCGCGATCGAGGTCGGGAACAGCGCCGCGGCGCCGATGCCCGAGACGACTTGACCTGTCAGCAACAGGCCGGCGCCGCCGCTCGCGGGCGTCAAAAAGGCGAGCAGACCGCCCACGGTCATCAGCGCCGCTCCGATCGCGAGCAGCCGCTTGCGGCCGAACAGGTCGCCGAGCACGCCGAACGACAATTCGAGCAGCGTCACCGGCACCATGAAGGCGTCGGAGACCCACGTCAGCGTCGTCGACGAGATGTGCAGGTCCTGGTTGATGTAGCCCTGTGTGGTCGCCGGGATGCTCACCCCGAGCTGAGCGACGAAACATGCTGCAACCGCAGCGACCAGCGTGCCGACGGCGAGCTTGGGCAGGACCGAAGACTTGTCGCCGGCCGTCGCAACGGATTCACTCATGGGTTGCCTCTTCCTGTCGTGGTCAGACGAGGGGGGTGCCGTGCGTGTGGAAACTCTCGATCGTCTTCAGGCCCCAGGCCTGACCTTTCTTGCGCTCGTCCTCGGTCCAGGTGACCAGGCGCCAGTCGGGAGCGAGGACGAGCCGGGTGAGCGGGTTACAGAGTTCGATGCGGTTGCCGCCGGGCTCGTACACGTAGAGGAAGAACGTCTGCTGGATCGCGTGTTTGTGCGGGCCGGTCTCGATGAACACGTCGTTGTCGATGCAGATGTCGCACGCGCGCAGGATGTCCTCGCGCCCGTCGGTGGCGAAAGCGATGTGGTGCAACCGTCCGTTCGAGCCGGTCCAATCCTCGGTGTAGACGACGTCGTAGGACTTCTGGGTGTAGGTGAGCCAGCGCGCGGCGATCTTGCCGCTGTTCAGCTGGATCTGCTCCGTCGCGCGTGCTCCGAGCACCTGTTGGTGGAACTCGGCGTTGGCCAGCACGTCCTGCGCGAGGTAGTTCACATGGTCGAGCCGCCGCACACCGACGCCGCGATTCGGCTTGGCTTGCGGCTGATTCTTCAGCGCGGGCCGCAGGTCTTCGGGGGCGTCGTACCACTCGGTGTCGTAGTAGATGTCGACTGCGTGACCGTCGGGGTCGCTCGTGCGCAGCGTGCGACCGTGGCCGGCGTACCCGTCGATCCACGTGGCCTCACGACCGCTCTCGCCGACAGCGCGCTCGATCCGCTCGAGGGCTTCCTGACTGCTCGCGCGCACCGCTGTCGGCCCCATGCCGGGCTGATCCCGTTCGGTCACGATGAGGCTCGTCGTCTCGTAGTTGTCGTAGGTGCGCAGGTAGACCGATCCGTCGCGGCGGCCCGTCTCGGTCATCCCGAGGATCTGGGTGAAGAACCAGATCGATCCGTCCAGCTCAGGGGTGAACAGCTCGACCGTGCCGAGGTGGGCGATCGTCCCCCACGCCGTTGAGGTCATCGGTGTCGTCGTCATTGCGCCTCCGGCACGTCGGCCCACGTCTTGTACTCCACGCCGAGGTCCTTCAGCAGCGGACGCAGGTCGTAGCGGTCGAGGCCGAGTTCGCCGCGAGAGAAGGCCGCGCGCGCTGCCTCCTCCTTGTCGACGCGTTGCTGCGATGCCGCGACCGTTTCCGCCAGCCGTTCGCGCGCGACGACGACCACCCCGTCGTCGTCGGCGACGATGACGTCACCGGCTCTGATCGATTGGCCGGCGACAACCACCGGCAAGTTCACGCTCCCGGCCGTGGCTTTGACCGTGCCCTCGGCCGACACGTGTCGCGACCAGGCAGGGAAGCCGAGCTCGCGAAGGGTCGCGGTGTCGCGGACTCCCGCGTCGATGATGAGCCCACGTACCCCGCGGTGCAGCAGGGCGGTCGCGAACAGGTCGCCGAACATGCCGTGGGTCGCGGGCGACGCCGTGGCGACGACAAGCACGTCACCGGGCGAGCACTGCTCGACGGCTGCATGCACCATCAGGTTGTCGCCTGGCCAGCACAGCGCGGTGACCGCACGCCCCGCGATCGCGACGCCCTGCTGGATCGGTCGCAGCGCGGGGCCGAGGCTGCCGACACGACCCATCGCCTCGTGCACGGTGGCCACGCCGTACCCGCGCAGCGCTGCGACCGCGTCCTCGTCCGGGCGCGGGACGTCCGTGACGATGGTTCCCCGCATCCCGTCACCGTAGCCTGGATTGTTGACAATATGAAGAACAATTTTCGGGCAGATTGCCCTTCAGCCGCGCATGGCCTCGATCACGCTCGCGACGTGCCGGCGGGCAGCCCGCTCGGCCGCCGCGGGATCCTTGGCGCAGATCTCGTCGATGAGCGCGATGTGTTCCGGGAGCGAGACCTGGGGACGTCCGGGGCGCATCGCCAGCCGGAACTGGTGTCGCACGTTGCGCGCCTGCAGGCCGAGCAACACCTCGGTGGCCACGTGCTGGTCGGCGATGCGCCGCACGGCCAGGTGCAGGCGCGAGTTGAGGTCGGAGTAGCCCGCTGACTCCCCTGCGCGCACCGCCTCGGTCATAGCTGCGGCGATCTCGCGCAATTCTGCGATATCTGCGGGGGTCGCGTTCTGGGCAGCCTTGGCGGCACACAATCCTTCGACGACCATGCGCACCTCCATCAGCCGCACTGCTTCGTCGATGTCGATCATCCGAACCCTGGCGCCGCGATTGGCGATCCGCTCGACCAGGCCGGCCTGCTCGAGCTGGATGAGGGCTGTCCGCACCGCACCCCGGCTCGCTCCGTGCTCCTGCGTGAGGTCGGCTTCGACGAGCCGCTGGCCCGGCGCGTAGTCGCCGTTGACGATCCGCTCTCGGATGGCAGCCGTGACCGAACTCGCTGCAACGCGTCCGACATCCTCGGTCGCACTCATCGCGTGCCCCTCCGTCCGTGTCGTATCTTGGCCACAATATCGTCCACAATCCGAGGTGGCGCCGTTGTGATCATCGATTGTCACGGGCACTACACGACTGCGCCGGATTCGCACACGACCTGGCGTGCGCGCCAGCTCGAGGCGTACGACGCCGGCGTGCGCTCCGGGCCCTACCGCCTCCCGGCCGACGACGAGATTCGCGAGAGCCTGAGCGAGCATCAGCTGCGAGTGGCCCGAGAACGCGGGATCGACCGCACGATCTTCTCCCCGCGCGCGTCCGCGATGGGTCAGCACCTCGGCGACATCACTGTGTCGCAGGCGTGGGCCGAGGCGAACAACGATCTGATCGCGCGCATCGTCGAGTTGTTTCCCGACGAATTCGCGGCGGTGTGCCAGCTGCCGCAGACCGCCGGCGAGCCCGTTGACGCCGCGGTCGCCGAACTGCGCCGATGCGTCGCGATGGGGTTCGTCGGACTCAACCTCAACCCCGATCCCAGTGGCGGCGCCTTCTCTGCTCCCCCGCTCACGGACCGCTACTGGTACCCGCTCTACGAGGCGATGGTCGAGCTCGACCTGCCGGCGATGGTGCACGTGTCGGCAAGCTGCAATCCCGCCTTCCATGCGACCGGCGGGTACTACCTGGCTGCCGACACCACCGCGTTCATGCAGTTGCTCGAGGGTGACCTGTTCGCCGACTTCCCCGAGCTGCGGCTGGTCATTCCGCACGGCGGCGGTGCGATTCCGTATCACTGGGGTCGTTACCGCGGGCTCGCCGACATGTTGTCGAAGCCTCCGCTGCGCGAGCACCTGATGGGCAACGTCTTCTTCGACACCTGCGTCTACCACCAGCCCGGCATCGATCTGCTCGTCTCGGTCGTCGACGCGGAGAACATCCTGTTCGGCTCAGAGATGATCGGAGCGGTCCGCGGAATCGACCCGGAGACGGGGCACTACTTCGACGACACTCGCCGTTACATCGACGCGGCTTCGATCTCGGACGCGCAGCGTGCCGCGATCTTCGAAGGCAACGCGCGCCGGGTCTACCCGCGGCTGGCCGGTTGAGCCGGCTTGCACACGCGCCAACGCGACCGTGGCGACAGTCATGGTCACGGCGGCGGCTCCCAGGGCGGTCATGCGAAGATCACCCGTCTGCAGTTGTTCATGAAGCAACGTCAGTCCGAGAACGGCGGCGATCATCGGTTCGAGGACGGTCATGATCGGCAGCGAAGCCTGCAGCGCGCCGGCCTGGAAGGACAGTTGCTGCAGGTAGGTGCCGCCGATCCCGACGATGATGAGCGCGTACGTCTCGCCGGTTGCGAGCAGGTGCACGACGCCGCCTGATCCGGCGTCGACGACGCTCTTCGTGAGCACGGCGAGGACGCCGCCGAGCAGTCCGACGGCAATGGCGAGCAGGCTGGCCCTGATCGGTCCACCCCGCACGTGCGCGAAGACCAGGCAGCCGGCGACGACCGGCACAACGACGACCGCGACGACGAGCCAGTCCTGGTACGAGGCACGGTCGAGCCCCTTGCTCGCGTCGCCGAGAATCTCCAACAGGGAAAGCGACACGCTGAGCAACAGCGCCGCCGCCACCGTGGTCGGGCGCAGCCGCTGATGCGCCAGGCGCGCGCTGAGCGGCAGAGCGAACAGCAGCGACGTGACGAGGATCGGTTCGACGACGACGACCGATCCGACACCGAGCGCGGCTGCCTGCAGGCCGTAGCCGACTGCATTGCCCAATGTCGCAGCGATCCATCGCGGGTTGCGCAGCAACTGGCCGACGAATCTCAGCCCGCGCGCATCCGCGTCCGACGACCTCGCCGCCGCGCGTTGCTGGCCCACCGTCGCGCCCGCGAACGCAAGCGCCGAGGCCACTGCGAGGACAACGGACAGGACGAGGTTCACGACTCGGTTGCGCAGCGAATGAGCATCGCAGACACCTCGGGTGAGAGGCCGTCGATCATGCCCGGCTGCGAACGAATGCTCTGGCGGCTTGTCGGGCCACCGTCCCGGGCTGGCTAGGTCCCAGCCACTGCGACTCTACGCGGCTCGACGTGAGCGCTGTCGTGCTCTGCTGCCTGTGCGCTGAACGCTGGCGTCGCCGGTCAGCTGCCGGGCGTCGCCTGCCAATGGAAG
>CAVWFN010000005.1:0-193570 GCA_963754285.1 uncultured Actinomycetota bacterium
GGAGGCGGTGGCGCAGGTTCGAATCCTGCCGGGGGCACACAGTGAAAGGCCCGAATTGTTGGGGCCCGGAGCCCCACGCAGACATTCACTCTGATGGGGAGCGGTCTCGATCGAAGGTGGCGGATGTCGTCCCGCGTTCGATGAGAAGTTGTTTGGCCACCTTGGCGGTGGGAGTTCGCGGCAGATCGTCGAGGACGTCGACGTAACGGGGAACCATGTACGGGGCCATGTGTTGGCCACAGTATTCGAGCAGCTCATCGATCCGGATCGTGTGACCCGGGCGCGGGACCAGCGCGACCATCACATCGTCCTCGGTGAGTTCGCTGGGCACCGGGAAGGCAGCCGCGTCGAGAACGTCGACGTGCGCCTTCAGAACCTCCTCGACCTCGAAGGCGGAGATGTTCTCCCCGCGCCGGCGGATCGAGTCGTTCTTGCGGCCGACAAAGTAGATGTGACCGTCGGGGTCCTGGCTGGCGAGGTCGCCGGTGTGCCACCACAGGTTGCGTGCGGCGACGGCGGTCTCGTCGGGCATGTTGAGGTAACCGTCGGTGATCAGGTGCGGCTCGAGCGGGCGGACGACGATCTCTCCTACCTCTCCGGCAGGTAGCTCGACATCGTCCTCATTGAAGATCCGCACGTCGTACTGAGGCACGGCACGTCCGCAGGAGCCGGGGCGACGCGGTTCGTCGAGCGGTTCATAGATGGGAACTCCGACATCGGTGGACCCGTAGAGCTCGACCAGTCGCAGTCCGAATCGCTGTTCGAACTCGGCGGCATAGCCAGGAACCGGGACACCCCATGCGAGCCGGACGCTGTTGTCGGCGTCATCGGGTTCGGCCGGCTGTTTGTGAAGGATCGTGAGGGTAGCGCCCATGAAGTCGAACACGGTGGCACCGAAGGTCCGCACTTCGTCCCAGAAGCGTGAGGCCGAGAACCGCGCTCCGATGGCTGCGGTCGCACCGAGCACGAGGGCGGGCATCACGGTCAGAATCGCTGCATCGAGGTGAAACAACGGGAACGGGCAATACAAGACGTCCCGTTCGCTCAGCCGAAAGTTCTCGATCAGCAGCTGCGCCTGGCGCACGGCGAACCGGTTCGAAAGCAGACAACCCTTCGATGGTCCGGTAGTCCCCGAAGTGAACATGATCAACGCGCCGTCTTGAGGCCGGACGACCTCCGGCAGTTCGCCGTCATGGCTCTGCTCGAGTCAGCTCCGACATGCTCGTTACGTCGAAGCGGCCGCGGGCGACGTCCCAGCTTCGGGTGTCGGTGAGAACGACGTGGCGCAGCGCGGCGAGCTGGTCGGCTATCGCGACGATCGACTCGAGCAGATCGGGGTCGGCAACCAGGACGGCCGCGCCGGTCTGGTTCAGCACCCGTGCCAATGCCGGTCCACGGACCTGTGTGTTGACCGGCACGACTACCGCGCCGAGCCGGTTGGCCGCGAACCAGGCGAGCACGAACTCGAGGCGGTTCGGCATCAAGATCGCTACACGAGCGCCGGGCACGACTCCGAGTCCGACAAGGCCGAGCGCGACAGCGTTGACCTGGCTGTGCGTCTCGGCGAACGTGACGTCGCCGTTGTCGAAGCGGAGGAACGAACGTTGCGGGAACTCGCGTGCCGCACGCCGCAGGGTCGCATCGACTGTGAGCTGCATCGAGGTTCAGCGGCTCCGTCGCGCTCGGAAGCTCGCAAGTCGTTGTTGGACGTCGTCGCTGGAGAAGCCGACCGTCACGGCGTGGGACTCGGCGGCGAGTGTGTCCTGCCACGATTCCGGATCGGCGTTGAGGAGGCCTTTGGTCAGCCGGAGGGCATCGGCCGAGTATTCGGTCGTCGCGAGAGCCATTTGCCAAGCGGCTTGCTCGAGATCAGCCGGTTCAACCACTCGCGTGACGAGTCCGATCTGCAGTGCAGTTCGGGCGTCAATCACTCGACCGAACAGGACGATGTCGCGGGCCCAGCCCTCACCGACGAGCCGCCGCAATAAAACCGACGCGCCGTTAGTGATCGTCAGCCCCCATTTCGGTTCGGGGCACATGATCATGGCGTTCGTCGCCGCGATACGTGCATCGCAGTTCACCGCGACTTCGATGCCGCCGCCGACAGCCGGACCGCCGATCGCGGCAACCACAGGCTTTGGACCGTCGCGAAGCGCGGTCGCCAGTCGCTGGAATTCGCCGATCTGTTCCGCGAACTCGTCGGTCGAGAGCCCGGTGGCCTCAGAGAGGTCCTCGCCGGTGCAGAACTCGTCCGGACCGCCGGTGACGACGATGGCCCGAACCTCGGAATCGTTGTTCACGGCCTCGACCATGTCGGCGAACGCGGTCAGGGTCGCCCTGTCGAGGGCGTTGCGAACCCTCGGACGCTGAATGCGGATGATCGCGACATGCGACTTGACGGTGTAGCCGATCGGCGAACGAAAAGTGCGTCATCGAGTCGCGGATTCGGTCGGATATCGACCAGATCGACGATTCGATCAAAACCTCGCGCGCGTCGGTCAGTAGGTCACAAAATTGGTCATTCCGGGCGAATAGGAAGTTGTTGCACAGGATCCTCAGCACCTTTGCAAATGTGCGTTGCACGGCGAGAATATCTGTCGCGGATGAAATTCATCTTTTGGGCAGCTTCATGAGAAGAGATTTCCGCCGGGGGGAAAAGTGTCTGGATGGCGGCGCCGCGCCCGTGTATTGACGATCGCGATTGCGGGCACAGTCGTGCTCGCCGGGACCAACGTGGTCACCGCAGCGCCGGCGGGCGCGGTCGGGAGCGGCGTCAATTGGACGACAATTCCATCGCCGGTTCCATCCAAGGCGTACCCGAACATCACCGACGGCACGGTGTATGCGATCACGCAGGTCGGTAACACCATCGTCGTCGGCGGCACCTTCACCACGGTCACCAGCGGCGGCAAGACGGCAACCCGGAGCAACCTGCTCGCCTTCGACGCGACGACCGGAGCGCTGTCGAGCACGTTCGCCCCTACCTTCGACAACACGATCCAGTCCCTGGCGCCCGGCCCGACCGCAGGAACGGTTTATGTCGGGGGCAATTTCAACACCGTGAACGGTGTCCGCTCCAAGGGCATCACGCTGCTGAACGTCAGCAACGGCAGCATCGTCGGTGGGTTCAAGCCGGCTGCTCTGAACGGGATCGTGTACGCGATATCGACTACGTCCTCGCGGCTGTACATCACCGGCTCGTTCACCACTGTCGGCGGTGCTACGCACGACGGAATCGCCAGTCTCGTGCCGTCGAGCGGCGCGCTGGATCCGTACGTCAACGTCCAGCTGACCGGCCACCACAACTACAACGGTTCCGGTGCCGAAGGTGCAGTCGGCGGGCGGGCGATGGCGGTCAATCCCGCCGGAACGCGAGCGATCGTCGTCGGCAACTTCAAGGACGCTGACGGCCTGCTGCGCGACCAGATCGTGCAGCTCGATCTGGACACGAGCCCGAACGCGGTGGTTGATCCGACGTGGTCGAGCAGCGTGTACACCGCTGCGTGCATCAGCAGCTCCTTCGACACCTACGTCACCGATGTGCAGTACTCGGCCGACGGTTCGTACTTCGCGGTGACGGCGACCGGTGGCGGCAACCCGGGCCAGCTCAACACCGACCACACGCGCAACCTGTGCGACAGCGTGTCCCGGTTCGAGTCGAGTGCGACCGGCAGTGATGTGCAGCCGACCTGGACCGACTTCACGGGACGCGACTCGCTGTGGTCGGTCGACGTGACCGGTGCCGCGATCTACGTCGGCGGCCACAATCGCTGGCTGAACAACTACTACGGCACCGACAACGCGCAGCAGGGCGCGGTGCCGCGTCCCGCGATCGCCGCTCTGGACCCGACGAGTGGCGTCCCGCTCGACTGGAACCCCGGGCGCAACCCGCGCGGAGCCGGCACCTACGCGCTCTTCGCCGGATCGAACGGCCTCTACATCGGCGGTGACCAGACCTACGTCGGCAACCGCAAGTACAACACCGGCAAGATGGCCATGTTCCCCCTCGCCGGTGGACGAAGTCCGGCCTCGCAAACGATCGGCTCGTTGCCGTCCAACGTGTACCTCGACTCGCCAGGAGCCACCACCACCGATCAGGTGAAGTACATCCCGGTGAACGGTTCGTCGATGCCGGGATCAACCTTCGGCACGACTGGGACGCTGTCGACCTCGGGCATCGCATGGAGCAGCACACGCGGCGCGTTCACCGTAGGGAACAACATCTACTTCGCGCAGAACGGCAACCTGTACAGCGCGACGTTCAACGGCACGACGGTCGGCACTCCGGTGTTGCTCGACGCGTACGACGATGCGTACTGGTCGACCATCGAGACCGGGTCGGGCCAGACCTATCAGGGTGTCCACCCCACGTATCTGACGACCGAGTTGTCGTCGATCACCGGGGCGTTCTACTACAACGGCCGCATCTATTACACGCTGGCCGGCAAGACCGCGCTGTACTCGCGGTGGTTCAGCCCGGACAGCGGCATCATCGGGTCGTTCGAGTTCGCGCAGAACAATGTGCTTCCGAACAACGTGACGGGCATGTTCATCTCCGGCTCGAAGCTCTATTACGCGAGCGGGTCGACCGGCGGCTTCCTGCACTCGCGCACGTTCACCGACGGGACGGTCGGAACGACCGACACGATCGCCGACGCGACGCACGACTGGCGCGCACGCAGCCTGTTCCTCTTCGGGTCGGCGGGTTCGTCGGACAACCCGCCGAAGGCCGTGATCAGCCAGGCGTCGTGCACCGGTCTCGAGTGCACGTTCGACGGGTCGGGATCGAGCGACCCCGACGGCGACCAGCTGACCTATTCATGGAATTTCGGCGACAGCGGGACCGGCTCCGGCGTGACGACCGCGCACACGTATGCGACGTCCGGCACCTACACCGTCACGCTCACCGTCAACGACGGCCGAGGTGGCACGAACACCGCATCGACGCGCGTGTCGCCCTCGGGAACGGTCGCAACGATCGCGTTCGACGGAAAGGGCAGCTTCAACTCGCCGACGACGAGTGTTCAGAATCCCAGCGTCACGGTTCCGGGTCACGCCGGCGACACCGTGCTCCTGTTCGTCGGCGTGGCCACCGCCGGGGTGACGAACACGACGCCGGCGGGCTGGACCAAGGTCACGCAGTTCACCAACTCGACGCTGCAGACGACGGTGTACAGCCACGTCGTCGCCGCGGGCGACCCGACGACGGTGACGGTGCACCTCGATTCCGCGGCACGCGTCGACCTGCAGGCGCTTGCATACTCGGGCGTGTCGAGCGCGAGCCCGCCGGTCGCCACGTCCGGCGATGTCAACACCAACACGCACACGACGCCGAGCGCGACAGGAGCCGACTCGGGTGCCTGGGCGATCTCGTACTGGTCGGACCGCACCTCGGCCGGGCAGGAAACGTGGGCCCTGCCTGCAGGCGTAACGACCCGCCAGATCGACGCGCCGGCAAAGGGCGGGGGCCGGGTCGATTCCGCCGTCGCCGACCAGCCGACCTCCGCGACGAGCTATGGCAACAAGATTGCAACCGTCACGACGTCCGACGGCGTCAAGGCGGGTCGCGGATCAATGGTCACGGTGTTGCTCAATCCGGCGGCTGCCTGACAGGCACGCGCCGAGGGCGCGGGTTGGGTACTGGAACAGGACGTATTGCCGGTCGTATCAGCAACGCTCGTGGGAGCATCGCCGGATGAATGCCCGGCGCGCTGGCCGATCCTGCCGCGCTTCCTACTGATCGATGACGTTCGGGACGCTTGCGGTCATCGGTCTCGCCGGGTGTGCGGGACCGCTGCTCGCGCTGCCGTCGCGGTGGCATCTCCCGGTGGTTCTGGGCGAGCTGCTGGTGGGTCTGCTGCTCGGCCCGACCGCGCTGGGCACCCTTCACGCCGCGGATCCCGACTTCGCCTTCCTGGCCCAGCTCGGTTTCGCGCTGATCATGTTCGTCGCCGGCTCCCACGTCCCGGTCCGGGACGCCACACTGCGTGCAGACCTCGCCATCGGTGTGCTGCGCGCCGTTCTGGTGGGCGTGGTGGCGGTCGTCCTCGGCGGCGCGATCTCCCACCTGTTCGGGACGGGCCACGCGGCGTTGTACGCCGTACTCATCGCGTCCTCGTCGGCAGCGCTCGTCCTGCCGATCAGGGACTCGCTGCAGCTTGCCGGGCCTCAGGTGCTCAGAGTGCTCGCCCAGGTCGCCGTCGCCGACACGGCGTGCATCGTCGCGCTGCCACTGGCGGTCGATCCGGCACACGCCGGCCGGGCTGCCCTGGGCGCGCTGGCAGTGCTGGCGTGCGCCGGAGTCGTGTTCGTGGTGCTGCGCGAACTCGAGCGACGCAAGCTACGCAAACGCCTGCACAAGATCTCCGAGGCGCGCAAGTTCGCTCTGGAACTCAGGATCAACCTTGTGATCCTGTTCGCGCTCGCGGCGCTCGCCGTGAGCACGCACGTGTCGATCATGCTGGCTGGGTTCTCGTTCGGCCTGGCGGTGTCGGGAGTCGGCGAGCCACGCAGGGTGGCGCGACAACTGTTCGCCATCACGGACGGGTTCCTCGGACCACTGTTCTTCATCTGGCTGGGGTCGTCGATCAACTTGCACGACCTCGGCTCGCACCCCTCGATGATCGGCCTCGGCGCTCTACTCGGCGTCGCGGCGGTCATCGCGCACGTCGCTCTGGGCTTCATCCGAGAGCCACTGTCGCTGGCGACCCTCGCCGCGGCCCAGCTCGGCGTACCGGTCGCGGCGGCCACCATCGGCAGCCAGTTGCACATCCTGCGTCCCGGGGAATCCGCTGCGCTGTTGCTCGGAGCACTGGTCACGATCGGTTTCGCGACCACCGGTGCCGCCGTGGCCGCCCGGCGGTTCGTCTCAACGCCTGCTCAGGGCGCTACCGACAATTCCGTGTGACGATCCGGAAACGGACGCAACCCCGCCGCCGTGCCTCGCGTCTGGCAAGTGAGGGACACTGGAGATGAGCACGGAGGGGTCGATGCAGGATTTAGCCACCACCAGCCGCGGTCAGGCGTCGCGGCGGGCATGGGCGGCACTGGCCGGATTGTCAGTTGTGGCGCTGATGGCGCTCACTGCCTGCACCGGCAGCGGAGCCGATCAGGCTGCCGGGCAATCGCCGGGCGCGCACACGTCAGGTCCCGGCAGCCCCACGGTATCCAGCGCCGCCCCGACCAGTAGCGCGCCACCACCGCCGGCGCACATCACCCTGGCGGTGGCCAGGGTGACTCGCCTCGACCCGGCCAAGCCGGTGTCGATCACCATCTCCCACGGCAAACTGACCAAGGTCACCATGACCAATCCGACCGGCAAGAAGGTCACCGGCGCCTTCTCCGCGAACGGCTCGTCTTGGCACAACACCGAGGTCCTCGGCTACGACAAGACCTATCGGATCGTCGCCCACGGCGAGAACGCCGCCGGGACGCCGGTCACCAAGACCTCGAAGGTCACAACCCTCAGCCCGGCCTACCAGGCAACCCCGTCGATCAACACGCTCGACGACTACTACACGATCCAACCCGGCGCGACCTACGGCGTCGCGATGGTGCCGGACATCAACTTCGGCGCCGAGGTGACGAACAAGCTCGCAGTCGAGAAGGCGATCAAGGTCATCACGTCGCCGCACGTGGCCGGCGCGTTCTACTGGACGACTGCGTCAAGCGGCGCGAGCGAGGTCCACTGGCGGCCCCGGAAGTACTGGACACCGGGCACCAGGGTGACGATCAAGGCCAACGTGTACGGCGTGAGGCTCGCTCCCGGCCTCTACGGCGGCAGCGACGTGCGCACCTCGTTCAAGATCGGGCCGGACGACCTGACCGTCGCCGACGACACCGCCACCGATCAGAGCAACCCCAAGACCGCCGACCACGTGTACGTGTACCGCAACGGCAAGCTCGAACGGACGATGCTCACGTCGATGGGCAAACACGGTGGCACAGAGTCCGGCGGCAGCTGGATCAACTTCTACACGCTCAACGGTGACTACACCGTGCTCGACCACGAGAACCCCGCGCACATGTCCTCGGCCAGCTACGGATTGTCGGTCGCCGATGGTGGCTACAACACGATCCTCGTCCCGTACTCGACCAAGATCAGCAACGACGGCATCTATCTGCACGAATACAACTCCACCCAGTGGGACCAGGAGAACGGCAACGACGTCTCCGAAGGGTGCCTGAACCTCGTGACCGACGACGCCGTCTGGTACTACAACTTCACCCGCGTCGGCGACCCGGTCATCGTCCACGGCGCGAAGGGTGCGCCGACGATCCAAGTCGGGCAGGGCGGCGACTGGAGCGTGCCGTGGGCCACCTGGGTCAAGGGGAACCTCAACACCTGATTTCCGGCGCAACACGAGGAGTTCCGATGGCTGGACAGGCCGCCCAGGAGATCGACGCGATCATCGCGAACTCGACCGACTGGCGCGGTGAGACGCTGTCGCGCCTGCGCGACATGGTGCTGGCCGCCGGCCCGGACATCGTCGAGGAAGTGAAGTGGAAGAAGCCCTCGAGGCCGGAGGGTGTGGCGGTCTGGGAATTCGACGGCATCGTCTGCATCGGCGAAATGCTCAAGAGCGCCGTGCGGCTGACGTTCCCGAAGGGCGCTCAGCTCAAGGACGCGAAGAACACGTTCAACGCGCGCCTCGACAGTGGCAGCGTCCGAGCGATCGATGTGCACGAGGGCGACAAGGTGCCGGTGGCGGCTGTGAAAGCGCTCGTCCGCGAAGCCGCGGGACTCAATTCGCGGAAGTGAGCAACGGGCAGCCGAACTGCGACAGTGACGGGCCGATAGCGCGCTGTGCCGGCGGCGGCTTGCGCATCCGCCTCACTCCTCGGGAATCTCGCGCTCGAAGCGCGACGGCATCGGGACGTCGGGATCAGGACCGCTGCGCCGACCCGTGTCAAGAGAATCGATGCGCACCAGCTCGTCCGTGCTGAGCTCGAAGTCGAACACCGCGAAGTTCTCCGCAATCCGAGCGGGATTGATCGATTTCGGGATTGCCGAGCGGCCCTGCTGCAGGTGCCAGCGGAGCATGACCTGCGCAGGCGTCTTGCCGTGGTCGCCGGCGATGGCCGCGATGGTCGCGTCCTCGAGGACGTTCTTGCGGTCCTCACCCCAGCCTGGATAGAACGTGATTCCGCCGATCGGTGACCATGCCTGGGTGACGATGCCGTGCTCGGTGTCGACCTTCTGCAACTCCGGCTGGGCGAAATAGGGGTGCAGTTCGACCTGATTGACCGTCGGGACGATCTCGGTCTGGGCGAACAGGTCGTCCAGGTGCTTCGGCGTGAAGTTGCTGACGCCGATCGCACGCACCTTTCCGTCGGCGAGCAATGTCTCGAGCGCCTTGTAGGCAGCGATCGTGTTGTCGAACTGGTCCGGGATCGGTTGGTGCAGGATCAGCAGGTCGAGGGTGTCGACACCGAGCTTGCGGGTCGCCTTCTCGAACGCGTGCAGCGTCTGGTCGTAGCCGTAGTCGGTCACCCACACCTTCGTTTCGAGGAAGACGTCATTGCGGTCGACCCCGGAACGCTGCAGGCCCTCCCCCACCTGCCGCTCGTTGCCGTAGGCAGCGGCCGTGTCGATGTGCCGATAGCCGGTCCGCAATGCGGATTCGACCGCGGCCGCGGTCTCCTCCGGCGGAGACTGAAAGACGCCGAGGCCGAGTGCAGGCATCGTGACGCCGTTGTTCAGAGTCAGTTCGTTGTTCATGGCTTCGACGATAGGTGCGTCCGCAGTCCGGCGCGGGGTACAGGCGTTACCCCCTTACATCCGCGCCGGCGCCGAATCGTAGAAATGGCCCGGATATATGGGGATTCGGGCCGGGATCTTGAGCCGATGCCTCGCGGGCGGCCCTTTCGCGAGCAGCGACGACGCAGTTAGGGTGCGCGCGTGCGAGGGACACTCTCAGGACGGCGAGCACTGGCTGCCGCGACCGTTGCAACAGCGTTGGGCACACTCACTGCGGTGGCCGCACCCGCGTCGGCGGCGGCGGCACTGCGCAACCACAACATGCCGGGCCAGCAGGTCGCCATCGGCTGCATGAAGGCGACCCTGTGCGACGCCGTCGGTCAGGGTCAGCACGGCGGCGGGGTCATGATCCCCGTCCGCAACGGCACGCCCGGCAGTGCGATCAAGATCCGCAACACCAGCGGGTTGGGGTCGATCAGCTGCCCGAACTCGCACGGGTGTGTCGCGGTCGCCGAACCGAGCAACGACACCAATCTGATCATCGTCAAGATCAACAGCGCCGGGAAGCTGGGCGGGACGAAGAAGATCACCCTGCCGTCGGGCGTCACGATGACCTCGATCGCATGCACGACGCTGTCGCACTGCGTGCTCGGTGGGACCCAGTTCTTCACCAGCCCGATGGCGATCGAGATCGGGTTCTGGAATGGCACCCGGCTCGCGCTCAAGCGGGTGCATGGCGTTGCCCGCCATAACAACACCGCAGTCCACGGAGTCGGGTGCCACGGCACGCTGTGCTGGGTCGTCGGTAGCGCGCAGGGATCGAACACTGTCGGGTTCGCCGTCCCGATCCATCGGAGCACGGTCGGCACCGTGCACACGGCACGCGGCGACAGGCTCACCGGGGTCGCCTGCAGCGACGGCACGCACTGCTACGCATCCGGCGAGCCGCAGAGTGGCGGCAACCTCGTTGCGTTGTCCGCCACCAAGATCGTCAAGACGACCAAGATCTCGGCCAAGTCGTCGTTGTTCGGCATCGCCTGCGCTCGCGCGCACTGCATCGCGGTCGGGCAGCAGGTCGACACGTCGACTCGGACGACCTTCGCCGGCACCCTGTTCACGATCCTCGGCGGCAAGATGACCGGCAGCCAGGAGGTCAAGCAGAGCGGCGGGTACAGCGGTGTCACGCGCGCCTCGACGACGTTCTTCGCCGCTGTCGGATCCTCGAACGCCGGTGCCGCGACTCCGTCCGAGGTCACGACCTCGTAACCGCGTAGTTCAGCTCGTCAGTGCAGTCCCGGTCTGATGTGCCGGGCTCGACCGTCGCGCGCTCCGACTGATCGCGGACGAGTCATTTCCTCGAGCTGCAGGTGTCGATCGGGCCGCACTCTGTGCATCGGTATCGGTGTGGTGGTCGGACAACGACCAACTCGTGTAGACCGTCATCAAAAGGAGATCCCATGCGTTACATCATGTTCGTCTGCGTCGACCCTGAGCCCGACACCTCTGGCGCCGAAGCCCCGTCGATCGACGAGTGGTTCGACGGCATCCCGTCCGGGAAGTGGGTCGTCGGTGAGCGGCTGCGGCCCGTCCAGGACGCAAAGCTCGTGCGTGTGCGCAACGGCGAGGTGCTCGTGACCGACGGCGCGTTCACCGAATCGAAGGAATGGATCGGCGGCTTCGACATCCTCGAGTGCGATTCGATGGACGAGGCGATCTCGATCGCGTCGAAGCATCCGATGGCCTACGGCGGTCGCATCGAGGTACGCCAGTTCTGGCCGCTGTCAGAATCCGACGCGTAGCGGCCGTGCCCAGGTGCAGTACGTGTTCCTGATCTACGGGTCGGACGACGGCGACGACCACGCTGCGACGACGGTGCAAAACACACCGCGCGGCATGGTGGTCAGCGACGGTCGGTTCGCCGATGCCGAGGGGTTGGGACGGGTGTGCGTGACCGAGCTGCGTGACCTGGACGACGCGCTGCGTGTGGCGAAGCAGCTCGCCCGGACGTCGGTGGCTGTCGAGATTCGTCCGGCGGGGCCGGCGCCGTGACCAACAGCGAGGTCGTCGAGGCAGTGTCCGCGGCGTACCGGACGGAATGGACGCAGGTGCTCGCCACCGTCCTGCGGGTTGCTCGCGATTTCGATGTCGCCGAAGACTGCGTGCAGGACGCCTTCACGCAGGCGTTGTTGCGCTGGGGACGCGACGGCGTTCCCGATCGTCCCGGCGCGTGGTTGACGACGGTCGCCGTGCGCGAGGTCTTGCAGGCCAAGCGCAAGGCTGCGACGGCAGCGCGCAAACTGCCCGCGCTCGCGGTCGGCGACGATGCACCCGACGACCCGAGCGCCGGCACGGTCTTCGAGCAGCTGCCTGACGACCGGCTCCGCCTGGTGTTCATCTGCTGCCACCCCGCACTGTCGAGCGACGCCCGGGTCGCGCTGACGCTGCGCATGGTCTGCGGGCTCACGTCCGCCGAGGTCGCGAGGGCGTTCCTGGTCAAGGAAGCAACGATGCAAGCGCGCATCACGCGCGCGAAGAAGAAGATCGCCCGGGCGGCGATTCCGTATCGCACCCCGACACCGGACGATCTGCCCGAGCGGCTGGAATCGGTCTTCGACACGGTGCAACTCGTCTACAGCGCGGGCCATGTCGCCGCGAGCGGCGAGCAGTTGCTGCGCGCCGATCTCGCCGACCGCGCGCTGCAGGTCGCCAGAATGTTGCACGACCTGCTGCCCGACGACGCAGAAACCGCAGGCCTGCTCGCGTTGCTGCTGCTGACCGACGCACGTCGTGCGGCACGCGTCGACGCGGCCGGTGAGCTCGTCCCGCTCGACGAGCAGGACCGCAGCCGCTGGAACGCGACCGCGCTCGAGGAAGGGCTCGCGCTGCTGCGTTCAGCACTGCCTCGAGGTGCTCGCGGCAGGTACACGGTCATGGCGTGCATCGCGGCCGTTCACGCCGAGGCGCGAAGCGCCGCCGACACCGACTGGGAGCAGATCGTGCAGCTGTACGAGCTGCTGCTACGCCGATGGCCCAGTCCGGTCGTGGCGCTCAACCACGCCATTGCGATCGGCGCGGCCCAGGGCGCCGAGGCGGGAGTGGCCGCGCTGGACGCTCTCGCCGACGAGCCGGAACTGGTCAGCTACCCGTACCTGCCCGCGGCACGCGCCGACTTCCTGCGCCGGCTCGGACGTGCCGACGCGGCGGCCGAGGCCTATCGCGAAGCGCTGCTCCTGACCGAGAACGAGGTCGAGGCACGGTACCTGCGACGCCGCCTCGCCGAAGCCGGCGGCGGCTAGCCCATCTGGCGCACTTCGACGCCGCTGTGGGCGTTGCTCGCTTCAGGCAGGCCGCGCGCAAGGTCGGTCGCGTGCTCGAGGTCGTCGGCCTCGAGCAGGTAGAACCCGCCGATGCCCTTGTCGGTGGTGACGAATGGTCCGGGCACCACGTCGGCGGGGGCAGCTCCCCGGATCGACACGGCCTGCACCGACGGGACGAGCTCGCCGCCGGTCAGCACGGCGTCGCCTGCTGCGTCGAGGAAGGCGCGGTGGCGCCGTCCGTTCTCGTCGTTCCACTCCGGCGTCGCCGCCGCCCACTCCTGCTCGTCGCCGTAGATCAACACCAGGAATCGAGGCATCAGTCACCCTTTCTCTCTGCAGAGGTCTTGTCCAACCGATGTGGACGCCGTCTCGAAATCGACAGCTGACATAGGGTCGAGACGTGACCTGGTCGACCTACGCGACGTTCCTGGTGTTCGCCGTGGTGCTCGTCTTGATCCCCGGTCCCGACTTCGCGGTCGTGACCAAGAACTGCTTGCTCGGTGGTCGCCGACGGGGCTGGTGGAGCGCAGCCGGAGTTGCCTCGTCCAACACCCTGCAGGGGCTCGCGGCAGCAACCGGACTCGGTGCGGTGATCGCACGCAGTGAACCGGTCTTCGAGACGGTGAAGTGGGCGGGCATCTGTTATCTGCTGCTGCTTGCGGTGCAGTCGTTGCGGTCGGCGGTGCGTGGTGACTACACACGCGAAGCTGGTGCACCGGCGAGCGGCGAGTCGCGGCTGCGCGGCTGGCGCCAGGGCTTCCTGTCGAACATCACGAATCCGAAGGTGCTGGTGTTCTACCTTGCCGTGCTGCCGCAGTTCCTCGGCGCTCATGCCGCCATCGGCGTGCTCATGCTGTTCGCGTTCAGCCACGCGGTGCTGTCGTTGACCTACCTGTCGCTGGTCGTCGTCGTCCTGACCCGCGCTCGAGCACTGCTGCAACGCCGGGCCGTGCGCCGCGCAATGGACGCCGCGACGGGCTGTGCGCTCGTCGGGTTCGGAGCCAAACTCGCCGTTGAGAGCGTGTAAGACCGACAGACGCGTCTCGCCGAGAGCACCCCACGGCTGACAGGATGTCGGTATGGACGCCACGCAGCTCGAGAAGATCCGCTCCGGCCAGGGCTTCTTCGCCGCTCTCGACCAGAGCGGTGGGAGCACACCCAAGGCGCTGGGTGACTACGGGATCGACGAGAGTCGCTACAGCAATGACGACGAGATGTTCGACCTCGTGCACGCGATGCGGACGCGCATCGTCACCAACCCTGTGTTCGACGGTTCGCGCGTCCTCGCGGCGATCTTGTTCGAGCAGACGATGGACCGTGACATGGGCGGTGTCTCGACCGCGCAATACCTGTGGGACGCGAAGCAGGTCGTGCCGTTCCTGAAGGTCGACAAGGGCCTCGCGGACGAACAGCACAGCGTGCAGGTGATGAAGCCGATGCCCGCGCTGGACGAGCTGCTGCAGCGCGCGAACGAGCACCGGATCTTCGGCACCAAGATGCGCTCGGTGATCAAGGATTCCGACAAGGACGGCATCGCCGCGATCGTCGACCAGCAGTTCGAGGTCGGCGCGCAGATCTCGGCCGCCGGCCTCGTCCCGATTCTCGAGCCCGAAGTGAGCATCAAGAGCCCGCACAAACAAGAGGCCGAAGCACTGCTGTGCGACGCGCTGAAGAGCGGTATCGACGCGCTGCCCGCCGACGCGACGATCATGCTCAAGCTGACGATCCCGTCCGAGGTCGGGCTCTACAGCGATCTCGCGGCCGATCCGCGGGTGCTGCGCGTGCTGGCGCTGTCCGGTGGCTACAGCCGCGACGAGGCCTGCGCGTTGCTGGCAAAGGACTCGAGCATGATCGCGAGCTTCTCGCGGGCGCTGCTCGAGGGCCTGTCCGACGCTCAGAGCGACGAAGAGTTCACCGCGACGCTCGAGCACTCGATCGCCGAGATCTATCAGGCGTCCGTCCACTGACCCCGCTGGGTCAGTCTCGCATCGTCGCGAGCGAGGCCGACCACCGCTCCTCGACCCGTCCGTAACGCCACACACCGATCGCGACGGCCCACGAGACGACGAACAACGCCACGATGCCGTATCCGGCATAGTCGAGCGGGATGCCCGCGACCGCTGCGAGCGGCCCCGAGGTGATGTGCAGTTCCTGGGCGAGGACACCCACCAGTTCGATGGTGCCGATGACCAGCGCGACCGCGACGGACAACGCCGTGATCGTGATGTTGTAGAAGACCTTCCGGACGGGCTTGGCGAACGCCCAGCCGTAAGCGGCATTCATGAACACACCGTCGATGGTGTCCATCAGGCACATGCCGGCTGCGAACAGGATCGGCAGCACGAGGATCGAGTAGAACGGCAGACCGCTGACCGCGGCGGCGCCGCCGGCGATGACGAGCAGGCCGACCTCGGTCGCCGTGTCGAACCCGAGCCCGAACAGCACGCCGACCGGGTAGATGTGCCATGGCTTGCGCACCGACTTGGTCAGGCCGCCGAGCAGGCGGTTCATGAAGCCGCGCTTGTTCAAGTGCTCCTCGAGCTGCTGCTCGTCAAAGCGTCCCGATCGCATCTCCCGGAACACCCGGATGATGCCGAGCAACACGACGAGATTGAGCACGCCGAGGATCCACAGGAACGTGCCGGACACCGAAGCGCCGATGACGCCGGTGATCGAGTGCAGACCCGACGAGCCGTTGGCCAGCGGGCCGGCGAGGGCCTTCACGCCGGCCGCGAGCAGGAACGCGAGGGTGAACACGATCGTCGAGTGGCCGAGGGAGAACCAGAACCCGACCGACAGCGGCTTGCGCGCGTCCGTGCGGCCCTGGCTGTCGGCGATCAGCTTGCGGGTGGTGTTGTCGACCGCCGCGATGTGGTCGGCGTCGAAGGCGTGGCGGAGCCCGAACGTGTAGGCGAGCACGCCGACACCCACGTCGTAGACCGCCGACTTGCCCAGCATGAAGTGATGCGGAACGACAAGCCCGAACAGCACTGCGAAGCCGAGCACGTGCAAGAACACGACGAACCCGGCCATGCCCAGCAGCGAACGCTTGTCCTGACGCGTCAACGACCGGCGGAACCGGGCAAGACCACTGTCGGCAGGCACCCGTCCACCTTAGGAACGACAGACCGCTTATCGCAAGTAGTTGGCAATAAGTGACTGCCGGTCAGAGCTCGACCTGCGAGGCCATGACGACGGTGCGATCGACCGGCAGGCAGAAGTACGCGGCCGGCGACGCGGCGTTGTGGGCGAGCCCGACGAACAGCCGCTTGCGCCACCGCGCCATCCGGTCGTCACGGTCCTGCGACGCCGAGGTGGCGCGCTCGATCGTGATGCGCGACAAGAAGAACAGGGCGTTCTCGGGATCGATGTCGAGTTCGTCGCTCATCCCCCGGGCATGCCTGAGCATCTCGGGCAGATCCTGCTCGTCCTGGAATCCGAACCGCATGCTCACGTGGACGATGCCGTCGTCGGCGTAGCCGAGTTCATCGACCGTGAGCCGCTCGTCGACCGGAACGTGCGGCACGTTCTCGGACACGACCGACACGACGACGACGCGCTCGTGCAGCACGTGGTTGAACTCCCAGTTGGCCCGTAGCGCGATCGGAGTCGTCTCCTTGGTCGGATGCGGGAACACTGCCGTACCCGGGACCCGGGTCGGCTTCGAGGTGCGCATCTTCTCGACGAACTCGTCCAGCGACCCCTCGATGTCGGTGCGGCGCCGTGTGACGATCCGCCGTCCGCGCTGCCACGTCATCATCACCGTCACGACGGCCACGGCGATCGCGAGCGGCAGCCAACCGCCGTGCACGACCTTGGTGAGGTTCGCGCCGAAGAAGGTGAGTTCGGTGCCGCCGAAGACCACTGCGACGAGGACGAGCCGCCACGTCGGCCACTTCCAGGCCGACTTGGCAAGGATCAGGAACAGCGTCGTCGTCAGCAACAACGTCCCCGTCACGGCAAGGCCGTACGCAGTCGCCAGCTTGTTCGACGAGCGGAACGAGACCATCAGCAACAGCACACCGGCGAACAGCAGCCAGTTGACTGCTGGGACGTAGATCTGTCCGCTCTCGCGCGTCGACGTGTGCCGCACCGTGAGATGCGGCAGGAACCCGAGCCGCACGGCCTGACGCGATACCGAGAACGCGCCCGAGATGACCGCCTGCGACGCGATCACTGTGGCGAGCGTCGCGAGCACGACCATCGGGATCCGCGCCCAGCTCGGTGAGAGCAGGTAGAACGGGTTAGAGATCGACGTCGGCTTCTCGAGGATCAGCGCACCCTGACCGAGGTAGTTGATGATCAGCGCCGGGAAGACGAGAGCGAACCACGAGAACCGGATCGGCCGCCGGCCGAAGTGGCCCATGTCGGCGTAGAGCGCCTCGGCACCGGTGATCGACAGCACGACCGCGCCCATCGCGATGAACGCGGTGTACGGGTGATCGGCGATGAACGAGCCGACGTAGGTCGGCGACAGGCCGCGCAGGATGCCCGGGTGCGCCACGATGTGCGGCAACCCGGTCACCGCGAGCACGACGAACCAGACCACCATGACCGGCCCGAACAGCCGGCCGACGACGTGCGTGCCCCACCTCTGCACGACGAACAGCACAGTGAGGATGGCGATGCCGACAGGAAGTACGACGTCGTGGGCGCCGGGCGCGGCGACCTGGATGCCCTCGACCGACGACAGCACCGAGATCGCGGGTGTGATGAGGCTGTCGCCGTAGAACAGAGCCGCGCCGATCACACCGAGCACCATCGCCACCGCCACGCGCCGGCTCTTGCTGCTGAGCGTGCGCCGGATCAGTGCGGCCAGCGCCATGATGCCGCCCTCGCCGTCGTTGTCGGCGCGGAGGATGAACACGACGTACTTGATCGAAACGATCAGGGTGATCGACCAGAACACCAGCGAAATGACGCCGTAGACGTCGGAGTTGGTGGGCTTCACGGCGTGACCGTCGATCGAGAACACGGTCTGCAACGCGTAGAGCGGGCTCGTCCCGATGTCGCCGAACACGACACCGATCGCGCCGATCGCCAACCCGATCAGTCCTGCGCTGTGCGTCGCCGGATGGTCGGGGTTGCCCCCGTGCGGGTTACGTGAGCTCTGCTGCTCGGTCTCGACCTCGGTCGAGGATTCGTCGCTCACGCGCCCAGTCTGCCCGTTGTTGTCTGTGGCGAGCTGCTCAGCTTGCCGACCAGCCCGACCAGTGGTCGATCTCGATGACGATCACCGGACCCGTCGGCGGCTGGTCGCGGTACTGCTCGTACCGGGCGAGCAGTGGTGCGAGATCGTAACCCTCCTCGACGCGCGCCCAGCCGTCGGCGCGTGCCCACCACAACTGCGTCCAGTCGTCGTCGTACTCGTCGACCAGGACGCTGACGAACGGGTTGACCGCGATGTTGTCGAGGCGCCGCAGTGCCGTCGTGGCCTTGGGTTTGTGATCGACCGCGCTGATCAGCTTCGTCCCGTCCACCGCGAACACCATCGGGACGAGATGTGGCGAGCCGTCTCCGGACACCGTGGCCAGGCGCGCGATCCGCGATTGCCCGAAGCGCTCCCGTACCCACTGCTCATCGCGGCGCATACCCCGAGCCTAGGGTGAGCAATATGCGCTTCGGAATCTTCATCCCGCAGGGCTGGCGGCTCGATCTCGCCGGCATCGCCGTCGAGGACCAGTGGAACGTCATGCGCGACCTCGCCCAGGCCGCCGACCGCGGGCCCTGGTCGTCGTTGTGGGTCTACGACCATTTCCACACCGTGCCGGTGGCGACCGAGGAGGCGACGCACGAGGCGTGGTCGCTGATGTCGGCGTTCGGCGCGGTGACCGAGCGCGTCCGGCTGGGTCAGATGTGCACGTGCATCGGCTACCGCAACCCCGCCTACCTCGCGAAGGTCGCGGCGACCGCCGACGTCATCTCGGGCGGTCGCGTCGAGATGGGCATCGGCGGTGGTTGGTACGAGCACGAGTGGAACGCCTACGGCTACGGGTTCCCCGGCGCCGGCGACCGGCTCGCCATGCTGGACGAGGGCGTGCAGATCATGCGCGACCTGTGGACTACCGGCACCGCGACGATGATCGGCAAGCACTACCAGGTCGACGGCGCGATCTGCCGCCCGTTGCCGCTGCAGGAAGGCGGTATCCCGTTCTGGATCGCGGGCGGCGGGGAGAAGAAGACGCTGCGGACCGCCGCCAAGTACGCGCAGTACACGAACTTCGCCGGCGACGCCGAGACCTTCCAGCACAAGTCCGAGGTGCTTGCGCAGCACTGCAAGGACGTCGGGACCGAGTTCGACGCCATCACCCGATCGAGCAACTTCAACGTCGTGATCGGTGAGACCGAGCAGGCGGTCGAGGACAAGTTCACCTGGATCGAAGAGCATCTCAAGCCGCTCGTCCCGGCTGACGACTTCGACCGCACGATCAAGCTGTTGCGCGACGGCCCGCTCGTCGGGACGCCCGAACAGATCGCCGAGAAGCTCACCGCGGCCCAGAAACTCGGCATGACCTACGCGATCTGTTACTTCCCTGATGCCGCATACGACCGCGAAAGCGTCGAATTGTTCGAGTCCAAGGTCATTCCCGTGATCGAATAGGGCCATGACCGAGATCGCGCCGGATGCAGCCGGCCGGATCGTCGTCGACCAGCTGACCAAGGTGTTCGGCGGCAAGGTACGCGCCGTCGACCAGCTCAGCTTCACCGTCGAGCCCGGTTCGGTGACCGGGTTCCTCGGCCCGAACGGCGCCGGCAAGACCACGACTCTGCGGATGGTGCTCGGCCTGGTCCGTCCGACATCGGGACGCGCCACCATCAACGGGCTGCCCTACAAGTCACTGCACAACCCGATCAGTCACGTCGGCGCCGCGCTCGAGTCGTCGAGTTTCCATCCGGCTCGAAGCGGGCGCAACCATTTGCGCATCGAGTGCATCGCGGCGGGCATACCGCTCACGCGCGCGGATGAGGTTCTCGAGATGGTCGGTCTCGGGACCGCGGGCAAACGCAAGGTGCGCGGCTACTCACTCGGCATGCGGCAGCGGCTCGGTCTCGCGGCGGCATTGCTCGGCGACCCTCGCGTGCTCGTCCTCGACGAACCGGCGAACGGACTCGACCCCGACGGCATCCGCTGGCTGCGCGGGTTCTTCAAGCATCTCGCGACCGAGGGACGCAGCGTGCTCGTCTCGAGCCACCAGCTCAACGAGGTGCAAGAGATCGCCGATCGCGTGGTGATTCTCAACCGCGGCCGGCTCGTGCGGTCGGGATCGATCAGCGAACTGCTCGAAGGCACCGACACCGTAGTGGTGCGCGGGCCGAATCTCGCACCGCTCGACGCAGCGTTGCGCGCGCAGGGCCTGAACCCGATGCAGGCCGGGCCGGCCGAGATGCACCTGCAAGGCGCCGACCTTGCCCATGTCGGCAACGTCGCATTCACCGCCGGCGTCGAACTGCACGAGCTCAGCAAGCAGGGCTTCGACCTCGAAGACCTGTTCTTCCAACTCACGACAGGCGAATTCTCCGCCGAACAGATGGGACCGGCCCAGCAATGATCCGACTCATCCGCGCTGAGTTCGTGAAGCTGCGCACCACCCAAGTCTGGTTCTGGCTTCTCATCGCGGCGGTCAGCATCTGTGTGCTCGTCGTGCTGGGCAACTTCTTGTCCAAGCCCGGCGTGCAGTCGGCGCGCGACGTGCCAGTGGTCTTCGCCTCGGCCGACCAGGCGTGTCTGGCGGTGTTCGTGCTCGGCGTGCTCGGCGTGACAACCGAGTTCCGCTACCAGACGATCACTCCGACCGTGCTGATCACGCCGTCGCGCTGGACCCTGATCAGCGCCAAGATGATCGCCTACGCGATTCTGGGCATCCTGTACGCGCTCGTGTGCGTCGCCGTGCAGCTCGCGATGACACTGCCGTGGCTGGCGTCGCGCAACATCTCCTTCGATCTCGGTGACCCGGACCTGCGTCGCGCGGTGTTCGGGCTGTTCCTCGTCCTCGCGCTCTACGGCATCATCGGCCTCGGCATCGGCGCGCTGTTGAAGAACCAGATCGTCGCGGTGACGCTCGGCGTGATCTTCCTGCTGATCCTGCAGAACCTGCTGCTCGCGATCCCCAAGGTGCGCAACGCGTGGCCCTACATGCCGGCCGGCGCCAACACCTCGATCCTGAACAACCAGAGCAATGCTCCGGACGTCGTCCACATCCTGAGTCCGGGCTGGGGTGTGGTCATCCTGCTGCTCTGGGCGTTCATCCCGGCGCTGATCGGAGCCGGGCTCACGATGAACCGCGACATCACCTAGCCCGTCACCACCCATCGTCCGCGAGTGGTCATTTATGGCCCGAGTGGTCAGGTATTTCTGACCACTCGCGGGATAAGTGACCACTCGCGGGAACCCCTGGGTCTACTGCCCCACACTGCGGCGCGCTGGGCATGCTCTCGATGTGACCGGCGCGTAACCTTGACTGTCGGGAACGCGGACGCGACAACTACTTGCGAGGGATGGCCCGAGACCGTGGCAACGACGGACGCCGAATCTTCGACAACCAGCGATTTCGGGGCCAACGAGTGGCTCGTCGAGGACATGTACGAGCGCTATCTCGCCGATCCCGACAGCGTCGACGCCGCGTGGCACGACTTCTTCGACGACTACCGCCCGGCGCCCGCGCCGGCTACCGAGCCGAGCAGCAACGGCGCCAGCGAGCCCACCGGCGAACCGAAGTCGGCACCGGCCGGCGGGGCGGCACCCGAGAGCAAGCCCGGGACCAAGCCCGAGAGCAAGCCCGAGACCACGCCCGAAACCATCAAGGAATCGAAGCCCGAGGCCAAGCCCGAGACCAAGGCTGAACCGAAGGTCGAGACGAAGCCCGCCGCCGCGAAGCAAGAGTCCGAGGACTCCGAGTCGGAGAAGAAGGACGACGTCGCGGCCGTCGAGACCACCCCGCTGCGTGGCGCGGCGTCACGCGTCGTGGCCAACATGGAGACCTCGCTGACGGTCCCGACGGCGACCAGCGTGCGCGCGGTCCCCGCCAAGCTGATCGCCGACAACCGGGTCGTGATCAACAACCACCTGCGGCGCGCCCGCGGCGGCAAGGTGAGCTTCACGCACCTCATCGGCTACGCGGTGGTGAAGGCGCTCAAGGACTACCCCGAGATGAACAACGCCTTCGGCGAGGTCGACGGCAAGCCGGTGCTGGTCACGCCCGAACACGTGAACCTCGGCATCGCGATCGACCTCGTCGGCAAGAACGGCTCACGCTCGCTCGTCGTCGCGTCGATCAAGCGGTCCGAGACGCTCGACTTCTCCGGCTTCTGGAACGCCTACGAAGACATCATCCGTCGAGCGCGCGCGGGCAAGCTCACGACCGACGACTTCGCCGGGACGACGCTCAGCCTGACCAACCCCGGCACGATCGGGACGAACCACTCCGTCCCGCGATTGATGGCAGGCCAGGGCACGATCGTCGGCGTCGGCGCGATGGAGTACCCCGCCGAGTTCAGCGGAATGAACCCCGACCAGCTCGTCGACCGCGCGATCAGCAAGATCATGACGCTCACGTCGACGTACGACCACCGCATCATCCAGGGCGCGCAGTCGGGCGAGTTCCTGCGCCGCATCCACGAGCTGCTGCTCTCCGACGAGTTCTACGACGAGGTCTTCGCCTCGCTGAAGATCCCGTACGAGCCGGTGCGCTGGCGCGTCGACCGCTACACCGCACACGAAGGTCAGATCAGCAAAGAGGCGCACGTCATCGAGCTGATCAACGCCTACCGCACGCGCGGCCACTTGATGGCCGACACCGACCCGCTCGAGTACACGGTGCGCAAGCACCCCGACCTCGACATCACGACGTACGGGCTCACGCTGTGGGATCTCGACCGCGAGTTCCCCGTCGGAGGCTTCGCCGGCGAGAAGCTGATGAAGCTGCGCGACATCCTCGGCGTGCTGCGTGACGCCTACTGCCGCCGCGTCGGCGTCGAGTACCGCCACATCACCGACCCCGAGCAGCGTCGCTGGCTCGAAGCACGCATCGAGGTCAAGTCCGAGGCGCCCAACCGCGACGAGCAGCTGCACATTCTCGGCCGCCTCAACGTCGCCGAGGCGTTCGAGACCTTCCTGCAGACCAAGTACGTCGGTCAGAAGCGGTTCAGCCTCGAAGGCGCCGAGACCGTCATCGCCCTGCTCGACGCTGCGCTCACCGAGGCAACCGCGCAGAACCTCGACGAGGTCGTCATCGGCATGCCGCACCGCGGCCGGCTCAACGTGCTCGCGAACATCGTCGGCAAGCCGTACGCGAAGATCTTCAACGAGTTCGAGGGCAACATCGACCCGGGCACGGCGCAGGGCTCCGGCGACGTGAAGTACCACCTCGGCGCCGAGGGCACGTTCCACTCCCCCGACGGCCGAGAGATCGCGGTCTCGCTCACCGCCAACCCGTCACACCTCGAAGCCGTCGACCCGGTGCTCGAGGGCATCGTCCGCGCCAAGCAGGACCTCTTGAACAAGGGCGAGGCCGGCTACACGGTGCTTCCCGTGCTGCTGCACGGTGATGCGGCGTTCGCCGGGCAGGGAGTCGTCGCCGAGACGCTGAACCTGTCGCAGCTGCGCGGCTACCGCACGGGCGGCACCGTCCATGTCGTCGTGAACAACCAGGTCGGCTTCACGACCTCGCCGTCGGCGTCGCGGTCGTCGCTCTACTGCACCGACATCGCGCGCATGATCGCGGCGCCGATCTTCCACGTGAACGGCGACGACCCCGAGGCGTGCGTGCGCGTCGCCCGGCTCGCGGTCGAGTACCGCCGCGAGTTCAAGAAGGACGTCGTCATCGACATGGTCTGCTACCGGCGGCGTGGCCACAACGAGGCGGACAACCCGTCGTTCACGCAGCCGCAGATGTACGACATCATCGACAACAAGCGCAGCGTCCGGAAGCTGTACACCGAGGCACTCGTGGGCCGTGGTGACATCACGCTCGAAGATGCCGAAGCCGCGCTGAAGGACTTCCAGTCGCAGCTCGAGAAGGTGTTCGTCGAGACGCGCAACGCGTCCGGGAAGTCGGCTCCGGAGCCGGACATCGAGCGCCAGTCGCCGTCGCAGTCGGTCACGACCGCCGTCCCGCTCGACGTGATCAAGCGCATCGGCGACGCGTACGCGAATCCGCCGGAGGGCTTCACCCTGCACCCGCGGCTGAAGGCGCAGATCGACCGGCGCGTGGCAATGGCCTCGTCCGGCGACGTCGACTGGGCCACCGCAGAGCTGTTCGCGTTCGGCGCGAGCGTGCTCGAGGGACGCGCGGTGCGACTGTCCGGACAGGACAGCCGACGCGGCACGTTCACGCAACGGCACGCGATACTGGTCGACCGCAACACCGGCGAGGAGTACACGCCGCTGAAGAACCTGTCCGACGACCAGGCGCCGTTCTGGCCGTACGACTCGTTGCTTTCGGAGTTCGCGGCGATGGGCTTCGAGTACGGCTACTCGGTCGTGCGCGACGACGCGCTGGTGTGCTGGGAGGCCCAATTCGGCGACTTCGCCGACGGTGCCCAGACGATCGTCGACGAGTTCATCTCCTCCGGCGAGGCGAAGTGGGGCCAGCGCAGTGCGGTCACGCTGCTGCTCCCCCATGGCTACGAAGGCCAGGGACCGGACCACTCGTCCGGACGACCGGAGCGGTTCCTGCAGATGTGCGCCGAGAACAACATGACGGTCGCGATCTGCTCGTCGCCGGCGAACTACTTCCACCTGCTGCGCCGCCAGGCGCTCTCGCCAGTGCGCCGTCCGTTGATCGCGTTCACGCCGAAGTCGCTGTTGCGGCTGAAGTCGGCGGTCAGCCAGCTGGACGACTTCACCAGCGGCACGTTCGCGCCGGTGCTGCCCGACACGAGCGAGCTGTCGGACGTGCGGCGCGTGCTGATCTGCAGCGGCAAGGTCTACTACGACCTGGCCGCGGCGCGCACGAAGGGCGAGATCAAGGACGTCGCCATCCTTCGGCTCGAGCAGATCTATCCGTTGCCGACCGAGGCGCTACAGGCAGAGCTGGCGAAGTACCCGAACGCCGAGGTCGTGTGGGTGCAGGAGGAACCGGCCAACCAGGGCGGCTACCCGTTCATCGCGCTCAACCTGCCCGAGATCCTCGACGGTCGCCCGCTGCTGCGAGTCGCGCGGCGCGCCTCGGCGTCCCCGGCTGTCGGTTCGCTCGCCATCCACGAGGCACAGCAGCGCGAGATCGTCGCGTCCGCGTTCGCCTGAGTCGATGTACTTCACCGACCGCGGCATCGAGGAACTGGTCGAACGGCGCGGCGACGAGAACATCAACGTTGAATGGCTGGCCGACCGACTGCAGAAGTTCGTCGACCAGCACCCTGAGTTCGAGACGGCGATCGAGCGCCTGGCTACGTGGATCGCCAGGCTCGATGACGACGAAGACTGAGCCGAGACGTCGATTCTCCTTTCGCCGTAAGGCGAAACGCGTCAAGCGCGGGCCGATCGGTCACGTCGTGGCCCGTTTCGGTCTGGGCTCACGCGCGATCATCTACCTGACGCTGGCGGTGCTGATGGTCGATCTCGCTCTCACCGGTCACGACCGCGAGACCGATCAGGGCGGTGCGCTGCGCGATCTCGGCGCCACCGACGTGGGCACGTTCTTCTTGGTCGTGTTCGGCGTCGGATCGGTCTGCTACACCGCCTGGCGCTGGTCCGAAGCCGCCTTCGGCCGCCAGTTGGAACACCTGTCGCGCAGCGACCGCGTCAAGGCGTTCATCGAGGGCACCTGCTACCTGCCGTTCGGCATCGCCGCGTTCGCCGTCACCGGTGGTGACGACGGCAGCGCCGATCAGGCCGGGACGTATCGCAGCACCTCGGCGCACATCATGCAGACGACCGCTGGTCGCTACCTCATCGGCGCCGTCGGCGTCGTCGTGGTCATCGTGGGCGCGTTCCTGTTCAGCGAGGGGCCGCGCCGCAGCTTCCTCCGCAATCTCGACCTGGACGACACGCACCCGTCGTGGCGACGGTTCACGCTCACGACGGGCGTAATCGGCGCGACCACGCGTGGGATCGTCTTTGCGGGCACCGGCGTCCTGGTCATCGTCGCGGCCGCCACCGCAACGCCTGCGAAGGCGGGCGGGATCGACACCACCGCCCGCACTGTGGCGCACGCACCGTTCGGCCGCGTGGTGTTGGTCATCGCTGCGTTGGGTATGGCGGCGTTCGGCCTGTTCGCCCTCGCCGAAGCCCGGTGGCGGCGGATCGGCTGACTCACCCGAGCGGGTGATCAGCTCTGCGGCGCGTGCCGATCGTCGCTGCCGGTGTAGCTCGTGTACGTGTACGGATTCGGGACGCGCTGGGGATCCGGAAGCTCGGGTCGCATCGACTCGGCCCACGCGTCGTCGCCCATCGTCGACCGGGCGTAGTCGACTGTCGCGCCGACTGATTCCTTCGCTGCACGAAGGTCGACGCCGACCAGCTTGTGCTCGTGCTTCACGATCTGGCCGTCGACCAGCACGGTGTGCACGTCGCCGCGTCCGGCTTGGTAGACCAACGAGCCGTACGGGTGCAACAGCGGGTACATCGCCGGCGAATCGTCGTTCTTGATCAGCACGACGTCGGCCTTCTTGCCGGGCGTCAGCGAGCCGATCTTGTCGTGGAGTCCGAGCGCGCGAGCGCCGCCGATCGTGGCCCACTTCGCCACGTCCTCGGCCCGCAGGTGGTTGGCGACGACTGTCTCGCCGCGCGCGTGCGCCTCGAGGTGTTCCCTCGACCGATCTGCCGACAGCGTGGCACGCATCGCCGAGAACAGGTCTGCGCTCCACCACACGCTCGTGTCCATCGACAACGACACGGGGATGCCGTGCTTGCGTAGCTCCCACGTCGGCGGGTAGCCCTGCCCGGCACTCTGCTCGCTCTCGGTCGACACCGATGCCGTGCCGCCGCTGGCTGCGATGCGCTGGTAGGAATCCTGACTGAGCGTCGCGGCGTGGACGTACGTGACATCCGGCGTCATGAAGCCGTTCTCCCACATCAGCCGGATGCTCTCGTCGTTCGTCGCGCCCCACACGCCGGCGTGTGTCGTCACCCGCAGACCGAGCTCGCGTGCGGACTCGAATGCGCCCCGCTCGGGGAACTCCGGATCGCCGGTGACATCGAAGGCCAACTGCAGCCCGAACGTGTCATCGACGGCCGTGCGATCGACGAAGCTGCGGAAGTCGGCGGACTTCGTCCACTCCCAGGGCGCACCGAGCAGGTTGCCGTAGGCGAGCACGGACCGGCCCGGCGCTGCACGCAACGAGTCGGCCGCGGCCTCACCGTGCTCGACGGTCTGCAGGCCGTGCGACCAGTCGAGTGTCGTCGTCACTCCGGCGTCGACCGCTTCGATCGCCGACAGCAGGTTGCCGGCCGCGATGTCCTGCGGACGGAAGATCTTGCCCCACGTCAGGTAGTAGAAGACGAAGTACTGCGTGAGCGTCCAGTCCGCGCCGAGTCCGCGCAGGGCCGTCTGCCACATGTGCCGATGCGTGTCGATCATGCCGGGCAGGACGAGACCGCCCGCGGCGTCGATCTCGAGCGCATCGTCGGGCGCCGTGAGCTGCGGGCCGACGGCGGCGATCGTGTCGCCGGTGACGAGGACGTCGGCGCCGGGCAGCACGCCCGCGTCGTCCATCGTCAACACGGTGCCGTTGCGGAAGACGACGGGTCTGCCGTCGTTGACCTGCGCGAGCTCATCCGGGTTCATCGGCCGTCCCCTCGTCGTCGCGGCGCCGTCAGCACATGCAGCAGACCGCCCGCGATACTGATGTTCTTCAGGAAGTGATTGCGTTGGGTGTTGCGTTCGGCGCCCGGCTCGAACTCCCAGAACCGGTGACCGCCCGCAGTCGTCGGTCCCAACGAGCCGAGTAACACCAACGCCGACAGCCGCGGCAGCACGCCGAGGATCACGCCGCTGCCGGCGATCACCTGCGCGGCCGCGTTCGCCCGCACCAACACCTCGTCCGGGGGCAGGTCGATCGGTGCGACCGAGCGCAACGCGGCCAGCACCGGAGCGGCCTTCGTCGTCGGCACCGTCGGGTCGCGCAACACGTCGGTCCCGGCCTGCACGAACACCCAGCCCAGCGCGAGCCGTCCGGCTCGCTCGATGATGCTCATGCCCGGCTCATGTCGCGATATCCGGATACGGCAGCGAGATGTGCGCCAGCTTCGCCGCGTAATCGAGCTGCATGGCGAGCGGCTCGGTGTGATCGCGCTCGAACATCGCGATCCACAGCGTGAGCGTCAGGAACGGGTGCGCACCCATCGCGAACAACGAGACGTGATCGTGGGCTGCCAGCGCGGCGCGCTCGTCGTCGGTGAACGACAACCACGTCGAGGCCTCGCCCCCATGACAGTTCAGAATGCGGTTGGCTTCCTCGCTCTCCCACCAGGCGACGGTGCCGGCCGGGTCGGTGCGATATCGCTCGACGAGGTCGGGATCGCGATCGACGGTGAACAGGAACTTGTTGACGAGGTATTTAGACATCGGCGGGAACCCCGTTCGGGTACCACGTGAAGTACGCCTCCATCGTGTGGAACAGATCGAGATTGTCGGCGTAGTCGGCCTTGTTGTATCCGGCTACACCCATCATCAGCATGAAGTCCATGAACCCGTGCGTCGCGTTGCCGGGCGCGTGCAGGCTGTCGAGCGTGACGTTCTTCAGGCACGCGTCGATGTCGCCGTTCGCGATCCACTCGACGGCCTGAGCATCGAACTCGGGGTCGGGACCATGCGGACCGAACTGTCGTGGGCCGCCGAGCTCGAGCGACAGGTGTCCGGTGCCGATCACCGCAACGCGCAGTTGTGACGGCCACGCGTCGATCAACTCACGGATCGTGCGTCCCAACTTCACGAAGCGCTCGGGACGAGGCAATGGCGGCGCGAAGATGTTGGTGTAGATCGGCACCACCGGCAGGTCGTTCTGCGGACGGACGGTGATGATCGGGCACGTGATCGAGTGATCGACGCGCAGCTCGTTCGAGAACGCCAGATCGAACTCGCGGTCGATGGCTTCGCGCAACAGGTACGCAGACAGCTCCTCGTGTCCCTTGAGCAGCAACCGCGGCAGTCCGAACTCGCGCTCCTCGTTGTAGTAGTTCGCGTCGTAGAAGGGCGCCTTGCCGATCAGGAACTGCGGCATGTTGTCGAGCCAGAGCTGATGGAAGTGGTCCGACCCGACCATCACGAGCACGTCGGGACGGGCGCGGGTCAGCGTCTCGCGGTAGGCCTCGACCTTGCGCACCCATTCGGCCGCGAACGGTGGCGCCTCCTCGGGCGCAAGCAGGCTCGTCTTGTAGAAGAACGGGTGGTGCGTTGTCGCCAGGATCGCGACCAGCTCGGCCATGCTGCCCCCGAAACCACTCTACGTACAGTTGTCCGTCAAGCGGACAGGTGAGACGATGCCGCGTAGCACTTTCCGTTGTCAAGGGTCGGAGGCAGCGTGGCCGGACGCGGCAGCAACCCGGACTTCGTCGAGGCGCTCGCCCGCGGGCTCGACGTGCTCGCCTGCTTCGACGAACACCGCCCGATGCTCACGCTCACCGAGGTCGCGGCCGCAACCGGACTGGCCCGCCCTACCGCACGGCGACTGTTGCTCACGCTCGCCGAGCTCGGTTACGTGCGCACAGCCGACGGACGCTTCGAACTCACGCCGCGCGTGCTGCGTCTCGGCATGGCCTACGTCGGCGCGCTCGGCCTGTGGGACATCGCCCGTCCGCATCTGCGCGACCTCGTCGCACACACGCACGAGTCGTCATCGATGGCACAGCTCGACGGATCGGACATCGTCTACGTAGCCCGTGTGGCCGTCCCGAAGATCATCGCGCTGCGCGTGCAGATCGGCACTCGGTTCCCGGCGCTGTACACCTCGCAGGGAAAGGTGCTGCTCGCCGCGTTGGGCGCCGACGAACTGACGAGCGTGCTCGCCGAACCGAGCCGATCGGGACTGCCGCCATTTCTGCCGCGCGACCCGACAGTCGTGCGCACCGAGCTGGCCCAGGTGCGCGAGCGTGGTTGGGCCCTTGCCGACGAAGAGCTCGCACCCGGCATCCGCTCGGTTGCTGCACCGGTGCGTGACGGCGCCGGTGCCGTGCGTGCGGCGGTCAACGTGACGGTGCATGCCGCCGAAACGAGCGTCGACACCCTCGTCCACGACTACCTGCCACTGCTGCTGCGGACCGCGGACGAGATCAGTGCCGATTGGGCGCTGGCGCAGTCGCGTCCGCACGACGAGGTCGGTCAATTGCCGGCACCACGGAAGAGGAGCGCGCATGGCGCATGAAGCACCTGCCGCGGGTCCGTTGCACGGCATCGTCGTCGCAGATTTCAGTCGCGTGCTGGCCGGGCCGTACTGCACCATGCTCCTGGCAGACCTCGGCGCGGATGTGATCAAGGTCGAGTCCGCGGCCGGTGACGACACGCGGCACTGGGTGCCGCCGCTGCGCGGCGACACGGGCACGTACTACCTGTCGATCAACCGCAACAAGCGGTCGATCGTGCTCGACCTCAGCGATTCGGACGACCTGGCATTGGCGCACGAGCTGAGCCGGCGCGCCGACGTCATGATCCAGAACTTCAAGCCGGGCGGCTTGGCCAAGTTCGGTCTCGACTACGAGTCGGTACGCGAACGACGCGAGGACACCGTGTACTGCTCGATCAGCGGATTCGGCGCCGGCGAAGGTGCGAAACTGCCCGGCTACGACCTGCTCGCACAGGCGGTATCCGGACTGATGAGCCTCACCGGATCACCGGACGGCCCGCCGTTTCGCGCGGGCGTCGCCGTCTTCGACGTGATGACCGGACTGCACTGCGCAATAGGAATCCTTGCCGCGCTGCACCACCGCTCGCAGACCGGCGCAGGGCAGCACATCGAGGCGAATCTGCTCTCGACCGCGTTGTCGGCCCTCGTCAACCAGACGTCGGCCTACGTCGCCGGCGACGTGGTCCCACACCGCATGGGCAATGCGCACCTGTCGCTGTTCCCGTACGAACCGCTGCCGACCGGCGACGGTGAGCTGATCGTGATCGCCGGCAACGACGCGCAATTCCGGCGGCTTGCGAGCGCGCTCGAGATCGCCGACGTCGCTGACGACGAGCGGTTCGCGACCGTGCAGGCCCGCAACGACAACCGCGACGAGTTGCGAAAGATCCTGGTCGAACGGCTGGCCACCAAGACGGCGCAGGAATGGTTCGAGGCGCTCAGCGAGATCGGGATTCCCTGTGGCCCGATCAACGATGTGCGCGCCGGCGTCGAGCTCGCCGACTCCCTCGGCCTCGATCCGGTCGTCCTCGCAGGCGACGTCCCGACCGTCCGCAATCCGTTGACGTACTCGGCGACACCGCCGCGCTACGACCTCGCTCCCCCGACGCTCGGTGAGCACGACGCCGAACTACGCGCATGGCTGGCAAGCTGATGCCCGACTACCCGACCAGCCTCGGCGTCTCGTCGGTCGAGTCGATCTCACTGTTCGGCGAGAACCTTGCCACTGACCTGATCGGCCGGGTCAGTTTCGGTGAACTCGCCTACCGGCTCATCACCTTGCAGCCGCCGACACCGGAGCAGTCGAAACTGTTCGAAGCCGTGTTGGTCGCGCTGGCCGATCACGGATTCACCCCCACCGCCATCGCAGCCAGGCTCACCTACCTGTCTGCGCCTGATGCGATCCAGGGCGCGCTCGCGGCCGGACTGCTCGGGGGCGGGTCTCGCTTCCTCGGCGTCAGCGAGGACACCGGCGCTTTCCTCGCCGAAGCCCTCGCTGACGTCGAGCCACCGACCGACGACGCCGGCTGGGACGACTTGGCACGTTCGGCCATTCGCACGCGGCGTGACGCGGGCCTGTTCGTCCCCGGATTGGGTCATCACTTGCACAAACAAGGCGACCCACGCACGCCGGTCATCATCGGCATCGCGCACGACACGGATCAGTACGGTCCGCACCTCGCATTGTTCGAAGCAGTCGGGCGCGTTGCCCCGAACGAGCTCGGCAAGACGCTGCCGCTCAACGGCGCCGGCGTGTGCGGGGCCGCTCTCGCCGACCTCGGCATCCCACTGGCGATGCTGCGCGGGGTGGTATTGCTCGCGCGCTGTGCGGGCCTACTCGGCCATCTGGCCGAAGAGATGCGCCGCCCGATCGCCGGGACGATCTTCGCCGACGTCGAGTCACACGCGCGCTACGTCGAACCGTCCTGACCCGGTTTGCACGTCCCGGACGGGTCGCTGCCCGGCGACTTTGCATGCGGCAATGTCGCTGAACGGCGGCTTCCGCCGTCCTCGGGACGACGTATGCCGGGTGCAAAGTCGACGCCGGACGACGACGCCGGGTGCAAAGTCGACGGCTAACGACGATGCCGGGTGCAAAGTCGACCCCGCGGATCAACCGGACGTCACGAACCACACCATTCTGGACGCCGCCCCTGCCGATGCGGCGCGGTTGCCCGATCGAGGCAGTGGTGGCAATAAGCTGTCGGTGTGACCACCGGCGGACAGGGCGCGGAGTTTGTCATCAGTGGCGCGCTCGACTACGCGGTTCGTGACGATGTGATCGCCCGGGTCGAAGCACTGATGTCGCGCACCGACCCGAACTCCACGCTGTTCGTGACGTTGGCCGCCGTCGACTTCATCGACTCATCGGGCGTGGCAACCCTGCTGGCGATCCGGCGATTGGCGAACAACCGCGGCTGCACCGTCGTGTTGACGATGGTGCCGAAGTCGGTCCAGGCGATGTTGAACCGCTACGGAGTCGCGTCCCTGTTCTGACCCGGTCAGCTGGCGAGCTCCCTCGCCAGTCGGGTGGCGAAAGCCTCGCTGAACACGCCGTCGATCTCGATCATGTCGGTGGTCGGCGTGGACCAGACCGGGATCGTCACCACCAGGTTGCGGTTGATGAAAGCGACGAAGTCGGCACATTGCGTCTTCATGTCCAGGCTGCACGGCGGCCGTCGTGAGGTCTGGATGTCGTTGTACTCGCCCACCGCGCTGATCACGTGGTGCCGCGACGTCCACCGGTGCATGCTGGCGGTCGCGCTAGCGGTCAGCGACATCGAGACCTGCCAGCCGACGACGCCTCCGGACGGTGCGAGCGATTGGGCATCCTTCACATCGTTGCCGGTGAACAGTGCCGGCCCGAGCAGGTACGCATCGGAGTCGGCGTCGCAGACCACTTTGTCCGCGCTGCCCGCGAGGCGCGGCGGGTGCGCGCAGTCGACAGCACGCAGCGCCGACACCAGGGCGGCCTGTTGCTCGGGACGCAAGCTGTAGAACGCGTACTCGCTCGCCGGAACCCGCAGCGAGGCGAACGGGTTGCCGTGACCCGGCGCCGTATGCCGGCCGGGCATGATCAGCGGGCGCGCCTCGAACCAACCGTGACCCGACTTTTCGCCGCTACCCCCGGACGACGTACACGCAGACACGACAAGGGCGATCGCCACGACGGCCAACCATCGCATCCGAGAACGCATCGCCCCTCCTCGCTGGCGAAAGGGTAGGCCGGCGATCGCCGACCATCCATAGCGCGCAGTCAATCGAGACGTCGTCGTTGCCATGATGAGCAGTTACCGTTGTCTGGTGATGCGTCGGACGCGTGCGTTGATCAATCCGTTTTCGAGCGCCGCCACTCGCTGGTGGTGCGGCCTACGCCGCGCACTTCACCGCCAAGGCCAGCCGGTGAAATGAGCGAGCCGCGAACCCAGCTCGACCAGCGTTTCTCCGAACCGAGCGCGTCGGCCCTCACCTGGGACGAGACCCGAGCACGGATCGAGCAGGCCGAACTCTTCTGGATCACGACGGTGCGCGCCGACGGCCGACCGCACGTCACGCCGCTCGTCGCTGTCTGGGACGACGGTGCGGTGCATTTCTGCACCGGTGAGCACGAGCAGAAGGCGCTCAATCTTGCCGCCAACCCGAACGTCGCGCTGACCACCGGAACGAACGAGTGGAACGCCGGCGTCGACGTCGTCGTCGAGGGACGCGCCGAGCGGGTCACCGACCACAACCGGCTGACCGCGCTCGCCGCGGCGTGGCAGCACAAATGGGACGGGCAGTGGACGTTCAGCGTGGGCGAGGGCGGCTTCACCCACAGCGAAGCCAGCACCGACATCGTCCACGTCTACCGCGTACAGCCCACGCGCGCGTTCGCGTTCGGGAAGGCACCGGCGTCGCACACGACATACCGATTCGACTGAGCTGCCGAACTCAGCCGCCGGTGAGCGGGCCGGCGCCGCGGTTGAGCACCTGGCGGGCGACGATGAGCCGTTGCAGTTCGCTCGCGCCCTCCCAGATGCGCTCGACGCGCAGTTCGCGATACATGCGCTCGGCGACGTTCTCGCGCATGTATCCGCGGCCGCCGAAGATCTGCACCGCGCGATCGGCAGCTCGTCCGGCCATCTCGGAGCAGTACAGCTTGGCCATCGACGCGCGCCCGTGCAGCGCTTTGCGGTCCGCGCCGGCGTCCACCGAACGCGCCACCTCGTAGAGCATCGCTCGCGCGGCGAACAGCTCGGTTGCGCTGTCTGCGAGCATCGCGGCGACGAGCTGGTGGTCGCCCAGACGCTGTCCGCTCACCTGCCGGTGCGCGGCGAAGTCGGACGTTTCATCGAGCAGACGCTGCGCCGCCCCGACGCAGCGAGCTGCCACCATGATCCGTTCGAAGCGGAACCAGTCGTAGGCGAAGGTCATGCCGTCACCCTCGTCGCCGACGCGATGCGTCACCGGGATTCGCACGTCGGTGAAGGAGACGATCGGGTGATGATCGGGGATGTTGTGCGCGTACGCGGGCGTCCGTACGACCTCGACGCCGGGATGCGGTAGGTCGAGCACGAGCAGCACGTGTTCGCCGTTGTCGAGCTTGGCCTGCACGAAGCAGTAGTCGGCGACGTTGAAGGACGTGACGTGCCACTTGATGCCGTTGACCACGTAGTCGTCGCCGTCGCGCTCGGCGCTCGCGCTGATCGCGTCGACGTCCGAGCCGGCGAACTCTTCGGTGATCGCGTAACACTCGTGGCGTTCACCGCGGACGGCCGGCAGCAGCCACCGCTCGCGCTGGAACTCGGTGGCGACGCCAGCCCACCAGGCCGGCGGCGTGTGCATCACCCAGGCGATGCCGTTGGTCACGCGGCCGACCTGCTCCTGGACGAGCACCTGTTGCAGCATGGTGCAGCCGGGTCCCCCCACCGAGGCGGGCATGTTGGTCGCGTACAACCCGCGGGCGAGCGCCTCGGCGTGATTTCGCTCGGCGACGTCATGCGCCACGACGCCACCGGCGAGTTCGACCTCGACCTCCAACGGGATCAACTCGTCGGTGAACTCGCGCGCCGCCTGCTGGATGGCGCGATCGGCGTCAGTCAGTGCAAACACTCGGCGTCCCTTCCACGAGCACGTCGACCGCCACTGCTCCGGCCGGACCGACGACGACCGGATTCACATCGAGGGCCGCGAGCAGATCGCCGACCTCGTATGCCAGCGCGCCGACGGCAACGATGACCTCGACGAGACCGGCGAGATCGGCAGCCGCACTGCCACGCCAGCCCGCGAGCAGCTCGCTGATCGCCAGCGCCGCCAGCGCTGTGCGCGCGCGCTCGCGCGCGAACGGCGGAAGCAGCACAGCTGTGTCGCGGACGAGCTCCGCGAGTACGCCGCCCGCGCCCACAACGACGAGCGGGCCGAGGTAGGCGTCACGGACGACGCCCACCACCACCTCGATCCCGGCCGGCGCGGTCGCATGAACCGTCACTGCGGGACCGAGTGCGTCGGCGAGTCGTGCGTACGTGGCACGCACCTGCTCGTCGTCGACCACGCCGAGGACGACACCACCGACGTCGCTCTTGTGCGCCAGCGGCGCCGCGGTCTTCATGACAACGGGGTAGCCGATCTCCCGTGCCGCGCCCACGGCTGCATCAGCCGACGCGACCTGGCGCACCGGCGCGAACGGCACGCCGTAGTCGGCGAGCAGGGCGAACGACTCGACCGGGCGCAACGGTTCTGACTCGGCGAGGCGAGCTCGCCACCGTGATCGGCGATCGACGTCCACGGGGGGAGGTGGCGTCGGCGTCGCGAGTTCGAGCCCGAGCACGTGACCGATGGCAGCCAACCCGCTCGAGGTGCCCTCGAGAACCGGGACGCCGTTGGCACGCAAGGTGTCTGCAGCGTCGTGGTCGATCGCCGACGCGAGATTGGTGAGAACGACCAGCGGCGCGTCCGTGTCGACATCGAGCGCCGCCTCGATGTAGGACCGATCGCCGTCGTATTCCTCGACCAGGTCGATGGCGAGAGCGACCAGCGACACGGCCGGGTCGTCGGCCATGGCCTGCAGGCTCGCAGCGAACAGCGCCCGCGTGTCGGCGCCCCGGCCCCACAGGTCGAGCGGGTTGGCAGCCTCGAGACCGTCGTCGAGCAGTTCGTCGATGCGTCGCAGCGTCGCCGTCCCCAGCGACGCGAACGGCACACCGAGGTCGTGGGCCCGATCGGCCACCATCGTGCGCTCGGCACCCGAGTCGTGCACCGTCGCGATACCGGTGCCGCGGCGTGGGCGGCGCCCGATCGCCAGCAGTTCCAGCGTGTCCGTGAACTCGGCGAGATCACGCACGACAATCGCGCCCGTCCCCTCGGCGAGCGCGGCCCACGTGGCGTGCGCGCCGGCGAGTGCTCCCGAGTGCGCGCTCACAAGACGCGCGCCGAGCGGCGAGCTGCCGACGGGCAGCACGACCGTGGGGATGTCGGCAGCCGCGGCACGCTGCAGCGCGCTCACCAGCCGTGCCCCGTCACGCGCGGCCTCGAGGACGAGCGCGAGCACCCGAGTGTCCGTCTGCTCCAGCACGTAGTCGAGATAGTCGGCGGTTGTCGTGACGAGTTCCTGCCCGGACGACACCGCGACGGTGTAACCGAGCGCGCGACGCGTGCGCAGCAGGGCCGAGAACATGGAACCCGAGTGGGTGACCAGCGCGATCGGACCTCGCGGCAGCACCTCGCGTTCGATGTATCCCGTTGCCCGAAGGTCGTCGACGAGGTTCACGAAGCCCATGCAGCCGGGGCCGCACAACGACATTCCCGCCGCGGTTGCGATGTCTCGTAGCGAGGCTCGCAGTTCGTCGCCGTGCGCGCTGCCGAAGATGACGGCCGACCGCACACCCATTTCCGCCGCGTCGCGCAGCTGAGCCTCCAACGAATCGTCGCCGACACCGAGCAACGCGAGGTCGACCGGTCCGTCGAGGTGCTTCAACGACGGCACGCACGCACGGCCGCCGATCTCGTCGTAGCGTGGGTTGACGAGGTGGACGGTGCGGTCGCCGGCGCCACGGGTCACCTCGTCGATCATGCGTGCACCGAAGCTCGCCGGCCGGGCGCTCGCACCGACGAGTGCGACCGATCTCGGCCGCAGCATCGCTGCTACGGCGTCGGGTGCGGTCGTCACGGCGAGTTCGTCACAGTCGAGTGGTCACACGGCCCGGCGCGCGAGCGCAGACTCGACGCGATGCGGCTTGCGCTTACGGTCGGCAAGCGCCGCACGCGCAGCCTGCCAGCCGGGGATGCCACACACGCCGCCACCTGCATGTGTCGCCGAACTGCCGTTGTAGAGCCCGGCGATCGGGGTGCGGTAGTCGGCATAACCAGGGGCCGGACGCATGTGGAACAGCTGCTCGAGCGAGAGCTCGCCGTGGAAGATGTTGCCGCCGACGAGCCCGTACTCGACCTCCATCTCGTGCGGCCCGACGATGTCGCGATGCAGGATCGAGGACTTGAAGTTCGGCGCGACCGCGTCGTACAGGTCGATGAGTCGGTCGGCGTAGGCCTCGAGTTCCTCGGTGTGCGGTGCCTCGCTCCAGTCGGCCGGCACCCATTGCGTGAACAGCGACATGATGTGCGTGCCGTCGGGGCACAGTGTCGGGTCGAGACTGGTCGGGATCACGGCGTCGCTGAACGGCGCGAGAGCAGCGCGACCGGACCGCGCGTCCTGGAAGGCCTGCTCGATGAACTCGACCGTCGGTGCCATCTCGACCGAGCCGGTGTGGTGCTCGGCCAACCCGCTGCTCGGATCGGCCGTGAAGTTCGGCAGCTCGCCCAGCGCAAGGTTGATCTTCACGACACCGCTGCGCGTCTTCCACCGTTCGATGTCGGTGACGAACCCGTCCGGCAGTTCGCTGCGCGGCACCTGGTCGAGGAACGCGATCTTCGGGTGCAACGTCGTTACGACGAGCGGAGCATGAACCTCACCGCCGTCGGCGAGCACTGCGCCGCGAACTCGTCCGTTACGCACGATGAGCCGATCGACACGAGCGTTGGTGCGGATCTCGGCGCCGAACTCGCGTGCCGACGCGGCGATCGCCGCCGACACGGCGCCCATGCCGCCCTCGGGGTATCCCCAGCTGCCCAGTTGTCCGTCGCCGACGTCGCCGATCGAGTGGTGCGCCATGACGTAGGCGGTTCCCGGCTCGCACGGGCCGGCCCAGGTTCCGATCACGCCGTTGACCGCCATCGCCCCCTTGATCTGCGGCGACTCGAACCAGTCGTCGAGCAGATCGGCGATGCTCATCGTCATGAGGCGGGTGATGTCGGCGGTGGTGCGGACGTCGAGCCCGCGCTGGCTCCACCCCAGCCTCGCGACGTCGAGCAGATCGGCCGGCCGGTGCGAACCGATCATGGGCGGCACTCGCGTGAGCAGCGGACCCATCACCTCGGCGATGCCGGCGAGCCATGCATTCCACTTCGGCCAGGCGTCGGCGTCCTTCTTCGACCACTTGGCGATCTCGTCGTACGTGCGCGCGGGATCGTCCTCGTAGATCGTCAGCGAACCGCCTTCGGGGAATGCCTGGTAGTACGGCCCCATCGGATGAACTTTGTAGCCGTGGCGAGCGAGCGAGAGTTCGTTCACGATCGTCGGCGGCATCAGGCTCATCACGTACGACAGCCGCGTCACGCGTAGGTGCGGCGCGTCCGGCCACGGCGCTTCGGTGGTCGCGGCGCCGCCGACGGAGCCACGTGACTCCAACACCAATGTCCGCGCGCCTGCGCGGGCCAGATAGGCAGCCGACACGAGCCCGTTGTGGCCGCCACCGATCACGATCGCGTCATACGATTCCGGCATTGTCGCGCCCCCTCGGCGAGTTTGACTGACTGTTCAATCTAACGGGATGCTAGGGTCGCAGACAAGACTCTGGGAGGTCTCGATGGCCGACATGGCACCGGCCACGCCGAGCAATGAAGCCCGCCGCAATCAGATGTTGCGCGCGGCTGCTGAGTTGATCTGCGAGCGTGGTTTCGGCGAGACCCGGATCGCTGATGTGGCCAAGCGCGCCGAGGCGAGTTCGGCATTGGTCATCTATTACTTCGGCACGCGTGACCGGCTGCTCGTCGATGCGCTGCGCTACAGCGAGCAGAACTTCTACGACACCGCCGAGAAGATGCTCGCCGAGGTCAACTCGGCCAGCGAACGGCTCTCACTGCTCGTGCGCTGGACGTGCGTACCCGAGAACGCCGGCGACGTCCCTGGGTCGTGGGGTCTGTGGTTCGACTTGTGGGCGCAGGCATTCCGGCACCCCGAGGTGAAGCAGGATCGGGTCGAGCTCGACGGCCGGTGGCGCGACATGATCGTTTCGATCGTGAAGGCCGGGCAGGCGGACGGCGAGATCGGACGGGTGAACGCGCGCGCGTTCGCACTGACCTTCAGCGCGCTGCTGGACGGTCTGTCGATCCAGGTGGCACTCGAGGACCCCGAAATCGATCCTGACGCGGCGTACCGGATCGCGATGAGCTTCGCCCAGCAAGAACTCGGCCTGCCGCGCAATCGCCGCAAGCGAGCGAGCGCTTAACCCGTTCGATCGACCGCTAGATCGCCGTCGGCGCGGCTGCCTCACTTTGGCGCAGCACGCGCACCGCGTCGGGGGTGCACACGCATTGCACCGTCGAGCCCGGCATGTGCGTCACCGAGGACGGCCCGTCGTGGTTGGCCACCTCGACCGTGAGGGTGTGCCCGCCGGCGAGCTCGACATGAACCTGCGTAGCCGCGCCGAGATACACGATGTCGCGCACCGTCCCCCGAAGCACATTGCGTCCGGACGCGATCTGCTCGTCGGGGCCGGTCAATGCGATGCGCTCGGGCCGGATGACCACGGCAGCGGGACCGGTGTCGATCGCGTCGTCGAGGCGTGCGCAGATCTTCGTGTCGAGCGTGAGACAGACGGCCTCGCCATCGCTGCTCGACATGAGCTCGGCGTCGAAGATGTTGGCCGAACCGAGGAATCCTGCGACGTACGTGGTCGCCGGTGCCGAATAGATCTCTTCGGGTCCTCCGACCTGTTCGACTCGTCCTTCGGCCAGGACGGCGATTCGGTCGCTCATCGTCAGCGCCTCTTCCTGGTCGTGGGTCACGTAGACGAACGTGATCCCGACCTCGCGCTGCAGTGAGCGAAGTTCGAGCTGCAACTGCTTGCGCAGTTGCGCGTCCAACGCGCCGAGTGGCTCATCCAGAAGCAGGACGCGCGGATTGAGCACGAGTGCACGCGCTAGCGCGACCCGCTGCTGCTGCCCGCCGGACAGCTGCGCCGGGCGCCGGTTCTCGTACTCCCCCATCCGGGTCAGCTCGAGCGCTCGCCCGACCCGCTCGGTCAGTTCCGACTTGCTCACCCGCTGGTACTTCAAACCGAATCCGACGTTCTCGCGCACCGTCATGAACGGGAACAGTGCGTAGTTCTGGAACACCGTGTTGACCGGACGCGCATGCGGCGGGTCTGTCGACAGGTCGCGTCCGTCGAGCAGGATCTGGCCGGCGTCCGGCTTCTCGAATCCCGCGATCATTCGCAGCGTCGTCGTCTTGCCACACCCCGATGCACCGAGCAGCGAGAAGAACTCCCCCGCGGCGATGTCGAGATCGATCCCGCTGACCGCGGCCATTCCACCGAACGACTTCTTCAAGCCGGCCAGTCGGATCGCGCCGCCCGTCACGAGAGGGTCAACTCACTGCGCCGGCGAGCCGGGCGAAGTTGCGAGTGAAGCGGTCGACGTCGTTCTCGTCGTGCTGGACGGACAGCAACCACTGCTCCACCTTTCCCCACGGCGGCAGGAACACACCACCGTTGTGCTGCACCAGCCAGTGCGCCTGACCGAGTCGGTCGTCGATGCCGAGGAAGTCACGGTATTCGCGAACGGCGCCGGCTCGAAAAGTCACGCAGCCCTTCGCTCCGATGCTCACGAGATGCCATGGCAATCGATGTTCGGCGATCGTTGCGGCGACGCCGATTCGCATCCGCTCCGCGAGGTGGTCGAGGTGCGCATAGGCAGCGTCGGTCAGGACGCTCTCGAGGGTCGCGCGCGCGGCTGCCATTGCGAGCGGGTTGCCGTTGAACGTCCCGACCTGGTCGTAGGTGCCGTCGACGATCGCAGCCATGACTTTCGTGGTGCCGCCGAGAGCCGCAACCGAAATGCCACCGCCCAGCGCCTTGGCCAGACACACGATGTCCGGGACGACGCCGTAACGTGCCGTCGCGCCGCCCGGCCCCGTCGTGAATCCGGTTTTGACCTCGTCGAACGCAAGCAGCGCATCGTGGCGATGCAGCACCTCACGCAGGCCCTCGAGATAGCCCGGGTCGGGCGCGATGATCCCGGCGTTCATCATGATCGGTTCGACGATCATGCCGGCAACACGTCCGGCGTTGGCGACAAGCGCGCGCTCAACCGCGTCGAGGTCGTTGAACGGCACGACCACGACGAGATCTCGGATCGCGGCTGGGATGCCGCTGCTTGCTGCGACACCGATCGGGTGGTCGCGGGGACCGATCTCGTCGGCCTCCGGAGTCACCGACACCTGCACCGAGTCGTGGTGACCGTGGTAGCAGCCTTCGACCTTGATGATCAGGTCTCGTCCGGTGATCGCGCGCATCAGGTGCACTGCGTCCATCGTGGCCTCGGTGCCGGAGTTGCCGAAGCGCCACAGAGGCAGCCCGAACCGGCTGCCGAGCTCGGCTGCGACCCAAATTGCGTCCTCGGTGGGCTGGGCGAAATGCGTTCCGCGCCGTACGCGTGCGGTGACCGCTTCAACGATCGCGGGATGGGCATGACCGGCGATCGACGCGCCGTAGCCGCCGTGCATGTCGACGTACTCGGTGCCGTCGACGTCGTACACCTTCGACCCGGCGCCGTGACTCATCCACACGGCTTGGGGTGAGGCGATCTGCCAACTCGACGTCGCCCCGCCCGCAAGATGCTGCTGCGCTCGCGTGATCAATTCGGCGCTGCGCGGCTGGCGCTCCAGAAAGACGCGTTCCTCGTTCTCGATCAGCTCGTCCAGGCTGCTACTCGCCGGATTTGCGACCGACTGAACCACTGGCGTAACCACGCTGAAACCCCGCCTTTCGAGCGGCTCGGCATGTTTGACTGAGCATTCAGTCTATGCCAGAGTCACAACCGCGACAACAACCCCGGACGAGCCGTGGGAGGTCAGGTGAGCGGTGCCGACCCGATCCGGCCGATGCCCCGGAGATCGTTCTTGCGGCTGGCCGCCGCTGCCGCGAGCGTGCCTGCGATCGGGTCGCTCGCCGGCTGCCTGCGCGCCGCGGCAACCCGGACGGTGTCGGGCGCACTGACGCTGGCGGCGCCGAATCACCCGGTGACATGGCCCATCGCGGCAGGCAACGAGCCGATCGCCGACAACCTGACGCCTGAGCGCAACGCGACCCTGCGGCTCTACAACTACGCCGACTACGTCGGGCCCGCGGTCATCAAGGCGTTCGAGAAGAAGTACGCGCAGTACAACGTGAACGTCACCGTGTCGACGTTCAACGACACCGACGAGGCAATTACCAAGATCCGCACGGGCGCCGTTCCGTACGACATCTACTTCCCGAGCTATGACCAGATCAGTCGGCTGGTCGCCGCCCAGCTCATCCGTCCGCTGAACCACAGTTACCTGACCAACATCGACAACGTGTGGGTGGCGTTCCAGAACCCGTGGTACGACCAGCAGTGGCGCTACACGATCCCGTACACCGTCTACACAACCGGCATCGGGTGGCGGTCCGACCTCGTGAGTACCGACATACCGGCCCTCGACAACCCTTACGACACGTTGTGGAACTCGGCCTACCGCGGCACCACGGCGGTGATCGACGACTGGCACACGGCGATGGGAATGTGCCTGCTGCGCGCCGGCAAGACCGACATCAACACCGCGTCGTCAGCCGATCTCACCATCATCAACCAGCAGCTGAACGCACTGCAGCAGGCGACGCAGCCGAAGGTCACGATCACGATGTACAACGATCTGCCGGCCGGCCAGCTCAGCCAGTGCCAGATGTGGTCGGGAGACGTCGTCAACGCCCAGTACTACCTGCCGAAGGGGACGTCGGTCGACGTGCTGCGGTACTGGTTCCCCGAGGACGGCAAGGGCATGGTCGACAACGACCTAATGGTCGTGCTGAAGGGCGGCCAGAACCCGGTGCTGGCCCATCTGTTCCTGCAGCACATGCTCGAGACGAAGAACGCGTTGGCCAACTTCAGCTACATCGGCTACCAACCGCCGCAGCGTTCGCTGGTGCCCGACACCGTCGTCGCACGGGGCTTCGTGCCGAAGAACCTTGCCAGCGCTGTGGTGCGCGAGGAGTACTTCGACATCGGCTACCGCTTGCTCGAACTCAGCGTCGACAACGACGCCGCGTGGCACAAGATCTGGCTGGCCTTCAAGGCGGGGGCATGACGAGCGCACCGACCGCCCGGCGACGGCGGATCAGGCTGTCCCCGTGGCCGGTGCTGTCGCTACCCGGCATCGCCTGGTTGGCGCTGTTCTTCCTGACGCCCCTCTACGTCGTCCTCGCGATCGTCTTCGGCACGGTCGATCCGACCTTTCGCACCCCGGCGCCGATCTGGAATCCGCTGCACTGGCGCGCCGGCCAACTCACGTACGTGCTCGACCGGATCGTCGGCAAGGACGCGATCTTCGGGCCGGCGCTGCTCCGCACCGTCATCTACGTGGTGCTGGCTAGTGCGCTCTGCCTTGCCATCGCGTTTCCGGTCTCCTACTACGTGGCCCGGTTGAGCACGAAGCGCAAGGGACTCATCCTCGCTCTGCTCATCGCCCCGTTCTGGATCAGCTACATGATGCGCATGCTCGCGTGGGTGAACCTGCTCAGCGACGACGGGTTGGTCAACAAGACACTGAGCCTCGGCGGCCTGTTCGACGTCCACGTGAACTGGTTGTCCGGGCGCAGCGTGGTCGTGATCCTCGGCCTCGTCTACGGCTACGTGCCGTACATGATCCTTCCGCTGTACGCCGGTCTCGACCGACTGCCGCAGTCGATGCTCGAAGCCGCGCGCGATCTCGGCGCCAACCGAGCGCGTGCGTTCGTCCGAGTGGTGTTGCCCATGTGCCGGCCGACGATCATCGCCGGAGTGCTGCTCACCTGCCTGCCGATGCTCGGCGACTACTACACCAATGACCTGCTTTCCGGTTCGCCGAGCACGGCCATGGTCGGCAACCTGATCGACCAGACGGTGCTCACCCCGGGCGAGACCGGATATGCCGGCGCGTTCGTACTGCTCGTGCTCGTTGCGTCGCTGTTACCGATGCTCTACTACGTGCGCTCGGTCGCGCGCGGCGAGATGACCGCAACATGATGAGCCCGAGGTCGTGGTGGCACGATCCGTGGCGCAAGCCGCGGATCCTGCTCGCGATCACCGTGGTCTACCTGTTGTGGTCGCTGCTCCCGGTGGTCGTCGCTGTCATCTTCTCGTTCAACAACGGACGCTCCCGCACGAGCTGGCAAGGGTTCTCGATGCGGTGGTACTGGGGCGACCCGGTGCGGTCGGTCTGGCACGACGCGAGCCTGCACACGGCGGTCGTGCAGACCATCAAGCTGGGCGTCCTGACAACGATCATCACCGTGCCGCTCGGCGTGCTGTTCGCGATCGGCATCGACCGGTGGCGCGGCCGACTCCCCGAGACGGCCAACGCGCTGATGCTGCTGTCATTCGTGATCCCCGAGACGTTGCTCGCGGTGTCGTTGCTGTTCCTCATCACGATCATCGCCGTGCCGTTCTACCTCGGCACGACCGCTCAGGTCGTCGGTCTGGTGACCTTCCAGTTGTCCTACCCGGCGGTACTCGTGCGCGCTCGCCTGGCGACGATCGGACGGCACTACGAAGAGGCGGCACAAGATCTCGGCGCGTCGTCGCTGGGCGCCTTGCGTCGCGTGATCCTGCCGATGCTGACCCCGGCGATCTTCGCCAGCACGGTCCTCGTATTCGCCGACGTCATCGACGACTTCGTGATCGTGCGCTACCTGTCCGGGGACGCGTCGACCGAACCGGCTTCGGTGAAGATCTACAACACCGCCCGTGCGGCACCGACGCCGGCACTCAACGCCCTCGCTACCATCCTGCTGGTCACGTCGCTGATCGTCGTCACGGCCGGCTACAGCATCTACCGCATCCTGACCCGCGGCGACTCGACCCATGTCGACCGCGGCGTCGGCGCGTTTGCCGGCGAGGTCTAGCGCCGGGGCAGTGCGCGTTCTAGGCTGACTGTATGTTCAATCAGGACGCTGCGCCGGTCCCGTCCGATCAACTCGAGGCTACGCTCGCGCCGTTCGGGACGTCGCGCATGCTGCCTCGCGTCGCCTATGTCGATCCTGCGGTGTTCGAGTGGGAACAGCGCAACATCTTCTCGTCGTGGATGTGCGTCGGATATTCGGCCGACCTGCCTGAACCCGGCGCGCAACGAGCGGTGTCTGTAGGCAACGGCGGCGTGCTGCTCACCCGCGACGAAGACGGCACGATCCATGCGTTCGCGAACACATGTCGCCACCGCGGACACGAACTGCTCGCGTGCGGCGAGCTCACGAAGCGGCGCAGCATCGTCTGCCCCTACCACTCGTGGACCTACCGACTGGACGGAACACTGCGCAACGCGCCGAGCCTGCGCAACGACCCTGAATTCGACCCGTCCGGATTCGGGCTCGTCCCCCTGCAGGTCGTCGACTGGCACGGCTGGGTGTTCGTCGATGCCAGTAACGCCGGCGGCGCCTTTGCCGACCACGTCGCCGGCACCGAGGACATTGTCAGCGGGTACCGACCGGAAGACCTGCGCATCGTGGCGCGGCACTCCTATGAACTCGCATGCAACTGGAAGGTCATCGCCGAGAACTACCAGGAGTGCTACCACTGCTCGACGATCCATCCCGAGCTGTCGCGCATCAGTCCGCCGACCAGCGGCGACAACCTCGACCTCGCCGGACAATGGATGGGCGGCTCGATGGAGCTCATCCCCGAGGCCGACACGATGTCACTCGACGGACACAGCGGTGGCGTCGCCATCGCCGGCCTGTCCGATACCGAACTGCGCACCGTGATGTACCTCGTGGGCTACCCGAATCTGCTCGTGAGCCTGCATCCCGACTATGTGATGACCCACCTGATGACCCCGATCTCGGTCGACCGCACGCACGTCGAGTGCGCATGGGCCTTCCCACGTGAGGTGGCCGATCAGCCCGGCTTCGACCCCTCCTACGCGGTCGACTTCTGGGACCTCACCAATCGGCAGGACTGGGCTGCGTGCGAGTCCGTGCAACGCGGTCTGACCTCGCCGCACGCGGTGCCCGGCCCGCTCGCAAAGGAAGAGGACGGCGTCTATCACTTCGTGACGCGGATCGCGCGGGCCTACCAGGGCCACGTGTCATGAACCCGGTCGCCGAGCGTCTCGGCCGAATCGGGCTGCCCGCACCGGTGAGCGAGCTCGCCGGCAAGCAGTGGGACGTCGTGATCGTCGGTGGCGGCCACAACGGGCTCACCTGCGCCGCCTACCTCGCCCGCGCGGGCAAGCAGGTGCTCGTGCTCGAAGCGCGCGACCGGCTCGGCGGCGCGTGCACGCTCGAGCAGCCCTTCGACGACGACCGGTACGTCATCAGCCCGTGCGCGTACGTGATCGGCCTGCTCGACGAGGAGGTCATCACCGACCTTTCGCTCGCCAAGCGCGGTCTCGAGATCTATGTCGCCGACCCGCAGCTGTGGGTGCCCTTCGACGACGGCACCTCGTTCGGGCAGTGGATGGACCACGAGCGCACCATCGCCGGATTGCGCGAGCTCGGCCTGCCCGGCAAAGAGATCGACGGCTACGTCGCGTACGAGAAGTTCTTCGACGACATGCGACTCAAGCTGCGCAAGGGACCGCGAGACACGTGGGTCGGCGAGTCGCCGTCGCGCGCGGAACTCGAAGAGATCCTCGGCGAGCAACTGATGATCGACGCGTTGTTCGAAGCATCCATCGCCGACGTCCTCGACGAGTTCGTGACCGACGAGCGCCTGAAGGACGCCTTGTTCGGACAGGGCGTGATCGGAACCTTCGCGGGCCCCCGAGACCCGGGCACCGCGTCGGTGAAGCTCATGCACTACCAAGGCGATCTGCTCGACGAGGGACCGATCTGGGGCTACGTGCGTGGCGGCATGGGCATGGTCAGCTTCGCGATCGCCGACGCCGCGCAGGACGCGGGTGCAGTGCTTGCCTGCGGAGTCCCGGTCGGCGAGATCGTGCCGGGCGAGGGTGTGCGACTGGAGGACGGCACGTTCATCGCGGCGCCGAGTGTCGTCAGCAACGCCGACCCGAAGCGACTGCTCGCCATGGTCGACGGCGACGCAATGCCGGCCGACTACCGCGGTCGCCTCGAGGACTGGGACATCCGCAGCCCGGTGGTGAAGTTCAACTCGACGTTGTCACGGCTGCCGTCCTGGACGGCCGCGCCGGGCGAGACGTTCATGGCTCGGGGGACGGTCGACGTCACGACCGGTCTCGATGATGCGCAAGCAGCGTTCGAGCGCTGTGCGCGTGGCGAGGCGGCCGTCGGGTTCGGCGAGATCTACGTGCAGACGCTGCACGATCCCTCCCCCGCACCGGCCGGCAAGCATTTGATGAGCGTGTTCGGCCAGTACGCCCCGTACGACCTCACCGGCGGATGGGACGCGCGCCGCGACGAGGTGGCCCGACAGTTCATCGATTTGATCTCGCGATTTGCGCCTGATTTCGAGGACTGCCTCGAGAACTACGAGGTGCTCGGCGCACCGGACATCGAGAAGCGGGTCGGCCTGACCGGCGGGCACATCTTCCAGGGCGAGGTCCGTCCCGACCAGATGTGGGAGCACCGGCTCACGCCGCGCACGCCGATGGCCGGCGTGTATCTGTGCGGAGCCGCGACGCATCCGGCCGGCAGCGTCATCGCCACCAACGGCCGCAACGCCGCGTCAGCAGTGCTCGCCGACCTCGACCCGTCCTGAGTCGACGACGGCCACGGCAACGCGTTCGCGCTTGGTGTCGAACATCGCCAAGAACACCTGAGCGAGCGGTCCGATCAGCAGCGCGTAGGCGATCGTGCCCACCCCGACCGTGCCGCCGAGCACCCAGCCGGCGGCGAGGACGGTGAGCTCGATCCCGGTGCGCACCAACCGGATCGAGCGACCGGTGCGGCGGGCCAGTCCGGTCATCAGCCCGTCCCGCGGACCTGGGCCGAACCGTGCTCCGATGTACAAGCCGGTCGCCACACCGCCGAGCGCGATGCTGAGTGCGAGCACGCTTCCGCGCAGCCACAATCCGTGAATCGCGCCGAACAGTTCGAGATTCACGTTCATCGAGACGCCGACGAGCACGACGTTGGACACCGTGCCGAGCCCCGGCCATTGCCGCAACGGGATCCAGAGCAGCAGCACGAACGCACCGACGACGATCACCACCGTGCCGATGGCCAGACCGATGTGGTGCGAGAGCCCCTGGTGGAAGACGTCCCACGGGTCCAGGCCGAGCCCGGCACGCACCTGCAACGCCGCGCCGAGGCCGTAGATCCAGAGCCCGACGTAGAGCTGCACGAGCCGCCGCGCGTACCGGGTCCAGATCACGCACTCATCCTGGCGAGCGTGTGCCGCGCGGATCTCCGGCCAATTCCGGACCGGTGGCCGAGCGTGCTACGACCGTCCGGCGGGATCCGGGGTCTGCTCGCGGTCGCTCGCCCGGCGCTCGCGATCACTAGCCCGGCGGTTGAACTGGCCGTCGACGCCCGCGCGGTCGCTGGAGCGCCGGTTGTGCTTCGGTGGCGCAACTCGCGGCGTGGCCAGGATCTTGAACGTGCCCTCGCCGTCGTAATGCTCGCCGGTCTCGGTGCCGGGATCGCCGAGGAACAACACGTCCTCCCACTCCGGCTGCGCCGGCCGAACGACGACGGCGCGCCGCGGACGCACGACCTGCACCTCCTTGGGGACGTCGGTGACGTAGAGGCGTTCGACCGCGCCGAGCCAGATGTCGACGATCGTGTTGCGTAGGCCCATGAACGCGAACACGGCATAGGCAGCTGCCAACGTGTTGATCGCCTCGAACGCCGCGTTACCCCAGTTCTGCGCGTGGAAGTCGCGAATGAATGCCCACGCCGAATATCCGATGATCACCAGCGGTGACAGTGCGAACAGCAGCGGCGTGGCCGTGCGGTTGTCGACCTTCGGCGTGCGAGCGAACGGGATCTTCTTGCCGGACACGGCCTGTTGCAGCGACTTCGCCACGCCGGCGAGGTTCACCGGCAACAGGATCAGGTTGAAGCCGTAGATGCGAAGCACGTCCGAACGTTTGTAGCCGCAGCGGCGCAGATCGCTGGCCATCGCCAGGAAGTACGGCGCGGCGGCCAGCACGACGAGCGGGCTGAGCAGATGGCTGTTGAACGGGAACGCCAGCAGGAACAGCAGACCGATGCTGCTCCAGCACGTCGAGGCCATGTAGTTCACGCGGAGCAGCCATTGCGAACGGCTGCCGTGCTCACCGCGCTTGGTCCGCTCGCGGGCGTTGGCCCACAGCTTCGGAAGGATCAGCAGGCCACCGTTGGCCCACCTTCGGCGTTGGATGCTCAGCGAGCCGAAGTCGGGAGGCGTCGCGCTGTAGCTCAGGCGCTCGGGGTAGTTCAGCAACCACCAGCCGTGCACGGCGAGGTCGAGGGAGGACTCGGTGTCCTCGATGACGGTCCGGTCCTGCACGTAGCGACGGATCTCGTGACCGCGCAACTGCTCGACCTCGACGATGTCCTCGAGGGCACGCTTGCGGATCACCGCGTTCGCGCCGACCCAGAACGTCGCGTCGTGGTAGCTCATCCCCTGATGGACGATGTGTTGCAGGTCGGTGGTCGCGCCGGCGAGCCGTTCGAGTCGGGTCGACGAGCCGCGAAACGCCGAGTACGGCGTCTGCGCCACGGCCAGGCGCTGGTTCTCCGGCTGCATCATCAGATGCACCAGACGCAGGCAGTACTCGGGAAGCAGGACGCTGTCGGCGTCGAGAGTGAGCACGAAGTCGGCATCCGGGATCGCGATCGATCCGCTGCTGCCGGCCGGTGACAGCACGACGCCCTTCGGCGTGGTCCGCGGCTCGAAGCTGCGTCCCATCAGACCGAGGTAGCTGTTGAGGTTCATCGCCTTGTTCGCCTCGTGCGACAGCGAGGCGTACAGCTTGCGTTCGAACCACGTGATCTCGGCGCGGAACGTCCACGCCAGGCGCCGGTAGAGCTGCACCATCCGCTTGCGCGGCAGGTCCCCGCCGCGGTCCGCGCCGGCGAGCAGCGCGTCGCGAGTGGCAGCGAAGTTGTCAGCCGGACCACGCAGCACTTCGTCGGCGAAGAACCGGTCGACGTGGTCGCGCTGCTCCTCCTCGTCCGCCCGCGCGCGAAGCCAGCGCGCGGCCCAGTCGAATTCTGCAGCGAGCACGCGCATCTCGGCCGGAGTGGACGGCTCGGAGCCGCCACCGGTCTCGAACTGCTCGAGTGCCGCTGCGAAGCGCGATGCCGGCTCCGCGAGCCAGGAAGTGAGTTCAGCGGCGAGCCCGCGGGCGGCGGCCAGCATGTCCGCGTACTGGCCGGGCGGCGGGTGCGGCGGGTCGTCCAGCAGCAGGACGACGCGCAGGAACGGGTATTCCTGCAGGGCTGCCGAGAGCAGCGTCTTGCGGATCGTTCCGATCTCTTCACGGTAGGACGGGACGAGCGCCGTCATGGTCGGCAGGACGCCGTCGAACGTGTCGTCGATCATCGCCCGAGGCGTGCGGCGGTGGGCGCGCGTGCGGTACAGCGCACCCTGTCGCGCGATCAGGTAGACCAGCGACGACAAGGTCAGGAACGACACGATCAGGACGTAGCCGACCGACTCGGTGAGGTAGGCCATGCCTTGGAAGCCGTGGTTCACGAGCTGCGACACGATCGTGATGGTGATGTAGGCGCCCCAGGCGAACATGGTGACGACCATGCCGAGGCGGCCGAGGGTGATCATCGCGTCGCTGACGGGGGGCGCGACGGCAGGTAGCGGTGTGGAGCGGCGGTCGGCGCCCCACTGGCGGCGCGGCGAATCATCTCGCGGACCGCGCGTGGCGCGACGGAACAACTTCGGCACGGGTGACTCCTCGACAACGACCGATCGCGTGTTTCTGGCAATCCCCCGCCGAGGGGCTAGCGCCCGACGCACCTTCGACTTTACACTAATCTAACACTTCGAACATCCCCCGCCGTTCGACTTTTTCCATAAGGACTTGCCATGACCCCGGAGGAGCGCGCCTTCGCCGCTGCCCAGACAGGCCCGACCGAACCTGCGAGCACTCCCCGCCGCCGCCTGTCGTTCGTGCGCCTCGGTGTCGCCTTCGCCGTCGCACTTGCGGCGGTCGGCAGCACCCTCGCCTTCCGCTATGCGACCCAGCATCCCCCGACGCCCGTCGTGCAGTCGGCGTTCATGCCGTACGTGGACGTGACCGCAACACCCGAGTACGCGTTCGAGAACGCGATCCGGTCGAGCCTGGTCCTCGGCTTCGTCGTCAGCTCGACCTCGGACGCGTGCGCGCCGAGCTGGGGCGCCAGCTACTCCCTCGCCCAGGCCGACGACGCGCTCGACGTCGACCGTCGTATCGCGCGCTTCGAGCAGCGCGGCGGACAGGTCGCGGTGTCCTTCGGCGGTGCCGCGAACTCCGAACTCGCGATCGGTTGCTCGGACACCTCGGCGCTGACCGAGGCCTACCGCTCGGTGATCGATCGCTACTCGGTCGGGACCATCGACCTCGACCTCGAGTCCGATGCCGCGCTGTCGCCGGCCGTGGTCGCACGGCGTGCCCAGGCGCTGCACGACCTGCAGGTGCAGGAGCGACGGGCCGGTCGTGCCCTACAGGTCTGGCTGACGTTGCCCGTCGACCCGTCCGGGCTCACGGCGGCGGGTTCGGCCGCACTGGCTGCGACGCTGGCCGCGAAGGTCGACGTCGCCGGTGTGAACGCGCTGACGATGGACTACGGCGCGTCGCGGCGGCCGAACCAGTCGTTGCTGGCCGCCGACGAGGCGGCGCTGACCAATACGGCCGCTCAGGTGCGCCACGCATACACAGCCGCCGGGCGCCCGATGACGGCGATGCAGTCGTGGCAGCACCTCGGAGCAACTCCGATGATCGGCCAGAACGACACTGCGGACGAGCGCTTCGATCCGTCGGATGCCACCGCACTCGTGCGCTTCGCGATGGCCAACCACCTGCGACGGCTGTCGATGTGGTCGCTCAACCGTGACCAGGCGTGCGGGCCGAACTACGCCGACGTCACCGTCGTGTCGCCCAACTGCAGCGGCGTCGCTCAGCGGGCCGGCCTGTTCGCAGACATCCTGGCGAAGTTCAAGGCCGGCAAGCCGCTGCGGCTCTCAGCCGGTGCGTCCTCGAGCTCGCCGACGCCGTCCAGCACCTCGATCGTCGACAACCCGGCGACCTCGCCCTACGCGATCTGGAACCCCGAACTGCCGTACCAGGCCGGGACGAAGATCGTGTGGCACCGCAACGTGTATCAGGCCAAGTGGTGGACGAAGGGCGACACCCCGGACGCACCGGTGACCTCGACCTCGCAGACGCCCTGGACCCTCATCGGCCCGGTGCTGCCGGGCGAGCACCCGCAGCCGACGCCGACGATGGCCGCCGGCACGTACCCGGCCTGGTCGGCCACATCGACCTATCACGCCGGCGACCGGGTGCTCTATCGAGGCGTCGGTTACCAGGCGAAGTGGTGGACGCACGGCGACGTGCCGGGAATCGTCGTCGACGACCCCGGCAAGACGCCCTGGGAGCTGATCACGACCAAGTAGGCCAATGCTGCCCTAATTGGCTGGCTGCCCAGGCCAAATCGGTGCAAGAATCGAGGTATGGCTTCCTCATCCCGCATCGGCGGGCGTTCTTTGGCCGGGTTGCTGCCAGACCTGCGCACCCAGCGTGGTCCGGTCTACGCGGCGCTGTGCGAGGCGATCACCGCGCTCGTGCTCGACGGCCGCATCGCCACCGAGACCCGGCTGCCGTCCGAGCGCGAACTCGCGGGCGCTCTCGAGGTCAGCCGCGCGACAGTGACAGCTGCTTATGACGCGTTGCGATCGTCAGGTTTCCTGACCAGCCGGACGGGTTCGGGTAGCTACGTGAGTGTGCCCGCAGGTTCGCGGCCGGGCCCGTCGCTCGCGCGCTGGCGACGCGGTGTCGACACCGCAGACGTCGTCGACCTGTCGTGCGCCGCACTCGAAGCACCCGCCGGCGTGCTGCAGGACGCGCTGCCCGCTGCTGCTGCCGCACTGCCGCGCTACGCCGAGACCGAGGGGTACGAGCCGGCCGGTCTCGCGGTACTGCGTCAAGCGGTCGCCGACCGGTTCACCGAACGCGGTGTTCCCACCGGTTGCGAACACATCCTCATCAGCAACGGCGCGATGCATGCATTCGACCTGTTGCTGCAACTGCTGATCGGGCCGGGCGATCGCGTGCTGACCGAGCTGCCGACCTACCCGGGCGCGATCGACGCGGTGCGTCGCGCGGGCGCACGGACGGTGTCGGTCCCGACGGCCTTCGGCGGCTGGGACGTCGCGACGATGCGCGCGACGTTGCGACAGACCGCGCCGCGGCTCGCCTACGTGATCCCCGACTTCCACAACCCGACCGGCGCGTTGATCGACGACGACGCCCGGCGTGAGGTGCTTCGAGCTGCGCGGCACACCGGCACGACGGTCGTGGTCGACGAGTCGTTCGTCGAACTCGGATTCTGCGCCGGTATGCGCAGCGCCGCTGCCATCGACCCGTCGGTGATCATCGTCGGGTCGCTGTCGAAGCCCGTGTGGGGCGGCTTGCGGATCGGCTGGATCCGCGCGTCCACCGATCTCATCCAGCGCCTCGCCGCGTTGCGTGCGTCGATCGACATGGGTGGTGCCGTGCTCGACCAGCTCGTCGCCGCCGAGATCGTGCCCAAGCTGCCGGAACTCATGCCCGAACGGGTCGGCATGCTTCGCGCGCGGCGCGACGTTCTCGCGAACGCGCTGAACGAGCACCTGCCTGAGTGGACATTCGCCTTGCCTCAGGGCGGAATCTCGCTGTGGGCCGAACTCGACGCGCCCTTCTCGACCTCGCTGACCATGCACGCCGCGCCGGCCGGCGTCATCGTCGTTCCCGGCTCGCGATTCGGTGTCGACGGCACGCTCGAGCGATTCCTGCGCGTCCCGTTCTCACTGCCTGCGGATCGACTCGAGACGGCTGTCGCGCGCCTCGCCGCGGTGTGGCACGGCCTCGACCGCACGGCCGATCGCAGCAGCGTCGTCGCACGCCAGCTGGTTGTCGCCTGACTCAGACCGGTACGGCCGTCTCGGCTGTGACGCCGTCGGCGCGAGCCTGAGCCGCAACGGCGCCGGCCACCGCCGGCGCGACCCGCGGATCGAACGGGGTCGGGACGATGTGGTCGGCACGCAGATCGTCGGCGATGACGTCGCCGAGCGCAGCTGCAGCGGCAAGCTTCATGCCTTCGGTGATCGCCGTCGCATCTGCGTCGAACGCACCCGCGAACACACCGGGAAACGCCAGCACGTTGTTGATCTGATTCGGGTAGTCGCTGCGTCCGGTCGCGACAACAGCGGCGTGCCTGTGCGCGACGGACGGATGCACCTCCGGCGTCGGGTTTGCCAGCGCGAAGATGATGGCCGACGGCGCCATCTGCGCCACCGACTCTTCTGCGACAGCACCAGCGCTGAGACCGAGGAACACATCGGCGCCGGCGAGCGCGTCGTGCAGACTGCCCTGCAACCCGAGTCGATTCGTCGTCCGGGCCAGATCTGCCTTGACGCTCGTCAATGCCTCACGATCGGGATGCAACACCCCGCGCGAGTCGGCCACCGCGATGTCACCGATGCCGGCCGCGAGCAGGATCTTCGAGCACGCGACGCCGGCAGCACCCGCTCCGGACACGACGACGCGTAGATCGGCCAACGTCCGTCCGGTCACCCGAGCAGCGTTACGCAACGCGGCGAGAACGACGATCGCAGTGCCGTGCTGGTCGTCATGGAACACCGGGATCGACAGGCGCTCGCGCAGTCGGTGCTCGATGTCGAAGCACCGCGGCGCGGAGATGTCTTCGAGGTTGATGCCGCCGAACGACGGCGCCATACGTTCGACCGTCTCGACGATCTCGTCCGGGTCGGTCGTCGACAGCACGATCGGCACCGCGTTGAGCCCGGCGAATTCGCTGAACAGCGCGGCCTTTCCCTCCATCACGGGCAGCGCCGCGAGCGGGCCGATGTTACCGAGCCCGAGCACCGCGGTGCCGTCGCTCACGACCGCGACGAGTCGCGAGCGCCAGGTGTAATCGCGCGCAAGACTCGCGTCCTCGTGGATCGCGGTGCACACCTCGGCTACGCCGGGCGTGTAGGCCAAGGACAGGGCTTCACGATCGACCAATGGCATCGTGCTGCGCACTCGGAGCTTGCCGTTCACGTGCGCGCGGAACACCGCACTGTCCGGGTCGAAACCCACGTCTGAAACGCCCCCATCATGCTGCTGCTGATGCCGGTGACGACCAGGTTACGGTCGCGCTGTCGAACTGTTCCGGGGGTCGCCCTCGATTGCGTCGATTCTCGCATACCCCACTGTCCGCATTTGCTCTGGTGACTTGTTGACAGCACTCCTGAGTAGACGTGCCGACATCGAGCGTTCAGAGTCGATCAAGACGCGTGCGTCGACACGCGAAATCCCCGATGGAGGTTTGATGTCTCGTCTCATCGTGACGGTCGGTGCCGCAACAGCAGCACTGGCCGCGGCAGCGTTCATCGCTCCCGCGGCTGCCACCGCGTCCGCGACCCACCACTCGAGCGAGCGCACGTGCGCAGCAGCACGCGCCGGTTTCGCCGCCTGCCTGGCCCGCGTGGTCACCGACAGCGCCGGTCACCCGATGGCCCGCAAGGTCGCCCCGAATGCCACACCGTCCGGCTACGGCCCGGCAGACATCCGCTCGGCCTACAACCTCGGGTCGGCGTCGGGCGCGGGGCGCACCGTCGCGATCGTCGACGCGTACGACGATCCCAATGCTGCTGCAGACCTCAACACCTACCGGTCGCAGTACGGATTGCCGGCCTGCACCTCGTCCAGCGGATGCTTCCGCAAGGTGAGTCAGACCGGCACCACCAGCTACCCGGCCAAGAACGCCGGGTGGGCCACCGAGATCAGCCTCGACCTCGACATGGTCTCGGCGACATGTCCCACGTGCAAGATCTTGCTCGTCGAGGCGAAGACGGCGTCGTTCACCAATCTCGCCGCCGGGGTGAATTACGCAGCCACGCAAGGGGTTTCTGCCATCAGCAACAGCTACGGCGGCAGCGACTCCAAGGAAACGTCCGCCTACAACCACCCCGGGATCGCGATCACCGCGTCCACCGGCGACAACGGCTACGGCATCGAATCGCCCGCGAGTTACCCGCACGTTGTCGCGGTCGGTGGCACGAGCCTGACGCGCTCGTCCGGAACGTCACGGGGCTGGACAGAATCGGCCTGGAGCGGTGCCGGCAGCGGCTGCTCGACCCTGAACGCGAACCCGGGCTGGCAGACGGGAACGCAGTGCTCGGGCAAGGCCGCCGCTGACGTGTCCGCAGTGGCCGACCCGAACACCGGCGTCGCCGTCTACGACTCGACGCCGTACCAGGGCTACAGCGGCTGGCAGGTGTACGGCGGCACGAGCGCGTCGTCGCCGATCATCGCCAGCGTCTACACGATGGCCGGCAATTTCGGCTCGTACGCCGGCCAGTACACCTGGACGAACCACTCCAGCCTGAACGACGTGACGAGCGGTTCGAACGGCTCCTGCTCGCCCTCGCTGTGGTGCCACGCAGCCGCTGGCTGGGACGGGCCGACCGGTCTCGGGACACCGAACGGAACGGGCAGCTTCTAGTCACCCCGATGTTGTGAGCGTCGAGGCCCGCGTGGGATGCGCAAGACCACGCGGGCCTCGACGTCTGCCACGCCGTGTGACCTGCTGTCGCCACCGGCGAACTGGTTGTCCGAGGCCAGCCACCAGCCGTCTTCCTCCGCGCGCACGACACGCTTGAGCACGAGCAGTTCGGGCATCGACCGGAACCGCGCCAGCACGATGTCACCGGGTCGCACCCGGGCACCGTGACGCACGATGACGGTGTCGCCACTGCGCAAAGTCGGCGTCATCGACGGTCCGCTCACGCGCACCAGTTGCCACGGGAGCACATGTCGATAGTGCCCCGAGACCGCCGGTCGGCCGGGAGTAGGGTCAATTTGAGGACAGCCAAGCCCTAATCGAAGTCGATCAGAGAGGTCCAGGAATGCGTCTTTTCCGCCCGATCACGACTGCACAGGCACACTGCGATCTGCCGTGCGGCGTCTACGACCCGGCACAGGCTCGCATCGAAGCCGAGTCGGTCAAGGCGATCATGGAGAAGTACCAGGGCAACGACGACCCGGTGTTCCGCACGCGCGCACTGATCATCAAGGAGCAGCGCGCCGAACTGGTCAAGCACCACCTGTGGGTGCTGTGGACCGACTACTTCAAGCCACCGCACTTCGAGAAGTACCCGCAGCTGCACGAGCTGTTCAACAAGGCGACCAAGGCAGCGGGTGCCTCCGGCGGCAAGGGTGAGGTCGACCCCGCGAAGGGCGACGAGCTTCTCGACCTCATCAAGGAGATCGACACGATCTTCTGGGAGACCAAGAAAGCCTCCTGACCACGGTGGCAGATGACGACGCGAAGGCCGGCTCCGATACGGGGCCGGCCTTCGTGATGCCTCGGCAGGTCGACGACGGCGATCAACTGTGGCTCGTCCGGCACGGCCAGACCGAATGGAGCCGCGACGGCAAGCACACCGGCCGCACCGACGTCCCGCTCACCGAACACGGCGAGGACGAAGCGCGCGCGCTGGCGCCACTGCTTGCGCGGCTCAAGCCGGCACGCGTCTTGTGCAGCCCGCGGTCAAGGGCGATCCGCACCGCCGAACTCGGCGGCCTGCACATCGACGAGATCGACGACGACCTGGCCGAGTGGGACTACGGCGATTACGAGGGCCTGACCAGTGCGCAGATCCAGCGCAGCGTCCCTGGCTGGACCATTTTCACGCACGGCGCAGCGGGAGGTGAGAGTATCGACGCGGTTCGGCAGCGAGCCGATCGTGTGCTCACCCGCGCGGCGCAGGCTCTGGCGCACGGTCCGGTCGTTCTCGTCGCACACGGCCACATCAGCCGCGTACTGGGCGCACGATGGATTGGGCTGCCCGTCCAAGGAGGAGCGAGTTTGTTGCTCGACGAGGCCGCACCCTGCGTGCTCGGTGCACAGAAGGGTGTTCCCGTCATCGTGCATTGGAATCAGCCCAATCCCGCGTCCGAGGAGGACTTCGGTGAGTGAAAGTGACAGCGACGTCAGCGACATCTTCGGCGTGCCCGTCGCCGAGGTCCACCAGGACGTCGTCGATATCAGCGTCCCTGCGAACGGCGCCTACGTCGCCACACTGCGGCTGACCGCGACGAGCCTCGCGGCGCGCTGTGACCTGACCGTCGATGACATCGACGACCTCGGGCTGGCCGTCGACGAGGCCTGCTCGCTGCTGCTCCCTCACGCGCTTCCCGGGACGACGCTGGGGGCGCACTTCGAACTCGAGATCGGCTGCTTGACGGTGACCACCTCGGTGCACGCGCCGGACGCCGACGCGGCCAGTCCGGACCGGGGCGGCTTCGCGTGGAGCGTGCTCTCGGCGCTGGCCTCCGAAGTCGAGGTGGCCGGCTCCGGCGAGACGCTGTCGATCACGGTGACCAAGCGGCGAGAGACAGCACCGGCGTGAGCAATACCGCATCATCGGCTGACGAGCGCGAAGGGCCGCCTGCCGGTCAGTTGCTCGCCGAGCTGCACTCCCTCGCCGAGGACGATCCACGCCGTCGCGCGCTGCGTGATCGCCTCGTCGAGTTGCACATGCCGCTGGTCGTCTACCTCGCCCGGCGCTTCTCGGGCCGCAACGAGCCGATGAACGACCTGGTGCAGGTCGGCTCGATCGGGCTGATCAAGGCGATCGACCGCTTCGACCCGTCCCGCGGCCTGGAGTTCTCGACCTACGCGACGCCGACGATCCTCGGCGAGCTCAAGCGCCACTTCCGCGACACCGGCTGGCTGATCCACGTCCCGCGACGCGCGCAGGAGCTGCAGACGACCCTCAATGCCGCGCGTGCCGACCTGTCGCAGGAACTCGGCCGCGCGCCGACCGTGCGAGAGCTGTCGCAGCGCATCGACGTCCCCGAGGACGCCGTGATCGAAGCGCTCGACGCTGCTCGGGCATATTCCGGAGTGCCGCTGGACGTGCTCGCCCCACCCGGCGAAACCGTGCCCGAGCACCCGATGCTCGGCATGATCGACGAGGGCTTCGAGCAGGTCGAACAGCGTGCCGTGCTGCGCGACGTCATCGGCCAGCTACCCGAGGCCGAGCGCGAGATCCTGCTGCTGCGCTTCGTCGCGAACAAGACCCAGACCGAGATCGCCGCGCTCGTCGGCGTCTCGCAGATGCAGGTGTCGCGCCTGGTCGCGCGAGGCCTGAAGAAGATGCGGGCGAGCCTCGGCGCCCCCGAGCCCGAACCCAAGAAATAGCCGTGATCATCTCGCCGTTTCGGCTGAAATCTAACCAAATCGGCGAGTTGATCAAGGCCTTCTGACGAGGACGAACGGGGTCGGCTCGCCGTCGCGAGGTGTGCGTATTCCGTGTCCGCGCGGCATCGGGACCTGCAGTTCGTGTGCGCGCGTCTGAAGCCACTCGTACACCTCGGCCACGAACGCAGTGCGGTTGCGATTGACTTGTCGCGGTGGGTAGTGAGTGGCGGACAGTCCGCAGCGGGTGAGCTGGTTGTGCCGGCGCAGCGTGGCCTGCCATTCGGCTTCGGTGTAGTGGAATTCGCGGCTGTCGATCTCGAGCGCAGCGCGCAACTCGCGCCAAAGGATGTCGACGACGCGGATGAGTGTCCCGGCCTGGTCGAGGATCGGAACGTTCAACTCGAAGGGCGGCACATCGCTCGCGGCCAGGATTCTGGCCGCTCGCGCCTCGGCGGCAGATCGCGCGCCGTCGCGAAGGTCGCCGAGCGCGATGCGAAGAAATCTGCTGCCGTTGCGGGGACCGGCCTCGTACTCGGCAAGAAGACTGGGAACGGTGCAGCGTCCGCGTTGCACGGCGCTGCCCAGCAGAGCGCGCACCGACGCGAGGTCGCGACAATCGATTGCGGTGTCGGTCACGGCGCGAGGCAGCGCAGCGATCGGCGCTAGCTCGAGAGGCGCTCCGAGCGGTTGGAATCGGCGTGTGAACGGACGATCCGTCTGGCGGATCCGGACGCCGCCGACGACCCGCCCCGTGACCGTCCGGGACAGAACGATGACGAGCTTGTTGACCGGGTGACGGTCTCCGACACCCCGCACGCGTGCTGCATCCCATCCCGTGATCGCCGCGCCCGGCCCGGCGAGCGCGACACCGACGTCAGCCCAATCCGCCCTCGTCGGTTCGTCCGGACGGGTGAGAACCGTTCCCGCGGCGAGACGCTGCCACCGGCCGTGACGCAGTTCCGTGCGCATGGTGCTTCGCGAGATGGAGAAACGATGCATGAGTTCTGGAGTCAGCACCCGCGGAAGGCAGGCCGGCGCAATCAGCATGCCTCGACGGTCGCGCGGTTGCCACGTCCCTCGACGCGGCAACGGCCGATGTGTGGACGAGCGCCAGAGAGTGTGGACAACCCGGTTGGCCTGATCAACTCGCCGATTCGGTCGCGATTCGACCGAATCGGCGAGTGGATCAGCGGGTGACTTCGCGGTCCAGGGCGGCGCGGGCGGGCGGGGTGAACAACAGAAACAGCACGGCCAGGGCAGCCACCATGATCGGCGCGCCGTAGGCGATCAGGCCCGCCTGGAACCACAGGCTGTACGAGACCGGGACGGCGAGCAGTTGCAGCACGACGATGGGCGAGCGCGCGGCGGGACGAAGGAACAGCAGCGCGCGCGCAGCGGCGGCGAGAGCAGCGGCGCCGATCAGCGCCAGGGCGGCACCGAGCAGCGCACCCCATACGTGCTGCGGCGAACCGGTCACCGTCTTAACGACCAGGACGACGGCAGCGCCGACCAGTGCCAGTGCCTCGAGCGCGATGATCGCAGCGGCGATGCGCAACGGGCCGGGCACGGCCGAAAGAGTCGGTCTGTCCACCCGGCCAACGGTAGGCGATCGGTATTGTTCGACCTCGTGCGTGTCTTGGTCGTCTCGAACCCGCGTGCGACGGCTACCACCTCGCGCGAACGGGACGTGCTCACGCACGCTCTCGGCAGCGATGCCGAACTCGAACTCGAGGAGACCGCCAACCGCGGGCACGCCGCAGCCCTCGCCTGCCGTGCCATGCGCAACGGGACGGACGTCGTCGTGGCCTTCGGCGGCGACGGCACGGTGAACGAGGTCGTCAACGGGCTGCTCACCGACGGCGTGCACGACAAGGTGCCGGCCCTCGGCGTCGTGCCGGCCGGATCGACCAACGTGTTCGCCCGCTCCCTCGGCCTGCCGCAGACCCCGATCGAGGCCACCGGCGTCGTGCTCGAAGCCCTGCGCACGGGCAGCCGCCGCCCGGTCAGCCTCGGCTGCGTGACCCTCGGCGCCGACGAGCGATGGTTCATCTTCGCCGCGGGAATGGGGTACGACGCGGCGATCGTGGCCGGCGTCGAGAAGCAGCGCAACAAGGGCAAGACGTCCAGCCACACGCTGTACGCGCGCGTCGGCGTGCGCGAGTTCTTCAAGTCCGACCGCCGCCACCCGCGCCTGCATCTCGAACTGCCCGAGGGCACGCGCTACGACGACATCTACATGGCTGTGGTCACGAACACCGATCCGTGGACCTACGTCGGCAACCGCCCGCTGCGTCCCACACCGGACACGAACTTCGACACCGGGCTGGGCCTGTACGCCCGGCGTCGCATGAGTACCGCCGGAGTGATGTTCAGCATGGTGAGGTTGTCGGGCAAACACCCCCGGATCGGACGACGCGGGGCGATCACCGGGCACGATCTCGACGGGTTGACTGTTCTTGCCGACGATCCCACGCCGGTTCAGGTCGACGGCGACTACCTCGGACTCCACGAAAAGCTGGTGTTCCGAACGGCCGCGAAAGCAGTTCAGGTTCTTCTGTGACCAAGAGAAGTGTCCGAATTAATTGGATTTAGGGGTCGACCGATCGCGGCGGCACGCGTACTTTTGGGCCGTCAACGGTGACATGAGAGCGCGCCGAGGGCTGCGGATTGGTACTTGCCGCGCGCGGGTAATTCGACCACGCTGACTTCAGGAGACGGTTGCCACGACGGCTCGGCACGACCCAGGTGAGCTGGCTTGCATCTGGGTCAATGGCTTGAAGCTTGAGCTCGCTCGTGAAAGGATTCACAAGCGTAGGTGGAGCGGCACCGATGCCGTTCAACTACGACGACGTGAGGAGAAAGACAAGATGGATTGGCGTCACCGCGCGATTTGCCGTGACGAAGACCCCGAGCTGTTCTTTCCGATCGGAAACACCGGCCCGGCACTGCTCCAGATCGAGCAGGCCAAGGCTGTATGCCGTCGGTGCCCGGTGATCCAGCAGTGCCTCGCGTGGGCTCTGGAGAGCGGTCAGGACGCGGGCGTCTGGGGCGGTCTGTCCGAGGACGAGCGACGCGCTCTGAAGCGTCGCAATGCGCGCGCAAGGGCTCGACTGGCCTGAGTCGAAACACACTTATCGGTGCCGGTCGTGATCTCACGGCCGGCATCGTCGTTTGTGTGACGGGGCTAACCGCCGACCCGCGCGCGCCGAGCGAGCGGCATCAGCACGACGGCCGAGGTGCCCGGCGCGGACTCGCGGGGGTGCAGTGTCACCGTCCCGTCGAGCTCGCCGGCGACCAGGGTGCGAACGATCTGCAGCCCGAGTTCGCCGGACGTGTCGGCAAACCCCTCGGGCAGCCCGGCACCGTCATCGTCGACCCGTAACTCGAGTTCGCCGCGGTCGCGTTGCGCATTGACCAGCACCGACCCGCTCGCGCCGTCCGGGAACGCGTGCTCGAGCGCGTTCTGGACGAGCTCGGTGAGCACCAGCACCAGCGCAGTGGCAACCTCGGCGGGCAGCTCGCCGAACGTGCCGACGCGGCGCAGATCGATCCGTCCCGCTGATCCCATGACATCGGTGAGCATGCCGAGCAGCCGATCCACGACGTGGTCGAAGTCGACCTCCTCGTCGACCGATACCGACAGCGTTTCGTGCACGAGCGCGATCGACGCCACCCGGCGCATCGACTCCTCGAGCGCCACCCGCGCCTCGGGAATCGCGACCCGGCGCGCCTGCAGCCGCAACAACGCCGCCACGGTCTGCAGATTGTTCTTCACCCGGTGGTGGATCTCGCGGATCGTTGCGTCCTTGCTCATGAGCTGCCGGTCACGACGACGCAGTTCGGTGACGTCCTGCATCAGCAACAGCGCGCCGAGCGTCTCGCCGCGGGGCCGCAGCGGGATCGCCCGGAAGAGGATGGTCGCTCCCCCGCCGTCGACCTCGATCGACGCCGGCTGGCCGCCGTCGATTGCCGCCTCGACCGCGTCGCCCAGATCGCTCGCGTCGAACGGGTCGTCGGCGACCCCACTGGTCAGTTCGTGCAGCGGCTCACCGACCACAGTGCCTGACACGCCGAGGCGGCTGAAGGCCGACAGCGAGTTCGGGCTCGCGTAGATGATCGTGCCGTCCGGCTCGAGGCGCAGCACGCCATCGCCGACGCGCGGCCCGGATCCCTCCTCCTCGCTCGCGTCGGGATTGGGGAACGTGCCGTCGGCCACCATGGCCGAGAGATCGGCGGCGGTCTGCAGGTACACCAGTTCGAGTTGGGACGGAGTGCGCACGCTGGCCAGATTCGCATCCTTGCCCAGCACCGCGAACACGTCCCGGTTCGCCCCGTCGAGGCGGATCGGGATCGCCTCGCGCCGGATCGGCAGATCGCCGTCCCAGTCGGGTTCTGTCTCGCGGAAGATGCGTCCCTCGTTGAACGCCGTCAGCATCGGGACGGCGCGCTCGGCGCGGATGATCGCCCCGACCTGATCATGCTGGTACGCAGTCGGGCCGGTCGTCGGCCGGCACTGCGCCGCGCACAAGAAGCCGCCGGTCGTCCCCGCTTCGCCGTCGTGCAGTTCGACCGGCACCCAGAGCAACAGGTCGGCGAACGCGAGGTCGGACAGCAGTTGCCATTCGCCGACCAGGCGCTGCAGGTGGTCGATCTGGGCATCGTCGAGGGTCGTGCGAGACGACAGCAGTTCCGACAATGCCGACACGAGATCAACCTTCCCATGCGCCCCATATCGCTTCGCACGCACCGTCTGCACACACAGATCGCACAAATCTGACGTTTAGGACGATATGGTCTGCGTCACCACGGCTCGCGACGCGGCGGGAGGCTGTCGATGGCGATCGGAACCGAGAACACCCAGCAGGACGAACCTGCCGAGGTTCGCCCGCTACCGGCGAGCGCGAAGGTGCTCGCCGGCGTGCTCCTCGCGATCCCGATGATCGCGCTGGCACTCGTGCCGACCTACTCCTACGAGACACCGCGGCTGTGGGGCATGCCGTTCTTCTACTGGTACCTGCTGCTGTGGGTGATCATCACCCCGATCTTCACCGGCGGCGCCTATCTGGTGATCACTCGGGCACGCGGGGAGAGGCCGTGAGCGGCGGCGCGGTGCTCGCCGACGGCACCGGCGTCAACGGTGTCGAACTCGGCGTCGTCATCTTCTTCTTCGCGGTCGTCACGATCGGCGGCTTCTGGGCGGCGCGCTGGCGTCGGTCGGGTGACCTGCACAGCCTGGACGAGTGGGGGCTGGGCGGGCGCGGCTTCGGCACCGTCGTCACGTGGTTCCTGCTCGGCGGCGATCTCTACACCGCGTACACGTTCGTCGCGGTCCCGGCGGCGATGTACGCGACGGGCGCGGTGAGCGGGTTCTTCGCGGTGCCGTACACGATCGTCGCCTATCCGATCATCTTCATCTTCATGCCGCGGCTGTGGAGCGTCGCGCGTCGCAACGGGTACGTGACCCCGGCCGACTTCGTGCGCGGCCGTTACGACAGCCGCGGGCTGGCCCTCGCGGTCGCCGTCACCGGCATCCTCGCGACGATGCCCTACATCGCCCTGCAACTGGTCGGCATCCAGGCGGTCGTCACGACGATGGGGATCGGCGGATCGGGCAGCACGTTCGCCAAGGACCTTCCGCTGATCATCGCGTTCGCTGTCCTCGCCGCGTACACGTACTCGTCCGGCCTGCGTGCACCCGCACTCATCGCGTTCGTGAAGGACGCGCTCATCTACATCGTCATCGTGGTCGCGATCATCTACGTCGCGACGAAGATCGGCTTCGGCACGATGTTCGACTCGGCGAAGACGCAACTCGCCAAGACCTCACCCGTCACCGGCAAACCCGGCACGTTCATTACGAGCGAAGCGAACTATTGGGCGTTCGGCACGCTCGCCTTCGGCTCGGCACTGGCCCTGTTCATGTATCCGCACTCGATGACAGCAGTGCTTTCCGCGCGCAGCCGCAACGTGATCCGGCGCAACGCGGCGATCCTCCCCCTCTACTCGCTGATGCTCGCGCTGTTGGCGCTGCTCGGGTACGCCGCGATAGCGAAGGGGACGAACGTGTTCGGGCTCGACGGCGTCGCGAACGCGCAGCTCGCTGTGCCGCGCCTGTTCGATCAGGTGTTCCCCAACTGGTTCGCCGGGGTGTGCTTCGCGGCGATCGCCATCGGCGCCCTCGTCCCGGCAGCCATCATGTCGATCGCGGCGGCGAACCTGTTCACCCGCAACATCTATCGCGAGTACTTCGCGCGCAACGCGTCCCCGAAACACGAGGCACAAGTCGCGAAGATCGTCTCGCTGGTCGTGAAGTTCGGCGCGCTGCTGTTCGTGCTCGGGCTCGATGCGCAGAACGCGATCAACTTCCAACTGCTGGGCGGCATGTGGATCCTGCAGACGATCGTCGCAATCGTCGCCGGTCTCTACACGCGCTGGTTCCACCGGTGGGCGCTGCTGACCGGGTGGGCGGTCAGCATGGTCTACGGCACCATCGTTGCCTATCAGCAAACCGTGCCCGACCTGCAAGTGAAGCTCGTCAACGGTGCGAAGACGGTCGTCGGCAGCGGCACGCGACACTTCGGGTCGCCGCTGGCCAACTTCCCGTTCACCGACCAGAAGGTCTACATCGCGGTGACCGCACTGTTGCTGAACCTCATCATCGCCGTCGTGCTGACATTCGTGCTGCGCGCACTACGTGCGCCGGCCGGTGCCGATGCGACCAAGCCCGGTGACTACTACACCGACACTCCCCGGCAGACGGTGGCCGCGGCAACGACCTGACCGCTCACAGATGCGGGCCGACGAGAGTGATCGCGTCCTCGTCGGGTGCGAACCCGGGCGGGTTGCCGGCGCGCCGCCAGATCGCGCGGGACACGCCGTCCGGCAACCACTGCGGGCGCCAGATGCCCAACGCGAGGTCGAGGTCGGCAAGCGCTTCACGTACCTGCGGTGTGAGCGCGGTGCGCAGATGCTCGCCCCACACCGCGATGCGGAGATCGCGCACGAGGTTCGTCGACGCGACCACGGCAGCGCTCATCTCGCTGTCTGCGCCGACCATCGACCGACTGAACAGGTTCGCCGACCCGATGTTCGCGAACCGATCGTCGATGAGGAACAACTTGGCGTGCACGGTGCAGTTCTCGATGCGGTGCACGGCGACATTGCCACGCGCGGCCGGACGCAGCGGGTTGACGAGCTTGGTCCGCAGGTCGTCGTTGAGCTCGCGATTGATCTCGAGACCGCCGAAGTCGATGTCCTCGGGATCGCGCGTTCCCGACCCGACGAGGATGACCTTCACTCCGCGCGCGGCCGCGGCGCGCAGGTGCGGGTAGAGCTCGAAGTGCCGGTTCCCTCCGACAGACTCCTCGAGGTACTGGTCCTCGAGGTAGATGTAGCAGCGCGCGGCTCCGATCGCCGTCGTCAAGGTCGTGAAGATCTCCTGGTGCCCGCCGGGCGGGACGAGGTCCCAGGTGCGACGTCGGAACGGCACGCGCGAATCGACCTTGCGGTGGAAGGTCGAGCGCAGTACGCGCACGGCGACGCCTGGCGATTCGATCGGGTCGGCGGTCGGCGCCGGCGATGGTGCGGGCAGTGCTCCGGGCGGATTGAGCCGGCGCCGGTCGGTCGGGCTCGCGAGCCAGTGCTCGTGCGGCAGGGTGAGTGTCTCCTGCCACCGTTCCCGGAAGATGTTCCATACGCGCTGGGCAGCCGGCCCGCGCAGTCGCACTGCCATGTCGTGCCAACCCCAGCGGCCGCCCTCGAGGCGCAGCCGATCGTGCGGTGCGTCGTCCCAGCGATGGTCGGCGAGGTCGATCCCGCTGACGTAGGACGTCAGTTCGCCACCGATGTGGGTGACCACGGTCTTCTGGTGGTTCGACCCGAGCAGCGCGCTCGAGAAGTCGATCAGCACGCGACCCCGCAGCGGCGGCTCGTCCATCCCGTCGACGCGCAGCTCGCGCAGATGATCGGCCTGGAAGGCGTTGCCGCGAAACGGCAGCCCGCTGCGCGGCAGGGAGGCTGCGAACACCCGTCCGGCGATGAGCAATCGCACGTCGACACCACGCGCGGCGGCCTCGGCGAACTGCCGCCCGAGCGGCACGTGGTCGGGGTGATCGGCCGGGCGGCCCTGCAGGTCGATGTACGGGTTGATCTCCAGGCCGCTGGCCAGGATCGTGTCGCCGGGGCCGGCCTTGCCGAGTTGCTCGTCGATCTCGGCGTAGTACCGCCGGCCGTCGACGAGGGGGACCCACTCCGAATCGGCGACGTGGGTGTCGGTGTCGACCGGGGCAGGAAAGTACTGCGCGATCAGGCGGGCAAGTTCATCGGCGTCGGCGGCACCGGAAGCACCGTCACAGTGCGACATGATCGGACCGTAGCGCACGTCGCGCGCCGGAGACCGGTAGGGCGACGACGACAGTGAGCCCGCCGTCCGCGTTCGCGGTTGCCCGGATGGTGCCCCCGTGTGCGGCCACGACCGATCGGGCGATCGTGAGCCCGAGCCCCACTCCGCTACCGTGATCGAGCCGGTCTCCGGACCCTCGGCGGAACGGTTCGAACAGGCCCGCGACGGCGTCCGGACGCACGTCGTCGCCGCTGTTGACGACGCTCAGGCTCCCGTCCGGCGTGACCGCGACGCGCACGCAGCCGCCGGCCCGGTTGTACTTGATCGCGTTCTGGACGAGGTTGGTGACCAACCGCTCGAGCAGGGGCGCCTCGCCGTCGACCTCGACGGGGGCGAGCGCAACGTCGAGCGCGACGCCGCCCTGCGCCGCCGCCGGACGGAGCGCCTCGACCATTGTCGATGTGATCTGGTCGAGCCGCTGCGGCGAGCGCGACCGCAGCCCGCGATCGGTCTCGGCCAACACCAGCAATCCCTCGATCAGCGCCTCGTTGCGCGCGTTGGTGGCGAGCAACTGCCGCGAGACAAGCGCGAGCTGATCAGGTGTCAGTGCATCACGAAGGCTGATCTCGATGAGCGCGCGCTGGGTGGCCAGCGGAGTGCGCAGTTCGTGCGACGCGTTGGCCGCAAATCGTTGCTGCGCCTCGTAGCCCGCGGCGACGCGATCGAGCAATGCATCGATCGCATCACCCAACCGCTTGGTCTCGTCGTTGCCACCTGCGACCTCGAGTCGGATGCCGAGGCTGGTCGGGCCGAGGCGCGTCAACGTGTCGGCCATCTGCGCCACCGGTCGAAGCACCCAGCGCGCGAGCATGAACCCGAGCGCGATCATGATTGCGGTGGCGAGCAGCAGTTGCACCCACGCGAAGGTCACGCTGTAGGACGACGGATCACACCCGTTCGTGATCGTCATCCACGTCGAGCTGCAACTGACGTCGCCGGAGCGGTACCAGCGGATCACGTTCACGCCGTTGATCAGGCCCCAGTAGAGATAGAGCAACCCGATCGGCCAGCTGATCAGCATGGCTATGACGAACCTGCGCCGCGGCGAGAGCTGCATCAGTCCGGCTCCCCGAACCGGTACCCGACGCGCGGCAGCGTGTGCACGATCGGCGGGTCGCCGAGCTTGCGCCGCAACGTCATGACGGCGACCCGCACGGCGTTCGTGAACGGATCGGCATGCTCGTCCCATGCCTGCTCGAGCAACTGCTCGGCGGTGACAATCGTGCCGGCCGACCGCATCAGCACGGACAGCACCGCGAACTCCTTCGGAGTGAGATCGAGCAGGCGCCCCTCCCGAAACGCGCGATGCCGTGGGACATCGAGGACGACGCCTTCGCGGTCGAGCACCGGATGCAGGGCGGCGGGTGGGCGCCGTGCGAGCGCCTGGACGCGCGCTGCGAGTTCGGCGAACGCGAACGGTTTGGTCAGGTAGTCATCGGCGCCGAGCCCGAGCCCGTCGACACGGTCACGGATCCCGGCGGCCGCGGTCAGGATGAGGATCCGCGTGCCCATGTCGGCATCGACCATCCAGCGGCACACGTCGTCGCCGCTGCGGCCGGGCATGTCACGGTCGAGGATGGCTACGTCGTAATGGTTGACGCCGAGACGTTCCAGCGCGGCTTCGCCGTCGTAACAGACGTCGACCGCCATCGCGAGCTTGCGCAAACCGTCGGCGACGGTGTCGGCGAGCAGCCGCTCGTCGTCGGCGAGTAACACGCGCACTGTGTCGATCTCCGTCGGTCAGGGTCCGCCGGCAGCTTGCCGAACGTTTCATAAGCGGCGGATAAGGGCGCCGCGAACACCGACGATAACCCGCGCGCAGCACTGTCGGCGCATGTCCAGAACTCGCGTCATGGGCGTCGCCGCAGTCATGATCACGATTGTCGGCATCGCTGCGGTCGCAACGATCCGGTTCGTGAACGACGACGCGCGACGGCACTATCTCGCCACGACGGGCTGGCCCCTGCGCGGCGAGGGCGCGTACCAGATCGACGGTGGCCCGATCCAGCACAGTCCGGCACAGCAACCGGTTCCGATCGCCAGCGTCGCCAAGGTGATGACTGCGCTGATCGTGCTGCACGCGGCCCCGCTGCGACCGGGGCGCGCCGGCTTTCGACTCACCGTCGGCGACGCCGACGTCGAGGACACGACTGCGCGCGACGCCGACGGCGAATCGATCGTCGCGGTCGATGCCGGTGAGGTGCTGACCGAGCGGCAGGCGCTCGCCGCCCTGTTGCTTCCGTCGGCGAACAACGTCGCGATCATGCTGGCGCGCAAGGTCGCCGGCACCGTCGGGGCGTTCGTCGCGCGGATGAACGCCGAGGCCCGCCGCCTCGGCATGCACGACACGCACTACACCGATCCGAGCGGGTTCGAGTCCTCGACGATCTCGACCGCCGTCGACCAGACCCGACTCGCGGACGTCGCGATGCGCGTCGCAGCCTTGCGCACTCTCGTCGGCACGGCCGGCTATCGGATCCCTGTCGCGGGCGAGGTGTCGAACACGGACACGCTGCTCGGCACACATGGCGTCCTCGGCATAAAGACCGGCTCGGACGACGCCGCGCAAGGTTGCTTCATGTTCCGGGTGCGCCGCCTCGTCGCGGCGAGACCGGTCGTGATCACCGGCGTCGTGCTGGGTCAGCACGGACACAACTCGCTCACCGCCGGGCTCTATGCGGGCCTCCAGCTCGCCGATCACGCCGCGGCATCGATGGCGATACGGCACACTCCATGAGGTGAACCGGCTCTGGTTGATCGCGGCTGTCATTGCGGCAGTCTTGACGGGGCTCGTCGCAGTGCCCGAGAACGCGTCGGCCGCCACGGTGTGGCCGTCGGTCGGGCAGGCCGGTTATGCCTACGGCGGCGGGCCGATCCGGCGCGGTCCGCACCAGCATGTCGCGCCCATTGCGAGCATGGCCAAGGTCATGACGGCCGTCGTGATGCTCAGCGAAGACCCGATGGGGCCGCACGGCGGATTTCACCTGACGGTGACCCGGGGTGATGTCGCCGACTGGCAGCGCCGGGCGAACCGTGGCGAGTCAACAGTGGCCGTTCGTGCAGGTGAACACCTGACCGAGCGTCAGGCCCTGGCGGCGATCATGCTTCCGTCCGCGAACAACGTCGCGATCATGATTGCGCGCCACGTGTCCGGGACGGTGACACGATTCGTCACCGCGATGAATCGCACTGCACGGGTTTTGCACATGACACGCACTCACTACACCGACCCGAGCGGCTACGACGCCGCGACCACGTCGACACCGCGTGACCAGATCCTGCTTGCCCGTAAGGCGATGCATCTGCCGGCGCTGCGTGCGATGTTCGGGCGCTCGTCCTACGTGCTGCCGGTCGCGGGACGGGTTTACAACTACGACACCTTGCTCGGCCACGACGGGTTCGTCGGGATCAAGACCGGCTCGATGTCGCAGTCGGGCGGCTGCTTCATGTTCGTCAGTCATCGCCGGCACGACGGACGACGCGTGGATGTCTACGGCGTGGTGATGGGTCAGCAGGGTGGCGACCTGATCACGCCCGCGCTGCAGGCTGCCGATCGGCTCGTGCGCGCGGTCAGTAACTGACGCGTCAGTCGGCGCGGTACTCCAGGTGCCCCGAGTCGATCGTGAGCTCGGTGATGCGCACGCGAATGCGCTGGTGCAGGCTTGCCGGCGCCTGGTCGCCACCGCAGCAGCGTGCGATCAGCGCACGGACGTCGTGCTCGAGGCCGTACTGGCGCAGGCAGGGAGCGCACGCCTCCAGGTGCTGACGGATGCGGCCGCGTGTTACGTCGTCGGTCTCTTCGTCCATGTAGAGATAGAGCTCGGACAGCACGTCGTCACAGTCGATGTTGCCCGGACCGAATCCGAGTCCACTCATTGTTCGCTCCCGGAACCAGCGGCGATCAGACCGCGCTCGCGCGCGTAGTCGGCCAGCAGGGTCTGCAACTGCTTGCGGCCGCGGTGCAGGCGCGACATCACCGTCCCGATCGGGGTGCCCATGATCTCGGCGATCTCCTTGTAGGCGAACCCCTCGACATCGGCGAGGTACACCGCGAGGCGGAAGTCCTCGGGAAGCGACTGCAGCGCGTCCTTGACGTCGGAATCGGGCAGGTGGTCGAGCGCCTCCATCTCGGCGGAGCGCAGCCCACTGGACGTATGTGACTCAGCCCGTGCCAGCTGCCAGTCCTCGACGTTCTCGTTGTTCGCTTCCTGCGGCTGGCGCTGCTTCTTGCGGTAGTTGTTGATGAAGGTGTTCGTCAGGATCCGGTACAGCCAGGCCTTGAGGTTGGTGCCCTCGGTGAACTGGTGGAACGCCGCAAACGCCTTCACGAACGTCTCTTGGACGAGGTCTTCGGCATCAGAGGGATTGCGCGTCATGCGCATCGCAGCCGCGTAGAGCTGGTCGAGGAACGGCAGGGCGTCGCGTTCGAACCTGGCGCGGCGTTGTTCCACCGTCTCTTCAGCCACCGTCGTCCTTTCGTCCCGGTCGGACGTCGAGCCTATCGCGAGACCCGGCAACGGCCGGATCGCGCCGAGAATGCGCGGTTGGTCGGCGGTCACCATCATGTGGGGTGAACCAGGATTGTGGCGCCGGCATTCCGACTAGCGTGAGCTGACGTGTCAACCGGAACCCCGGCAACCGCGCTGCTGAGCAAGCAGAAGATCGCGTTCACGCTGCATCCGTATGACCACGATCCGCGCGCCGAGGCTTATGGGGACGAGGCGGCGGCGGCGCTCGGCGTCGACGCGACACGCATCTTCAAGACGTTGATCGCACTGATCGACGGCAAGCTCGTGTGCGGCGTCGTCCCCGTGGCCGCGCGCCTGGACGTGAAGGCGCTCGCCGCCGCTGTGGGCGGCAAGCGTGGAGCAATGGCCGAGCCTGCCGCCGCTGCACGCGCGACCGGATACGTCGTCGGCGGGATCAGCCCGATCGGTCAGAAGAGCCGGTTGCCAGTGGTGATCGATGCGTCCGCACAGCACTTCGACACCGTCTTCGTGTCCGCGGGCAAACGCGGGCTTCAGGTCGAACTGACGCCCGCCGACCTCGCGGCCGCCGCAAACGCGCGATTCGCGCCTATCGCGACCTGAATCGTCGACCAATCGCGCATCGCCGACCGACATCGGTAGCCGAACTGCGCGGGTGCATCTAAGGTCATCTTCCGGTAGAACACCGCGACCCGTGGGAGGGCCACATGTCCTACAACCCGCCGCCCCAGCCGCCGCAGGGGCAGCCGCCGCAAGGCCCGCCGCCGCAGTGGCAAGGCCCACCCCAGGGCCCACCCCAGGGCCAGCCGCAGGGCCCGCCCCAGGGTCCGCCGCCCCAGCAGTGGCAGGGCCCGCCGCAGGGTCAGCCGCCGAACATGCCGCCTCCCCCGCCCGGTTACGGCTACGGCCAACAACAGCAGGGCGTCCCGGCGCAGGTGAACACCGCTGCGATCCTGCTGTTCATCAGCGGCGGATTCGCGATCCTCGGCGGCCTGTTGCTGTTCGCGATCAGCGGCCTCGGCGCGATCTTCGCGGTCTTCGCCGTCATATACCTGGTGCTCGGCGGTATCGCCATCTGGGTAGGTGTCGCCCTGCGACAGCTCAAGCAGTGGGCGCGGACTGCCGCGATCGCGCTGGCCGGACTCAGCGCGGTCTTCGGGTTGATCGCGCTGATCAAGGGCGGCTATACGAGCATCATCGGCCTCGCCCTGGACCTCGTCGTGATCTACCTGCTCACCCAGAAGCCGGTCGTCGAGGCGTTCAACCGCGCTGCACGCTGAGCCTCACCCCGACTCGAGGGCCGTCGCGCGCCGCTCGGCGCGCGACGTTGCCCTGAGCCGGTTCGGCAGCTTCTGGACGGCTGCAGCCAGGACGATGGTGAGCAGCACGTAGGCGGCGGTCAGCGGACCCAATCGCGCGTCGACCCCGGCGCCGACGGCCAGTGCGGCGATGACAACCGAGAACTCGCCGCGCGGGATCAGGGCGAGCCCGGCGCGCCAACGTCCGCGTCGTTTGATCTTCGAGCGGCGCGCGGCCAGGTAGCCGGTAGCGAACTTCGTGAACGCCGTCATTGCGGTGAGCAGGACCGCGAGTGGCAGCACCGGCAGCAAGGTGCCGGCCGCGGTCGACAACCCGAACGTCACGAAGAACACCGCGGCGAACAGATCCCGCAACGGGGCGAGCAGTTCCACGGCGTTCTCGGCCACCGTGCCGGACACGGCGATCCCGACCAGGAACGCACCGACCGCCGCGGACACCTTGAGTTGATCGGCGATGCCGGCGACCAGCAACGTCAGGCCGAGCACGCCGAGCAACAGCGATTCGCGGTCTTCAGAGCCGACCAGCTTCGTCACGTGCGTGCCGAAGCGCGTGGCGAGCACGATCACGATCGCGACCGTGGCCAGAGCAACGGCCACCGCGATGAGGACGCTGCCGGCGCCACCGCCGGCGAGCAGCGCCGTGAGCAACGGCAGGTACATCGCCATCATCAGATCTTCGACGACCAGCACGCCGAGGATGGCCGGTGTCTCGCGGTTGCCCAACCGGCCCAGGTCGCCGAGCATCTTCGCGATCACGCCGGACGACGACACCCACGTCACCCCGGCAAGCGCGACCGCGGCCAGACCGCCCCAGCCGGCCAGCAACGCGACAGCCGCGCCGGGAAGCGCGTTGAGCAGGCCGTCGATCACCCCGATCGGTGCCTGCGTGCGCAAGCTCGCTTTCAGTTCGTCGGCGGAGTATTCAAGGCCGAGCATCACGAGCAGCAGCACGACGCCGATGTCGGCGCTCACGCGCAGGAAGTCGTGACTGGCCGAGAGCGACAGCAGCCCGCCCTGTCCGAAGAACAGCCCGGCCACCAGGTAGAGCGGGACGACCGGGATGTGCGCCCAACGGGCGAGCCGGCCGAGGATGCCGAGCGCGAGCAGGATGGCGCCGAGTTCGACGAGCAGGGTCGCGATGTGCGTGCCGCCGCTGTCTCCGGACGCCAATACCACGGTCAGCTGTTCCCCGGCGGCGCCGCGGCACCGTCGGCGCCGGCCGTACCGTCCAAGAGGCGTGCGACCTGGTCGAGACCGTCGCGTGTGCCGACAGTGACGACGAGGTCGCCGATTTCGAAGACGAAGTCCGGGCCGGGCGAAGGATGGGTGGTGCCGCCACGCAGCACGGCGACGATCGACGCGCCGGTGCGGGTGCGGGCTTGGGTGTCACCGAGCCGGCGTCCGGCAAACGGCGAGCCGGCGCCGATGGGCAGCTGTTCGGTCAGCATCTCGTCCGCGCCCCGACGCAGGTCGGTCAACCGTGCGACCAGCTGCGGCGCTCCGAGCAGCTCGGCGATGACATCGGCCTCGCGCTCGTCGAGTGTGATCGTCGTTGCCGCGCCGTCGCCGTCCTCGTCGTAGACGACGATGTCGCGATGACCGTCGCGCCGCGTGACTACGCCGATGCGACGTCCGTCGTGCAGCTCGAGTTCCTGGCACACGCCGATGCCCGGCAGCACCCGGTTCTCCACTCGAAGACCCACAACGCCACCCTATATTTATCCGCCGGTTTCAAAACTCCCTAGAAATCCTCTTCCCGGTATTCGCCGTCGGGGCGGGCGCCGGCGAACTTCTCCTCCGCCTCGCGCAGTTCGACGCGGCGGATCTTTCCGCTGATGGTCTTGGGCAGGTCGGCGAACTGCAGGCGGCGAATCCGCTTGTACGGCGCGAGATTCTCGCGGCAGTGCCGCAGGATGTCGCCGGCGAGTTCGCGCGAGGGCTCTCGGCCTGCGACAAGCACGACGTAGGCCTTCGGGACGGCCAGGCGCAGCTCGTCGGGTGCGGGGACGACCGCCGCTTCAGCGACCGCCGGGTGTTCGATCAGCACGCTTTCGAGTTCGAACGGCGAGATGCGGTAGTCGCTGGCCTTGAAGACGTCGTCGGTGCGGCCGACATAGGTGATGTAGCCGTCGGTGTCGACCGTCGCCACGTCGCCGGTGTGATAGCGGTCGCCGGCGAAGGCAACCGCGTTGCGTTGGACGTCGCCGTGATAGCCGACCATCAATCCGACCGGACGCTCCGGCGTCATGTCCACACAGATCTCGCCCTCGGGGGTGTCACCGTGCGCTGGCTCGCCGCTGACCGGGTCGACCAGCGTGATCGAGAAGCCGGGCATCGGTCGTCCCATCGACCCGAGCTTGAGTTGCTGACCCGGCGAATTGCCCACCTGGAGCGAGGTCTCGGTCTGCCCGAAACCGTCGCGGATGGTCAACCCCCAGCCGCGCTGCACCGCTTCGATCACCTCGGGGTTGAGCGGCTCGCCTGCCCCGACGACTTCGCGCAGCGACAGCGAGTCCTTCCACGCGGCGAGATCCTGCTGGATGATCATGCGCCACACCGTCGGCGGCGCGCAGAATGTCGTCACCTTCGCGTCGCGCAGAACATCGAGCATGGCCTTCGCGTCGAAGCGCTCGTAGTTGAACAGGCAGATCGTCGCACCGGCGATCCACGGCGCGAACACGCACGACCATGCGTGCTTGGCCCAACCCGGGACTCGAGACGTTCAGATGCACGTCGCCGGGTTGCAGCCCGATCCAGTACATCGTCGACAGGTGCCCGATCGGATAGCTGGTGTGCGAGTGCTCGACCAGCTTCGGCAACGCCGTCGTGCCGGAGGTGAAGTAGAGCAGCAGCGGATCGTCCGCGCGCGTCGGCTCGTCGGCGCTGAAGTCGACCAGGCTCGTCTCGGTGTCGGCGTAGCGCAGCCAGCCCTCGACCGGAGCACCGACGGCGATCCGCACGTACGACCCGGGGACGTCGGCGAACCGCGGCGCGATCTCGGATCGGGCGATGACCGCACCGACGTGGCCGCGTTCGACGCGGTCGCGCAGGTCGGCCGGTGCGAGCAGAGTCGTTGCCGGGATGAGCACCGCGCCGAGCTTGATCGCAGCGAGCGTGGTCTCCCACAACTCGACCTGGTTACCGAGCAGCACGAGCACCCGCATGCCGCGGGCGACGCCCTCGGCGCGCAGCCACCCCGCGACCTGATCGGATCGGGTGGACAGTTCGGCGAAGGTGTAGGACGCGTCGGTGCCATCGGCCTCGATCAACCGCAGCGCGGGCTGATCGGGAGTCTCCTTGGCCAGCACCGCGTCGAACCAGTCGATCGCAAAGTTGAAATGCTCCGGACGAGGCCACCGGAATCCCTCGCGTGCAAGGGCGTAATCGGTGCGGTGCTTCTGCAGGAAATCGCGGGCGTCGCGGAACTCGTTGCTCATGTCGCGACACTTGCACGACGCAGCGTTGATGTCACGAATTGGACGACGAGCTCCGCGACTGCCGCAGGGTCCTTGCGCAGGTTGTGGTCCGCGCCCGCGATCACCTCGACGGCGCGCCCTGCGCCGGGCGGCGGCATGCCGAACGGATCACGGTCACCCTGGACGACCAGTACGGGGCAGGACGGCGCCTCGAGCTCGCCCAGTCTGCTGTTCTCGGGACGTCCCGGTGGATGCAACGGGTAGGCCAGCGCGACGACACCGACCGCGCCGAGCGCGTCAGCGGTACGGCAGGCGACCCGTGCACCGTTCGAACGACCACCGACGAACAGCGGAACCCTCCCGAGTCCGCGGCGGTTGCGCAGCGCCTGCATCAGGTCGACCCAGGCGGCGTCCTGTGGCGCGGGCGCCGGTGGGGTGCGCCGGCCGGCGACGCGGAACGGTTGCGTGATCAGCGCGACGGCGACCCCGGCCGAGAGCAGTCCGGCGCGCACGGCGAGCACGTCCTTGGTGGCGACTCCGCCGCCGGCTCCGTGGGTCAGCGCCACGAGGCCGGCGGGGGTCTTGGGTCGGTCGAGGTCGACCCAACCGTCAGCGAGCTCCAGACGCACGCTCAGACATTAGCTATCCCGTCGTCAGGGTGAAGATGTGCATGCTGGCGCCGGAGTTCACGTCGGATGTGACGCTCGGCAAGGTCACCGAAGCGACGGTCTTGCTCGAGTCGACCGGTACCTCGGCTGCGAACACGTACATCGTGATCGCCTGCTGCGACCCGTCACTGGCGTTGCGGTACGGCATGGTCGCTGCCGTGACGTTGCCGGACGCAGCGCTCTGTGCCCAGTCGGTGAACGACAGCTGCGCAGTGGTCGACGTCCCGTCGGTGTAGGTGATCGTCACCGTCCCCTGCGTGCCGCCGTTGCCGGACGCGCCCAGGAACCCGAGCTTGCTCGCGCCGGCCGCGCCCTTGACCAGAATCGTCTGGCCCGAGGCGAGGATGTTGTCGGACTGGCAGGCCGACGCGTTCGGCCAGGTGTACTGCAAGCCGTCGACGGTGGCCGCAGCGCCCGGCGTGAAACCGTCGTCCGCGAGTGTCTTGGCCGAATAGCTGTAGCCGAGGCCGTCGAAGTTGCCACACGACTGGTTGCCGTCCGTCGTGTACCCGACGTTGTCGTAGTAGTCGGACAGATTCGCCGAAGGCGCGATGCCGACCGCGGCCGTGTCCGACTTCTGGCCGGAGTCGGTTGTGACGGTCACCATCGCTGTCGAACCCGGGTAGACCTGGAAGCCGCCGGCCGCGGTCGGCACGGTGAAGGTGATCGCCGTGTCGCTCCAGCTCTTCACCGTGAGTCCGGCGGCATTGCCCGGCGCTCCCCACGACGTGCCGTTGTCCATGAATTGGACGTAGCCGGACCCCTGGGTCGCTCCGAATCCCGTCCCGTTCACCGTCACCACATCACCCGGGTTCGCCGTGGCAGGCTGCACCGACGTGATCACAGGACCGGTTTGGGCCGTGGTCGACGTCCCGATCGAGAACACGTGCAACTGTCCCTGTGTGGCACCGTTCGGGAGAGTGACCGACTGCAACGTCTTGGCCGGGTCGACCGGCAACACCGCACTGAACAGGTGGGTGTCGACGGTGTCGCGTCCGCCCGTGCAGTGGTTGCAGTTGCGGTAGGTCGTCGTGACCGCGTCGACGTTGCCGTAGGACGGCTGGTCATTACCTCCGCCGAGCGTCCAATCGGACAGGCCGAGCCAATACTGGTCGGTGCTGCCGTCGGAGTAGGTCAGCGTGGTCAGGCCCTGGCTGGGGCCGTTCGTCGCCGAACCGAGGAAGCCGAGCTGTCGGGTGCCGGCCGCAGCGTTGACCGTGACCTGCTGACCTTCGGCGATCGCGTTGTCGGGCTGGCCCGGCTGCGACGGCGCGACGTCGTAGCTGATGTCACCGGCCGTCAGCGTCCCGTCCGGCTTGACGCCCTGCGCCGCCAGGGCTTGCGCCGAGTAGCTCCAGCCGCCGCCGTCGAAGTTCGCAGCGTTGACGTTCGAGTCATCGGAGACGCCCTCGTTGTTGAACGCACGCAGCAGGCTGCCCGGTGCTGCCACCAGCACCCGCAGGGTGAGACCCGGCAACTTGTGACCGGCATCGTCGAGCAGCTTCACCCGCACCGTGTAGAACGTCTGCTTCGCCGACGGGGCGGCAGCGATCCGCAGTGCAACCGTGCCGCGACCCGACCTGGCCAGGTGAATGGTCGGGTTCTGGGGGCTCACGGTGAGCTGGTGCGGTGCACGCGCAAACGCGTACACATGTTCCGCGCTGTCGGTGGCGTTCTGAGCGCCGAGCGTGACCTGAGTGGTGCCACCCGGGGCAACGTCGACCTGGGACTGATCGAGGTAACCCACGGCCGACGCGGTGCCCTTGCCGTAGGACGGCGGTGCCGCGTCAGCTCCGCTGGCCCAGTTGGTCGGCTTCGCACCGAGCTTCCAATCCAGCGTTGCGCCCTTGGCCAGTTTCGAGAACGGGACGTACAGCTTGTTGTAGGCCGCGCCGTTCAGTTTCAGTCCCTTGACATAGAAGTTCGTGGGGGACGCGTTCGGGGCGTCGATGCTGACGGTGTTGCCGTTCGGCAGATCGATGTCCGCGTGCGGGAACCCGGGACTGTTGAACACCAGGTTGTCGCTGCCCGAGTTCTCCGGGTACATGCCGAGCATCTCCCAGATGAACGTCGAGCTGTTCGCGCCGAGGTCGTCGTTGTTGTCGAGGCTCGGCCCGGGCTGGTACATCGTCGTACGGATGTTGTTGACGATTTCCTGCGTGGCCGCAGGATCACCTGCATAGTCCGGCGCGTACTGCTCGCCGAAGCCGAACTCGTTCGTCAGCTGCGCGTACATGCCGAAGCCGTTCGGCTGCGAGAGGAACTGCTTGAGCATCGAGTCGGCCTTCTTCTTCCCGCCGAGCAGGTTGAACAACGCCGAGTAGTTGTTCGGCACATTCCACAGATACTCGTACGCGTCGCCTTCGACGTACGGGTCGGTCGACGTCGGCGTGATGCCGGGGACGAAGCTGCCGTCCTCATTGCGCGGGTTCAGCAGGTCGTTCTGCGGGTAGAAGGTGTTCTCCCAGTTGTTCGCCCGCTTCTCGAGCATCCGCGCGTCCTTCTTGTCACCGAGTGCCTTGGCGAAGCGGGACAGCGCGAGATCGTTGGTGTCGTATTCGAGCAGCGACGAGACATAGCCGTGCGGATTGCAGCACGACCGGTAGCTGCCGTCCTCTGGCAGGTAGCCGTACTTGTCCTCGAGGTTCTGCCCGGGACGTACGTCGTTGGTCGTCGTGGCCTGCTCGAGCATGTCGGCGAGCGCGGTGTTCGTGTCGAAGTTGCGTGCACCGAACGCGTAGTAGTCGGAGATGATCGACTGCATCGGGTCGCCGACCATCACGTAGTTGTTCTGGTTGTTGTAGCCCCACTGCTGCAGGAGGTTGTCCTCGCTGTAGTAGTTGAGTTCTGACTGCGCCTGGTCGCTCGCGGCCGAGGGATCGAGCATTGCCTGCAGTTGTGAGAGCGAGTGGTAGATGTCCCAGCCGGAGAACATGCCGTACTGGTCGCCCTGGCCTGCCGGCACGGTGTGTACCTGCATGTCTGCGCCCATGAACTGCCCGTTCACGTCGCTGACGATGTTCGGCTCGACGAAGTCCTTGTAGAGCAGGCTGTAGAACATCTGGGTGCGGTCGTAGGTGCCGCCTGAGATCTGGATCCGACCCAGCAGGTTGTTCCAGTCCTGCTGCGCCGCGGCCTTGATGCTGGCGAAGTTCCAGCCCGGGTTCTCCTGCTGCCAGTCGAGCTTGGCATTCGCATCGCTGACGTAGGACAGCCCGACCTTGGCCTGCACGACCGGGTTCTGCGTGGTGTCGAAGGTGAGGTAGACGGCGTTGGGCGTTCCGTCGGTGCCGTTGATGATCTGCGCGGTGAACGGGCGGTCGAAGACGATGTCGAAGTGCGCGGTGTACTCCTGCTTCTGGCCGTCGTTGGTGTCTTCGCCGCAGAAGTGCCCGCTCGTCTCGGAGCCGCTGATCTCGGTGTCGCTCACCACGGTCGCAGTGCTCGGGGCGTACTCGCCGTTCTGACTGTCATGCAGTTTGATCAGGAAACCTGCTTGATTCGTCTGCGGGAACGAGAACCGGCCCATCGAACTGTGCGGTGTCGCCGTGAACTCCGAAGTGATCGTGTCCGGCTGGTTGCTCTCCGCCGAGTAATAACCGGCCTGCGCGATCTCGTTGTCGTTGCTGAATGCAGTCGTGACGTCGTTCGGATTGCCGCTCGGCAACGCACCCGTCATCGGCAGCATCGGGATGTCGCCGCCGGCGCCGCAGCCCGGGCCGCTCACGTGAGTCAACGAGTAGCCGGTCGTCGTCGTATCGCCGTAGCTGTAGCCGCCGCCGGCACTGCGGTTGGGCATCGTGTCCGGGCTCCACTGCACCTCTCCCCACGGTGCGATCGCACCCGGGAACGTGTTGCCACCACCCGTTGTCCACGTGCGCGTGTCGACGAGCGCGGCCGGGTTACCGATCGGGGCGGCAACCTTCGCGTTGTTGCGTGCTGCGCGGGGGCGCTGTTGCGCGGGCACGACCGCGGGGCAGTTGACGAGCCCACCGCTCGGTCCGACGGTGCACACCGCGCGCTGGGTGCGGCTGCGGCCCCCGGCCCGTGCACTCGGATGCGCGCTCGGTGCAGGGCTGGGCGACGTGCTCGGGCTCGCACTGGGGTTCGCGGTGGGGGTGGTTGCGCTCGGGCTCGCCGGTGCGGCCACCGCACTGGACATCCCCACTGCCAGGACGGCCGCAGCGCCGATGGCCACTGCGACGGTTCGGCTGACGCGACGAGTCATCGAACGGTCCTTCCGCCGGTCCGGACCTGCCGGACATGACAACGATGTCAGACTTAATCCGGCGAAACCGTACTAGCGGGCGAAACGGTCAGTCAATAGTCGACGCGGTCTCGGCAAGAACATGCAATTGCCGCATCGGGTACACATCGGCCCGAAGCCCCCGTGCGCGCAGCTTCTCGAACGGCGCCGCGAGTCGCGCGCAGAGATCCGGGCCGGCGAGGGTGGCACGCAAGGTGCGCCAGCACGCGAGCACCGACTCGTCCGAGAGCTGCAGTCGACGCAGCACCAGCGGGTCGAGCACCGGGAACAGTTCAGGCCGCTTGCGTGCACAGATCGCGCTGGCCAGCAGGGCATCACCCTCGGTGGTCGCCAGTACTGCGTCGTGGAGTTCGCGCATGACGTGCAACGTGTCGGGTGTGGCGGCGTCGAGCGTGCCGCCGACAGCCAGTTGCGGCTCGGCGAGCAGACGCGCGATCGGTACGTACTCGGCGGTGTCGCCGAGGAGGCGGCGGCCGATCCGTGGTGAAACATCGAGTCCCAGACTCGTGACGGCGAACAGGTCGGCACCGGTGATCGACGATTCGTCGCGAGTCTCCGTGCCGTCGAGGAAGTTGATGCCGCATGCCGGGCCGTCCATCGCGTAGTAGTCGGCGAGCCGGTCGACGAGGTCGACGTCGTCGAGCATCCGCGCGATCACGGCGCGGGTGGCGCCGGCCGGGTCGTCGAGCAGCCGCGATCGCGTCGCGAGCGCATGGCGTGCCGCACCGATCACGGCAGCGTCCGCTTCACGCAGCGCGGGTCGGATCTCGACGCTGCACGGGCCGTCTGCGCGTAGGCCGGTCATCAGCGGTGTCGCCAGCAGATCCCACGAGCGCGCGACCGAGCCGCCGACGACGAGCACGTCCGGCGCGAACGCGCGCATCGCGGGTGCGAGTGCTCGTCCGAGCGCGGTGAAGGCCTCGTCGAGGACCGCAGCCGCAGTGGCGTCGCCCCTGCGCGCGTGTGTCGCGATCTCGTGCACGTCGAGGTCGACGCCGGAGCGTGCCAGGTAGCGAGCGCGGATGGCACGTCGTGACACCACGTCCTCGAGCGGACGCCCGTCGCACTGCACTTGGTGGATGCGTCCGCCGGGCGGCAGCCCAGGGCTGTCGCGCACCGTTCGGCCACGGTCGAGGAAGGCCGATCCGATCCCGGTCCCGATCGTGACGGCGGCACACCGCTGCGCGCCCTGCGCGGCGCCGCAGAGCCACTCGCCGAGCAGAAACGCCTCGGTGTCATGGGCGAAGGTGATCGACTGCGGCGTCGGGGTGATCGAGTCGATGAGCGCACGTCCGACATCGACGCCGTAGAGGGCGTCGAACTTCCCGACATCACGGAACAGCGCGATGCCCCGGGGATAGTCGAAGGGATCGGGCATCGCGACCGCCCAGCGCGCCGGGACCGTGTCGGCCAGGGTCATCGCGGCAGCGCAAAAGGCGTCGAGGATGGTCGACGCTTCGGCGGCACTGTCGAGGTCGTGCCGTGTGCGCTCGAGCACCCGCTGCCGCGCGGTGTCGACGGTGGCGGCGGTGACGTGGGTGCCGCCGACCTCGAGCACACGCATCAGGGATGTCATCGCGGAGCGTCCTCCTTCGCGCCCTTATCTGACATCGTTGTCAGGCATCGACGGGGATGCTGCCCGGCGCAGTTGCCTGTCGTCAAGCGCGGTCGGACGCCGAGCGTCGCGCGCGGCGCTCACCCGACCCGCGCACGACGAGGCGGGTCGGCAGAACCACCCGCCGCGCCGGACCGCTCTCGCCGGCAAGTCGCGCCAATACCTGCTCGGCACCGAGTGAACCCATGCGGTCCGGGTCGTGGGCGATGACGGTCACGCCGAGCAGGTCGGCGAGGTCGAAGTCGTCGAACCCGACCAGGGCCGGCGGGGTGTCGAGTTCGCCCACGGCACGCAGCGCGCCGATCGTGATCCGGTTGTTCGTCGTCAACAACGCGGTCGGCGCGGGGCGCTGTGACAACAGATCGCGCACCGAGCGCTCGGCGGCGTCGACGTCGTGCGAATCGGAGCGCACGAAGCGTCGCCAGTTGGCTATCCCGGCACGCTGCATGGCGTCCTCGAACGCCGCGACTCGCTCGCGATGGGTCGAGAGCCGGCTCAGGTCGCCGACGAGGCCGATGCGGCGGTGGTTGTACTTCAGCAAATGCTCGACGGCCTGCCGCACTCCCCCGGCGTTGTCGAGCACGATCGTGTCGGCCACCAGGTCGTCCGGCGGACGGTCGAGGAAGATCACCGGCACGCCGAGTCGCCGTTCGGCCTCGAGGTAGCCGTGCTGGCCCGCGCTGGTGACCAGCAGCAGCGCGCTCACCCGTCGCTCGAGCATGTCGGCGACCAGGGTGTGCTCGAGGTCGGGATCCTCGTCGCTGCTGGCAGTGATCAACTGCAGTCCGGATCCACGCAGCACGCGCTCGGCGCCGCGCGCGATCCGGGCGTAGAACGGGTTGGCGACGTCGCCGATGATCAGCCCGACCGATGACGAACGTGCGCCGGCGCGCAACTCACGCGCGATCGCGTTGCGGCGAAAACCCAATTGCTGCGCCGCCTCGAGCACCTTCGTCGCGGTCGCCGCCGACACGTACGGCTCGCCGTTGAGCACGCGTGATGCCGTCTTGAGGCTGACCCCGGACAGCGCAGCGACCTGGCGCAACGTCGGACGTCCCGGAGAGCGCGCCGCCGACATGGGCCACACGCTATCGCGGGAATCGCGGTGCCCGGTCAGAACAAGGTCTGCACCTGCGGTGGCGGCTCGACGGCATCGATGAGCTCCGGCCCGTTGTTGTCGACGCTGTTGACCGTCGTCGCGACCGGGCGAAGTTCGAGGTGCTCGCCGTCGGCTTCGTCCCAAGCCTTGAGCAGATCGGACGGGTCGCTGACCGCGGGATCGAGCCAGCGCGTCCAGCCCGCACGTGGCAGGACGAGCGGCATGCGGTCGTGGATCTCGCTCAGCGCGCCGACCGACGGCGTCGTGATGATGGTGCACGTCGACAGGGTCGGGCCGTCGCCGCCGCGCCAGAACTCGTACAGGCCGGCGAAGGCAATCGAGTGGCCGTCGGGCGGGACCATGTAGCGCGGTTGCTTGATCGGCCCGTCCGGGCCGTCGACGGTTTGCCACTCGTACCAGCCGTCGGCCGGGATGAGGCAGCGCCGCTTGGCGTAGGCCGACCGGAACGCCGGCTTGTCGGTCACGCTTTCGACCCGCGCGTTGAACATGCGTCCCTGCGTCTTGCGGTCCTTCGCCCACGACGGCACGAGACCCCACGACATCACCCGCAATTGGCGCGTCGGGTGGTCGGCCGGTGTGCCGTCAGCCGATCGGAGCGCGCGGTTGACGATCGTGCGGACGGGTTTGGTCGGCGCGATGTTCCAGTCGGCCTCGTAGCGCTCGTCCTCGGACGCGTCCACCGCGTCGAAGTCGCTCAACACGTCACCGTCGGACTTCACCGACACGTACCGTCCGCACATACCGCAAGTATCCCGACCGGCCCTGACAGCGCGCGCACTGCGAACCCTCGGGCAAAGTCGCTCGCCGCCGACCCTTGCACCCGGCAACGTCGCTCGCCGCCGACCTTGCACCCGGCAACGTCGCTCGCCGCCGACCTTGCACCCGGCAACGTCGCTCGCCGCCGACCTTGCACCCAGCAACGTCGCTAAGACCGGATGATCGACGCCATCGAGCGACATTGCCGGATGCAAAGTGCATCAGTGAGGCGCCACGTCACCCATAGCTCACCCACTGCATCAGTGATCCAGATCCAGTCCGTCGGCGGACCCGCGCCGTGGCGGTGCGCCGCCGGCACACGTTGGTCGGCGAGAATTGCGTGTTCACCGGGGCAAAGCGCCCGCCCGGCGCCACTTGCACCCGGCAACGTCGCCAGAACCGGCTGATCGACGCCATCGAGCGACATTGCCGGATGCAAAGTGCATCAGTGATGCGCCACGTCACCCCGAGCTCACCCACCGCATCAGTGATGCAGTCCGCCATGGTCCGGGGCCCGCGCACGCAGATGCGGCAAGATGTGCCTATGACACCCTGGGCCGCCCCGCACGCGGGCGGTCCGGTGCACGCGAAGCTCGCGCTGCCGGGGTCGAAATCACTCACCAACCGGGTGCTGGTGCTGGCCGCCCTCGCAACCGGGACGTCACGCATCGTCGCGCCGCTGCGCGCTCGCGACACGCTGTTGATGGCCGATGCACTTCGCGCGCTCGGCGTCCAGATCATCGATGACCCACTCGCATGGACGGTGACACCGGCGGCGCTGTGCGGTGCCGACATCGATACGGGCCTGGCAGGCACGGTCATGCGATTCCTGCCGTCGGTCGCCGCACTGGCCGATGGGGACGTGCGCTTCGACGGCGATGCCTACGCGCGCGAACGTCCGATGGCGACGTTGCTCGACGGGCTGCGGCAGGCCGGCGTCGAGGTCGACGACGGCGGACGTGGCCGGATGCCGTTCACCGTGCGTGGCCGCGGTGCGGTCGACGGCGGGGCCGTCCATATCGATGCGTCCGCGTCGTCGCAGTTCGTGTCGGGGCTGCTGCTCTCCGGCGCGCGCTATGCCAAGGGGATCGAAGTCGTGCACACCGGCGACGGCGCCGTGCCGTCCCAGCCGCATCTCGACATGACCGTCGACGTCCTGCGCAGCGCCGGTGTCGCGGTCGCCGCTCCGTCGTCCGGCGTGTGGCGGGTCGAGCCCGGCCCGATCAGCGCGCGCGAGTGGGTCGTCGAGCCCGACCTGTCGAACGCCGCCCCCTTCCTCGCCGCCGCGCTGGCGACGGGCGGCGCCGTGACGATCGAACGCTGGCCCGAGTCGACCACTCAGGCCGGCGACCAGTTGCGCACGCTGCTCGCCGCGATGGGTGCACGTCTGAGCTACCGCAACGGTGACCTGACCGTCGCCGCCGGCGACGAGTTGTTCGGCCTCGAGGCCGACCTGCACGACGTCGGCGAGCTCACGCCGGTGCTCGCTGCGCTCGCGGCGTTGGCCACCACACCGTCCTACCTGACCGGCATCGCGCACCTGCGCGGTCACGAGACCGACCGGCTGGCCGCATTGGCCAGCGAGATCAAACATCTCGGCGGCGACGTCATCGAAGACGCCGACGCGCTGACAATCCACCCGCGGCCGTTGCACGGCGGCGTGTGGCACTCCTACGCCGATCACCGGATGGCCACCGCCGGCGCGGTGCTCGGACTGCGCGTCGCCGATGTCGAAGTCGACGACATCGACGCGACGGCCAAGACGCTGCCCGACTTCGCGGGCATGTGGTCGACGATGGTCGGCGCCTGACTGTGCCGTCCTCCCGCGACGTCCGAAATCTCGACGAGGACGACGTTCGCGTCCGCCCGGGTCGCCGCAGCACGCGGCCGAGGTCGAAGCAACGCCCGGCCCATGAGGGCGCTGCCGACGGCATGGTCGTCACGGTCGATCGCGGCCGGTACACCGTGCTCGTCGACGAGGTCGAGGTCACCGCGATGCGGGCCCGAGAGCTCGGCCGCAAGGGCATCGCCGTCGGCGATCACGTGAGCGTCGTTGGCGATCTGTCCGGGGGGCCTGACGCTCTAGTGCGCATCGTGCGCATCGCCGACCGCAGCACGGTGTTGCGGCGTACGGCAGACGACAACGACCCGTACGAACGAGTCATCGTCGCCAACGCCGATCAGATGGTGATCGTTGCGGCACTCGCTGACCCCGAACCGTCGTACGGCCTCATCGACCGGGCGCTGGTCGCAGCGCTCACCGCCGGGCTGGAACCGCTGCTCTGCCTGACCAAATCCGATCTCGCCCCGCCGGATGACGCGCTCGCGCGCTACGACGAGCTTTCGGTACCTGCCATCGTCACCAAGCGCGGGGCGCCTTTGGACGAGCTGCAAGAACGCCTTGCCGGTCAGGTCTCGGTCCTCGTCGGACACTCCGGCGTCGGGAAGTCGACGCTGATCAACGCGTTGGTGCCGTCCGCCGATCGCGCTACGGGTCGGGTGAGCGCCATCGGCAAGGGTCGCCACACGTCCTCGTCCGCGATCGCTCTCGAGCTGGCCGACCACGGCGGCTGGGTGATCGACACCCCGGGCCTACGCTCGTTCGGCCTCGCACATGTCACGGCGCAAGACATGCTGTGGGCCTTTCCCGATCTCGAGGACGGCGCCAACCTGTGCCCGCCGGGATGCGAACACCTCAGCGCGGCCGCGGGCTGCACCCTCGACGCCTGGGTGGCGGCAGGCAACTCCTCGCCACGTCGTCTCGAAGCGTTCCGGCGGCTTCTCGCCAGCCGTACGGATCTCTAACTAGAGTCGGGCACCATGAGCGCCAAACTCGTGGTCCTGTACGGCAGGCCGGACGACCCCGATGCGTTCGTCGCGCGGTATCGCGACGAGCACGTCCCGCTGGTCGGCAACATTCCGGGAGTGGACAAGTTCGAGTGGCTGACAGTCGCCGCTGCCGCCGACGGCGGTGAGGCGACCTACTCGGTCATTGCGGAGTTGTCCTTCGCCGACCCCGATGCGCTGCAGACCGCGATGGGGACCGACGAGGGCAAGGCGGCCGCAGCCCACTACGGCGAGATCGCGCCGGCGGGATCGCGGATGTTCGTCACCCTCGTGAATTGACCACGTCTTAGTACCGCGGCGGCGGCGCGTGCACGCCGGCCGTGTGCACGGGACCCTCGCGGCGGCTGATCGAACCGCCGCCGCTACCGGCCCGGTTGGCCAAGATCTCGGCAACGATCGACACCGCTATCTCGGCAGGCGTGTGCGCGTCGATGTCGAGACCGGCCGGCCCGTGCAGCCGCGCGAATTGTTCGTCGCCGATGTCGCGGGCAACGAGTCCCTCGCGTCGCGCGGCCTGCGTGTGGCGCGAGCCGAGCGCACCGACATAGCCCGCGCGGCTCGACAACGCCGCCGCCAGCGCAGGGACATCAGTGTCACGATCGTGGCTGAGCACGACGATCGCATCACTCTCGGTGAGCCGACGCGCGCGCTCGACGGCATCGGACACCTCGTCGGTGACCGCTGACGCCCAGCCGAGCAGCGTGGCGCTGTCGACCAGGGCCGCCGCGATGGCACCGTTGCCGATCACGACGAGTTCGGTGCTCGGCCAGAGCGTGACGACGACCTGGATGTCGTCGCCGCGTGCGAGGGCAGTCGCGCTCACACCGCGTGCGAACAGCCGCGGGACGTCGACACCGTCCGGATGGCGAGGCGCGGCGCGCACGTCGGCTGCCGTGTAGCACGTGGTGAGCGCAGACCCCGTGTCGCTGAGCTCACTCACGAGACATATCGGTTCGCGTCGCTGCAGCCGTTGCCACGTGTCGGACGGGAACGCAGCGGCGCTCTGCACGAACACGGTCGCCGTGCCGCCGCACGAGAGGCCTGCGGCGACGGCGTCGAGGTCGCTGACGGTGACCTCGACCAACCGGCCGTCGTGCTCGCCGGCGCCGGCGAGCTGTTCGGCGATGCCGGGCAGCAGCGCGCCGGCGCGCGCGCCGTCGTCGGTCCAGGCGAAGGCGGCGCCGGGATCGCTCGAGCTGAACCCCCGCGTCGCGACCACCTGGGCGACGTGGACCGCACTGCCCCGATCGAGCCACGCCGCGACCTGCCCTGCGATGTCGTACATGCCTCTACGGTCGCGCATACCCGATCATCCGTCGAGAAGCCTGGCCAAAGCTGCCGGCGCGTCTGCTGCGCCCGCCATCGGCTCCCACCGCGCGCCTGCAGCGGCGGCGAACGCCTGTGCCTCGGAACTGTCGTCGCCCGGCGCCAGGATCAACAGCTCGTCGAGTGCGGCCCCCGCAGGCACAGGGTCTTCGTCGTCGGTCGCCCGGCAGTCGCTGAGCAGGATCGTCACGCGCCGTTGTGCACGCGCGGCTGCAAGCTGCTCGGCGGCCCGTCGCAGCGCCGTTGCCAGCGCCGTCACTCCGTGCCCACGCAGCTGCAGCAGTCGTTCGACAACGACACCGGCGTCGAGGTGCGCGGTGAGGGCGCGGTGCACCTGCGCCTCACGCGCGAAGCTCACCACCGCGAACTCGGACGGGGCCCGCCACGCGCACGCGGCGGCGGTGAGTGCTGCCGCTGCGAGCCGCGCCCCGGTCATCGACCCGGACGCGTCGACGACAAGGCAGACCGCGACGGCCGGTCGTCCCCAATCACGTGCGACGAGTTCGTCCAGCCCTGGCGTGCGACGGGTGGCCCGCGCGGTCGCGATCGCGTCGAGGGAGCTGTCGATGTCGAGATCGCCGCCACGATCAGCGGGGACGGAGCGTAGGCGGGCGGTCCCGCGCACACGGCTTCGTCCCGATCGGGCCCGATCGAGCACGATCGTGCGTGCGAGCCGTCGCGATCGCCCCCGCAACCGCTCGTCGGTGGCGACCGTCATGTCGGCGAGCATCTCCAGCGCAGCCGAGGGATTCTCACGAAGAGCCTCGTCGAGGGCTCGCTCGTCAAGGCGACCTACTTCGGGCGAGACGTCCTGGAACTGCGGATGCCTGCGGGCCAGATCGGTGCGGGCCACGGTGCGGCCGCGGTTGGAACGGTCTAGCGCACGACGGCCCGCGCCGGGCGGGCCAGGAGTTCCCCCGACGCATCACCACGCTCGTCCGGGTCGCGCGAGTCGGCATCACCCGGCTGGGGTTCGCGCCCGAACACCGCTTCGTACAACTCGCGCACGACGTCTTCCGGCGGTCGGGTGCACGACTCGACCAATCGGACGCGTCCCGACAACGAAACCAGCGCGGCATCGAGTCCGACGTGCCAATCGGTCACGGCGATGCCGCGTGCGCGCGCGAGCGAGCTGGCGATGCGCGCCAGGTCGATCGCGCCGCGCACCGACGATCCGATCCGGACGTCGTCGTGCTCGCGGGTGCGCCGGGTCAGTTCGACGACCCGTCCACGCCAATCGGCCGGTACGTCTGTGCCCTGTTGCGCGACAATCGACAACTCGTCGTCGGCGCTCTGGTAACCCATCGCGATGCGGCACGTGCGGTCATACACCGCCGCCGAGATTCGGGCCGTGCCTACGGCGTCGAACGGATTCATCGCCGCGACGATACGGAAACCTGATGATGCCGCGACCTTACCCAGCCGCGGCACATGCAGCTCACCCTCCGACATCACGGTGATCAGCACGTTCAGCGTCTCTTCCGGGACGCGGTTGAGCTCTTCGACGTACAACAGGCCACCGCTGCGCAGTGCGGCGACCAGCGGCCCGTCGACGAAGATCTCCTCGGTGTAGCCGTCGGCGAGCACGCGGGCCGGATCGAAGTGCCCGACCAAGCGCGCCGGCGTCAACTCGGCATTGCCCTCGACGAAGAGGAAGTCGACGTCCTGGGCGGCCGCCACGGCACGCAACAACGTGCTCTTGCCCGTGCCGGGCGGACCTTCCAGGACGACGTGCGCGCCGCTGTCGAGTGCTGCAGTGAGCAGCTCGATCTCGTACGCCCGTCCAATCGGGTCGGCAATCATTTTTCGGGGTCCCCGCGCCAACGCGGAGCGTTCTTTGCGGAGCGTTTTCGCGGGGTGATCATGCCGTCCTAGTGCTCGTGGATGACGACGCCGCGGACGTTCTTGCCGTTGAGCAGATCGTCGTAGCCCTCGTTCACCTGGTCGAGGGTGTAGGTCTTGGTGATGATCTCGTCGAGCTTGAGGTCACCACTCTGATACAGCCCGAGGATCTTCGGGATGTCGCGGGTCGGGTTGCAGTCGCCGAACAGCGTTCCCTTCACCGTCTTCTTGTACAGCGTCATGATCGTGCCCGGCAGTTGGACGGTCGGCGCCTCGAGCTTGTTGAGCCCGGTGAGCACGATCGTGCTGCCCTTGCCGGTGGCACCGAACGCTGCGCCGACGACGTCGGCCTCCATCAGCCCGACTGTGAGGATCGCCTTGTCGGCCATCTCGCCACGCGTCAGGTCGGTGACCAACGCCTGTGCCTCTTCGGCGCTGGCGACCGCGTGCGTCGCGCCGAGTTCCATCGCCTTCTCGCGCTTGTTCTCCAGCGGGTCGACGGCGATGACATTCTTCGCACCGGCATAGCGCGCGCCCTGGACGGCGTTGATGCCGATCCCGCCCACTCCATAGACCAGCACCGTCTCGCCGGGCTGCACGTCAGCGGCATAGACGGCCGAGCCCCATCCGGTCGGCACGCCGCACCCTACGAGCACAGCCTTGTCGAGCGGCAGATCGTCGTCGACCTTCACCACCGAGTTCTGGTGGATCGTGCCGTACTGGCTGAACGTGCCGAGCATGCACATGGCGCCGTAGTCGCCTCGCGGCCCGCTGTTCGGGAACCGTCCGCCCGGCAGGTACCCCTCGAGGATCGTCGCGCCCATGTCGCAGATCGCCTGTTGCCCGGTCGCACACCACCGGCAGGTGCCGCAGTTGGGGATGAAGGAGCAGACGACATGATCGCCCGGTTGCACCCGGGTGACTCCGACGCCCACCTCTTCGATGACGCCGGCGCCTTCATGGCCGAGCACCATCGGCAGCCGTGCCTCGAGGTCGCCGTGCGCGATGTGGATGTCGGAATGGCACAGCCCGGCGTGGGTGTACCGGATGAGTACCTCGCCGGCCTGCGGCCCGTCGAGGTCGAGCTCCTCGATCTCGATCGGCTTGCCCGGCTCGTAGACGACAGCGGCCTTGGTCTTCACGTGCGCTTCCCCTCGATACGTGGCTAGGACGAAATCGACCTTCTCCACGATCGTGGCGTCGCGACAGAGATATGTCCAGTAAGTGTCCGCAGAGCCGGTCTCGCCCTCGACGCGCAGGAGCGGAGGGGGATGCGCGTCGAGAGCGAGATCGAATTCATCAGCGTCAGCCCAGAGGGGGTGAGCTGTGCGCTGACTGGGTCTCGATCAGACGATGTCGGCGAGGTAGGTCGCCATCCACAACGCGAGCGTCGTGCTGGCGAAGATCAAGAGGACGGCCAGGGCCGCCCAGTACGCCAAGGGACGCCGTGCGATGGAACGGCCCGACGAGGTCGCTGCGGGGGTCACGATGTCGGTCACGCCTCACTGTCTTCCCACATCTCACGGAAATGCAACCGCGATTTGCAAATTCCTTGTGAAAGTCAGGAATCCTGATAGGACAAGCGCGGGAAAAACGGACGTAAAGCATCGGTACAAGCTCAACATTGACCAAACTTCAGCCAGATATCGAGCTGCGCGGACCGATCATTGCGTGGCCAGCCACTGCCCGAGCCAGGCGATTCCCTGCCCGATCTCGGCCGCATCACCGGCAAAACACATCCGGACGAATCGCCCACCATCGACCGGGTCGAAGTCCACGCCGGGGGCCAGGGCCACGCCGCATTCGTCGAGCGCGCGGAACACGAACGACAACGAATCGTCCGTCCAGCGTGAAACGTCGGCATACATGTAGAAAGCACCATCTGCCGGCGCGAGACGATCCAGGCCGATCTGCGGAAGTGCTTCGAGCGCCATTGCCCGATTTGTCGAATAGCGCGCGACATTCGCGTCCAATTCGGAATACGCGTCGAATGCGGCGACCGCGGCATGCTGCGACAGCGCCGGTGGACAGATCGCGAAGTTGCCCGCCAACCGGTCGACGGCGTCGGCGAGATCGTCCGGGACGAGCAACCAACCAATGCGCCATCCGGTCATCGAGAAGTATTTCGAGAAGCTGTTCACCACGACCGCACGGCGACTCGTGCGCCACGCTGACGCGGCAGCCATGCCGAAGGTGATCCCGTGGTAGATCTCGTCGCTGATCAAGCGTGTGCCGTGGGCATCGCACCAGGCTGTCAACGCGGCCAACTCGGCGGCGTCGACCATCGTCCCGGTCGGGTTGGCGGGCGAAGCGAGCACCAATCCGGCCGGTGCTCGCCCGAGTGCCTCGAGGTGGGCGACCGTGGGCTGGAAGCGGGTCTCGGGGCCGCACGGCAGCTCGATGACGTTGCACCCCAGGGCCGCGAGCATGTTGCGGTAGGCCGGGTAGCCGGGGCGCGCCATCGCAACGGTGTCGCCGACATCGAAGGCGGCGAGGAACGCGTAGAGGAACCCGCTGGACGATCCGGTGGTCACCGCGACGTTGTCGGCCGACACGGCGATGGCGTCGGTGCGGGCGTAGTGCGCGGCGATCGCCTCGCGCAGCGGCGCGATGCCCAGAGCGTTGGTGTATCCGATCCGATCGGACTCGATCGTCTCGATTGCCGCGCGCCGCACCGGCTCGGGTGCCGGCGTCGACGGCTGGCCGGCAGACAGGTCGATGACCGGCAGGCCCTGGGCGCGCCGCTTGCTCACCGCATCGATGACGCGCATGACCTGAAAGGCCGGCACTCCCCCGCGCGCGCTGGCCTGCGCTGTGCTGTCCATGCTCACCCCCGCCGTCAGACTTCGACCGGTCCGCCGATGCGCCAGTACTTGCCGTCGGCGCGGTCGAGCAAGCGCTCGTCGATCAGGTACCGCCGCACCGCGGCGACGTCGCGCGGCCAGACCTGGCGCAGCACGAGGTTCACGTCGACCTCGTCGTACCGCTTGCCGGGCTCGAAGCGTTGCACGATGTGTTCGAGCACGATGCGGCGCTTGCGACCGGGCCGCGGCATCGACATGAGCACGTCACCCCGGAAGAACGAACGCAGCACCTTGTCGATCTCGACACGATCGGGCGGCGTGCTGGTCACCTCCCGACGGTAACGTGCTGCCCGTGGCGCCGGATCCGACGACGAACTACGACAGCGATCTCGACCTGGCACAGCGGCTCGCCGACGCGGCCGACGCGATCACCATGCAGCGTTTCGGCGCGGCCGACCTCTCGGTCGAGTCCAAGCCCGATCTGACGCCGGTGACCGATGCCGACCGCGCGGTCGAGACCGCGATTCGCGACGTGCTCGCCGAGCACCGCCCGGGCGATGCGGTGTCCGGTGAGGAGTACGGCTCGCAGGGCACCGGTGACCGGCGCTGGGTGATCGACCCCATCGACGGCACGAAGAACTTCGTACGCGGCGTGCCGGTCTGGGCGACGCTCATCGCGTTGCTCGACGGCGCCCCGTCCCGTCGTCGGGATGGTGTCCGCGCCCGCGCTGGCGCGGCGCTGGTGGGCTGCCGAAGGCGCCGGAGCCTGGACGAGGGCGCTCGGTTCGGCGCCGAGGCGCATCACGGTGTCCGGGGTTGCCGACCTCGGTGACGCGAGCCTCTCGTACGCGTCGCTGTCGGGCTGGACGGACATCGGACGCCGCGAGCGGTTCCTCGACCTCATGGACCACTGCTGGCGCACGCGTGCCTACGGCGACTTCTGGTCCTACCTGCTGGTCGCCGAAGGTGCCGTCGACCTTGCCGCCGAACCCGACCTGTCGTTGTGGGACATGGCCGCGCTGGCGCCCGTCGTGACCGAGGCCGGCGGCCGGTTCACCGCGCTCGACGGCGCCGAAGGCGTGCACGGTCCGGGGGCGGCGGCGAGCAACGGCCTGCTGCACGACGCGCTGCTGTCGCACATCGGCGACGCCGCGTCAGGCGGCGACGCGGTCGGGAAGCAGTAGGCAGCTGTCGCCGAATTCGTGCCATAGGTAGTCGGCACGCTCGGCCTCGGCGTACGCAGCGTCGACGAGGTCGTTACCGGCGACCGCTTCGAGCAGGTGCAGATGCGATGCACCCGGCTCGTGCCATCCGGTGACGAGCCCGCCCACCACCCGGACCGGGTGATCGTCGCCGAGCACCAGGTCCGTCCAGCCCGCGCTCGCGCGAACCACGCCATCGGCATCAGCGGCGCTTTCCAGGGCTCGAGTGACCGTGGTGCCGACAGCAACCACGCGACCGCCCCACGCGCGCGTCATGTTGACCAGCCGTGCGGTCGGTTCACTCACTCGGAACCGCTCCGGTTGAGGAGGCTCGCCGGCGTCCTGCGACGAGACCCCGGTGTGCAGCAGGACAGGAGCGACCGAGACACCGCGGGTGACGAGATCGGTCACGATCTGCGCAGTGAACGGACGCCCCGCGCTCGGCATCTCTGCACTGCCCGGTTCGCGCGCGAATACCGTCTGATACTCCGCCGCCGGATAGCGTCCACGCACATAGCCGTAGCGAATCGGTCGACCCACGCGGGCGAGGTAGGCGACGACGCCGCCGTCGATCGGCACGCGGGCTCGCCACAGACGGCGCTGATCAGCCGGGTGGGGCGCTTGAACCGTCAGCTCGATTCCGTCGGGCAACTCGATGCGCTCACCGGGATGCAGATCGTCCACCGGTCCGGATGCGTTGCGCCGCGGCCGGACCTCGACGACCCACTCGCCGCCGTCGAGTGCCGTGGCGAAGTGCGCTGTGACCGGCCGGCCATCGGCACGGGTCGCATCGACCGCGGCCGACAGCGTGCCGGACGTGTTCACGACGACCAGGTCGCCGGCACTCAGGTGCGCGCCGATCCGGTCGAAGCGCTCGTGGTGCACCTCGCCCGGCCGCGCGACGAGCAGACGCACTGCGTCACGCTCGCTCGGTGGCGCCGAGGCTGCCTTCATGCCGACGCCCCGAGCGAGGCCCAGTCGCCCGCGCGGTATCGACCGCTGGCCGGAGCGACGTCGAGCAGGTGCAGCAACGCGGGCACCGTGTCCTCGGGCAGCGGGCGGTCGGAGATGTCTTCGCCGGGGAACGCGCGCTGATGCATGTCGGTACGCATGTCGCCGGGGTCGACTGCGTAAACGCGCACGGTTGTCTCTTCGACGCCGAGCACGGCCGACACCTGGTCGAGCGCAGCCTTGGATGAGCCGTAGCCGCCCCAGCCGGCGTACGCCTCGACGGCCGCGTCCGAACTGACGTTGACCACAACGCCCGAGGACGCGCGCAGCAGCGGCAACAACCGCTGCACGAGGGCGACCGGTGCGAGCACGTTCGTCTCGTAGATCGCGCGGAGCGAGTCGAGACCATGGTCGGCCAGCTTCGGCAACGGGCTGGGCCCGAGCGCGCTGGCGTTGTTGACGAGCAGATCGAGGCGTCCGAGCGATGCCACTGCGGCACTGATCGCTTCGCGGTGGCCGGGATCGGTGACGTCACCGGCGATGGCTACGGCGGACGGGATTTCGCCCAGCACGCCGGCGAGGCTCGCGCGGTCGCGTCCATCGATGACGAGCTGCCAGCCTCGGTCGGCCAGCGAACGGGCGAGTGCGCGACCGAGGCCACGTGACCCGCCGGTGATGAGTGCAACTGGGTTCGATGTCATGACGTCGATGGTTATAGTTGAAGTCAACTTGAAGTCAAGCGAGCGGACGGAGCCGAATGCATACGACCGACCTGCTCACCGTCGGCGAGGTGTCCGCGCGCAGCGGCGTCGCGCCGTCTGCGTTGCGCTACTACGAGAGTCAAGGTCTTGTCGACGCGACTCGCACGACCGGGAACCAACGCCGCTACCAGCGCCACGTTCTGCGTCGGCTCGCGTTCATTCGGGCAGCTCAGAACGTCGGGCTCAGTCTCGACGAGATCACGGCTGCCCTCGATACGTTGCCCGCCGGCCGTACGCCGACGAGGGCCGACTGGACCCGGCTGTCACGAACGTGGCGTGACCGCCTCGACGAGCAGATCGCCGCGCTGCGCAAGCTGCGCGACGGCCTTGACACCTGCATCGGCTGCGGGTGTCTGAGTTTGCAACGCTGCGCGGTGTCGAACCCGGCCGACATCATCGGGCGAGAGGGCCCCGGTGCCCAGTTCCTGCCGCGACCGCTGCGAGCTACCCAGCCAGCCCGTCGATGACTTCGGCGCTCGGAAGTTGACCGAGCGCACTGCCCGGCAGCGCGAGCTTCGAGCGGCGCAATCCGCTGCCGATGACCGCGACGTCGCGTTTCACCACGGCGCTGTCGACGAGCACCGGCCAGTCGGCGGGCAGCCCGATCGGGGTGATCCCGCCGTACTCCATGCCCGATAACGCAACCGCGTCGTCCATCGGCGCGAACGACGCCTTTTTCGCGCCCAGCCTGCGCCGCACCGTCCCGTTCACGTCGGCGCGGGTGGTTGCGAGGATGACGCACGCCGCGTAGGTCACGGCGCTCCCTCGCTTGCCGGCGATGACCACGCAGTTCGCGGAGTCGGCCAGCTCGACGCCGTAGTGCGCACAGAACTCCGCCGTGTCGGCGAGGTCGGCATCGATCTCGGCGCCCCGCACGTCTGCCGCGGACGGCCATGCCGCGAGCGCGTCAGCAACCGGGGCTGCGACGAGCCCGGTGAGCGAGGTCTGCCAATCGAGCGTTCCTGGGTAGCTGCGCACGATCACGACCCTAATGTGGACGTGTGAGCGAGACTTCCCGCACCACCGACAGCATCGTCGAACAGATTCTGCGCACCTACGACACGATCACCGTCGTCGGCGCGAGCGCGGCACCGCACAAGGCGGCCCACACCGTCCCGGCGCACATGCAACGCCATGGCTGGCGGATCATCCCGGTCAATCCGCACGCGGACGAGATTCTCGGCGAGCGCGTCTTCCGCACGATCGGCGACGTCCCCGAGCAGGTCGGTCTCGTCGACGTGTTCCGCCCGTCCGAGCACACGCCCGACATCGCCCGGCAGGCCGTGGCCGCCGGGGCGAGCGCGTTGTGGCTACAACTCCACATCGCATCCGAAGAAGCACGCGCCATCGCCACCGAGGCGGGGCTGCTCTACGTCGAGAACCGTTGCCTGGTGATCGAGCAGGACCGGCTCGACCTCACCGCACCGACGCGCTAGCCGACGCACGCCAGCCCGCGAACTCGACAAGCTGGCCGGCGAGCACGCGCAGTGCGCCCGCGACGCGGTCGTCGTCGACGCGCTGCTCGGCGGAGTTCACCGTGACCCCGAACGGGGTGGGCCAGCCGCGCAGGGCATGCACCGTCGACCGCACCGAGGTCAACGTCGTTCCGCATGCCTGCCAACCCGACGCCGTGACGATGATGCCGACCGCTTTGCCGTCGAGATACGGACGCTGGTCGTCGCGCAGGAGTTCGAGGTGGTCGAGAGCGTTCTTGACCAGGCCCGACATGTCACCGTGATATCCGGGCGTGCCGATCACGACGCAGTCGGCGGCGCGCACGGCTTCGATCAAGGGTGCCGACCCGGCCGGATCGAGGTCGTCGCCGTACATCGCCAGGTCGGCCAGCGTCGGCCCGAGCAGCGCCTGGGTACGCGCCCCCAGAGCTTCGGCTTCGGCGAGACACTGCGTGATCAGCAGGTTGGTGAGCGATTCGGCTCGGCTGGAGCCGCCGATCCCGACGATCAGCGGAGCGCTACCGCCGGCGAAGGGTGGCAGCACGTCGATCTCGGCGCCGTCGGCGAGTTGCGTCGCATCGCCGGCTTGGCGTCCGTCCACGAGGAACGACGCGACCGCGCTGACCTGCCGCAACTCGGGCCGGGCCGCAAGCAGCGCGCGCAGGTCACCGATCGTGCGCGCAGCGAGCGTTTCGGTCTCCCGCCCGGCGGCGCGCTGCGCGCCCGCCCAGAAACGGACGATGACGGTCGGGGTGTTCACCGGGATCGTCGAGTCGGACACCAGTTCAGCGTGCCACGTCCGGGTAGGTCACTACGTCGGTGGCCTTGGCCGTGAGCCACACCGGCGATCCCGCGGTGAGTTGCAGTTCGGCCAATGCCGCCGCGGTGATGTCGACAAGCACCGTTTGGTCCGCGTCGACGGTGAGTCGCACCCGATCGGCCAGCGGGACGAGGGTGCGCACTGTCGCGCGCCACACGATGCGTGCGCTGCTGGGCTGCGGTCGGTCGTCGTGCACGGTGAACGCCGACGGCCGCACGGCGACGAACACGGGTCCGTCGGCAGCGTCGGCGGCCGACAGCACTCCCCCGCCGTCGAGTTGGACGACGCCGCCGGCTGCCACGCCGCGGTACAGATTGACGCCGACGAGCTTGGCAACGTACGAGGTGATCGGACGGCTGCTGATCTCGGCCGGGGTACCGCGCTGCACGACTGCGCCGTCCTCGAGCACGACGATTGTGGACGCGAGCACGAGCGCCTCGACCGGATCGTGCGTGACGAGCAGGGTCGGGCCGTCATAGGCCGCCAGGTGGTCGCGCAACTCGCCCTGCACCTCCGCGCGCGTCTGCACGTCCAGCGCGGCCAGCGGTTCGTCCAGCACGAGCGCCTTGGGCGACGAGGCGAGGGCCCTGGCCAGCGCGACCCGCTGTGCCTGCCCGCCGGAGAGTTCGGACGGGCGCCGGTCGGCGAAGCCGGCCAGGCCCAGCCGGTCGATCCACTGCATCGCCGCGGCGCGCGCAGCTGCGCGAGGGGTGCCCCGCGAGCGCGGACCGAACGCAACATTGTCGATCACCCGCAGGTGCGGGAACAGTCGATGGTCCTGGAAGACCACGCCGACGCCGCGGCGTTCCGGGGCGACGAACACGCGCGCTGCCGGCGCATCGACCGGCCGCCCGTCCAGGGAGATCGTCCCGCTGTCGACCGCGAGCAAGCCGGCGATCGCGCGCAGCATGGTGCTCTTGCCCGCTCCGTTGGGTCCGAGCACCGCGAGCACCTCGCCAGGCTCGACCGACACGTCCGCGCGAAGCGTGAAGGTACCGCGCGAGAGCGTCGCATCGAACTGCAGAGTCACGTCCGGCTCATGAGCCCGGCGCGGTCCGCAGCAACCATTTGTCGCGCAACGTCACGAGCACCACTATCGCAACCAGCATGAGCGGCAGGCTGAGCGCGGTCGCTGCCGACGGGTCACCGCTGACCTGGAACACCCTCAACACCAATACGGGCATCGTCAGCGTCGTCCCGGCGATGTTGCCGCCGAAGATCGTCGTTGCGCCGAACTCACCGATCGCCCGCGCCCAGCACAGCACCGAGCCGAGGGCCAGCGAGGGTGTGATCAACGGCAAGGTGATCCGGGTGAAGACCCGCCACCGCGAGGCGCCCAGCGTCGCCGCGGCCTCTTCCAGCCCGCGGTCGGCCGAGCGCAGCGCTCCTTCGACGGTGACCACGAGGAACGGCATCGACACGAACGTCGCGGCCACCACAATGCCGAACTGCGTGAACGGCAGGCTCCAGCCGAACCATCGATAGAGGTATTGGCCCACGAGACCGTGCTCGCCGAGGGCGAAGAACAGCGCGATGCCGCCGACGACGGGTGGCAGCACGAGCGGCAGGGTGACCGCCGCGCGGATCAGCGACCTCCCGGGGAACGGGCGCCGAGCGAGGATCCACGCCAGCGGCACGCCGAGGACGATGCTGATCGCGGTCGCTTCGAGCGACGTCTCGATCGACAGGCGCAGGGCGTCCCAGAACTGGTACTCGCGGTAGATCGCGCCGAGCTTGCTCCACGGCGCGCGCACCACGAGCGCAACCGCGGGCACGATCAACAGCGCCGCTCCGATGGCAGCGGGCGCGATGAGCAGCGGCGGCGTCCCGGTGCTTGCGCCGCCGCGACGAGGCCGCCGCCCGATCACGGCTTGAGGAAGCCGTCCGCGATCAAGACCTTCTGCCCGTCGGAGGACAGGACGTAGTTGACCCACGCCTGCGCCAGATCGTGATTGCCCGACTTCTTCAGCGCAGCGATCGGATAGGTCGTGCTCGCGTTGATGTTGTCGGGGATCCTCACGCCTACGACCGAGCTTCCGGCGGCGCGCACGTCGGTCACGTAAACCACGCCGGCGTCGACCTCCTTGGTCTCGACCACACCCAGGGTGGATTTGACGTCGGGTTCGCTGGCGGTTGGTTTGACCGTCACCTTCGCGTTGGCGAAGACCTCGAGCGCCGTCGATCCGCACGGCACGGCTGGGTCGCACAGCGCGACCTTGACGCCCGACTTCGCGAGGTCGGCCACCGTCTTGATGCCCGCGGGGTTGCCCGGCGGCGTCGCGATCTCCATGCGGTTCTTGACGAAATTCGTCGGTGTATCGGCATCGCCGGCCTGGACGACGGTATCCATGTTCTTGGGCGAGGCCGACGCGAAGACATCGGCCTTCTGGCCCTGCGTGATGTCTTCGGCCAGCGTGGAACTGGCGTCGAAATTGAAGGTGACGGTCGTGCCCGAGTGCGCCTTCATGAACTGCTCGCCAAGCGTCGTGAACGCTTCCTTCAACGAGGACGCGGCGAACACCGTGATCGAGCCGGACAGCCCGCTCGAGGAACCCGAACTGTTCGATGTGCTACCCGACGACGAACACGCCGCGACGCCGCCGACCGCGAGCGCGCAAGCCGCCAGCGCTGCAAACCATCGCGTGGACCTGCGCATCATTGGGTCTCCTCAGGCAGTTCGGAAACCTCGACCACGACGTTGGTCGACTTCACCGATGCGATCGCGCGGACACCGGGTTTGAGTCCGAGGTCGTCGGCAGCTTCGCGGCTCATCAACGACACGACGCGGTAGGGACCGCATTGCATCTCGACCTGCGCCATCACGGTGTCGCGCACGACGCGCGTGACCAGGCCCACGAAGCGGTTGCGCGCGGACTCGCGCGCAACCGGTCCGACGTCCGGAACGGCACCGGCGTTGCGCTCGGCGAACCGCGCCAGGATCGCACCGTCGACGACTCGTCGCCCGGTCGCATCGCTTCCAGTGGTCAGGCGGCCGGTCTCGGCCCAGCGACGCACGGTGTCGTCGCTGACGCCGAGCAGTTCCGCGGCCTCTCGCAAGCGGTAAGAAGGCATGGACGGACTCTAGCGCGCGGTCCGCAGATGTCCGGAGAAACCCGGGTAACTTGCCGAAGTTGCGGTTTGGCCCGCAACGGCGAATCAGTGGTTGGCGGCCTCGTAGGCATCGATGACCGATGCCGCAATGCGCCCGCGTGCCGAGACGTCGAAACCGTTCTTCGCCGCCCAGTCGCGAATAGCGCTCAGGTCGCGCTTTCCGGCGCGAGAGTTGCTGCCCCGACGAACACGGCCGCTACGGGTGCGACGTGCCGCATCGACGTAGGGCTTGACCGCCTTCTCGAACGCAACGGCGTTCTTCTTCGACAGTTCGATCTCGTATGAGGTGCCATCCCAGGAAAAGTAGACAGTGCGATCGGCCGTCGAGCCGTCCAGGTCGTCGACCAGCAGCTCGGTGACTACAGTTTGCTTCGCCATAACACGCATTCAACCATGAGTGCAGATACGGGACTGCGGATTTCGACACTTCTTGGCACTGAAAGTCAGGAAATGGTCACTGCGGCAAATGTAGTAGGGCCGATACCGCATTACCGGGCCACCAAGAATTGTGGCTGCTTAGACGCACAAAGATGGTCCCGATTCGGAATTCCGAACCGGGACCATCTCTTTCGTAGCGGGGGCAGGATTTGAACCTGCGACCTCTGGGTTATGAGCCCAGCGAGCTACCGAGCTGCTCCACCCCGCGGCGTACTGAGAAGCTTAGCGAACGGGGTGCGCCTACTCCAAACCGCCCCTGGCGATCCTCAGCGATGTGACGAGGACGCCGACGGACTCGAGTGCGGCGAACTGGGCGGTTTGCTCGCGGGGGTACCGCTCGCTTGCTGACTGAGATACCGGTTGAGAAGGTTCTGCTCCTTGTTCAGCGCCTGCTGGGCAGCCTTTACAGCTTGCTGGACTTGCTGCACGCTCACCGACGAACCACTGGGCGGCGGCGGGGTCGACGACGAAGTTGGGCCGGGCCCGTTCCCGTTTCCGTTTCCGTTGCCGTTCCCGTTGCCGTTCCCGCCACCGGTGAGATCTCTCCCGACGAAGTTGTCGTTCAGGTTTTGCAACGCGTGTTGCAGCGTATCCGCGTACCCGATCTTGCCGCCGTACACGACGAGCACGCGCTGCAGGATGGGATAGACGCCGTTCCCACCGGCCGCTTGCACGTACAACGGTTCGACGTACAAGAACGAGTTACCGAGTGGCAGCGTCAGCAGGTTTCCGTACACCACCGAACTGCCGCCGTTCGCTGAGTTGAACAGCGACAAGTCCTTGGAAATGGTCGAATTGGAGTTCAGGATCCCACGAACCTGCTCCGGCCCTTTCGTCACGGACCCGGTCGGCACCTTGAGCACCGTGAAGTGGCCGTAGTTGTTCCCGTAATCGCTGTCGACGCTGAGATAGGCCGCCAAGTTCTGTTTACCGTTGACGATCATCGGACTCGTCAGCTGGAACTCGGGCGCAGTAATGCCTGATCCCGGGTCCGACGCGAGCACGTAGTACGGCGGCTGATTCGATCCAGGCAGGTTCGGGTCGCCGGGGACGGTCCACTTATCTGCGGCGTTGTAGAAGGTGATCGGGTTGTCGACGTGGTAGGACCCCAGCAACGACCTCTGCACCTCGAACAGATCCTCGGGATAGCGGACGTGGGCGCGCACAGCTGCGGGCATCGAGGCGAACGGCTTGACCAGCCCGGGGAACACCTTCATCCACGCCTGCAGCATCGGATCTTTCTTGTCCCACTGGTACAGCGTCACGGTGCCGTCATAGGCGTCGACAGTGGCCTTCACCGAGTTGCGGATGTAGTTGATCTCGTCGTTCGGCTGACGCGCCGTCTTGTTCTCAGCGGCAAGGGAGTCGTTGGTCAGTCCCGAGAGCGAATTCCGCTGTGAGTACGGGAAGTTGTCCATTGTCGTATAGCCGTCGACCATCCACATGACGTGACCGGTCGTCGGGTCGACAAACGGATACGGGTCCCCGTCGACCTTGAGGAACGGCGCGACCTTCTGGACCATCTGGCGCGGATCGCGGTTGAAGATCATGCGCGCGCCGGCGGCGCTCGCCGCGTCGTTGAGCAGGAAGTTCGTCTGTCGATAGTTGACCGCAAATGCCAGGCGGGTGAAGAGACTGTTGAGCGGAACTCCGCCGCGGCCGGTATAGGTGATCTTCGCGGCGTCGGCGCCGTTGTACTCCTGCGGCGTGCCCTTCGCTCCCACGATCGAGTAGGAGGGCAGCAACTCGCCGTAGTAGATGCCGGGCTGTGTGAGTCCGAGCGGACCGGCCGGCGGGATGTTCTTCTCGGTGTAGGTCTGCGGAAAGTTCGTGACATCCTGGTCGGCGGCGGCGGCGACGAAGCCGAATCCGTGGGTGTAGACGGTGTGCTCGTTGATCCAGTTGGTCTGGTTGCCGTTGAGGTTCGCCGCGTCAAGCTCGCGGACTGCTACGACGTAGTCGCTCGTCTGACCGTTGATCGTGTAACGGTCCATGTCGAGCTTCGCCGGGAATCCGTACACGTTGCGGATCTGCTGTTGCTGCGTGAACGTATCGGACAGCACGTTCGGATCCAGAATTCGAATCGAATTCACCGTCGGGTTCGCCTGGGTGATCGCCGCCGTGCTCGGGCTCGTGACGGCCTGATAGTCCTGATAGCTGACGTTCGTTCCCGTCGCGATGTCGTACGCGTAGCGAGTCGCATCGATGTTGTGCGATTGGTAGAGCGCCTCCTTGGACGCCGCATTGGGCTTGACCGACACACCTTGCAGGATCGCCGGATAGATCCCGCTGATGAGGATGCTCAGCACGAGCATCGACACGAACGCGATCGCCGGCAGCATGCTGTTGCGCAGCCACAGGCTCGCGATGAGTCCGGCCGCGATCACGAGGGCGATCCAGAACAGGATCGTGCGTGCCGGCAGCACCGCGTGCACGTCGGTATAGGACGCACCGGTGAACTTGCTGCGGTCGGAGAACAGCAACCCGTATCGATCGAGCCAGTACGCCATGGCCTTCAACAACACGAACACGAAGACCAGCAGGGTCAGGTGGCGGCGTGCGGCGATGGTGACCTTCGGCCCCGGCGTCTGCAGTCTGATCGCGCCGGTCAGGTAGTGCACGATCGCCGACAGGATGATCGCAAAGACCAGTGCGGTGAACCCGAACCCGAGCAGCAGTCGATAAGCCGGGTAGTCGAACGCGTAGAACGAGACGTCAAGATGGAACTGCGGATCCTTGACGCCGAACGAGGTGCTGTGCAGCCACAGCTGCCAGGTCGTCCAGTTGTTCTGCGCCGACAAGCCTGCTGAGAACAGCGCGATGACGCTGATAGCTGCCAGCACCAGGAAGCGGCGCGGTTCCAGCAGTGTGCGGTAGCGCTCGATGTTCTGCTGCTCGGCCGACATCGGCCGGAACGGCGGGCTCAACAAGTACGCGATCACCATGTTGCCGCCGAGGATCAGCGCCATCAGCACGCCGAAAATCGCGAACAGGACGACACGCGTCCAGAAAATCGTGGTGTACACGCTGCTGAATCCGAGCGAGTGGAACCACAAGAAGTTGATGTAGACCCCGCTGAGCTGCACGAGCGCAATGATCAGGACGATCAAGATCGCAACCGTCCACAACGCGATCTTCGCGCGACGTGACAACGCAATGTTCGGGATAGGCGGCCGCATGGCCACAGGGCAGCTCCTCGACGACTCGGGCTCGATTCGATCTCGAACTCGTTGTCAACGTACCGGCACGCACCGCGGTTCCACGGCGACGGATGCCGCGTCGTTATCGAGCGTTGTCAGCAGATACTGCGCGGACACTCAGCAACTCGGGACCGGCTGGCCCTTCGCGGTGGCGCGCAGCGCCTCGATCGCCCCGTGCAACGTCGACACCTTGACGACCTGCAGACCCGACGGAATCGCACCGGTGACATCGGTGCAGTTCCCCGCCGGCGCAAGAAACAAGGAAGCGCCCGCCCGGCGGGCAGCGATCATCTTCAGTTGGATTCCGCCGATCGGGCCGACCGAGCCGTCCGGCGCGATCGTGCCCGTCCCCGCGATGAATCGGCCCTTGGTCAGATCCTCGGAGACCTTGTCGATGATGCCCAGAGCGAACATCATCCCGGCCGACGGACCGCCGATCTGGCCGCCGAGCCCGAGGTTCACCTCGTACGGTGCGAGGCACTCCGGCGTCGGCGGCACAGTGATCCCCATCGACGCGCCTTGTGCGCCCTTCGGCGGTGCACCGAGCTTGATGTTCACCGTCATGGTCGTGCCCGCGGTCGGGCTGGTGTTGCGCAAGATGACAACCGGGACCGATTTACCTGGCTGCTCGCCGGCGAGAATCGCCTTCAACCGCGGATAGGTGTCGGCGGCCTTGCCATCGACCTTCTCCAGCACGTCACCGGGATGCAGAACGCCGGCCGACGCCCCCTTGCTGACGACGCTGAGCACGCCGAAAGCCTTCTTGTAGCCGAGCTCGCAGGCGGCAGCGATCACCGCGCTGTCCTGGGACTCGCTGAACTCGTTCGTGTTCTCGGTATTCACCTGCTGCGTGGTCTGACCGGGCGGGAACAACGCGGATCGCGGCACGACGGCTTCGTCACTCGCAATCCACGCGCGCAACGCGTCGAACACGGTCAGCCGGTTCTCCGAGTAGCTGACCGTGGTCAGATTCAGGTTTCCGGAGGTCTTGCGAGTCTGGTGACCGAGGATCTGGATGATCTGCTCGGACTCGCCCGGACACGTGCTCAAGGTGTTGCATGTGGGGCCCGGCGACAGCACGACATAGGGCACCGGGAGCGTCATCGTCAAGATCAACAATGCGACGAACAGAAGTCCGCAGACAACGAGGGTGCGCACCCGACGGCTCACGCCGCGCAGAGCATTCCTCACCCGGTGAGCGTATCCGGCGCCTCTGTGCGCTCTGGACGCCCGGCATTGCGCGCAGGAATCGTCAGCGCGTCGAGGTACTCGCTGTGCGCCCGCACCGCTGCCTCGGTGCCGAGCGGACGACCGGCACGGCGCACGCGATAACCACGCCACCAGGCCCACAGGGCGGCCAGCGCTGTCGCGCCGACGGGCACCGCCAGCCACAGCGCCCACGTCATGATCACACCGTAACCGGCGCACGACGTTCGCCGTCGGCGCAACGCGGCAGGCCCGCGGCCGGAACCGTGCGCGCCGCTCACTCGTCAGGCTTAACGTGGCAGCTATGAGTAACGACATGCCGTTCGGCTTCGGTCCGGGCAGCGGCGGCGATCCCAACCGGCCGGGCGATCTCGGCGGGATGTTCGCCCAGCTGCAGCAATTGCTGAACTGGCAGGGCGGCGCAGTGAACTGGGACCTCGCCAAGCAACTGGCCGTGCAGGGTCTGGCCGGAGCCGACGCCGACGTCCCCGCCGACGAGCGCAAGGCGGTGACGGACGCGATCCGCCTCGCCGACCTCTGGCTCGACGAGGCGACCGAGCTGCCGTCTGGCGTGCAGACGGTCGAGTCGTGGACCCGACACGAGTGGCTCGACAAGACGCTTCCGGTGTGGCAGAGCCTGTGCGACCCGGTCGCTGAGCGAGTCGTCGCGGCGATGGCATCGGCGCTGCCGACCGGGGACGGCGAGCAGTCGGACTCGGTGTCGGTCGAAGCGCTCGGCCCGCTGGGCGGCATGCTCCCGCCCGGCGGAATCAACGCGATCATGAACCAGGTCGGCGGCCTGATGTTCGGTGCCCAGGTCGGGCAGGGGCTGTCCGGCCTGGCGCGCGAGGTCGTCGGGTCGACCGACATCGGGCTGCCGCTGGGCCCGACCGGCGTGGCCGCGCTCGTCCCGGGCAACGTCAGTGACTTCGGTGCGGGCCTCGAGCGACCGACCGACGAAGTGCGCCTCTACCTCGCCCTGCGCGAGGCGGCGCACCAGCGACTGTTCGCGCATGTTCCGTGGTTGCGGCAGCGGATGCTCGACACCGTGGCCGCCTACGCCCAGGGCATCACCGTCGACCTGTCGGCGATCGAACGGGCGATGGGTGAGGTCGACCCGACTAACCCGGCCAGCGTGCAGGACGCGTTGTCGGGCGGGCTGTTCGAGCCGCAGACCACGCCCGAACAGCAGACTGCGCTGCGTCGTCTCGAGACGCTGCTCGCGCTGGTCGAAGGCTGGGTCGACGCGGTCGTCGCTGCCGCCACGACTGACCGCATGCCCGGTGCGGAGGCGCTGCGCGAGGCGTCTCGGCGCCGGCGTGCCACGGGCGGACCGGCCGAGCAGACCTTCGCGACGCTCGTCGGGCTCGAACTGCGCCCGCGCCGCCTTCGCGAAGCCGCCGCGCTGTGGTGGGGCGTCACCGAGAAGCACGGCATCGCCGGGCGCGACAACATCTGGTCACACCCCGACCTGCTGCCGAGCGCCGATGATCTGGACGATCCGCTCGGATTCGCCGACACGATCGGCGCCGAACAGAGCTTCACTGCCGATGACGCGAAGGCCGTGGACGAGCCCAAGGCCGTGGACGAGCCCAAGGCCGTGGACGAGCCCAGCGACAAAGGCGAGGACGAGGCTTAGGCGGTTTCGGCGGTCGGTTCGCCGGCGCCGTCGTCGGGGAGGTCGTCAGCTAGATCGTCGGCAAGATCGAGCTGGGCCGCGGCGCTCACACCGTCGAGGTACCCGCGAGCACGCTCGGTGCGCGGGTAGCGCTGCACGAGGGCCCAGAAGTCCGGCCCGTGACCGGGTACGAGCAGGTGCGCGAGCTCGTGGACGAGCACGTAGTCACGCACCCAATGCGGCATGTCCCGCAGCCGCTCGGAGAGCCGGATCGTGCCGTCCGCCGGCGTGCAGGACGCCCAGCGGGTGCGCATCGTGCCCACCCAACGCACGCTGACCGGCTGCGCGCGGCCGCCGAGGTAGCTGGTCGACAGCTCGGCGGCCCGCCGCACCAGCGCCGCGTCGCCGCCGTCGCGCCGGCGTCGCGCCCCCGAGTCGAGACGCTCGACCATCTCGCGAACCCACTGCGCTTCTTCGGCCTTCGTGAACCGGGACGGGATGAGCACGACGATGCGCCCGCCGTCGAGGTAGGCGGACACGGTACGGCGGCGCTTGGCGCTGCGCCGCACCTCAACCTCGCGCGCGCGTCCCGCGCCGGTGGTTGCCACCGGGAGGTTCGACTCGCTCGTCACGGCATCGACGCTAGCCGCGCGGTCGGACAGTTTTGCCCCGCCACGCCGTCCGCGGCGTCCACGACGTCCACGCCGACGGGCCGGCAGAGACTGCCGGCTCGCACAGCCCGTCCCCAGCCGGATCCACACATCTTCCACAAGGTTATCCACAGGTGTGCACAGAACATGTGCACAAATCGGGCACTCGGCCGAAGTGCCCCACCGTAGGGACGCGAACTGTGGATAACCATCGCGACAAGCTCGGCGGCTGACACCGTGGTCCACATGAACGCCAGTCCCCCAGCACCGGGCCCGGCAACCGTGTTGCCGCCCGCGGCGCGATTGCTGTGGCGCGCGTCGAGCACGGCTCAGATCGAGCTCGGCACTCGGGCGGTGATCATCGACGGCGTCGATACGGGCGTCGTTCGTTGCCTCATCGGTGCCGACGGCGCCACCGAGACCGATGTCGTCGCGGGTCTGCCCGCCGTGCAGGAGGAGCTGATCGGCACCGGGTATCTCTGGCCCCGGGCCACGACCTCCGTAGACCGCCGTCGCCTGGTGGCGCACCCGCGCTTGGCCGGCGAGCTCACCGCGCTCTCGGCACGAGCCGGTCAGCGGGCTGCTGACATCATCGCCGCGCGGCGCGAGTGCACCGTCCTCGTGCAGGGCTCCGGCCGCGTCGGGCCGCCGGTCGCGGCGCTGCTCGCAGCCGCAGGCGTCGGTCGCGTCCATTGCCTGGACGCCGGCGCTGCCCTGCTCCACCACGCGATGCCCGGCGGCCTGCTGCCCGGGGACGAGGGGATGTCCTTCGCCGCCGCGGCCGCTGCGGCGATCGAGCGCCAGGCACCCGACGCGGCCTGCGCCACCGCGCCGTTCGACGAGCCACCCGACCTCGTCGTTCTCGCCGTCGACGCGCCGGTCGACCCGGAACGGCGCAACGCCCTGCACGCACGATCGGCGGCGCACCTGCTGGTGCAGGTCAGCGGTGGCAGAGGTGTGGTCGGCCCGCTCGTGCTGCCGGGCCTGACCAGCTGCCTGCGATGCGCCGACCTGCACCGTCTCGACCGCGATCCGGCATGGGACGCCCTCGCCGTCCAACTCGCGGTTCCGCAACGGCACCGCGGAGCGAGCGAGGTAGCCCTGGCCGCCGCGATAGCCGGCGTCGCGGCGATGGCCGCGCTCGAGTTCCTCGACGGCGGGCGGCCGGCGACGATCGAAGGGGCCCTCGAGATGCAGGCGCCGGACTGGCGGCTGCGCCGGCGCAGCTGGCCGATCCACCCCGACTGTGACTGCCTGGCCCGCACTCAGAAGTGACGCAAACCTCATCGGCACCGCAAGATCCGCTGCAGACCCGCCCCGATACGAGCAATCCGGGCGATCGGTTCGGCACAATGCAAGCTGGTCCGCGTAATCGCGCGCGATTGCTGCATGATCCCGAAAATGCGCAGAAAGGTGGTGCAGTGAGCGACATCCCGCAACGCCGAGTCGCCCGCACCGCCAAGCTCGCCTCGCTGCCGCTGGGCGTCGCAGGCCGGGCCACCGTCGGACTCGGCAAGCGCATCACCGGTCGCTCGGCCGCCGACGTGCAGGCCGAGCTCCAGGCCCGAACCGCCGAGCAGCTGTTCACCGTCCTCGGTGAGCTCAAGGGCGGGGCGATGAAGCTCGGCCAGGCGTTGTCGGTTTTCGAGGCCGCGCTTCCCGAGGCCACCGCCGCTCCGTACCGCGAGGCGCTGACCCGGCTGCAGGAAGCGGCGCCGCCGCTCCCTGCGCCGGTGGTCCACCGGGTCTTGGACGAGCAGTTCGGACGGAGCTGGCGGCAGCGCTTCGAGTCCTTCGACGACGTGCCGGCTGCCGCGGCCAGCATCGGGCAGGTGCACCGGGCGGTGTGGAACGACGGCCGCAAGGTGGCGGTCAAGCTCCAGTACCCGGGAGCCGGCCCGGCTCTGATGGCCGATTTCACACAGCTCTCGCGCATGGCCCGGCTGTTCGCCCGAATCTCGCCGGGTCTCGAGGTCAAGCCGCTGCTCGCCGAATTGAAGGACCGTGTGCTCGAGGAGCTCGACTACTCCCTCGAGGCCGACTCCCAGCGTGCCTTCGCGAGCGCCTACGCCGACGATCCGCACATCGCGGTCCCCCGCGTCGTTGCCAGCGCGCCCAAGGCGATGGTCACCGAATGGCTCGACGGCACGCCGCTGTCGCGGATCATCGCCGGCGGCACGACCGACGAGCGGGATCACGCCGGGACGCTGCTCGCCGAACTGCACTACTCCGCGCCGGCCCGTGCCGGACTGCTGCACGCGGACCCGCATCCGGGCAACTTCCGGATGCTGCCGGACGGGCGCCTCGGCGTCGTCGACTTCGGCGCGGTCGCGCGCCTGCCCGGCGGTTACCCCGAGCCGCTCGGGCGCCTGACTCGCCACGCCGTCGATCGCGATGCGCCGGCCGTCCTCGCCGTGCTGCGCGAGGAGGGGTTCATCCGAAGTTCGGTGCAGATCGACGCCCGTCAGGTGATGGATTACCTCGGTCCGATCGTCGAACCGCTGCGCTCGCCGACGTTCACGTTCTCGCGGGAGTGGATGCGCGAACAGGCCGCCCGCGTCGGCGACCCCCGACGCGAGGAGGCGCGCGTCGGGCGGATGTTCAACCTGCCGCCGTCCTACCTCCTGATCCACCGCGTGACGCTCGGATCGATCGGCGTGCTCTCCCAGCTGGGAGCAACTGCACCCTTCCGCGAGCTGGCGCAAAAGTGGCAGCCGGGCTTCGCCGCCTGAGCGAACTACCGTGTCGCGCTGGACCACCGGGTCCGCGCGGCGTAGCAATGCTGGAATGAACGAAAGTTGTTCGTTGTGCGGCCGGGTCGCCGACGCCGCCGAGGACGGCGACCCGCCGCTGGGCTGGTGCGCCGATCTTGTCGAGACCCGGGGCGGCACTCGCACGCGGTGGATCTGCCCCGCATGCACCCGCAGCCACGTCCGCTCGATCGAGGCCAAGCTCGACCAGGCGTGGTGGTGAGCGCCGACAACGCGCCCTGAACAGACAGCGGCCGCCGGGTCTGATGACCCGACGGCCGCTGGTGCGTCTGAGCAGTCCCCTCAGAGCGCGACGGCGCTCGACTGGGCGGCGTACTCAGCACGCTGGGCGTGACGCCGATACGCGGCGTGCGCGCGACGCTCTCGCGCTCGCCAACGCTTGGCCGACGCCAGCTGGTTGACCAGGGCGCGCTGGTGCGCGTCCTCGTGCAGTTGGCGCAGATGCTCTCGCGCCAGGGCTTCATGCAACGTATACATCGCGGTGCTCCTTGAAAGTTGTGTCATTCCGATGTGGTTGTGAACGGTTCGGGTCATGCAGCACGCTCCTTTCGGCGATCCGGCATCTGCTCGTCCTTGCGCGGACGACCTCGCGGGCGCTTGCGCGCGATGATCGCGCCGCGCTCGAAGATCTCGCCGCCCCACACGCCCCAGGGCTCCCGACGCTCGATGGCGCCGGCGAGGCAGGCGAGGCGCGCCGGGCAGCCGGCGCACAGATCCTTGGCTCGCTCCAGGTCGGCCGGAGTCTCGGCGAACCACAGATCGGCGTTCTGCACACGGCAGGGAACGTCGTCGGGGCACTGCTTGGACAGCGGGTCGAGCGGGTCGAGCCCGAGGTACGGCGTGCCACCGGTGGCAGCCGCGTCGGACAGGTCATGTGCGGGATCGACGAGTAGGTCCTCGGTCTCGCAGGTGGTCAACACGTCGGGTCACCTCCTTGTCGTGATGGTGTGTCGGTTTCGTGCGGTGGAGTTGTAGTGATGGGCGGATAAAGAACGAGGCCGCGGTTCCCATTTGGGAGCCGCGGCCTCGAGGAGCCTGATCGCTGACCTGGTCAGCGGAGTTCTCCTCGAGGTGGTGCGGCCTGCTTGGCATCACGAACACGCGAAACGCCCGTGATGTCCGCGCCGAAGATCGGGTTGCCAGCCGTTGCGTAGACAGACTCCGACCCCATGAGGTGGCTGGTCGGCGGCGCGACGGTGAGCACTCCGCGCGTACGGCAGGAGGCAGTCCGGGCTTGCGTCGTGATGGTCAACGTCGTCATCGGGGCCACCTCCTCTTCGCGTCGGCTCGCACGCGGGTGCGTGCGATTTGATCTAGGCCGTGAGTGCAGGCTAACGAAGCCTAGATTCACCCGGCAAGTGATTTAGCAAGAAGTTCTCTCGCGGCGTCATCTTTGTGGGCACTCCGGGCTCGAATGCGATAGAACCGAGCCGTGAAACGTCCCGTTGTACTGATCGTCGCCGCAGTGTTGATGGGCGTGTGCGCATGCAGTTCCAGTGGCAATTCGAGCGGTGGCACGGCAACCGGATCCGGTGCGTCGACCCCGAGCACCGGATCGACGTCGGCGGGTGGATCGCCCTCCGCATCAGGGACGGGTGGCTCCCCGGCCGACGCTGCGACAACGAAGTCGATCGCGCAGGCCTACAGCGCGTTCTTCAATCCGAAGGCGTCGCTCGCGGTTGCCGAGCAGAACCTGCAGCACGGCACAGTCTTCAAGGCAGCCCTGCTTGCGCAGGCGCACGACCCGCAGGCGCAGGGCATCAGCGCGCGCGTCACGTCGGTCACGCTGCTCTCGCCGAACTCGGCGGCGGTGCGCTTCGACCTGCTCTCCGGCGGCAAGCCGCTGCTCCCGAACAACCCCGGTAACGCTGTCCGCGAGGACGGCCGGTGGAAAGTCGCCGCCGAAACGTTCTGCCAGCTCATCCAGGTCTCCGGACAACACCCGCCGGCAGCATGCAGCGACCCGAAGATCACGGGCCTGCCCAACTGAGCTGCCAGACTCGTAACGTGCAGCAATCGATCCGGCGCGGTCCCGCGCTGGGCACTGTGCTCGCCGTCCTGGCGCTGACCTTCCTCGACACGACGATCGTCAGCGTCACCCTCGGCAACATCCAGTTCGACCTGGGCGCGGGAGTGATCCCGCTGCAGTGGGTCGTCAACGCGTACTCGTTGGTGTTCGCGAGTCTGATGCTGATCGCCGGCACGCTCAGCGACCGGTTCGGTCGGCGCACCGTGATGGTCGCCGGGATCGCGGTGTTCTGCGTCGGGTCGTTGTTGTGTGCGCTGGCGCCGGGCGTCGGCTGGGTGATCGCGGGACGAGCCGTGATGGGCGTGGGTGCGGCGGCGTCCGAGCCCGGCACGCTGTCGGTCATTCGCCACCTCTACGCCGATCGTGGCGAACGCGCGCGGGCGCTCGGCGCCTGGGCGGCGGTGTCAGGGCTTTCGCTGGCGCTCGGTCCGGTGCTCGGCGGTGTGCTCGTCAGCCTCGGATCGTGGCGCAACGTGTTCTGGTTCAACCTCGTCCTCGGCGTCGTGCTTCTCGTCGCGACGATGCGGCTCGTCCCGAACAGTTCTGACCCGCAGACCGAACGGCTCGACATCGGCGGGTTCTTGCTCGGCGCGGTCGCGCTCGGTGCATTGATCTTCGCCGGCATTTCGGGTGAGCAGTACGGGTACCGCACCGGCTGGATCATCACGCTCTTCGTCGTCAGTGCGCTCGCATTCGTCGCGTTCTTCGTCGTCGAGCGTCGCGTCCGGATGCCGATGCTTGATCTGAACTATCTGCGTGATCCGGTGGTGGGATGCGCGTTGTTCGTGGCCTTCGCGGCGTACTTCGGCGTGTTCTCGATCTTCTTCCTGACGGCGCTGTACCTCGATGTCATCGTCGGCTACTCGGGCGGGCAGATGGCCGGCCTGTTCGCGCCGATGGCGGTGGCGATCGTGCTCGGCTCGTTCGCTTCAGGACGGTGGGTCGCCCGCAGCGGGCCGAAGTGGCCGATGGTCTCCGGCTGCGTGTTGAGTGCGACCGGCATCGTCATCGCGCGATTCCTGTTGGTGACGTCGCCGTCATTCGCAGGCCTGTCCGTCGTGCTCGCGCTCGCCGGGGTCGGCTTCGGGATCGCGGTGGTGCCACTGACCTCGGCGGTGCTCGGCCACGTCCCTGCGCAACGGTCGGGGATGGCGGCGTCGACGACGAACACGGCACGACAGCTGGGATCGGTCGTGGGCGTCGCGACCCTCGGCGCCATCGTGAACGGGTTCCTGACGCACGACTTCACGCGCAGCCTGCAGGCGCAAGGAGCCGGCAAGGACGCGATCGACTACATCCTCGGCCTGATCGAGACAGGCGGCAGCGACGCCCGCAACATCGACCTTGCCAATCCACCCGAGATCATCAAGTCTCTCGTCGACGCCGCTGCGGCAGCATTCCGAACCGGCATGCACGTCGCCCTGCTCGTGTCGGCCGCGCTGATCGTGGTCGCCGCAGTAGCGACTGCCCTGGTCCCCGGCCGCCTGATGGCTCCCACAGCCGAGCTCGACTGACCGCTTTCCCCGCTGGTGCTCAGTTCCGACACCACAAAGCGAGCAGCAGCGGGGAAACGTCCGGGCCTTTCCCCGCTGGTGGTCGGTTCCGACGGCGCAAAGCGAGCACCAGCGGGGAAACGCGCGGGGACGGACGGCGGCGGGGACGGACCGCGAGCGGTCGATCAGACCTCGACGAGGTCGACCTCGGACGGATCGGCGCCGCCGAGCACCGCCAGGACGGGTTCGGCGTAGCGGTCGAGCTTGGCCGGACCGATGCCGGAGATGCGGGCGAGCGCAGCCCGCGAATCGGGGTGGTTGTCGGCGATCGCGACGAGCGTTGCGTCGCTGAACACGACGAACGGCGGAACCTTCTGCGCCTCGGCCTGCGCGCGGCGCCACGTCCGCAACCGGCCGAACAGCTCGGCATCGGCGGCCTCGGGCTTGGCCGCCTTTTTCTTCTTGACCGGGGCGTCCTCGCGCACGACGAAGGGCCGGATGCCATCGAGGAATCGGCTCGGGCGGCGTCCGCGGCGCTGGCCGGGGCTTCGGGCGAGCGCCCATGACAGCCACAGCCGCTCGCGGGCACGGGTGATGCCGACGTAGAGCAGCCGCCTTTCCTCGGCGAGCTGCGCTTCGGTCGTCGCGTGCTGGATCGGCAATGTCGTGTCGGTCAGCCCGACGAGGAACACGGCGTCCCACTCGAGGCCCTTGGCCGAATGCAGCGAGGCGAGCGTGACGCCCTGCACGGTCGGCGCGTGTTGCGCGTCGGCACGGGCGTCGAGCTCGGCGACCAGGTGTGCGAGCTCCGCGTCGGGGACGGCCGCGACCAGATCATCTGCCAGGCTCACCAGCGCGGTCAGCGACTCCCACCGTTCGCGCGCGCTGCCACCCGACGGCGGCTCGTCAGCACGCCAGTTCATGCTCGCCAGCACCTCGCGCACCGACTCGGGCAGCGAGCGTCCGTCGCTGTCGGCCCGGGCCGCGCCACGCAGGAGCAACCTGGCCTCGCGGATCTCCGGACGGTCGAAGAACCGCTCGCCACCGCGCAGCACGTACGGCACGCGGACGTCGGACAGTGCCTGCTCGTATACCTCGGACTGCGCGTTGATCCGGAACAGCACCGCGATTTCAGCGGCGGGCGTCCCGTCGTCGATGAGCCGGCGACACTCGGCCGCCACCCGCGCGGCCTCCGCGGGCTCGTCGTCGAACTCGGCGAAGTCGGGCTCGGGCCCGTCGGCGCGCTGACCGATCAGGGTCAGTCCCGGCCCGGCAGCCTGGGCGACGACCCGATTGGCGAGACCGACGACCTGGGGCGTGGAGCGGTAGTCGCGTTCGAGCCGGACGACCACGGCACCCGGGAACCGCCGACGAAAGCCGAGCAGGTGCTCGGGTGTCGCGCCGGCGAAGCTGTAGATCGTCTGGTTGGCATCGCCGACCACGCACAGATCGTCGCGCCCACCCAGCCACGCATCGAGCAGACGCTGCTGCAGCGGCGAGACGTCCTGGTACTCGTCGACGACGAAGTGGCGATAACGCGCACGCACTTCCTGGGCGACATCGCGATATTCCTCGAGCGCGCCCGCCATGATCATCAGGAGGTCGGCGAAGTCGACGACGCCGGCGCGACGCTTGGCCTGCTCGTATTCGGTGTACACATCGGCCACGGTGTCGGGCGTCGTCGGGATGTCGCGGCCGGCGGCACGCGCCCGCTCGGGATACGTGGCCGGCGAAGCGAGCACCGCCTTGGCCCAGTCGATCTCGGCGGCGATGTCGCGCAGCTCGGCGCGATCGACGCGCAGCCGCAGCCGCGCTGCGCTGTTGCCGACCATCCGGAACGGGTTGTCGAGCACGTCCGGCATCGCCCCGCCCAACACCCGCGGCGCGAAGTACTGCAGCTGCCGAAGCGCCGCAGCGTGGAACGTTCGTGCCTGGACACCGCGTGCGCCGAGGTTGCGCAGCCGGGTGCGCAGCTCGCCGGCCGCTCGAGCCGTGAATGTGACGGCGAGCAACTGGCCGGGCGGAACAGCGCCCGTACGCACCTGATAGGCGATGCGGTGCGTGATCGCGCGGGTCTTTCCGGTGCCCGCGCCCGCGAGGATGCAGACGGGCCCGCGCACCGCCTGCGCGGCCTCGCGCTGCTCGGGATCGAGCCCGGCCAGCACGACGTCGGCCGTCTCACCCGGGTCTGCCACGTGCTCGATACTGCCAGCGGCTTACGACACACGCGGGAATGGTGTGGACGAGCGCGAGGTTCACCACCACATGAGCGGTACTCCGGGCCCCGACGCCTTACCCTCCGCAGCGGTGACCATGTACACCACCTCGTGGTGCGGGTTCTGCCTACGCCTGAAGATGCAACTCCAGCGCGAGGGCATCGCCTTCGACGAGATCGACATCGAACGCGACGAGAACGCTGCTGACCTCGTCATGAGCGTCAACAACGGCAACCAGACGGTGCCGACGCTCGTGTTCTCCGACGGAACCGCGCTCACAAACCCGAGCGTCGCCGAGGTCAAGGCTCAGCTCGCTGCCTGACTACGCAGCGCTCTCACCGGCTGACGTGCCGGACGCACTGGCGCAGCTGCTCGCAACCAAGCCCGGCGTCGTCCGCGCAGCGATCGACGGCCCGCCGTGTGCGCAGCCGGAGTTGCTGGCCGATTCCTTAGCCGCCCCGCTTCGTGTGCTCGGCCGTCCGTTCGTGCACGTGCACGCCGATTCGTTCTGGCGCGACGCATCGCTACGGCTCGAGTACGGCCGCGAGGATCCCGACGCCTACCTGAACTGGCTGGACGCAGGAACGTTGCGCCGCGAAGTTCTCGATGCCGACGGCTGGTACCTGCCGTCGCTGCGTGACCCGGTCACCAATCGCGCCACCCGAGCCGACCGCATTGCGCTGCCGGACCACGCGGTGCTCGTCGTCAGCGGGGCGTTCCTGCTCGGGCTCGGACTGCCCTTCGACGTTGCCGTCCACCTGGCCATGTCATCGGCGGCGCGAGCGCGGCGCACGCCACCGGACCACGCCTGGACGCTGCCCGCCTTCGATCGCTACGACACGGAAGTCGCCCCTGGGGAGCTCGCCGATGTCGTGATCAAGATCGACGACCCGAGGCATCCGGCGGTCCGCCACAACCGGTAGTTCGAAGTCCGAACTATCAGGGCGTACGGTGGGAGAGTGACCGATGTCGATGCCGTACGCGCTGTCGCTCGGCTGTCTCGCGTGCTCGAGCGGGCCAGCGGCGAGTTGAGCATGTCCCATTACCGAGTGCTCGCCGCTGTTGCCGACGGCGACGAGCGGGCGTCCCGCGTCGCGGCCCGTCTGGCTCTGGGCAAGCCCACCATCAGCGCCAGCGTCGATGCCTTGTGCCGCCACGGCTTGCTGACTCGTGAGGACGTCGAGCACGACCAGCGCGCGACCACTCTGCGCCTGACCGACGCCGGTGCGCGCGCGTTGCGCGATGCCGAGGCAGCAATGACCCAGCGGCTCGCGCAGGTACTCGCGCACACCCAACGTGGCGCCGAGGCGGGCGCCGCATTGCGCCGCATCGGTGCAGGCCTCGATCGTTACGCGGCCGCAAGGGTGAACGCATGACGCAACCCGGCTGGGCACGCCGGTTGTTCGGCGTCGTCATGCACCAGCGCCGAAATGTGATCATCGCGATCACTGCGGCGGTCATCGGCACGGCAGCGCAGGTGGCCGTCCCGCTCATCGCGCGCCAGATCGTCGACAAGGTGATCGTCGCGCGCACCGACTCGCTGTGGCCCTGGCTGGTCATGCTGTTCGCTGCCGCGACGCTGACGTTCGTGCTCGCCTATGTGCGGCGCTATCGCGGCGGCAAGATGGCGCTGGGCGTTCAGCTCGAACTACGCAATGACATTCACGATCGCCTCCAGCACCTCGACCGCGCCACCTTGTCGACTCTGCCCACCGGCCAGCTCGTGTCGCGCGCCAACTCCGACTCCACGCTCGTCCAGGGCTTGCTCAACTTCCTGCCGTTGATGACAGGAAACCTGCTGATGATGGTGCTCTCGCTCGTCGTCATGTTCTGGCTGTCGCCGCTGCTGGCCTTGCTCGCGCTCGTGATCATGCCGGCGCTGTTCGTCGTGTCGTTCCGGTTGCGGCAGCGGGTGTTCCCGGCCAACTGGGACGCACAACAGCGCGAGGGTGATGTCGCCCAGATCGTCGACGAGGACGTCACCGGTGTTCGGGTGGTCAAGGCGTTCGGGCAGGAGGAACGCGAACTCAACCGACTGATCGCGTCCGCGCAACGGCTGTACGGGTCGCGGATGCGGGCCACGCGGCTGCTCGCTCGCTACCAGCCGGTGCTCGAGGCGATCCCGAGCTTCGCCCAGGTTGCGATCCTTGTGCTCGGTGGTCTGCTCGCGATCCACGGCAGCATCACGCTCGGCACGTTCCTCGCGTTCTCGACCTACGTGGGCCAGTTCGTCGCGCCCGCGAGACAACTCGCGGCCGTGCTCGCGGTCGGCCAACAGGCCCGCGCCGGCGCGGAACGGATCTTCCAACTCATCGACCTGCGGCCGGCGATCGCCGACAAGCCGGACGCCATCGAGCTTTCGGACGTGCGTGGCGACATCCGCTTCGACAACGTCGGATTCGACTTCGGCGATGGACCGGTGCTGGACGAGTTGTCGCTGCACATCGCGCCGGGTGAGCGGGTCGCGGTGGTCGGAGCCAGTGGCAGCGGCAAGTCGACAGTGACCGCATTGCTCTCGAGGTTCCACGATCCGACATCGGGACGCGTGCTGCTCGACGGGCACGATCTGCGTGACATCACCCTGCACTCGTTGCGGCACGCGGTCGGTGTCGCGTTCGAGGAGAGCTTCCTGTTCTCCGAATCGATCCGCTCCAACATCGCCTACGGCCGTCCCGATGCGAGCGATGCGGAGGTCGAGGCGGCGGCGCGGGCTGCCCAGGCTCACGACTTCGTCACCGCCCTGCCGGCGGGTTACGACACTGTCGTCGGCGAACGCGGTCTGACTCTGTCCGGCGGGCAACGCCAACGTGTCGCGCTCGCCCGAGCAATCCTGGCCGACCCGGCCGTGCTCGTGCTCGACGACGCCACGAGCGCAGTCGACGCTCGAACCGAAGAAGCGATCCACGACAACCTGCGCGCCGTGCTCGCCGATCGCACCACCGTGCTGATCGCACATCGCGTGTCGACGCTGCACCTTGCCGATCGCGTCGTCGTGCTCGACCACGGCCACATCGTCGACGAGGGCTCGCACGACGAGCTGACCGAGCGCAGCGCGTACTACCGCGGCCTGCTGTCCGGGCTGGAGGAAGAACCGCTGCGCGCTGCCGGTGATCGGATCGAGGCGCTCGCCGAGCTCACCGAAACAGGCGTGACGCGCGACGCGTGGCGCCAGCCGCCCGAGCGGGCCAACAACGCCTCGACCCGTGGCGTCGTCGCGTCCCTGGGCGCCGGCCTCGGCGGTGGCGGCGGCCATTGGCACGTCGCGCTTGCCGCGACACCCGAGTTGATGAAGCGGGTCGAGGCATTGCCGCCGGTCAAGGACCGCGCCGTGCTCGACGTGGCGGCCGAGAGCGCCCACGAGCGCTCGTTCGGGCTGATGCCGCTCCTGCGGCGCTTCCGCCGTCCGCTGCTGATCGGCCTCGTGCTCGTCGTCATCGACGCGGTAGCCGGGCTGGCGGGACCGTACCTCGTCAAGACCGGCGTCGACTCCGGCGTCACCCACGGCACCGAGTCGGTGCTCTTCGCCGCGTCGCTCGCCTACCTCGGCATCGCGATCGTCGACCTTTTCGACCAGGTGGCGTCCACGTTCATCACCGGACGCACTGCCGAACGCATCATGCTCTCGCTCCGCGTGCGGGTGTGGGCCCAACTGCAGCGACTCTCGCTCGACTTCTACGAGCGCGAGATGGCCGGTCGCATCATGACCCGGATGACGACCGACATCGATCAGTTCGAGTCGCTCGTGGCGAACGGGTTGTTGAACGCCCTCGTCGCCCTCGTCAGCTTCGTCGGGGTCGGAGTCGCGCTGGTACTCATCAACTGGCAGCTCGGCCTGATCACGCTCAGCGTCGTCATCCCGCTCGTCATGGCGACGGTGTGGTTCCGCCGGCGAGCGGCACGCCTGTACGACTTGTCGCGCGAGCGGATCGCGGCGGTGAACGCCGACTTCCAGGAGAGCCTGTCCGGCGTGCGCGAGTCGCAGGCGTTCAACCACGAAGCGCTGACAATGCAGCGTTTCCACGGTCTCGGCGAGTCCTACCTTCGCTCGCGCGTCGCGGCACAACGGCTGGTTGCGACCTACTTCCCGTTCGTGCAATTCCTCGCAGCCGTCGCCGACGCGCTCGTACTCGGGGTGGGTGCAGCACTCGTCCCTCACGGCACGCTGACAGTCGGCACGCTGATCGCGTTCCTGCTGTACATCGACATGTTCTTCTCACCGATCCAGCAGCTGTCGCAGGTGTTCGACTCCTGGCAGCAGACCCGGGTGTCGGTGCAGCGCATCGCCGAGCTGATGTCGTTCGACACCTTGACCCCGAACCCGGAAGATCCGGTCCGGCTCGACGATGTGGTCGGCGAGGTGTCGCTGTCGGGCGTGCGGTTCCGCTACCCGAACACAGCCGGGGACGAGGCGCTCACCGGGCTCGACCTGCGCATCGTGCCGGGCGAGACGATCGCACTCGTCGGCGAGACGGGCGCGGGCAAGTCAACGGTGCTGAAGCTGCTGGCGAGGTTCTACGACCCGACCGCTGGTGGTGTAGCTGTCGACGGGCACGATCTGCGCACGCTCGACCTGGGCAACTTCCGCTCGCACCTCGGCTATGTGCCGCAAGAGGGTTTCCTGTTCAGCGCGTCGGTGCGCGACAACATCGCCTACGGACGTCCGGAGGCAAGCGATGTCGAGATCGAGGCAGCGGCGCGCTCGGTGGGCGCCCACGACATGATCGCGGGGCTCCCGCACGGCTACCTGACCAGGATCGGCGAACGGGGCGGCTCGCTGTCCGCCGGACAGCGGCAGTTGATCGCGCTCGCCCGCGCCGACCTCGCCGACCCCGCGCTGCTGCTGCTCGACGAGGCGACCTCGAACCTTGACCTGGCCACCGAGTCGCGGGTCACCGCGGCGATGCAACGCGTCGCGCGCGAACGCACGACAATCGTCATCGCGCACCGCTTGCAAACCGCGCGGGTCGCCGACCGCATTGCGGTGCTCGAGCAGGGACGCGTGCGCGAGATCGGCACGCACGACGAGCTGCTCGCGCGCGACGGTGGCTACGCACGGATGTGGCGCGCGTTCGAGACCGTCGGCGCAGCCTGAGGTCAGTCGTCGAGCCAGCGATCGATGAGGAAGCGCGAGATCGACAGGTGCGGCGAGATCCCTTGTAGCTGAGCGGACTCGTCCGGCGCGGTCTTGGTATCGGTCCACTCGCGCGCCTGGGCAACCTGCGCTCGCGTGAACCAGCCCGCTTCGGCCATCTCGACCGGGTCGAGATGCAGGGACGCGTCACCGTCGAGGCGCGCGATGAAGCCGAGCATCAGCGACGCGGGGAACGGCCAGGGTTGCGACGCGACGTAGCGGATGTCGGTGATCGCGACGCCGACCTCTTCGAAGACCTCGCGGGCAACCGCCGCCTCGAGCGACTCACCGGGCTCGACGAAGCCGGCCAGCGTCGAGAACCGCCCCCGGTTCCAATCGTGCCCCCGGCCCAGCAGCGCGAGATCTCCCCCGTCGTGGATAAGCATGATCACGGCCGGGTCGGTGCGCGGGAAGTGGTCACTTCCGTCCGCAGTGCACGTGCGCGTCCAGCCGGCACGCGACTCGACAGTCGGCTGCCCGCAGCGCGGACAGTGCGTGTGACGCTGATGCCACTGTTCGAGCGCGATCGCGCTGACGACCAGCGACGCCTCGAGGTCGTCGGCGGTGCCGCCGAACTCACGCAGCGTGCGCCAATCGTCCGAGCTGTCCTGCTCGACTGTGGCCGCGAAGTACGGGACGTCGTCGATGATGCCGAGGAACCGACGCGGTGCCGTGTCAGCGACGGTGTCCGGGGTGCGAAAGACCGCGTGGCCGTCACTCGTCGCGGTCGCCGACTTCGCGGTGATCGCCACGACGCGGCACCGCGTCCACGCCGACGCGAGCCATGCCTCGTCGCTGCGATGGTGCGCGGCCCGGTCGAAGCTCAACCGCGACAGCGGCGGACCGCTGGTCATGTCTCGATCGGCCCCAGCGCGGCAAGCGGGTCGGCGATCGCGGCTGCGTCACCGACCAGAACCGAGGTGAACCGGCTCGGCGCGAAGAACTCGTGCGCTGCGACGGCGACATCGTCGATCGTGACCGCGGACAGTCGTTTCGGATGCTCGAGCACCCAGTCGAGGCCGAGCCCGAACGCAGACAGCGCGGCGACCGTCGAGGCAACGCCGGCCTGCGTCGACGTCGACAACGCAAGCGTGCCGATCGCGTACTGACGAACCGAATCGAGCTCGTTCTCGGTGACCGGCAGCGACGCGATCTTGCCCAGTTCATAGACCGTTTCGAGCATCGCCGGTGCGGTGACCTCGGTCGCCACCTCGACGTCGAGCATCAACGTCGACCCGAGCACGTGGTGGTCGATGCGGCTGTGCGGGCCGTACGTGTAGCCCTTGTCCTCGCGGATGTTCTCCGTCCAGCGTGAAGAGAAATAGCCGCCGAAGACGAGATTGGCCAGCTGCAGCGCGGGATAGCGCTCGTCGGTGCGGGTCACCGCCGACGTGCCCATGCGTACGGACGTCTGCACCGACCCCGCGCGATCCACGACGAGCAAGGGGCCGCCGGACGGGTCGGGCAGTTTCGGGATGCGCGGCTTCGGCGCATCGCCCGTCCAGTCTGCAAGCGCCTTCTCCACCTGGTCGAGCACCCGCGCCGGCGACACATCGCCCACGACGACGAGCACGGCACCGTCCGGCCGCACACGGTCGCGGTGCAGCGCGCGCACCTGCGCGCGCGTCGTGTCGCGGACCGCGTCGACCTGGGGCAGATCGAGGGCATACGGATGCTCGCCCCACATGCGCCGGGCGAGCCCTTCGGAAGCGATCGTGCCCGCCCGTGACCGCGCAATGGTGAGCCGTTCGATCTCGCGGTCGCGCTCGGTCGCGAACTCATCGGGCTCGTACGTCGCCTCGGTGAGCACGACGGCGAGCAGGTCGAGCAGTCCGCGCAGCCCGGTGGCAAGCACGTTGCCGGTGATCGCAAGGCGATCGGCGTCGACGCTGACATTCAGGTCTGCGCCCAGGGTTTGGATTGCGGCCGCCAGCCCCGCTCGATCGTGCGGTCCGGCACCGGTGAGCAGCGTGCTGGACAGCAGCGACGCACGCGCCGGATAGGTGGCACCGGCCGACTGGAACGGGATGCGCAGCCGAAGCTCGGCAAGGGGCACACCAGGCTTACGGATTGCGATCACGCGCAGTCCGGAGCCGGTGGTGCGCTCGGCGACGCTGAGCTTGCGGGCACGACGCGGTGCGGTGAGCGCCGGGACGGTGGTCATCGCATCTCCTCGTGACCGCTCGCTTCGCTCGGGCGAGTCGTCGCTGCGACCCGCTCCTTGCGTCGCGGGCTGTGTTCCTGGCTCTTCGCGCGAGCGCTCATCGCGTACCTCCGGCGACGAGTTCGAGCACGGCTCGTCGGTCGGGACGTAGACCGGCCGCTGCGGCGCGGATGGCGTCCTCGGACACGGTGGCGAGCAGGCCGGGCAGTTCCTCGAGCATCTCGGCTCGTCCGTAGATCAGTTCGAACTTGGCGAACTCGAGCGTGCGCGAGATGACCGGGTCGAGGTCGCGGTAGATCATGCTCAACAGCCTGGTGCGAACGCGGTCGAGTTCGCCGGGTTCGAGTCCGTCGGTCGCAACGCGGTCGATCTCCTCGTCGATGGCGGTGAGCACGGCGTCGAGCGATCCCGCGTCGGGATAGTGCGCCGAGATCGTGAGCGCAGTCGGGTCGCGCTCGTCGAACGGATCGCCGAACTCGCCGAGATACGCGCTGATGTCGGTCACGAGATGGTCGCGCTGGACGAGTCGGCGCTGCAGCCGCGACGCGTCCCCTTCGCTGAGTACCTCGGCCAGCAGTAGATGAGCCAGGTGGTCGTCGAGCGCGTTGACCGGGTCGGGCACGCGGTAGCCGATCGCGACCGCGGGGATCGGGGCATGCGCATCGTCGTGACGCTCTCGGCGTTCGCCGGTCAACGCCGGTTCGCCGAAGTCGGGACGTTTCGGCCTGCGCCGCTTGGCGATCGAACCGAAATGACGCTCGATCAGGGCGAGTGTTTCGTCGACGTCCAGATCACCGCATACCGCGAGCACCGCGTTGGATGCTGCGTAGTACTTCTTGAAGAAGTCGGTGGCGTCGTCGACGGTCGCGCTCTCGAGATCCTCGAAGCCGCCGTACCCGTTGTGTGAGTTCGAGAAGCTGTCGAACAGCACCTGCGGCAGGTAGATCCACGGAAACCCGCCGTACGGTCGGTTGAGCACGTTGACCCGGATCTCGTTCTTCACCACGTCGAGCTGGTTGGCGAGGTTCTCCTGCGTGATGCGCGGCGAGCGCATTCGGTCGGCCTCGAGGAACAGCCCGCGCTCGAGCGCGTTCGACGGCAACGACTCGAAGTAGTTCGTGTAGTCGACGTGCGTACTGCCGTTGAACGTGCCGCCGGAGCTCTGCACGTAGCGGAAGTGCTCGAGCTTCTCGAGGTTCGCCGAGCCCTGGAACATCAGGTGTTCGAACAGGTGGGCAAACCCGGTCCGTCCCTCGGGCTCGGAGCGCATCCCGACGTCGTAGAGCACCGCGATGCCGACGACCGGCGCGGTGCGGTCGGGTGAGAGCACGACGCGCAGCCCGTTGTCGAGGGTGTGGTGGGTGATGTCGAACGACGGTGCAGGGATCTTCGGCACGACATTCACCCTAGCCAGCGGGGTGCAACCCTCCGCGTCCCACATCGGCCAGCCTCGCCCACAGCAGGGCCGCTGCTTCGGCGCCCTTGTAGAGCATGGGCACCGTCACCTTCTCGTTCGGAGCGTGGATCTGGTCGTCCGGGAGCGCGACGCCGAGGAACACCATCGGGGCGCCGATCTTGTGCTGCAGCGCCGCTTCGGGCCCGCTGCCGCCTTCACGGGTCGGCAGCACGGGACGGCCGTCGAAGGCTTCGCTCAACGCGGCGCTCAGCGCTTCGTAGGCCGGCGTGCCCAACGGGACGATGCACGGCCGCACGCCCTCGCCCTCCCACTCGACATCGCCGACGATGCCCTCCGGCGTGAGCTCGTGCACGAGCCGGTCGACACCGGCGATGATCTTCACGGGGTCCTGGTTCGCGACCAGGCGGAACGACAGCTTCACGAAGGCATCGCTCGGAACGATCGTCTTGCCACCCTCGCCCTGGTACCCGCCGCCGATGCCGTTGACCTCGGCAGTCGGACGCGCTCCGAGCCGTTCGAGCGTGCTGAAGCCGTCCTCGCCGAACAGCGCACGAGACTTGGCGACCTTCAAGAACTCGGCGTCATCGCTCGGCAGCTTCGCGAACAGCTCGCGCTCGTCGTCGGTCAGTTCGAGGACGTCGTCGTAGAAGCCCGGGACCTGCACACGTCCGTGCTCGTCGTGCAATCCGGCGACCAGGCGTGCGATTGCCGTCGCCGGGTTCGGGACCGCGCCGCCGAACGCACCGGAGTGCAGGTCGAGGTCCGGACCGTGGAAGCGCACGGTGCAGCCGACCAGGCCGCGCATCCCGGTCACGGTGCTCGGCACGTCCGACGCGAGCACGCCGGTGTCGGTGATGACCACGACATCGGCGTCGAGGCGGTCGCGGCGCTCGTCGATGAGGTCTTCGAAGTTCGGCGAGCCGGATTCCTCCTCGCCCTCGATGAGCAGCTTGAGCGTGACAGCGGGCGTGTCGCGTCCAGTCGCGGCCAGGTGCGCACGCAGACCGAGCAGGTGGAACAGCAACTGGCCCTTGTCGTCGGACGCGCCCCGGGCACGCAGCACGTCACCATCGACGGTCGGGTCGAACGGGTCGGTGTGCCACAGCTCCAGCGGATCGACCGGCTGCACATCGTGATGGCCGTACACGAGCACGACCGGTGCGTCGGCATCGGCGCTGCGCCATTCGGCGAACACGCTCGGCAGTCCGGCGGTCGGCCAGATCTCGACGGTCGGGAAGCCGAGCTTGCGCAGTGCGTCGGCGAGCCAGTCGGCACTGCGCACCACGTCGTCGTGGTGTTCGGGTTGGGCGCTGATGCCGGGGATCCGCAGCCAGGCGTCGAGGTCGTCGAGCAGATCCTGGCGATGGTCGTTGATGTAGTCGCGCACTGTGGTCACGAACGCGACGATAGCCGCGGCGATAACCTCGTCGTCATGGACGCTGACGTCGTCATCGTGGGAGCCGGTCTGGCCGGCTCAGCAGCAGCCTGGGCGCTGTCGCAGCGCGGACGATCGGTCGTGCTGCTCGAGCAGTTCGCGCCGGGTCACAAGTCCGGGTCGTCGCACGGATCGGCACGCATCGTGCGCCGTGCGTACGGCGACGGGTTGTACACGCAGCTGACCGGTCGCGCGTTCGAGTTGTGGCGCGAGGTCGAAGAACAGTCCGGCGAGCAGCTCCTGCGCATGTACGGCGGACTCGATTTCGGGCCACGCCGCAACGTCGATACCGTCGCGGCGCATCTGGCTGCCGCCGGCGTGCCCCACGAAGTGCTGCCGGCCGACGAGGCCGAACGGCGCTGGCCCGGCATGCGCTTCGAAGGCAATGTCGTGCACCACGACCAGGCCGGGACGATGGACGCAGCACTGGCCGTGTCGACGATGGTCGCGCTCGCCGGCGCGGACGCGCGGTACGAGACCGCCGCCGTTTCGGTGTCGCCGTCCGGTGAGGTCGGGCTGGCCGACGGCAGCACGCTGCGGGCTGAGACCGTCGTCGTGTCTGCCGGTGCCTGGGTCGAGCCGCTGCTGTCGTCCTTCGTCGAACTGCCGCCGTTGCAGGTGACGCAACAGCAGATCTTCCACTTTCCGCGCCTCGACACGACCCAGCCGCCGTGGCCGTCGACGATCCACGAGCCGGCGACCTCGGCGGTGTACCACCTGGCGGGCGGTCGAGACGGCGGCGCCGGCGACGACCGCAAGATCGGCCAGCACGACGGCGGCGTCGACTGCACCGCAGACACCCGCACCGGCGAGGTCAATCCGCAGGCGCGCGAGTGGGCTGTCGAGTACGTCAAGCGCTGGCTGCCCGGGCTCTGTCCGGAGCCACGCGCCGAGGCGACCTGTCTCTACACCGAAACCCCGACGGAGGACTTCATCCTCGACCGGGTCGGGTCGGTCGTCGTCTGCTCGCCGTGCTCGGGACACGGGGCCAAGTTCGCGCCGTTGATCGGCGAGTTGGTCGCCGACCTGGTGCAGGGCTCGGGCGAGATCCCCGATCGCTTCGGCCTGGCCGAGCACAAAAAAGGACGGGTCGGGGCCGTTTCGTTGTGATAGTGATCGGGCATGTCGTTCTTCGCGCCAGACCGGCCCTACCCACCTGATCGGTACCGCAGCGACAGCGGCGAGGTGTCCGCCCGCCTGCGAGTCTCCGATGCGCCGCACGACCTCGAGAACCCGAACGGGGCGTGCGACTACCTAGCGGTCGGCAGCGCGACCAACGGTGATTACGGGCTCTACCGCTGGACGATGGGACCCAAGCCGGCCGGCCCGGCGCCGCATTTCCACAAGTCGCTGTCCGAGTCGTTCTTCGTGATCTCGGGAACCGTTCGCCTCTACGACGGCGCGAAGTGGATCGACGCGAACGCCGGCGATTTCCTCTACGTGCCCGAAGGCGGCGTGCACGGATTTCGCAACGAGTCCGGTGAGTGGGCCTCGATGTTGATCCTCTTCGCGCCGGGCGCGCCTCGGGAGAAGTATTTCGAAGGACTCGCCGAGATCGGCCGCACCGGGCAGCGTCCTACCGAGCACGAGTGGGCCGAGTTCATGCAGGCCCACGACACCTACTGGGTCTGATCCGAACCGCGTCCGGTTCAGGCGTCGACCGAGATGTCGACGCGGTTGGGGTAGAACGCGACGTGGTCCTTGATCTGCGCAACGGCCGGGTAGGGCTGCTCGTAGGTCCAGATCACGTCGGCGAGTTCGCCGTCGCCGGTCGTCACCGTGTAGTACGAGGCGTCGCCCTTGTACGGGCAGTACGTCTGCGTCTCGGTCTTCGTCAGGACGGCGGGGTCGACGTCGGCCAACGGGATGTACAGGGCGGCCGGATAGTTGGCTTCCTGCAGCGTCAAAGCGTTCGTGCTGTCGGCGATCGTCTGCGCGCCGACGCTGACCCTGACACGCGAGCCGGTCGGGGTGACGGTGATCGGGTGGTCTGGGCTGGGTTCGAGGTGTTCACGGGCCATGCCATGGTCAACCCGCGAACGGCTATGCGGCATTCCCCGAATTGAGCAGGCGCCGAAGTCCGTCGGCGTCGAGCAGCGCCGCGGGCTCGACGGTCTCGTTGGTGCGGACGTAGTGGAACGCGGCACGCACCCGGTGCACCTCGGCGTCGGGGACGCCGCACAGCCGGGCCCACGCGAGCCGGTAGGCCGCCAGCTGGACTGCTGCGGAGTCGGCATCAGCCCCGGCCGGCCGGCTGCCCGTCTTCCAGTCGATGACGAACCAGCCTTGCTCGGCGTTGCCGAACACTGCGTCCATGCGTCCGCGCACCACCCGCGCGCCGGGCACGGCCATCTCGAACGGGACCTCGACCTCGGTCGGGGTTCGATTGGCCCACGCCGATGCGAGGAACGCCTCGCGCAGAGCGTCGAACTCGGCGTCAGCCGCAGTCTCGTCAGCCGCGCCTGGGAGTTCGTCGAGGTCGAGCAGTGTCTGTGCCTGCCAGCGCTGCTCGAGCCAGCGATGGAACTCGGTCCCCCGCCGCGCCCACGGCGCCGGTCGGTGCGGGACGGGCCGCCGGATCGCCCGGGCGAGGTCGTCCGGGTCTCGGTCGAGGTCGACGAGCTGCGACACGGACAGATGGCGCGGAAGTTCGACCTCGACCGTGTTGCCGCGGGCCAGTCGCGCACGCTCGGCCAGTAGGCGGTCGACGTCACTTCGCCATTGCTCGGCGCGCGGACCGAGGCCGATCGGCAAGACGTCGGCGGCCGCGTGCACGAGCGCAGCACCGGCCTCGACGTCAGCGCGTCGTCCGGCACCACGATCGCCCGGGTAGGGACCGAGCGGGTCGAGCGGCCACATACTCGCCCGTGCCTGCGCCGTGATCGGGTTCGTCTCGTCCGGCTCCGGCTCGGCCCACTCGTCGGGCGTGTCGGCGTGCGGGAGCAGTTCGGTGAGGAACGGTGACGCCGTTCGCGGGTTGGCGGTGGTGTCCCACAAGTAGCCCGAGGCGAACAGCGTCGATCGCGCACGGGTCATCGCGACGTAAGCGAGCCTGCGCTCTTCGTCGGCGAATCGATCGACCAGCTCGCCGTGATGGCGGACGAGGCGATCACGCACCTGCTTGCGGTCGTCGGCGTCGCCGAGCTGCAACTGCGGAAGGTCGAGGTCGTCGCCGCGCAGCGGTCCGGGCAGCTCTTGGCGCGTGCGGGTCCAGTTGATCGCTTTGGCCTTGGCCGGGAACACGTCGGTGACCAGGCCCGGCACCGCGACCAGATCCCACTCGAGACCCTTGGCGCCGTGCACCGTCAGCACCTGCACGCGCTCGGCGTCGACCACGATCTCGCCGGCCTCGAGACCGTTTTCTTCGTCCTCGGCCGCTTCGAGGAACGCGAGGAACGCGGTCAGCGTGGCTTCGTCGGCGTCGGCGGCGAAGTCGGCGGCAACGTCGAGGAACCGGTCGAGGTGTACGCGGCCGGGACGATGCGGACGCGACGCGGCCTCGATGTCGATGCCCATCGTGCGTTCGACATCGGCGACCAGTTCGGGCAATGGTGCAGTCGTGCGGCGGCGCAACCGGCGCAGCTCTTCGGACAGCTGGACCAGGCGCCGGTACCCGGCGCGCGAATAGGCGTCGGCGTCGCCGAGATCGTCGAGGGCCTCGATCAGGCTCAACGCCTCAGCACTCGCAGCCGGGACGTCGCCGGGATCTGCAGGTGGACGGGCCAGCCATTGCGCGCGTGCCCGGAGCGCGGCGAGATCGCGCGGCCCGATGCGCCAGCGCGCGCCGGTGAGCAGGCGTGCCAGTGAGGTGCCGGTGTCGTGACGCACCAGTACGCGCAGGGTGGCGACGACATCGACGACTTCTGCAGTGGTGAGCAGTCCGCCGAGCCCCACCACCTCGACCGGAAGTCCCTCGGCCAGCAACGCCTCAGCGAGCAGTGGGATCTGCGAGCGACGACGGACCAGGACCGCTGCGGTGCGAGCGCCGACCGGCAACGCGTCCCACGCAGCGTGCAATCGCGTCGCCACCCACCGGGCTTCGTCCTCGACGGTGTGCGTGCGCGCGATCCGGATGCTACCGGCGCCGGCGCCCGGCCCCGGCCGCAACTCGACGGTGCTGCGAGCCAGCACGCCGGTGCGCAACGGCGCGGCGATCGCGTTGGCGCCGTCGAGGATCGCCGTGTCATTGCGAAAGCTCGTCGCGAGCGGGAACACCTCGGCCGGGGAGCCGTCGACCGCCGGGAACGTGACCGCGAACCGGCCGATGTTCCCGGCGCTGGCCCCGCGCCACCCGTAGATGGACTGGAAGGGGTCGCCGACCGCGGTCACCGGATGACCCTGGCCGAACAGGCCGTGCAAAGTCTCGACCTGAGCATGACCCGTGTCCTGGTACTCGTCGAGCAGGACGGCGCCGTAGCGGCCACGTTCGACCGCGGCGACCTCGGGCAGCTGCGCCAGCTTGGCCGCCAGGGTCATCTGATCGGCGAAATCGACGGCCGGGAGCGCGCGCTTGGCGTCGGCGAAGGCCCGCACCAGCGGCAGGAGCTCGCGGCGATGCCGGGTCGAATCGATGAACTGCTTGGTCTCGCCCGGGTACTCGGCGCGGATGTTGTGGCCGAGCGGGAGCTCGTGGAACCAGTCGAGGCTGCGTGCGCACCAGGCTTCGACGTCGTCGACCTCGACGAGGTGATCGGCGAACTGCGCGCTCATCGCGAGCACGTACTGCGCGACCGACGACGGCGCACCGATGTCGCGCGGCAGCTCGCCCGGGTAGCGACGCGATACCTCGTCGGCCAGCTGCCACCCGATCGCCGGCGAAATCAACCGGGCGTCGGGTTCGGCGCCGAGCCGCAGGGCGTGCTCGCCGACGAGTCGGCCGGCGTACGCCGCGTACGTCAGCACTGTCGGCTCGCCGGCGAGGAGTTCGGCCAGGCGCTCCTGCTCGTCCGGACGGTCACGTTCGACGACCGAGCGCCACTGCGCGAGCCGACGCCGGATACGTTGACCCAGTTCGGCCGCCGCCTTGCGCGTGAACGTCAGGCCGAGCACCTCGTCGGGACGCACCGCGCGGTTGGCCACCAACCACACGACCCGCGCGGCCATGGTCTCGGTCTTGCCCGATCCCGCCCCGGCGATGACGACCGCGGGCGCGAGCGGCGACTCGATGACGGCAGCCTGTTCGTCGGTCGGGGCGTGCAGGCCTAATAGCGAACTCAGTTCCCGCGCCGAGATCATGACGTCACCTGCCGGCCTTCGGGGAACAACGGGCAGCACTTACGCAGGTCGCAGTTGCCGCAGTAGCTGTTGGCCTGCGCCGTGAACTCGCTGCCGCGCTGCCGGGCGGCGACGTAGGCGACGGCCGTTTCGATCCAGCCCGGGTCGTCCATCTCGGTGAGCGGGCCTTGTTGCTGCTCGGGATCGCGGCCGGCCGCGGCGAGCTGGACGAGGCGCGCACCGCCCGTCCGTTCGCCCTCGCCGAAGGCTCCCGACTCGACGGCGAGCTGGTACGCGCCCAACTGCGGGTTGGTCGGCAGGTCGTCGGCCTTGACCTTCGACTTGCCGGTCTTGAGGTCGATGACGACCAATCGTCCTTCGGTGTCGCGCTCGAGCCGGTCGACCCGGCCGGCGATCTTCGCGTCGCCGACGACGGCGGAGAAGCCCTGCTCGATCGCGACGAGATCGAGTTCGCGTCGGCTGGTGGTCAGCCAACCGAGCAGCGCGGACAGGATCGCGCTGGCTCGCGCGCGCTCGTTACTGGCGTGCCAGTGCGGTCCGAAGTCGAGCGCGTGCCATTGCTCGTCGAGGCGGGCTTCGAGGTCTTCTTGCGTCGCATCAGGAGGTGCGGACGCGGCGATCTCGTGGACGATATTGCCGAGCGACTGGGAAATGGAGTCGCCGTCGCGTGCGCCGAGATCCTGCAAGACCGTGCGCAGCTCGCAGCGCAGGAACGACTCGATGCGCGACGGGCTGACCGGAACGGGTCGGCCGGGATCGGCCACCGGGGCGTCGTCGGACAGTGGCGCGAGACCCCACCATTCGTCGGGATCGGCGCCACGCACGCCGGCCTGGGCCAGCCGCGACAGCTCGCCGGCCGCGGCCTCGCGGTCGATGGGATCGGCCGCAGGGTCGCATGCCACGACCCGCAACTCGGCGACGAGCGCGCCGAGATGGGTGCCGCGCCGCGGCTCGGTGAGCGCGCGGTCGCCGTCGACCGGATCGAGTTCGTCGAGGAAGCGGGACGGCTGCTCCTCGTCGCCGGACACCGCCGTGACGACCAGGCGCCGCCTGGCCCGGGTCGCGGCCACATAGAACAGTCGCCGTTCCTCAGCCAGCTGCGGACCGGACAGTGCCACGGACGTGTCTCGTCCGGCGATGACGTCGACCAGTTGCTCCGATCCGAGCAGAGACCCGCGCCTACGCAGATCGGGCCAGCTGCCTTCTTGGACGTGAGCGACGCACACCAGATCCCATTCGAGGCCCTTGGCCGCGTGCGCCGTCAGGATCGTGACCGCCTCGGACTCGCGGGTGCCGCTGGCGAGCGCGTCGCCGGGGATCTGCTGGGCCGCGAGATGTTCGGTGAAGCCGGCCAGCGTGGCGCGCGGCAGACGGTCGGCGTAGCGCGCGGCGGTGTCGAACAGCTCGACGACGGCGTCGAGGTCGCGATCGGCGGCGGCACCGATCTGGCCGCCGGCGGCGCTCGCGGCCTGCCAGCGCCGGGCCAGCCCGGACGCCGCCCACACGGCCCAGAGCACGTCTTCCGGTCCGGCGCTGTCGTCGTCGCGGGCCAGCGCCCCGGCGGCAATGACCGCGCAGACGCGCTCGACCGGGCTGCGCACGTGATCAGGCAGGACGGCGGCGCCGGCCGGGTCGAGCAGCGCGGGAGCGAGCAGCACCGGCTCGTCGGCTGTGACCAGACCGCGCAGCACCCGGCGCAGCCGGCGCAGGTAGACGACGTCCGCACCGCCGATCGGGCCGAGCAACAGTCGTTCGGCGACCTCTTCGTCCAGACGCGACGGGTCGAGCACGCAGTGCAGGATCTCGAGCAGCATCCCGACGGCCGGCTGTTCGGCGAGCGGAAGATCCTCGCCGCGGACGGTGAGCGGCACGCCGGCGGTCATCAGCGCGCGGCGCAGCGAACCGAGCAGCGCGGTGGTCGAGCGCACCAGCACCGCCATGCGTGACCACGGCAGCCCGTCGAGGTGGGCCGAACGCAGGACGCCGGCGATGTGGGCGCCTTCTTCACTCGCCGTGCGGAACAGACCGACCTCGACTGCTCCGTCACCTTCGACCGCACTGCGCAATCGTCGTTGCTCGGCACGTCCGGGCAGCCGGGCGGCAACGCGTCGGGAAGCCTCGAGCAGTACGGCACCGCTTCGCCGCGAGACGTCGAGGGCGACGACCGGGACGGCACCGCCGTGGCCGAAGCGTTCGTCGATGTCGCGGATGGCCGACTCGTCTGCGCCACGGAAGGCGTAGATCGACTGATCGGGATCGCCGACGAGGATCAGTTCCTCGGCGCCATGGGCGAGCACGGACAGCAGTTCGGCCTGCGCAGGGTCGGTGTCTTGGTACTCGTCGACGAGGATGTGCCGACGGCGGGCACGCTCGGCGGCGAGCAGGGCGCGGTCTTGGGCGAACGCGCCGAGGGCCGAGCGGATCAGCTCGGCCGGGTCGTAGGCACCGGGCCGGGCCAGCGACGTGACGTCGTGGTACTCGGCCAAGAACCGTCCGGCTGCGATCCAGTCAGGACGGCGCCGCTCACGACCGAGGCGGGCCAGCGCCGCGCCGTCGAGCCCGCGCTCGACCGCCCGCATCAGCAGGTCACGCAGCTCACCGGCGAAGGCTCGCGTGCGCAGCGCGGGCCGCAGTTCGGCCGGCCAGGAGGCCGGATCGCGGCCGGCGACCAGTTCGCGCAGGATGACGTCCTGCTCGGGGGCGGACAACAACCGGGGCGCCGGCAGCCCCTGGGCAAGGTTTGCCAGCCGCAGCACCCCGAAGGCATATGAGTGCACGGTGCGCGCAACCGGTTCGCGCACGGTGCGCCCGAGCCGCGCGGTGATGCGGTCTCGCAACTCGCCGGCAGCTCGACGGCTGAACGTGAGCATCAGCAGCTGGTCGACGGGGACGCCGGCCTCGACACGCGCGACCGCGGTCTCGACCAGGGTGGTCGTCTTGCCCGTGCCCGGCCCGGCGAGCACGAGCAACGGGCCGCCGGCGTGGTCGACCACGCGACGCTGCGCGGCGTCGAGCACCGGCGCGTCCACATCGGGACGGTCGTCGCGCACCAGCCGGTACTTGCTCACGGATCCATCTGAACATGCCCGCCCGACAGTTTCGGCGACCGGCACACCACCGCTCGCGCTTGCCGGGGCCTTTCCCCGCTGGTGCTCGGTTCGCGCGTCCGAAAGCGAGCACCAGCGGGGAAACGACCGCGCCTGTCCCCGCTGGTGGTCGGTTCGCCCGTCCGAAAGCGAGCACCAGCGGGGAAACGACCGCGACGCTCCCACCGCTTGCGGTTGCCCCGGGGAAACCTCGTAGCGTCGCCCGCATGGCAGCACGGCCCGAGGCGCAGCACCTGAGCGTCGGCGCGTTCGCGCGGCGCGTCGGGCTGACCCCGAAGGCACTTCGGCACTACGACCGCATCGACCTGCTGCGCCCGGACGAGGTCGACGCGGACGGCTTCCGCTGGTACGCGCCGCACCAGTTCGAGCGGGCGGGCCGCATCGCGGCGCTCCGGGCGGTCGACGTGCCGCTCGAGGACGTGCGGCACGCGCTCGCCGACGACACCGCGCTCGCCGAAGTGCTGGCCACGCAACGGCGCCGGCTCGACTCGCGGCTGGCCCGCGTCCAACGACAACTGCATCATCTCGCGCATCTGACCACCGACGGACTGGAGCACCCGATGCCTGACACCGATCTCGACGTCACCGACGAACGTCGCCTTGCGGCCGCGCTGTTCAACGCGACGTGGACGCTCATGGAGAAGGAGAGCCGCACCCGCGCGGACGACGACGAGATGCTGCACATGGCGCACGCATCACGCCACCACTGGTCGCGCGCCGCCGGCGGAACTGTGGCAAACCTGGCCCGTGGCGAATGGCAGTGCTCCCGTGTCTACGCGGTGCTCGGTCGCAGCGAGCCGTGCCTGCATCACGCGCAACGCTGTCTCGACATCTGCCAGGAGAACGAGATCGGCGACTGGGATCTCGCGTTCGCCTACGAGGCGCTGGCCCGCGGGCACGCGGTGGCCGGCGACGCCGAGCAGGCCCGCGCGTTCACCGAGCAGGCACTCGCGGCAGCGGAGGACATCACCGAGGACGAGGACCGCGAGTTGGTCTTGAGCGACCTCGAGTCCATCCCGGGTCAGGCCCGCTTCTGGTGATCACCATCGGTGTCGATCTCGCGGCCGAGCCGAAGCGCACCGCGATGGTGCGCATCGACTGGGCGGACGAACGCGCCATGGTCACCCACGCCGTCGCAGACGTCGACGACGATCAGATAGTCGGGCTTTCGCCGGACGCCGACAAGATCGGGATCGACTGCCCGCTGGGCTGGCCCGACGCGTTCGTCGACTTCGTCGTCGCCCATCGCGACGGTCGCGTCGACACACCCGCCGCCACGATCGGCCAGCGGCGTCCGCTCGTTTACCGCGCAACGGATCTGTATTGCCGCGAGGTGCATCAGCTCCGTCCGCTCAGTGTTTCGGCCGACCGGATCGCCCACGCGGCGCTGCGATGTGCGGCCCTGCTCGCCCGGCTCGGCGTCGACGATCGCAGCGGCGCGGGTCGTGTCGTCGAGGCCTATCCGGCCGGATCGCTTCAGTTGTGGGGTCTGACGCACCGTCGGTACAAGGACGATCCCGCGCAGATCCGACGTGCTCTCACGACCATCACCGATCGAGTCGGGCTCGACTTCGCGACCGGGACGCGCCCCGCGTGTGAGGCGTCCGACCACGTATTCGACGCACTCGTTGTTGCGCTGACCGCCCGGGCAGCTGCCCAGCGGCCGATGGCGATTCCGATCGAATTCGCCGCCCAGGCATGCCGAGAGGGCTGGATCTCCCTGCCGGACCCAGCCCTCGAGGCGTTGCGCGGTTCCCCCGCTATCCGTCGTCCGTAGGTCAGTCACGGGGTCGGGTTGCTCCGCACCGGGCCCGCGATGGAGGTGACGACTTCACGCACCAGCGTGCCGACGCGCGATCGGGACGGCGAGGGTGTTACCACCACTCCTAGACGCTCAGGTCCTCGAACAATGTCAGCTGTACGCCGCCGGGTGCGTCGAGCCGTGAGTTCAGCGAATTCCACGGCGTGCGGGTCGGTTGTGCGATCACGTGCGCGCCGCTGCCGGCCAACGCACGGGTGGCCTCGCTCGAGTCGGCGACCTGGAACGCCACTCGGAACTGTCCGGCGACCCGCGTCCCCACTTCGATCGCATCGATGTGCTCGGCATGTTGTCGGTCGGTCAGTTCCAGCGTTGCCCGTCCGGCTTCGAGGATGATCACGCGACCCTCGCCGTCGGAGATGTACTCGGCAGCCTCGGTGAGGCCGAGCGCGTCGCGGTAGAACGCGACCGCCGCGTCGTAGTCGTCGACTGTGACCACGAGGCGCAGCTCGCTCACACCGAGCGGCCCGGTCATTCCGGTGTCACATACGCACCGCTGATACCGCCGTCGACCAAGAACGTGGACGCGGTGATGAACGATGCATCGTCACTCGCCAGGAACGTCACCGCGCCGGCGATCTCGTCGGCTTCACCGAAGCGGCCCATCGGGATGTGCACCATGCGCCGCTTGGCACGCTCCGGGTCCTTGGCGAACAGCTCCTGCAGCAATGGTGTGTTGATCGGGCCGGGGCACAGCGCGTTGACGCGAATTCCCTCGCGAGCGAACTGCACGCCGAGCTCGCGTGACATGGCCAGGACGCCGCCTTTGCTGGCCGTGTACGAGATCTGCGACGTCGCCGATCCGAGGACGGCGACGAACGATGCGGTGTTGATGATCGACCCGCCGCCGCCGGACCGCATGTGCTCGATCGCGTATTTGCAGCAGTAGTAGACCGAGGTGAGGTTGACGCGCTGAACCCGGTCCCACGCCTCGATGCCCGTGGTGAGGATCGAGTCGTCGTCTGCAGGCGAGATTCCGGCGTTGTTGAAGGCGATGTGCAGGCCACCATGTCGTTCGACAGCGCCCGCGAACATCGCCTGCACCTGCGCCTCGTCGGTCACGTCGACCTGGACGAAGTCACCGCCGACCTCGTCGGCCGCGCTCTGGCCGGCCGCCGCGTCGACGTCGGCGCACACGACAACCGCGCCTTCCTTCGCGAAGCGCCGTGCGGTGGCCAGACCGATTCCGCCACCCGCACCGGTGATGACCGCGACCTTGCCCTCGAGCCGTCCGGACACGTCCTACTCCTTCGCCGTCGAGATGAACACGTTCTTGGTCTCGGTGAACGCGAGCGGCGCGTCGGGACCGAGCTCGCGGCCGAGACCCGACGATTTGAACCCGCCGAACGGGGTCCAGTACCGCACCGACGAGTGCGAGTTGACGCTGAGGTTGCCGGCGTCGATGCCGCGGCTCACTCGCAACGCGCGGCCGACGTCGCGCGTCCAGATTGATCCCGACAGGCCGAAGTCGCTGTCGTTGGCGATCCGGATCGCGTCCGCCTCGTCGTCGAACGGGACGACCGCGACGACCGGGCCGAAGATCTCTTCGTGCAACACACGATCGGCGGGGTCGGACGGCGTCAGGACGGTAGGCGCGAACCAGAATCCCTTGCCCTGCGGCGCCGAGCCGCGGAAGGCGACCGGTGCACCGTCGGGGACGTATGCACTGACCCGCGCATGCTGATCGGCGCTGATCAGCGGGCCCATCTCGGCCTTCTCGTCAGCAGGGTCGGTGACCACCACACCGCGCACAGCGGGTTCGAGCAACTCGAGGAACCGGTCGTAGGCGCTGCGCTCGACGAGGATTCGCGAGCGTGCGCAACAGTCCTGTCCGGCGTTGTCGAACACCGCGTACGGCGCGGTCGCGGCGGCACGTTCGAGGTCGCTGTCGGCGAACACGACGTTGGCGCTCTTGCCGCCGAGCTCGAGCGTGACCGGCTTGACGCCCGCGGCACAGCCCGCCATGACACGACGACCGACCTCGGTCGAGCCGGTGAACACGATCTTCGCCACGTCCGTGTGGTCGACGAAGCGCTGACCGACGACGCTGCCCTTGCCGGGCAGCACCTGGAAGACATCCGGCGGCAGACCCGCATCGAGGGCGAGTTGGGCGAGCCGCATCGCGGTGAGCGGCGTGAGCTCGGCAGGCTTGAGCACAACCGTGTTCCCGGCCGCCAACGCAGGCGCGAAACCCCATGAGGCAATCGGCATCGGAAAGTTCCACGGCACGATCACGCCGACAACACCGAGCGGTTCGTGAAACGTGACGTCTATGCCGTCGGCGACCGGGATCTGCTGACCGATCAGCCGTTCCGGTGCCGCTGCGTAGTACGCGATCACATCGCGGGCGTTGCCGGCCTCCCACCGTGCATTGCCGATCGTGTGGCCGGAGTTCACGACCTCGAGCTCTGCCAAGTGCTCGCGGTCGGCATCCACGGCGTCAGCGAACGCACGCAGCAGTCGCGCCCGATCGCCCGGGGCGACCCTGCGCCAGGTCTCGAACGCTGTGCGAGAGCGGGCGATCGCCTCGTCGGTCTGCTCGGCGTCGAAGAGTTCGACGGACGTGACGACTTCTTCGGTCGCCGGGTTGATGACCTCGTGTTGCATCGTCGTCACATCCGCTCGAAGCCGCGGATCAGTTCCCAGTCGGTGACGGCGGCATCGAAGGCTGCGAGCTCGACCCGGGCGGTGTTCGTGTAGTGCGCGACGACGTTCTCGCCCAGCGCCTCGCGGGCGATCGCGCTCGTCTCCAGCAAGTCGGCCGCCTCGCGCAGCGTGGTCGGGACGTGCGGCGCGTCGCTCTCGTAGGCGTTTCCCTCGACAGCGGGTTCGAGCTCCAATTCGTTGTCGACGCCGTGCAATCCGGCCGCGATCATCGCGGCGATCGCGAGATACGGATTGACGTCGCCACCAGGGAAGTCGATTCTCGAAGCGCAGGCCCTCGCCGTGGCCCACGACGCGCAGCGAGCAGGTGCGGTTGTCGAATCCCCAGGCGACCGCGGTGGGCGCGAACGAGCCGGGCTGGAACCGCTTGTACGAGTTGATGTTCGGCGCGAAGAAGTAGCTGAGCTCGCGCAGCGCGGCCAGTTGGCCGGCGAGGAAGTGCTCGAACAGCGGCGAGACCCCGCCTGGTCGATCACCGGCGAACACGGGTGTCCCGTCCTTGTCACGCAGTGACAGGTGGACGTGGCACGAGTTGCCTTCGCGCTGGTTGAACTTCGCCATGAACGTCAGCGCCGAGCCCAACTGGGCGGCGATCTCTTTCGCTCCGGTCTTGTAGATGACGTGGTTGTCGCAGGTCGTGAGTGCGTCGGCGTACTTGAACGCGATTTCCTGCTGGCCGAGGTTGCACTCGCCCTTGGCCGACTCGACCTGCATGCCGGCGTCGCGCATGCCGAGCCGGATCGCGCGCAACACCGGCTCGACCCGGCTCGTACCGAGCACCGAGTAGTCGATGTTGTACTGGTTCGCCGGCGTCAAGCCGTGATAGCGCTTGTCCCAGGCCTGCTCGTAGGAATCGGCGAACAGGATGAACTCGAGTTCGGTGCCGACGTAGGCCGTCCAGCCACGCTCCGCGAGCCGGTCGAGCTGCTTCTTCAACACCTGGCGGGGCGACTCGCTCACCGGCTTGTGATCGAGCCAGGTCGCGTCGGCGAGCAGCAGCACCGTCCCCGGCTGCCAGGGCACCCGGCGCAGGGTCGCGAGGTCGGGCACCATGACGAAGTCGCCGTAGCCGCGGTCCCAGGACGAGATCGCATACCCGTCCACGGTATTCATCTCGACATCGACTGCGAACAGGTAGTTGCATCCGTCGGTGCCGTGTTCAAGCACGTCGGCGAGGAAGTACTCGGCGTCGAGCCGTTTGCCCTGCAGCCGTCCCTGCAGGTCGGTGATCGCGAGCACCACCGTGTCGACCGAGCCGTGTGAAACTGCGTCACGCAGCTCGGCGACGGTCATCGCATCTGCAGGCATACCGTTCCCCTCTCATCCGAAGGTCTGCCGACCATACCTTTTAGGGACCGAGTCGTCATCGACTCAGGAATCCCCGGAGCAACGCGGCGGTGCCGTCGACGTGCTCCTCCATCTCGACGCGGGCGGACTCGGCCTGTCCCCCGAGAATGGCCTCGATGACTCGCACGTGTTGGCGGTCGGAGTGCACGATGTTCGCCGGCAGCACCGGTATCGCGCGCAGGAGCTCGTCCAGGCGTAGTTGCACGTCGGCGACGACGGCAGCGACAGATGCGCTGCCCGACAGCGCAGCGATGGCCATGTGCAACCGGGAGTCGGCTAGGCGCCGGGTGCCCGACCCGCAGTCGGTCGCCGCCTCGAGATAGCGCCGCAGGCTCGCCCGGTCGGCAGCGGTGAGGGTGCGTCCTGCTGCTAGCGCGGCAGCACCGGGCTCGACCACTCGACGTAGCGCCAGCGCATCCTCCATCCCCTGTGCGAGCGCGGCGCCCAGCTTCTCGCGCGAGCGCTCACGATGCCGAGGCGCCACCACGAACGTGCCGCCGCCGCGCCCGCGCCGCGACTCGACGAGCTTCGCCTCACGCAGCGCCTTGATCGCCTCGCGTAGCGTCACCCGGCTCACACCGAACGTCTCGGCGAGTTCGCGTTCAGGAGGCAGTCGCTCGCCGTCGCCGAGCACTCCGAGCCGGATGCCCTGAGCCAGCCGTTCGACGGTGACCTCGAACGCGTTACGGATCGGGACGGGCGAGAACACCGTTCGCGCCCAGAGCGCTTCGACGTTGCTGGCCGTCCGACCGACTGACATCACGCGACCGCCGCGGCACGGTATTCGAGGCAGGCCGCGACGAATGCCGCGAAGATCGGCTCCCCCGCGAATGCCTCCGGGTGCCATTGCACCCCGACAACCCAGCGCCGCTGCGCGAGTTCGACGCCCTCGACCACTCCGTCGTCGGCCCAGCCGGTTGCCGTGAGTCCATCGCCGAGGCGGCCGACGCCCTGGTGGTGGTAGGTCGCGACCTCGGTGTCGTCGCCGAGCACGGCGTGCAGCGTCGAGCCGGTGGCCAGCGCGACGCGATGCCGGCCGTGCACGCCGACGGTCGGGCAGTGCAGGTCGGAGCCGACCTCGTCGGGCAGATGCTGGCGAAGCTCACCGCCGAGCGCGACGTTGAGCACCTGCATGCCGCGGCACACGGCGAGCACCGGAAGGTCGCGTGCGATCGCCGCGCGCGCAAGCGCGAGCTCCCAGTCATCACGGCCAGGACGCGGCTCACCGGTCGCGGCGTTCCGCTCGGCGCCGTACCGCATGGGGTCGACGTCGGGGCCACCCGCGATCAGCAGTCCGTGCACGGCGTCGAGCGCGTACTCGGCAGTGTCCGGCGCTCCGGACGGCAACAGGATCGCGATGCCACCCGCAGCTCGTACCCCGGCCGCGTACGTGGCCGGAAGCAGGTCGGCGGGCTCGGACCACACTCCCCACGACGCGTGCTCGCGGTAGGTCGTCAGGCCTACGAGCGGCGGATGGGTCGGCGTCGGCGACGCGGTCACGGGCGCAATGGTACGGCTGGCAGGCCTCATGCGTGCACTCGTTCTCCGCGAGGATCGAACAGTGGCTCGCGGTGTACCGTCCCCGTGACCCAGCTACCGAACAGATCGATCGACACTTCGCTGTCCGGACCGAGTTCGATCGGCAGGTAGGCGAGCGCGATCGATGCGCCGAGGGTGTAACCGAAACCGCCCGAGGTCACTCGTCCGACGACGTCGGTCCCCGAGCGCACCGGCTCGCTGCCGAGGACCGACTGCGTCGCGTCGTCGAGCACGATCGCCCGCAGCCGTCGCGTCGGTCCGTCGGCCTTGACTGCGGCGAGCGCATCGCGTCCGACGAATCCGCCGGGCTTGTCGAGCTTCACGCAGAAGCCGAGACCCGCCTCGTACGGATTGGTCTCGCCGGTCAGATCGGTTCCCCAGACCCGATAGCCCTTCTCGAGCCGCATGCTGTCGATCGCTCGGTAGCCGGCGACGGTCAGCCCGTCCGGTTCGCCCGCATCGACGAGCGAGTTCCACAAGGCTGCGCCGTACTCGCTGGACGCGTAGAGCTCCCAGCCCAGTTCGCCGACGAAGGTCACGCGCAGCGCGCGGACGGGGACGTTGCCGACGGTGATCTCCTGCGCGGTCATGAAGGCGAACGCATCGTTGCTGAGGTCGCACGGGGTGAGCCGCGCCAGGATGTCGCGTGCTCGTGGGCCCCACAACGCGAAACAGCACGTCGCGCCGGTGACGTCGGCGGTGCGCACCGACGCGTCGAGGCTGCGGGCCTGGCGACGCAGCCACGATTGGTCGTGCGAGCCGAACGCTGTGCCGGTGACGATCGAGAACACGTCGTCGGCGATCCGCGTGACTGTGAAGTCGCACTCGATGCCACCACGACTGTTCAACGCCTGCGTGTAGGTGACGTCGCCGACGCCTCGAGCGACGCGGTTGTCGCAGACCTGGTCGAGGAACTGAGCAGCGTCCACGCCGCTGACTTCGAGCTTCGCGAACGAGGTCTCGTCGAACAGGCCGGCGCGCTCTCGCGTAGCTGCGTGTTCGGCTGCGATCGCCGCCGACCAACCCCGTGCGGCCCACCCCGTGGGCCGCGGCACGTCGGTGGCGCGCGTGGAGTTCGGCTCGTAGTAGTCGACCCGTTCCCAGCCGGCCTTCTCACCGAACACCGCGCCGTGCTCGCGATGCCACTCGTAAGCGGGCGAGCGCCGCAGCCTTCGCGCAGATTCGCGCTGACGTCCGGGGAACGGGATGTCGTAGTACGTGCGGTAGTTCTCCAGCGTCCGCGCCAGCGTGAAACTCGGTGACCGGTACTGGCGACCGAAGCGGTTGATGTCCATGTGCGACACGTCCAGCGAGGGCTCGCCGCCGAGGATCCACTCGGCCATCACCTTGCCGATGCCGCCTGCGCCGGCGATGCCGTGCGCGCAGAACCCCGCAGCCACGAAGAACCCCGCGACCTCCGTCTCGCCCAGACAGAACTCGTTGTCGGGCGTGAACGCCTCAGGCCCGTTGATGATGCGGCGGATGCCGGTGTCGGCGAGCACCGGCACTCGACGCTGGGCGTTCGTCGCGATCTGCTCGAAGCGCGGCCAGTCCTCGGTGAGCAGCTTCGCGTTGAAGTCCGGGGGGATCGCGTCGAAGGCGTTCGGGCCGGCCGTCCACGGGGCGGGATCGCGTTCGTAGCCGCCCATGACGAGGCCGTCGACCTCTTGGCGGAAGTAGACGAGCAGGTCAGGGTCGCGCAGCGTCGGGAGGGAGCCGGCAGTTCGCGCTCCGACCGGCTCGGTCACTACGTACTGGTGCGACAGCGGGACGAGCGGAACGCGCACATCGGCGAGGCGCGCGATCTCTGCGGCGAACATGCCACCACAGTCGACAACGATCTCGCATTCGATCGCACCCTGATCTGTCCGCACCGAGCGTGCACGCCCGTCGACGACATCGATCCCGACGACGCGCGTGTGCTGGCGCACGACGACGCCCTTGGACCGCGCGTGATTTGCGAGCGAGTAACACAGTTGGGACGGGTCGAGATACCCGTCCGAATCGAGGAAGCACGCGCCGACGACACCGTCGAGGTCGACGAGTGGGAATCGTTCGGCGACCTCAGCCGGCGTGATCTCGTGCAACGGCAGGCCGTAGGTGCGTGCCCAGCTGATCTGCCGACGAATCTCTTCGAGCCGCTCGGGCGATGAGGCGAGTTTGATGCCACCGCTCTCCGTCCAGCCGACGGGGAACTCGCTCGTCTGCAGACGCCGGTACAACTCGACGGAGTACATGTTCATGCGGGTGAGCGTCGGATCGGCGCGCAGCTGGCCGACGAGACCGGCGGAGTGGAACGTCGACCCGCTCGTGAGCTCGTCCCGCTCGAGGACGAGCACGTCCGATTCGCCCAATTCAGCCAGGTGGAACGCGACGCTGGCCCCACCGACACCGCCGCCGATCACGACCACGCGCGCAGCTGACGGGAGCGAAGAACTCACGCACCGATGATGCTGACGTAATCCGTCGTTCACAAGACGCCGGACCATGGAAAAGGTCTGAACACTAGACCGTTGGCTTCGAATCGCCCTACGATCCCGAACACCCGCAACGAGTGGGAGGTGTTGCGCATGTCGGCGTCCGGTGTGGATGCTGCACGCCCCACCGCTGTGCTCGAGGGGCTGTCATTTCTCGGCGGCGAGACGTACTCGATGGAGCCGCTCGAGGGCGGGCTGACCAATCGCAACTATCACGTGCGCACGCGCTCCGGCCGCGAGTACGTCGCACGATTCGCCGGGGCGAAGAGCGAACTGTTGTCGATCGACCGCGACGCGGAGGCCTACAACAGTGCAATCGCGGCGACGCTCGGGATCGGCCCGCGCGTCGTCGAGTACTCCGCAGCCGAGCACGTCCTCGTCGTCGACTGGATCGATGCGCGGACATGTACCGACGATGAACTCGACGACCCCGACGTGCTGACCCGGGTCGCCGCCACATGCCGCACCTTGCACTCAGGCCCACGATTCCTCAGTGACTTCGACATGTTCCACGTGCAGGCCAAGTACCTGCAGATCGTGCGCGAGCACGGCTTCCGCCTGCCCTCGGACTATCTCGACTTCGCCGAGGTCGTCGCCACTTTGGACGACCTGCTGCACGCGACGAGTTCGGGCACCGTCGCGTGCCACAACGACCTGCTGGCGGCCAACATCATGCTGGGCGGCCGCGAGGTCTGGTTGATCGACTACGAGTACTCGGGCAACAACGACGCGTGCTTCGAACTCGGCAACATCTGGAGCGAGGCCGATCTGCCGCTCGACCGGCTCGAGCATCTCGTGGCGAGCTACTACGGGCGCCCGGCCCCGGTCGAGGTCGCCCGGGCTCGTCTGTTCGCGACCATGGCGAAATACGGCTGGACGCTGTGGGCCGCGATCCAGGACGGCGTCAGCGAAGTCGACTTCGACTTCTGGACGTGGGGCATGGCGAAGTACGACCGGGCCGTCGCGGAATTCCGCAGCCCGGAGCTGCAACGACTCATCGACACAATCACCGAATCCGCGGGAAAGGGAGGCCCATCGTGGCCACAGTCGAGCTGAACGACGACGAAAAGCGCCTTGCCGAACTCGGGTACAAACAGGAGCTCAACAGGTCGTGGTCGGGGTTCTCGAACTTCGCGATCTCGTTCTCGATCATCTCGATCCTGGCCGGATGCTTCACCAGCTTCGGACTCGGCTGGAACAACGGCGGATCAGCAGCCATCGCATGGGGCTGGCCGATCGTGTCGATCTTCATTCTGGTGATCGGGTTGTGCATGTCCGAGTTGGTCTCGGCGTTCCCGACGTCCGGCGGCATCTACTGGTGGGCCAGCAAGCTCGGCGGCGCCAAGGCGGGCTACTACACCGGTTGGCTCAACCTGATCGGCCTGCTGGCCATCGACGCCTCGGTCGCCTACGGCTGCGCGACCTTCTTCGACGGAATGCTCGGCTTCTTCGACAGCAGCTACACCGCGGGCAATCTGAACCGGGTCTTCATCTACTTCATGGTCGTGTTGCTGCTCGCCGCTCTGATCAACATCTTCTCGAGCCACCTGCTCGCGATCCTGAACAACGTGTCGGTGTGGTGGCACGTCTTCGGTGCCGCCGTTGTCGTGCTGATCCTGGTGTTCTGGCTCAAGGCAGGCGCTCACCATGCGTCGGTCAAGAACGTCTTCACCAGTACGCTCAACAACACCGGCTTCTTCGGCGGGCACACCAGCGGGATCGGCTTCATCCTCTACGTGCTGCCGCTCTCGGCGATCCTGACGCAGTACACGATCACGGGCTACGACGCATCGGCTCATCTGTCCGAAGAGACGAAGAGCGCGGCGAACTCCGCAGCCAAGGGCATCTGGCGCTCGATCTTCTACTCCGGCATCGGCGGCTGGATCCTGCTGCTGTCGTTCTTGTTCGCGGTCCAGGACTCCACCACGGTCGGCGGGTCCGTGCAGAACATCTTCCACCAAGCACTCACGCCTCACGTCGGCGCGATCGTCATGGTCATCTCGACCGGCGGTCAGTTCTTCTGCACCGTCGCCTGCATGACGAGCACGACGCGCATGCTCTTCGCGTTCAGCCGTGACGGCGCAGTACCAGGTGGCAAGTACTGGTCGAAGCTGAACGACAAGCGCGTGCCCGTCTACGGCGTGATCATCTCAGCCATCATCGCGATCATCCTCACACTGCCTGCATTGGTGAAGGTCGACATCGGCGGCGCGCCGACTCCGGTCGCGTTCTTCGCTGTCGTGTCGATCGGCGTCATCGGGCTTTACGTCGCATTCGCCATCCCGATCTGGCTGCGGTGGAAGGCCGGCGACTCGTTCCAGCCGGGCGGATGGACGCTCGGCGGTAGGTACAAGTGGATGTCGATCGTGGCGGTGGTCGAGATCGTCCTGACCTCGATCGTCGCGCTGCTGCCGACGTCGAACCTGGGTGCACCGTGGTACGACGGCTTCGCCTGGAAGTACGTGAACTACACGGTGATCGTCGTCCCGGTCGCGCTCATCCTGTTGTGGATCTGGTGGCACGTCTCGGTGAAGAACTGGTTCACCGGCCCGAAGAACACCGTCGATGAGGTGATCCCTACGTCCTAGCGCCTTGCGGCGACGTTAGGTCCACGTAAACTTGCGGGTATGACGCAGCCCGCTCCCCCGGTGTGGCTGCTCGACATCGACGGCGTCGTGAACGCACTCGCGCGCGGGCCGGTGGCCGGCTCGTGGCCGCCGGAGCGGTGGGTGCAGCAGGTGATTTCGGCCGACATCCCGGGCTCAGGACGGATGGTGCTGCCGATCTTCGCTGCGCGGCCCGTTCTCGACTTCGTCACGCGCGCGGTCCGAACGGGCGCCGCCGAGGTGATCTGGCACTCGACGTGGCGCGAGGCGGCGGTCTCCGATCTCGCCCCGGTGCTCGGCCTGCCGCCGATACCGGTCTCGTACGCCCCGGAATGGACGCACCGACCCGAACGTCTGTGGTGGAAATTGCCGGCAGCGCAGCGCGTCGTCGAATCCGGCCGGCGGTTGGTGTGGACCGACGACGACATCGCGGTCGTGCCCGATCAGGTCGCCGCGCTCACCGCGCATCCTGACACGCTGTTGATCAGCCCGGACCCGCAGTCAGGCCTGACTGCAGACAACCTGCAATCGATCGCCGACTTCATCGGTATGGACATCGCCCACGAGTTCGAGCCGGCTCCGCGCCGCTCGCTGCTCGGACGGTTGTTGCGCAGCTGATCTTGCCCAACTGATCTTGGGTAGAACGCGGCCATGCCGCGTTTCGTTGCCCTTGCCGGCGCCGTGCTCGCGTTGAGCTGCGCGGCGTGCACGAGCAGCGGCTCGAACACCTCGAGCTCGCCGGTGCCACCGCCGCGAACGTCATCGCAGTCGTCGTCCCATTCGTCATCGAGCTCTTCGTCGCCGGCCCCGCCGCCGACATCGAGCTCCCCGACCAGCGCAACGAAGTCACCTGCCGCGGCCGGTGGCCCGCCCGGTGGACCAGTCCCGGCGCATTTCGTGCCTGTCTCGGCGACGTTCGTCTCGGCCGATGACGGCTGGGCGCTGGGCACGGCACCATGCAGCCACAAGCCGTGCACCTCGATCGTGCGCACGCGCGACGGTGGCCGCACCTGGCAGGGGATCCCGGCACCGCGCGCGAGCGAGAGCGACGAACACACCGGGCAGTCCGGCGAGGTGTCCACATTGCGGTTCGCCGACCAACGCGACGGATGGGCGGGCGGCGCCGGACTGTTCAGCACGCATGACGGCGGATCCACCTGGCACAAGCAGGATGTGCGCGGACAGGTCAGCCACATCGAGACCGGCGGTGGGTACGTGTTCGTCGCAACCGACACCTGTGTGCGCCCGAACGAGAACTGCCGATCGCAGGTGCTGGCCTCACCCGTCGGACACGACGCGTGGCGCGCGCTCACGCCTATGGTCGACACCGATGCCGGCGTCTCGACGCTTGCGGTGTCGGATACCGATTGGTTCGCCGCGTCGGCGCGCGGTGTTCTGCACGGCAAGGGCATGTCCTACGAAACTCGCCTCCCCAGCCCGTGCCCGGTCGCGGACGCCGACTACTCGAGCCCGAGGATTGCCGTCGCGGACGCCGAAGACCTCGACGCGGCGTGCGTGAGCGGCGGCGCCGGCGGCAGCGCCGACTACGTGCTGTTCGGGTCGACCGACGGCGGCCGTGTCTGGCGCAAATCACGAACGTTCCGCGCGCCCAGCTACTTGGCCGGCATCGCCGACAACACGCGAGGCGTGCTCGTCATGGCTGCGTCGAGTGGTGGCAGCGGCATCCTGCGGACAACCGATGACGGAAGGACCATCCGCTACGACCACGTTCGCACGCCCACGGGCGGGATTCCGTGGACCGACCTCGGGTTCACCACCCCGAGCCAGGCGGTGGCAGTTCTCGCCGACTCGGGGCTGTACCTCAGCCGCGACGCCGGAAAGTCCTTCGCCCGCGTCAGGTTCTAGCGTCCTTCCCGTCCCAGCGAAACGCAGCGAGTTCGACGCGGTCACCGCGGAAGCGCACGCCCTCGGACAGCAGGCGTTGCCGCTGCTCGGTGTAGAGGTGCTCAGCCAGCGACCCGTCGGCTCGCAGCACGCGGTGCCACGGCACGCTGCCGTCGTCCATCGCGAGCACGCGGCCCACGGTGCGAGCCGAGCGCAACCCGACGAACTCGGCGACATCGCCGTAGGTCATCACCCGGCCGGGCGGGATGGACTCGATGCACGCGAGCACGCGATGCGCGTACTCGGGCGCTTCTGCCATTAATCTGAGGCCGTCAGTACGAGGGCAGCGACGGATCGATCTGGTTCACCCACGCGGTGACGCCGCCCTGCACGTGCACCGCGTCGCGGAAACCGGCGTTCTTGACCGCGGCCAGCGTCTCTGCAGAGCGCACGCCGGTCTTGCAATACATGACTATCTGCTTGTCCTGCGGCAGGTTCGACAACGCGTCGCCGCGAAGGATCTCGTCCTTCGGGATGAGCGTTGCACCAGGAATCCTGACGATCTCCCACTCGGCCGGCTCGCGCACGTCCACGAGATGGATCGGCTTGTCGGAGTCCATGAGGTCCTTCAGCTCGCTTGCGGTGATCGTCGATCCGGCCGCCGCCTGCTGTGCCTCTTCGGAGACCACGCCGCAGAACGCCTCGTAGTCGATCAGCTCGGTGATCTCACGCGTGTTCGGGTCCTTGCGCACCTTGATCTCGCGCCAGCTCATCTCGAGCGCGTCGAACACGAGCAGCCGACCGACCAGCGGGTCGCCGATGCCGGTGATCAGCTTGATCGCTTCGTTGACCATGACCGAGCCGATCGCCGCGCACAGCACGCCGAGCACGCCACCCTCGGCGCACGACGGCACCATGCCGGGTGGCGGCGGGTCGGGGTAGAGATCGCGGTAGTTCGGGCCGTACTCGTTCCAGAAGACCGAGACCTGCCCGTCGAACCGGTAGATCGAGCCCCACACGTACGGCTTGTTCAGCAGCACGCACGCGTCATTGACCAGGTAGCGCGTCGCGAAGTTGTCGGTGCCGTCGACGATCAGGTCGTACTGGCTGAAGATGTCGAGGACGTTGTCGTTGTCGAGGCGCGTCTCGTGCACGTTCACCGTGATCAACGGGTTGATCTCGCGGACCGAGTCACGAGCCGATTCGGCCTTCGAGCGGCCGATGTCGCTCTGGCCGTGGATGATCTGGCGCTGCAGGTTCGACTCGTCGACAACGTCGAATTCGACGATGCCGAGCGTGCCGACACCGGCGGCGGCCAGATACATCAGGGCCGGCGAGCCCAGGCCGCCGGCGCCCACACAGAGCACCTTGGCGTTCTTGAGACGCTTCTGGCCGATCATGGCAACGTCGGGGATGATCAAGTGCCGGCTGTAACGGCGCACTTCGTCGATCGTCAGCGAATCGGCAGGTTCAACGAGCGGCGGTAAACTCACCATGCCAGCGTAACCGAGCACATCGATGCGGCATTCCGGCTTGACTCGGGTCACAGTGACCCTGACGGCGACTCAGTCGCCGATGTAGTACTCGTTGTTCTGGTTGGTGTCCGGCTGCTCGGCACCAGGCGCGCCCTTGACTCCCGGCGGATAGGGCCACTGGTTGGCGCCGCAGTTCTTGCCGGTGAAGGCCGACTTCAGGCCGAAGGTCTGCTGCATCATCACCGGTGCCAAGCCGCCCGGCAGGCACTCGTGCGCGTGCATGTGACCCAGCGCGTGGCCGTCCTCGTGGTTGATCATGTACTCGCGGTACGCAGTGAGGTCGCCGACGTAGGGCGACGCGCCGCGCACCCAACGTGCGTCATTGAGGACGACGCGGTTGACCTGCAGTGCCGAGGATGAGTTGGCGGGTGCGTAGCAGGACGTCTCGACCGGGATGTCATAGCCGCAGAACTGCCGCACGGTCATCGACGAGGTCAGGGTGACGTGGAAGTTGATCAGGCCGGACGAGACGCGCTGCAGCCGCACGCCGTGCCCGCTCCAGCTGCGCGGGTCCGCGAGCGTGGTGTCGACCATCTTGGCGAACGCGGACAGGTTGATGCCCTTGATGCCGTTCTCGACCTCGATGTCGTAGCGGTACAGCTGCCCGGTCTTGCCGAACACCTTGGTCTGTCCCTTGAGTACGCGGAACGTGCCGTCGCCCGCCTTCGTGTACGGGCCGCCGCGCGGAAGTTGACCCACCTTGAGCGCTTCGTTGTAGACCTTGCCGCTGCTCGTGTCGGACTTGAGCGGGATCGAGTGCGGTGCGATCGGGGCGCCGGACGACTGCGGGGGCGGTGTCGTGTTCGTCCCGCGGTCGTTGCCGGTGGCAACTGCATGCGAGGCCGGCGCGGGGTCGCGGACGGTGAGCAATGCGACGACGGTCAGCACGAGCAGCACCGGCAGCGCGTACGCGCGCCAGCCGTAGCGGCGGATGAATTCACGCACCGTGTCGCCCGTCCCCGGCCCACCGCCACCGCCGAAGGACGCGACCCCGCGGTGCGCGGCATCGACGTCGCTGCGGGTGTGGTGTGCGGGACGTGGCCTGGTCACGGTTCTGGTCGGTTGCGACCAACCGCCGTCGTGCTCCGCCACGCGGACAGCGTTTCACAATCGACGACCTTGATCGTGCAAGCGCGCCCATCACGCGTCGTCGGCCTGCACCGGTGCGCGGGCGTCCTCGATGAGACCCAGCAGGGCGCGCGCTGTGATCTCGGGTTGTTCCATCATCGCGGTGTGACCGACGTGTTCGAGAACCAGCAGCCGTGAGTCAGGAATCGCCGCGGCGACGAACGGCGCAAGATCGGCAGCGACGAGCTTGTCCTCGTCGCCCCACAGCACCAGGGTCGATGCGGTGATCGTGCGCATCTGCGCCCAGCCCGCGCGGCTTTTCAAAAACTGCGACCGCACAAGACCACGCGTCGAGCGCAGCATCGCCATGTCCACCCACGGTGCATCGGCGCGTGCCCGCGCCTCGCTGACCGCCTCGTCGTAGCGCTGTTGGGACAGCCGCGACGGATCGGCGAAGCACAGCGCGATCGTGCCCTTGACGCGCGTCTCGACCGGCACCTTGCCGAGCTTGCGCAGGGCGAGCATCCCGATCATCGGCACGAGCATCAATGCGAAGCGCCAGTCGGTCTTCAGGATGTGCGCCCGCACCTTGAGATCGGGGACCGCAGGTGAGATCAACGACAGGGTGCGCACGAGGTCGGGACGGGTTGCCGCGACGACCAGCGAGATCGCGCCGCCCATCGAGTTGCCGACCAGATGTACCGGCCCGCGACCGGACTGCTCGATGTAGGCGATGACCGTGCGTGCATGCGCACCGAGTGAGTAGTCGTTGTTCCGCGCCGGCCCCGAGCGTCCAAATCCGGGTAGGTCGATGGCCTCGACGGCCAACTGGTCGCGCAGCAAACCAGCCAGATCGGTCCAGTTGATCGACGCTCCGCCGAGTCCGTGCACGAACAGGGCGGGTTCGGCATCGTCGCGGCCGGACGCCGTGGTGCGGACGAAGACCTCTTGGCCGCCGACCTCGACGCTGCGGCCGGGCCACAGGCTGACGCCGTCGAGCGAGGCCAACGGCGAGTCGGACAGCCGTGCCGTGGGTGCCTCGGGGGCAGGACGCTTGCGCACACGCATCCGGTTGACGCTACGCGGCGCGCTGGTCACGCCGACTTCTTCGCAGCCTTCTTCTTGGCCGGCACCGATTTCGGCCCGGCCTTCTTCACCGCTCTCTTGGCCGGCGGCTTCTTCGCAGCAGTCTTCTGCGCCGCCGCCTTCTTGGCCGGCGCCTTCGCAGCCGCCTTCTTGGTCGCCTTCTTTGCGGCAGCCTTCGAGGCGGGTTTGTTCGCCGGCACCCGCGCCGAGGTCGACGTCCCGCTCGCAGTCTTCGACGCGGCGGCCGAGCGGCCGGCCTTCGCCGCCTCGACCGAGGCCTTGAGCGCCGACATCAGGTCGACGACGTTGCCCGCGCTGGGCTGCTGCTCTTCGGTCTCGACGACCTCGCGTCCCTCGACCTTCGCGTCGATGACCTCCTGCAGCGCCTCGCGGTAGTCGTCGGTGTACTCGGAGGGATCGAAGTCGCCCGACATGCTCGAGACAAGCGACTCGGCCATCTGCCGTTCCTGCGGGCGCAGATCGACCTCGGAGTCGAGGAACGCGAACGCCGGCTCGCGCACCTCGTCCGGCCAGATCATCGTCTCCATCACGATCACGCCGTCACGCACCCGCAAGGTGGCCAGCTGCTCGCGGTTGCGGATCGCCACCTTGACCAGGCCTGCCTGCCCGCTCGAATCGAGCGCGTCACGCAGCAACAGGTAGGGCTTGACCGCGTTCTTCTCCGGCTCGAGGTAGTAGCTCTTGGCGAAATAGATCGGATCGATCTGTTCGATCGGGACGAACTGCAACACATCGACGACGCGGGCGGTCGGGAGCGGGAGGTCGGCGAAGTCGTCGTCGGTCAGGATGACCGTCTCGCCGCCGGGCAACTGGAAACCCTTCGCGATGTCGGCGTAAGCCACCTCTTCGCCGTCGGCCTCTGCCACGCGCTTGTAGCGGATGCGCGAGCCGTCGGTGCGACGAACCTGGTGAAAGCTGACATCGCGCTCCTCGGTCGCGGTGTACAGCTTCACCCCGATGCTGACCAGCCCGAAGGAGATGCTGCCCTTCCAGATCGAGCGCATGAGGCCGACTCCTTCTACGTTTGACTCTCAAGTGCAACCAGAGGGTTCTCTACCCAAGAATGGACGGATGGAGTCCATGCTCGCTACTGCGGTGCAGATTCTGCCGCAGGGTGCCGACTGGACCTATGAGTTCAAGTGGGACGGTGTCCGGGCACGCTGCGAGGTCACCGACGCCGCGGTGCGGCTCTACAGCCGGCGCGGCAACGAGATCACCACGGCCTATCCCGAGCTGTCCGAACTCGCCCGCGGCGACGCCGTCCTGGACGGCGAGATCGTCGCTTTCGTCGACGGACGGCCGTCCTTCGAGGCGCTGCAGGAGCGCATGCACGTGCGTAACAAGGCCGAGGCCCGCCGCCTCGCCGAGAAGACACCGGTGACGTTCATGGCCTTCGATCTGCTGCGGGCCGACGGCGTCGAGCTCGCGGACCTGCCGCTGCGCGAGCGCCGCCCGCGCCTGGAGACATGGGCCGCCGAGCACGGCGTCACGGTCAGCCCGACCTTCGACGACGGCCCCGCGACCGAGCAGGTCGCGCGCGCGTCGGGGCTGGAGGGCGTGGTCGCGAAACGGCTCGCGTCGCGCTACCGGCCGGGGCTGCGCACCAACGACTGGGTCAAGCTGCGCTTCCTGTCGACCGGCGACTTCGCCGTGGTCGGCTGGGAGGAGAGCCGTGAACACCCGGGCAGCCTGAGCTCGCTCGTCCTGGCCACCATGACGCCGGACGGGCCCCGGTTCGCCGGCAAGGCCGGCAGTGGGTTGACCGGTCGCCTCGCGGCGTCCTTGCAGAAGAGGCTCACAGCGCGGCGCGACTGCCCCCTGCCCGAGGTGCCTGCGGCCTCGCCGGGCGGCCGGGTGGTGCACTGGGTCGAGCCGGAACTCGTGGTGGAAGTGAAATACACGCTGATCACCTCGGAGGGACGGCTGCGCCAGCCGGTGTTCCTGCGGGTGCGCGACGACAAGACGGTCGAGGAGGCAACCGGCTGATGGCCAAGGACGAGAAGGTCAACGTCGAGGTCGACGGACGATCGCTGCAGCTGTCGAACCTGCACAAGGTGCTCTACCCGCAGACGGGATTCACCAAGGGTGCGGTCATCGACTACTACAGCCGCATCGCTCCAGTGCTGCTCCCCCACCTCGCCGACCGCGCCCTGACGATCAAGCGATACCCCAACGGCGTCGACGAGAAATTCTTCTTCGAGAAGAACGCGACACGGGGCACACCCGATTGGGTGCGCACGGTCACGCTGCCCGTCCCCGGCTCGACGATGAACCGCGACACGATCGACTTCGTCGTCGTCGAAGAACTGGCGACGCTGGTGTGGCTGGCCAACCTGGCTGCTCTCGAACTGCACGTGCCGCAATGGCACATTCCCAAGCGCGCCCGGAAGCCACGCACCGACCTGCTGGTCTTCGACCTCGACCCGGGCGCGCCCGCAACGATCGCCGAGTGCTGCGAGGTCGCCGTCCTCCTGCGTGACCTGCTCGCCGAGGACGGCGTCGAATTGTTCGCGAAGACGTCCGGGTCGAAGGGCATGCAGGTCAGCGCCCCGATCGACGTCAGCGATCCCGGGCTGCCGTCCGAGTACGCGCACACCGTCGCGAAACGTCTCGAGGCCGAGCATCCCAAGCTCGTCGTCTCGCGGATGACCAAATCACTGCGCACCGGCAAGATCTTCGTCGACTGGAGCCAGAACAACCCGGCCAAGACCACGGTCGCGCCGTACTCGCTGCGCGCGCGCGACGAACCGACCGTCTCGACCCCGCTGACCTGGGACGAGGTGGAGACCGGCGGCATGCTGCGCTTCACCGCGGACGAGGTGCTGGCGCGCGTCGAGGAGCACGGCGACCTGTTCGCCGGCACCCTCGATCCGACAGATCGTGCGCGGATCACGCCACGCATGGCTACTGGCGAGTAGAGTCCGAGCGACTTCGGACATATCACCCCAGGAGCGACCGCTGATGTCACGCGCCGACACCGGCAACGCCGAACTGACCCGCGGCGGACGGCTGCCTCGTTCGGCGCGGCGCAAGCAACTGCTCGCCGCCGCCCAGGAGGTGTTCGTCGCCAACGGCTATCACGCCGCGGCCATGGACGACATCGCCGAACGGGCCGGCGTCTCGAAGCCGGTGCTCTACCAACACTTCCCCGGCAAGCTCGAGCTCTACCTCGCCCTGCTCGACACGCAGGCCGAGATGCTCGGCCGCGCCGTCCAGGAGGCCCTGGCCGCAACCGACGACAACCGCGAGCGCATCCATGGTGTGCTGTCGGCATACTTCAGCTTCGTGGGCCGAGACGGCTCCGACGGCGCGTTCCGGTTGATCTTCGAGACCGACCTGGGCAACGAGCCCGCCGTGCGGGCACGCGTCGAGGCGGTGTCGGAGCGCACGATGAAAGCGGTCGCCGACACCGTCGCCGGCGACACCGGCCTGGACCGGGCCAGCGCCGAACTGCTGTCGACGGCCCTGACCGGCGCGGCGCAGGTGGCGGCGCGCTGGTGGCTCGACCGCGACCGGCCGATCAGTCAGGGACAGGCGATCTTCCTGCTCGAGTCGCTGCTGTGGCGAGGCATCTCGAACTTCCCGCGCCTGGACGAACACCCGCACGACCCGCCCGCCTAGCGCTCGTCCCTCCACCGCGAGTGGTCAGTTACGCGCCGAGTGGTCACTAATATCTGACCACTCGCGGGATAACTGACCACTCGCGGTGTCTGCCGCCGATGGGCATTTGACGCGTTCGCTCTCGGCGCACCTCCTGCGGCAGCTCGACCGACCACGCTCGGCTAGCGTGGTGAACACCGAGAACTGAGCGCTAGGAGGCATTTGCGGTGGAGGTCAAGATCGGCGTGCTGCACACGCCACGCGAGATCGTGGTGGAGAGCACCCAGACCCCGGACGAGGTCGAGAGCCTCGTCGCCGCCGCGTTCAAGAGCGTCGACGGGCAGCTTGCGCTCACCGATGAGCGCGGTCGCCGCGTCATCGTGCCGGCCAACTTGATCGCCTACATCGAGATCGCGCAGGCCGATGGGCGCCGGGTCGGGTTCAGCAACTGACTCGCAGGGAGTCGGTTCAGCCCTTACGGCCGAACACCCTCGCCATCAGGCGGTGGCCCCTGCGGCGGTGACGCCGTTCACGCAAGGCCCGTGGCTGACCCGGCAACGGGTCGCCCGTCCCGGGCTGCAATCCCTTTTCGGTCGGCAGTTGCTGCAAGCGACCGGCAGTGCCGGGCGGCATCCCGAACGACATGGCCCCTCCTCGGCTGATGAGCCTTACCGATCACGGTAGGTCGGCGCCGACCTACCGTCCACTGTTACGCGCCGCGTTCGTGGCCGGCGTCCTCAGCGGCGCGCCGTCCACCGCCGCCGCGGTGGTCGGCGGCGACGACCCGCTCGCCGCAACACGTGCGGCCGGACGGTTGCTCGCTCCGCGCGTGGAGCGTGAGTCGACGGTGCTTGTGGCAGCCGCAGTTGCACACGGCGCGCTGTCACTCGGCTGGACGGCCGTGCTGCAGCGCCTGCCCCGCGGGCTCGGGCGTGCCGCCGGCTACGGACTCGCGATCGCTGCTCTCGATCTCGGGCTCGCGCACGTCGTGCGCGGCGAGCGATTCGGTCCCATCGCGGCGCTCCCGGTACTCCCCCAAGTCGCTGACCACGTGCTGTTCGCGGTGATCGTCAACGCGGCGAGTCGCCACACGCGCGTCAGTGCGAAAGCCCGAGGGCGGTCATCCGGTCCTCATGGTGCGCGGTGATCCGTGAGATCAGCCCGGCCACTCCGGACAGGTCGCCCGTGCCCTCCATGAGCAACAACATCAACGCGTCGCGGTCGGCCAGGACGTGCTGGGTCTGGCTGATCGCCTCGCCGACCAGTCGGCGCGCCCACAACGCCAGGCGTCCGGCGACCGCGGGCTGGGCGGCGATCGCGGCGCGCACCTCGCGCACTGCGAACTCGGCCCGGCCGGCGTCGGCAAGCACCTCATGGATCAGTTCGCGCGTCGAAACGTCCACGTACTCCGCGACCTCGCGATAGAAGTCGGCAGCCATCCCGTCCCCGACGTAGGCCTTGACGACGCCCTCGAGCCAGGTCGTCGGCTCGGTCAGTGAGTGGTAGGTCTCCAGGGCCGCGACAAAAGGTTCCATCGCCGCAGCGGGCGCGACACGGCACTCGGTGAGCCGCTCGGCCAGGCGCGAATAGTGGGTCATCTCGACGGCAGCCATCGCCGACATGTGCGCTCGACCGTCGAGCGTGGGCGCCATCCGCGCGTCGTCGGCCAGGCGATCGAAGGCAGAAAGCTCGGCGTAGGCGAGTGCGCCGAGCAGGTCGACGATGGCGGGCTCGACGGTGGGATCTTCCGGCACGTCGGCAGGGTATCGGCAGGTGCTCGGTACCATGGGTACCACCATGTGAATTGCGCGTTGACCGGACTGCCCGGACGAGCCTCCCTCCCTACCAGGTCGCAGGCACCGTTTGAGCCGGCATTACTCGGTCAGCGCACCCGACGAGGATGCAGATGACCGACAACTCAACAGCACAAGACTCCACCGAGCAGTCCACCGCACGATCAGAAGAAGAACCCGCGCCACTGGCGGCCCGCGCCCCCGTGCGCCCCGACAGCCCGGCCTTCAGCGACTTCGACGTCAACCCTGACATCGTCGCCTCGCTGGCCGATGTGGGCATCGTGTCGACCTTCGCGATCCAGGAGCTGACGCTTCCGGTCGCGCTCGCCGGCAAGGACGTGATCGGACAGGCCCGCACCGGCACCGGCAAGACGCTGGGCTTCGGCGTCCCGCTGCTCAACCGCATCACGCTGCCCGGCGGTGACGCCGCCGCCCCGCAGGCGCTGGTGATCGCGCCGACGCGCGAATTGGCCGTTCAGGTGTCCGGTGACCTCGCGACGGCAGGCAAGCGGATCGGCGCGCGCGTGCTCACGATCTACGGCGGACGGGCCTACGAACCGCAGATCGAGGCGCTGCGCAGAGGGATCGACGTGGTCGTCGGCACGCCGGGCCGGCTGCTCGACCTGGCCGAGCAGGGTCACCTCGTGCTCGGCAACGTGCGCATCCTCGTGCTCGACGAGGCCGACGAGATGCTCGACCTCGGCTTCCTGCCCGACATCGAGAAGCTCATGAAGATGCTGCCCGCGTCGCGGCAGACGATGCTCTTCTCGGCGACGATGCCCGGGCCGATCGTGGCTCTCGCCCGCACCTTCTTGAACCAGCCGTTGCAGATCCGCGCCGAGACCGACGTCGTCCATACCTCGACGAACCACGTCGACCAGTTCGCCTACCGAGCGCATGCGATGGACAAGGTGGAGGTGCTCGCCCGCGTCCTGCAGGCACGCAACCGCGGGCTGACGCTGATCTTCGTCCGCACCAAGCGGTCGGCGGCCAAGATCGCCGACGATCTGGCCGACCGCGGCTTCGCCGTGGCGGCGGTGCACGGCGACCTCGGTCAGGGCGCACGCGAGCAGGCCTTGCGCGCGTTCCGCGCGGGCAAGGTCGACGTCCTCGTCGCCACCGACGTCGCAGCGCGCGGCCTCGATGTCGAGGGCATCACGCATGTGATCAATTACCAGGCGCCCGAGGACGAGATGACCTACGTGCACCGCATCGGTCGCACGGCCCGTGCAGGTAAGTCCGGAACGGCGATCACGCTCGTCGACTGGGACGACCTGCCGAAATGGAAGCTGGTGTGCGACAAGCTCGACCTGCCCTTCCACGAGCCCGTCGAGACCTACTCGACCTCGCCGCACCTGTACCTCGAACTCGACATCCCTGGCGACGTGACCGGCGTGCTGCCTCGCGCCGACCGCACTCGCGCGGGCCTCGACGCCGAGCAACTCGAAGACCTCGGCGGACGTGCCCCCCGCGCGGCCGCTCGCGACAAGCGCCCGGCCCGCAGTGGTGGCGAGCGCCCGCGCACCAACCGTTCGCGTCAACGCACGCGGGGCGGAGAACGCGTCGATGACGCCGCGAGCACGGCAACCGGTACGGCGGCGGTGTCCGCGACGGGCGACGACGCGACCGCTCGTGCGCCGCGCAAGCGCCGCCGGCGGCGTCGCCCGGCCGGTGGCGAGCGGCCCGCGGCTGACTGAGCCCGGCTCCCAGAGCGCACAGGGCGATAGGTCAGGATGTGACCATGCCGGGGGACGACGACGCGCCGACGAAGGTCGACGAGCCGTCAACCGAGGCCGCACCGGCGGACCCGGTCAGCACCGCAGCAGTGGCCGCTCACGCGCAGCGTCTGCGCCCGTTCCGCATCATCTACGCGGCCACGGTGATTGCGGTGGTCGTCATCGCGCTCGTCATCGTGAAGATCGCCTACGACCACGGCGAGATCAGCCACGTCCACCTGCAGACGATCGAGTCCGCCCCGCCGTCGATCTCGAACGCGCCGACGCCGAGCACCACGCTCACGCAGGCGTGGTCGAGCACCGACGCGACCGCGATCGGAGCCCCGGTCGCCGAGGGCACCGTCGTCACCTACGACGAGCACACCATGCGCGGACGTGATGCGCTGACCGGGAAACAGACCTGGTCGTACACCCGGACCGACCGCACGTTGTGCACCGCGATCCAGAGCCAGTCCGTGGCGATCGCGGTGTACAGGCTCGACGGCAACTGCGACGAGCTCACCGCCCTCGACGCCACCACCGGCACGCGCCGGTGGACGCGCACGCTCGACAAGGACGGCGCGGTCTTCGACGGACCGGCGACCTACCAGGTCGACGGCAGCAACGTCATGTTCGTCTCGCGCACGTCGATCTACGCCGTGTCGATCGGCGGCACGGAGGACGAGGGCAACGGCGGTCTCGACTACTGGACCTTCTATCACGTCGGCTGCACGATCAACGGCGCTGTGCTCGGCAGTTCGGGTGCGCTGATCAGCCAAACGTGCCACGGCCAGGACTGCAGCGGGCACAAGTTCTGCGGCGACGGCACGCAGTTGCTGTTGCGCGACGGCAGCACCGGTTACGACGACAAGTCGACGACCAACCCCGACATCGTGAAGTGGAACGACCTCGGCACCGACCTCGTCCCCACGTCGTCGGGCAACACTGTCACCGCGCGCGACCCGGACGGCGCGACACTGCACGCGTTCAACGTGAAGACCGGCAAGCAGACCGCGCAGCTCGCATTGACCGGCGACAGTGGCACGCAAGCCCCGTCGGGATATGTCAGCGGCACCGACGGGGACGCGATCTGGATCGGCACGCGGCTCTACGCACTGAGCAGCGGCAGCACGTCGTTCCGGTGGCAGCTGCCGTCGACGACGACGCCCACCGTGTCCGTAGTGGCGCAATTGTTCAAGGCGCAGCCGGCCCTCACCACGACGCGCAGCGCGGTCGTCGCATTCGACCCGAGTACCGGCAAGGTGACCACGCGGTACCGCGTCCCGGTCCCGGTCGCGGGCAGCATGGTCTATCCGCTCGGGGCGGGGCTCCTCGTCGGCGGCCCCCACACGGTCGTCTACCGATGACCGGACAGCTCACGACTGCGGGCGAGCGCAGCATCATCGAGACGAGCGGCGGGCCGATCAGCGTGCTGCGTGCCGTCGGCGCCGGGGTGCCGGTGTTGCTGGTACCCGGGTACACGGGCAGCAAGGAGGACTTCGCGCCCCTGCTCGACCCGCTCGCAGCGGCCGGGTTCGTCGCGACCGCGATCGACCTCCCAGGACAGTACGAGTCGCCCGGGCCGGCCGATCCCGAGGCATACACGCCTGCACAGCTTGCCGCGACCGTGCTGGAGGTCGCGGATTCGCTCGGCGCGACGCCACACCTGGTCGGCCACTCCTTCGGCGGCCTCGTCGCACGTGCGGCGGTCATCGATCGTCGCGACGCCTTCGCCTCACTCGTCCTGATGTGCTCCGGGCCTGCCGGCATCGGCGGCGATCGCCGCTCGATGATCGAGCAACTCGAGCCGGTGCTCGTGTCGTCCGGGCTCGCCGCGGTCTACGCGGCGAGCTTGGCAGCGTCGCGGGCGCAGGCCGGTTACGTCGAGCCCGCCGCGCCGCTCGCGGCATTTCTCGAACGGCGCTTTCTGGCAGGCGCCCCGGCGATGCTGCAGGGCATGGGCCAGTCGCTACGGTCCGAACCCGATCGCGTCGCCGAACTGGACGCGGTCGACCTGCCGAAGCTGGTGCTCTACGGCGCGAACGACGACGCCTGGCCGACCGACGTGCAAGACGACATGGCTCAACGGCTGCACGCCGGCACGAGCGTGATCGCCGACGCCGGACACTCGCCCGCCGTCGAGAACACGCCCGCTACCGCCGAGGCTCTCGTCCGGTTCTGGTCTGCGCTCGCTACGACCACTGCGGACGGCGCGCCGTAGGCCGGTCGATCAACTGCTCGTACGCGGCGGGATCTGTCGTGCACACCGCGATCGGCGTCTGCTTGTTCGTGCCGTGATAGTCGGACGAGCCGGTGGGCACCAGCCCGAGTTCACGCGCGAGCCCGGCTGCCTGCGCACGATCGGTCGCATCGTGATCAGGGTGGTCGACCTCGAGACCGATCAGGCCGGCCGCCGCCATGTCAGCGACCACCTCGTCGCTCACCACCGGACCACGCCGTCGTGCGAAGGGGTGCGCGAACACCGGCACCCCGCCGGCCGCGCGCACGAGCCGGATCGCCGTGAACACATCGGTATCGGCCTTCGGCACGTAGTACGGGCGGCGCGAGGAGAGCCAGTCACGAAATGCAGTATCGACGTCGGGTACGACACCGGAGGCGACCAGCGCGCGACCCAGATGCGGCCGTCCGACCGGTCCACCGGCGGCGAGCGTCTCGACCTGTCCCCACGTGATCGGAACGCCGTCCGCGGTCATCCTGTCGACCATTTCGCGCGCTCGGTGCAGCCGCGTCTCGCGCAGCCGTGCCCGCTCGGCGCGCAGGCCCTCGTGGTCGGGATCGAACAGGTAGCCGAGCAGGTGCAGGCTGATCCGCCGTCCCTCGTCCGGCACGTAGCGGCATGAGAACTCGGTACCGGGCACGATCGTCATTCCGGGCGGTCGAGCGGCAAATGCGTCGTGCCAGCCCGCAGTCGTGTCGTGGTCGGTGATCGCGAGCACGGTAACCCCCGCGGCGGCAGCGACCGCGACCAGTTCGGCCGGGGTGTCGGTGCCGTCGGACGCGCTCGAGTGGGTGTGCAGGTCGATCATTGCTTGCGCGGCGACGGCCCACCGATGTGCGGCAACGGCGCAGTGGCGTCCTCGGGCAGTCCGGTCGTCCCGACGTCGTCGGGGTCGGGACGTTGCTCACTGAAGACGAGATGCCGCAGGTCGCGATAGAACGAGTGCGGGTGCCAGACCTTGACCATGTGTCGCACGTCGGGGTGATTGCCGGGCGCTTCGAGCTCGATCGTCGCGTAGTCGAGCAGTTTGCCCGGCACGCTCTGCACGATGCGCATGCCGGACACGCGGTCGACACGCAGGAACGCCTCGCTGGTCGTCGTCTCGGGGACGCCTTGCACGCGAATGATCCGCTTGCGGGTCAGGATGATCCGTTCGGCGTTCCAGGTCTGCCAGCGGAACAGCATCGACACTCCGAGCAACAAGATCACGACGATCCAGATGATCGGCTCGGCCAACGCCCAGACGACGAGCGCGAGCAGGCCGATGCCGGCCCATTTGCCGGGCAGCCGGAACAACACGATCGGGTGGTGGCGGGTCGTCGTGACGACCGGGAGCTCGGACCGCATCAGTGGCGGCATGGCGGCCTACCCCTCAGGAGGTGACCTTGTCGAGGAACTGCCCGACGCCGTGCGCGACATTCACCACCGCGTGCCAGCTGGCGTGAAAGATGTTGGCCGCCTGATCGGGTGAGGTCATCGCATAGAACACGATGAAGACCAGTACGACGATGCCGATGGTGCTCTTGACCGTCACCGTCTGCACCTTCCATCGATCATCATTGGCGGGCGCGGCACACCCCCGCGGTGCGCCGCTCCCACGTTTTCATACCGCAGCCAGCCACGAACAGGGGGACGACGCGCCGACCGTGTCACTGTTGTGTCGTGGCCGAGTCCGAGAAGGCGAGCGCTGCGGTGCCGTGTGCGGGAGCAATCATCTTCGATGCGTCCGGACGCCTGTTGCTCGTGCGACGCGGCAACGAGCCGTCGCGCGGGTTGTGGTGCGAGCCCAGCGGACGGTGCGAACCCGGCGAGGCCGCGGCCGAAGCCTGCGTGCGTGAGACGCGCGAAGAGACCGGTCTGGACGTGCGGGTCGTGCGCGCGGCCGGGTCTGTGCGCATCGGCAACTACGTCATCGACGACTTCGTGTGCGAGATCGTCGGCGGCACCGCGATCGCCGGCGACGACGCGGACGAGCTGCGCTGGGTCACGCGCGCCGAGCTGGCGCAACTGCCCCTCGTGCCCGATCTGGAAGAGATCCTCGCGTCCTGGGACTGCTTGCCCAGGAGCTAGTCACCCCGCTAGCGCTCCTTGGGCGTCGGGCGCCCTGGCTGCTCGCCGCCGCGCGCATCGATGTACTCCTTGGTCGGCACCATCACCTTGCGGCGGAAGATGCACACGACCGTGCCGTCCTGGTTGTAGCCGATGGTCTCGACGTGGACGACGCCACGGTCGGACTTCGACTTCGACGGAGTCTTGTCGAGCACGGTCGTCTCGCCGTAGATGGTGTCGCCGTGGAAGGTCGGAGCGATGTGACGCAACGATTCGACCTCGAGGTTGGCGATGGCCTTGCCGCTGACGTCGGGCACCGACATCCCGAGCAGCAGCGAATAGATGTAGTTGCCGACCACGACGTTCTTGCCGAAATCGGTGGTCTTCTGCGCGTAGTTGGCGTCCATGTGCAGCGGGTGGTGGTTCATGGTGAGCAGACAGAACAGGTGGTCGTCGTACTCGGTGACCGTCTTCCCGGGCCAGTGCTTGTAGGTCGCGCCGACCTCGAACTCCTCGTAGTACCGACCGAACTGCACGGTGCACGTTCCCCTCGTCGTTGGTGGTGCCGTTTGCCGAACCTGACGACGATCCTGCCCTCCGATGGGTTCAGGACGCGCGCCGGAGGGGCAGAATGTGGCCGATGCCAAGTGTGCCGCGCCCCCGTGCGCTCGTTCCCGGCCGGCTCGTACCCGGTCGGCGTCAGCGCGGCCACGCCGTCCCGGCCGACGTGCAGCGGTCGGCGATCGTCGACTGTGCGATCTACCGCGAGGGCAGCCGGGTTCCGGAGCAGGTCGACTGGCGTGCCGCGATCGACGAGGTCGAGCGCACCGAGGACGGCTTCGTGTGGATCGGCATGCACGAGCCGAACAGCGAACAGTTCGCCGGCGTCGCCGAACGGTTCGGGCTGCACCCGCTGGCCGTCGAGGACGTCATCAGCGCACACCAGCGGCCCAAGCTCGAGTCGTACCAGGACACGTTGTTCGTCGTCGTGAAGACGGTGCATTACGACGACTCCCTGCCGGGCGGCACTGCCGAGGTGGTCGAGACCGGCGAGGTGATGGTCTTCCTGGGCCACAACTTCGTGCTGACGGTTCGGCACGGCGAGCACGGCGGCCTGCACGCCGTGCGCGAGCGGTTGGAACACGATTCCGACCTGCTCGCGCTCGGGCCGTCCGCAGTGCTGCACGCCGTGCTCGACTCGATCGTCGACTCCTACGTCGTCGTGTGCCGCGCGTTGCAGGAAGACGTCGACGAGGCCGAGAGCGCCGTGTTCACCGAGTCGAGCAAGATGGCCGATTCGAATGTGATCTACGTGCTGAAGCGTGAGGTGCTCGAGTTGCGGCGCTCGACGGCTCCGCTGTCACCGGTGCTGCGTCATCTCACGCACACACATCTGCCGCAGATCGAGCCGAAGGTGCGCGACTACTTCCGCGACGTCGACGACCACCTCAGCGAGGTCGTCGACCGCGTCAACGGATTCGACGAACTGCTCACCACGCTGGTGTCGGCGAATCTGGCGCGCGTATCGGTCGTGCAGAACGAGGACATGCGCAAGATCTCGGCGTGGGTGGCCATAGCCGCCGTGCCGACGATGCTCGCCGGCATCTACGGGATGAACTTCGACAACATGCCCGAGCTGCACTGGTCGTTCGGATATCCGCTGGTGATCGCAGTGATGGCCGCAGTCTGCATCTCGCTCTACCGGGCGTTCAAACGCAACGGCTGGCTCTGAACGACCTGCCTAAGTCAGGTCGACGGCACGACGGGCGAGATCTTGCACGTCGGTGCCGTTGTCGCTCCAGCGCCGGCGAAGTTCTTCACTGCCGTGCACGCGGCACCAGGCCAGCTCGTTCTGCGTTGCCGGGACGAGTTGCAGAACCTCGACCTCGCCGATCGATGCGAGCGGTGACTCGACGACGAGCGCACCCGTGCACGCTGATCCGGCGGCGAGCGGTTGGCCGAGGTCGACGGTCATGCCGGCCCGGTAGACCACGCCCTCGACCGCCGGCGCCGCGGCCAGCACCGCGAGCTGACGCCACACGTCGGCGAACGCGTCTCGTTCATCGCGCAGGTGCACCATCAACTCCGCACGAGGTCCGTCGGCGTTCATGATGTCGGCGTCGGCGCCGGTCATCGGGTGACGCGACATGCCCAGCGACACGTAGGCCCGCTCGCCCGGAATCGGCTCGAAGCGCAACACCTCGATCGCGTCGACACCGAGAAACGACACCGACGCACGCAACGGTGCATGCGCGAAATGAGCCGCCAACGCCGCGTCGACCGCGTCCAGATCCATGCGGCCCACGCTAGCTTCGGGTCAGCGGAACGAGGCCGCCACCTGCGCCTCGACCTCGGCATAGGTCGTACCGGCCCGCGCGAGCAGCTGCCCGATGCCGTCGAGTGCGTCTGACATCCCCCGCGCGTGCGCATCGAACTGGTCGTACAGCGTGGCGAACTGCGCGGACGCGGCGCCGCTCCAGTCGGCACCGAACAGTGGGCCGAGCTGGCCGCGCAGGTGCTGATGTTGCGCGCGCACGTCATTCGAGACGCGGCCCACCGTCGCGCCCATCGATTCGAGTTGGCCGGGAGTGACCCGGAATCCGGACATGGTTGCTTCCCTTCGTCGAGGTCTTGCGACCGTAGGTCGGCGATCGCTCGCGCGAGCGTCGCGCTCGGCCGGTTGTGGACGAACGAGTGCTGCGGCCGGGTGTTGTCCACAGCCTCGTGGGCGCTTGCGCGAATCTGTCGGACCCCGCTCGAAGACTGCCCCGCCATGCGGACCGATCTCACCGTGCGAACCAGCGACGACGCCGATGTCGACCTCGCGGTCATTGCTCCGGCCGGCACGACGTGGAGCGCGGTGCGCGACGCAGTGTGCGCCGCTGCCGGCGGTGTCGAACCGCTCTGGTGCGGTCGCAGGTCACTGCACCCGACGATGCAGCTCGGCACGCCCCCGCTCGTCACCGGCGCGACGCTCACGACCGATCGTCCGGTCGTCGAGGCCGATGCGACGATGCGCCTCGAGGTCGTGGGCGGTCGTGATTGCGGCGCGTCCGTGCCTGTCGGCAACGACGTCGTAACCATCGGCCGCGCCCCCGACTGCGACCTCGTCCTCACCGACCCGCATGTCTCGCGACAGCACGTCCGGCTGCGCATCACCTCGACCGCCGCGATCGCTGTCGATCTCCACTCCACCGACGGCCTGCATGCGTCCGGTGGCGTTTCGCGTGAGGTGCGGCTCTCGCACGACAGCGTCGTACGCGTCGGCGCCAGCTACCTCGCGGTCAGCGGCCTGGCCGGCGCCACGCCACCTCCCGAGGCGATCAGGGTTCCTGACGAGCCGGCGCCACCCCCGAAACCGACCCGCGTGCAGTTGCTCGCGACCCTCGCGCCCGCGATCATCGGCGGTGCTCTGGCGGTGATGACCGGCGCGTGGGCGTTCCTCGCCTTCGCCGTCCTCACTCCGGTGGCGACGATTGCCGGCAGCCTCGGCGAACGGCGACACACCCGACGCACGTATCGCGGCGCAATCAGGCACTACCGGTGCGAGCTCGCCCGGTCCGAGGAAGCCCTGCGTGATGCGCTGCTGCGAGAGGGTGCGCACCGCCGCCGCGAACATCCGCCGCCGTCCGCCCGGCTACGCCGAACCGGTCCGAGCGACCGCGTCCGCGTGGGTATCGGCACGATGCCGTCGCGTGTGCAGCCGATCGGCGACGTCCTGGACGTACCGGTGACGATCGACATCGGCGCAGGCCCGGTCGCGCTGGCCGGACCACGCGAGCTCTGCCGCGACATCGCACGAGCGCTAGCCATTCAAGCCGCAGCGAGCGGAACCGGCATCGATGCTGATCGCCGCGACGAGTGGCGGTGGACGCGGTGGCTGCCTGTCGTTCCCGATCGCACGCTCGCCGTCGTCGAGGGTGACGGGGCGGTCGAGGCGACGAGGGCGATCGTGCTCGTCGATACGGTTCCCGACATCCCCGACGCGTGCACCACCCGGATCGTTGCCGGCGAGGACAACGGCATCGTGCAGGTGCAGCAGCCGGACGGCACCCGCGTCGACGCGATCGCCGACCGGCTGACCGCGGCCCGGGCCGAACGGGTTGCCCGCCGGCTCGCTGCGGGCACTCAGCGGGTGACCGCGACGATCCCGAGCCGTTGTCAGCTCGGCGACCTCGTCGGCGACGTCGATCTGCACGAGCGCTGGTCGGCGGCGGACGGGTCGATGCGCACCACGATCGGCGTCGGTGTCGACGGTCCGGTGACCGTCGATCTCGATCGCGACGGCCCGCACGTCCTGATCGCGGGCAGCACCGGCGCCGGCAAGTCCGAGCTGCTGCAATGTCTTGTCGCCGGCCTCGCGAGCGCGCAACCACCGTCGAAGGTGTCGTTCCTGCTGATCGACTACAAGGGCGGCGCCGCCTTCGGCGAGTGCGCACAACTTCCGCACACCGTCGGGCTGGTCACCGACCTGGACGAACAGCTCACCCGGCGAGTGCTGACCGCACTCGACAGCGAGCTGCGTCGACGTGAACGGCTACTCGCGACGGCAGGCGTCGCCGACCTGGGCTCGTACCACGCAGCCGGCACCGCTCAACCCATTGCGCGATTGGTGATCGTCGTCGATGAGTTCGCCACCCTTGCCGACGAGCTCGGCGACTTTGTGCCGAGCCTTGTGGCCATCGCGCGTCGAGGCAGATCACTCGGCCTGCATCTCGTTCTTGCGACCCAACGTCCGTCCGGCGTGGTGTCGCCCGAGATCCGTGCGAACACCGCGATGCGGATCTGCCTGCGAGTCACGAGCGCCGCCGAGTCGATCGATGTCGTCGACACTCCGGCAGCGGCCGCCATCGCGCCGACCACGCCGGGGCGGGCGATCCTCCGCACGGGGTCCGCTGTGCGCGAGTTCCAGACCGCGCTCGTGTCGAGCGCACCGCGCACCTTCGACGCACCACAAGTCGTCGCGCTCGGCGCCTGGCGCGATCTTCCGGATCCGACGTTGCATTCGCGCGAATCCGAGCTGCAGCGACTTGTCACCGCGGCGAGACGCGCGCACGACGCGGCGCCGCCGCCACACCGGCCATGGCTCGAACCGCTGCCGAGCAGGCTGACGCTCGAACGGTCGACGCGACCGACACGGCCGACGCCGTCGTTATCGGCCGCGTCGATCTGCCTGCCGACCAGCGGCAACCGCCGCTGACCATCGACGTCGGCGGCGGCACCGTCGTGCTGATCAGCGGACGTCCGCGCTCGGGCCGCAGCACAGCGCTGCACACGGTTGCGCACTCGGCAGCCGCACGAAACCTACCCAGCGAGCTGCAGGTCTACGGCATCGACGCGACCGGAAGCGGCCTGGCCGCGCTGCGCGCGCTTCCGCACACCGGCACCATCGCCACCGCGACCGACGGATTCGAGTTCGCCGCACGTCTCGTCGAGCGACTCATGACCTCGACGCACCCCTCATTGTTGCTGATCGACGGCTGGGACGAACTGCTCGCCGCCTCCGACGATCACGATGCCGGCCGCACCGCCGACCGGCTGATGACGCTCCTTCGCGCGGCTGGCCGTCGACACCTGACCGTCGTTGTCGCCGGTGGCCGCGCAACCCTCGCGCCACGATTGACCACACTTGCGACGACCACTTACGTGCTCGCGCTGAACGACGCCGCCGACTACGCCGCCGCCGGGATCCCCGCACACGCCGCGCCGCTCGCACCGCCACCCGGACGCGCCGTGCGCTCCGGAGACTGGACGCAGGTGCAGTTCGCGATCGTCGACCAGCCGATCGCCGCGAGCGGGTCGCCGCCGCGCGAGGCGATCCGGATGCGACCGCTGCCCGAGTCGATCGGGCTCGCGCAGCTGACTTCGCCGGCCGGGGTCGTGCTCGGTGTCTGTGGCGACGACTGCGCTGTCGCCGCTGTCGACCTGGTGGCGGCCGAGGCCCGGATGCTGGTGGCCGGACCGCCGCGGTCCGGGTGCAGCACGGTGCTGTGCACCGTGCTCGCGCAGAGCAGAGCGTGCACGGTGGTCGCCTCGCCGCGATCGCCGTTGCTGGCAGGGGCGCGAGCCAAGGGTCACGCAGTGGTGACCTGCGCTGACGATCTTCCTGACATCGGCCTGCTGCTCGTCGACGACGTCCACCTGGTCGCCGACACGGCACTCGGAGACGCGATCGCTGCCTGGGCCGACGCCGGCGCGCCCGGCCGCGCTCTGGTGGCTGCCGGCCGCGCCGATGCCGTGGCGCTCGGCTATCGCGGTCTGGTCGGTCGACTGCGCGAGCAGTCGTGCGGCATCCTGCTCCGACCCCGAGCGGCCGACGGCGCGATCCTCGGTGTCGCCATCGCGCCGGCCCGGGCTACCCCACCGGCCGGCCGCGGTGTCCTTGTGCCCGACCCGTGCTGGGGTCTCGGCGCCGACCCGGTCGCGATCCAGGTGGCAACGCCGTGGTGAGGTCAGCCCATGTGCGGATAGGTGTGATCGGTCGGTGGCACGAACGTCTCCTTCACCGAACGCGGCGAAAGCCACCGCATCAGGTTCCAGGCCGAGCCGGCCTTGTCGTTCGTGCCGGATGCGCGCGCCACCTCCGAACGGCTGCTGGCCGACGACCGCGCCGGTGGGCTTGTCGTTGACATAGAAGTTGCCGGCAGCGAAGCGCAGCACCGTCTCGGCCTCGACGACCGCGGCTCGATCGCGCGCGAACACGGCGCCGGTGAGCGCGTAGGGCGACACCGACTCCAGCTGCACCAAGGTGTCATGCCAGCCCGACGACGACGAGTCGTCGTAGACGTGCACACCGAGCATCGGTCCGAAATACTCGCGGGTGAACAGCTCATCGGTCGGATCGGCGCACTCGGCGACGGTCGGCCGCACGAAGTAGCCGACGCTGTCATCGCACTTTCCGCCGGCGAGCACGGTGATTGCGTCAGACGCCGTCACGCGGTCGACCACGGAGCTGAGGCGATCGAAGGCGCGCCGATCGATCACGGCGCCACCGAAGTTCGAGAAGTCGCTGACGTCGCCGTACGTGAGCGACTCGGTCGTCGCCGCGAGCGCGTCGCGCACTCCGGCGTCCCACAGCGACTTCGGCACATACGCGCGCGAGGCCGCCGAGCATTTCTGGCCCTGGTACTCGAACGCGCCGCGCACCAGACCCGTCACCAGCGAGTCGGGGTCGGCCGAGGGGTGCGCGACGACGAAGTCCTTGCCGCCGGTCTCGCCGACCAGGCGCGGATAGGTCGCGTAGCCGTCGATCGCCGCGCCGACCGAGCGCCACAGATGGTGGAACGTCGCCGTCGACCCGGTGAAGTGGATGCCGGCGAGCGCCGGGTGCGGCAGCGCCACCGAGCTGATCGCGGCACCGTCGCCGGTCACCATGTTGATCACACCGGGCGGCAACCCGGCCGCCTCGAACAGGCGCATCGTGAGATGCGCGGCAAGCTGCTGCGTCGGCGACGGCTTCCAGACGACGACGTTGCCGAGCAACGCCGGCGTCGCGGGCAGGTTCCCGGCGATCGCGGTGAAGTTGAACGGCGTGATGGCGAGGACGAAGCCTTCGAGCGGTCGGTACTCCATTCGGTTCCACACGCCCGGCGAGCTGGTCGGCTGCTGTTCGAGCAGTTGGCGCGCGAAGTGGACGTTGAAGCGCAAGAAGTCGGCGAACTCGCACGCCGCGTCGATCTCGGCCTGCTGCACCGTCTTCGACTGACCCAACATCGTGGCGGCATTGAGCCGATCGCGCCATGTCGTCGACAGCAGGTCGGCCGCGCGCAGGAACACTGCGGCGCGTTCGTCGAAGGGCAGGTCGCGCCACGACGGTGCTGCGGTCAGGGCAGCGCCGACGGCGGCCTCCACGTCGGCGTCGGTGGCCTGTGCCATCTGACCGAGCACCAGCGCGTGGCGGTGCGGGGCGACCACGTCGACCCGCGGTCCGGCGGCCATGCGCTGCGCACCGCCGATCGTCATCGTGAGTTCGACCGGCGACGCAGACAGGTGCTCGAGCGTGCGAGCGAGGGTCTCTCGCTCCGGCGTTCCCGGCGCGTAGGTGCGCACTGCCTCGTTGACCGGCGCGGGTGGGTGGGTGACGGCGTCGAAAGCGACCATCCTCCGATGGTGCCACGGGCGGTGGCAGCCGTTCAGAGCGAGCGAAGCAGGGTCGCGATCTCCTGCGTCGCGTACCACGACAGGTCGAAACCTTCAGCGTCGTCGACACGGTCCTGCGCCGACTCGTCACCGAGATCCGCCGCGATGATCGACTCGGCCGCCGCGGCGACCGCGGCGCCGGCGTCGGTGTCGTCGATGTGCACCGACGCCACGTCGCCGAGCCGTACGGGCGTGACAACGTGCACCACCCCGCGGTCGAGATCGTCACGCACCTGTACGGCCGCGTCGGCGACCTCGGCGGCGAGCACGACGCGTCGCCGCGCAGCGGAATCGTCCGCGTCAAGCAGCCGCAACGAGGCGCGCGCCGCTTCGAGCAGCGCGGCGTACTCGAGCTCGTCGATGTCGTCGTCGAGGTACCACTCACGCAAGCCGGCAGTCACGGCGAACGCAGTGAGTGGTGCGGTGAGTTCGCGCGCGTCGAGCAGCGCGCGCAACGTGGTTGACGTCGCCGGCACATACACCCTCATGCGCTGGCCGATCCGGTTCGCCGGCCCCACCCGGTCGACGACGCGAGTTCGCGGCGCAGCTGGGTGGCGGCGGTCACCCGGGCCGATTCGAGCACCTCCGTGCGCCGTACCGGATTCATCATGTTCACGCCCATCAGGGCGAGATCGTCCGCGTCAGGCGTGACGACACAGACCCGTTTCCCGGCGCTGCGCAGCTGCGCGGCGTCGATGAGAATGCGTCGCGTGACGAGCTTGCGCAGCCGGCGCTCGAGCCTGGCGACGGTCGCGGTCGGCGCGTCGGGTTCGGTCGAGGCCATCGGCGCAAGCACGAACACCTCGTCGACCGGGGCCCGCCGCAGCACGTCCACCGAACAGATCGACACCGCGCCGCCGTCGACGTAGGGCACGCCGTCGATGACCGTCGGCGGGTACCAGGCCGGGATCGAGCACGACGCCTGCACCGCATCGGCCAGCCGCGCCGTACGCACGCGTCGCGGCCGTCCGTCGGGCCCCGGCGGCAGGTCGTCGCGTCCGAACACCACGCGGTGCCCGGAGCGGTGGTCGGCGGCGACGATCCACGGCCGCGGTGCGGTGGGCCAGGTCTCGGCGTGGCCGGTGGCCATCGCGACGCCGTCGACGAGCGCGCGCACCGGCTCGAGCGAGCCGCGTCCCGACGGCAGCAGTCCGGTCAACCCGACGATCGGCGAGACCTGCCGAGGGTGCCGTAACGCGTCCCAGGCCAGCCGTGGTGACGCCGGACGCCAGCCGGGACGAGGCGGTGTCGCGTTGCCGACCCCGGCGCCGTAGTCGTAGTCGATCGTGGGGTCTTCGGGCGCCGGGATGCCCTGGTGGTGACGCGCGATCACCTCGACCGACAGGCCGCAGCCCAACAGCGCCGCCGCGACCGAGCCGGCCGACGTCCCGACCACGATCCGAGCCGACCGCGGATCGAAGCCGGCCTCGGCCTCGAGTGCTGCCAGTGCGCCGAGCATCCACGCGAAACCGAGCACACCACCGCCGCCGAGCACGACTGCTCGCGCCGGGTCTGCCTGCCGCGAAGGCGGAGGCGTCGAAGAGTGCGTCATCGCGTCGGCTCCCGCCGGCGACGACGCCGTCCGGGTTCGATGTCGGCCGGTCGAGTCGCCGCGACGAGTTCGGCCAGCGCCACCCCGATCGCATCGGCGAGCTCGGCGACGTCAGGGACGGCGTCGCGATCGGCGTTGATGCCGAAGTACACCCCGCCGTCGTAGGAGCTGAGCCCGATCGCGATCGCGTGGCCCTCGTTGAGCGGCATGATCGGAAACATCTCTTCCAGCTGCGCACCCGCGGCATAGAGCGGCTGCTGCGGGCCGGGGACGTTGGTGATCGACACGTCGTACATCCGGCGCGTCAGGCTGTGCGCGGCGCGGGCGCTGAGCGACGTCAGCGTGGGCGGGGCGAACCCGCTCAGTCCGACGAGGGCGTCCGCGCCGACCGGTCCGGTGCTCTCGTGCGCGGCCATCGCGTACTGCACACGCGCCAGTCGGCGCACCGGATCCGGCTCGCCGACGGGCAGGTCGACGAGCAGGGCAGCGACCTGGCTCGACCGGGTCCACCCGCTGTCCGCGCCGGCGAGCCCGTTGACGCCCACCGGCACCAGCGCGCGCACCGTCGTCGCGGTGCCGAGTGCCGCGCCCCGCGACTGCAGCCACTGCCGCAACGCCGTCGTGAGGACGGCCAGGATCACGTCGTGCACGGTGCCGCCGCGCAGCGCCCGCACGCGCCGGAAGTCGTCGAGGTCGGCGCGTGCAATCGCGATGCGGCGGTGCTGCCCGAGGTTGGCTCGCAACGGCGAGGTGCGGGTCGTCCGCGCGTTGCGGGTGACCGCGCCGGCCACACCTGCGGCCAGACCGGATGCGGTGGAGGTGATCCAGCTCGTGGTCGAGCGCGCCTCACGCATCGACAGCCGCACCGTGTCGACCAGCGCCGCCGGTCGCCGCACCGCGCCGGTCAGCGCGTCGGTCACCAGTCGCGCTCGCGAGGGTTCGCGGGCCGGCATCCACACCGCCTCGACCGTGCGACGTGGCTCGGGCGACTCGTCGAAGAGCACCTCGGCGATGTCGATCCCGGTGCTGTTCGGCCCCGCATCGACCATCGACGGATGGGTCTTGGTGACGATCGCGATGCGGTCGCCGGCCAGCCCCTCGACGAGGTACATCTCCCAGAGCGGACGGTCGCGGTCGAGCAAGCGCGACTGGATTCGGGCGCAGAACTCGAGCAGCTCCCGCTCGGTCCCCGGGCGCGGCAACGCCGAGCGGCGCACGTGATAGGTGATGTCGAAGTCGGCGTCGTCGACCCACACCGGGTTGGCCAGATTGCGCGGCACCGGCCGCATCTTCTGTCGGTAGCGCGGCGCGAGCGAGATGCGCTCCTCGAGCAGCCGCACCAACCGGTCGTAGTCGAACCCGCCTCCCGGCGCGGTCAGGATCGCTAGTGCGCCGACGTGTTGCGGCGTGGTCGGCCCCTCGACGTAGAAGAACGCGACGTCGGCAGCGCTGAGCCGATCGGACACGCGCTCACCTCCGCTGGGGACGACCTCTGATCCTCCCAGACCGGCGACGCGAACCCTGCATCGGCGCTGGCGCGTCGGCCGGCGTGAGGCGGGCAGCGAGCTCGGCGATCGCCTTGCGCAGTGGGCTGGACGGGCGCGCCTCACCCAGCGAGCGGCCCGTGGCCAGGGCGACGTCGAGCGACTCACGGTCATAGGGCAGCAGCGCGGTCGGGGTGAGCGCCGAGAACAACTCGAGCGCACCGACGAGCTCGGCGCGCGGATCGCCCGGCACGACCCCGCGCCGCACCTTGTTCAGCACCACCTTCGGTGCAGTGCCGACTTCGGCGTCACGCAATTCCGACAGCCCACGAACCAGCCGCTGCATGCCCACGGGATCGGCCGCCCCGACCACCAGCACCTCGTCCGCGTCGTCGAGGACGGCCAGGGTCGCGCCGTTGCGCCGCGGTGCGAGCGAGTCGAAGGACAGCTCCTCGTCGGTCTCGAGACAGAACCCGCAGTCGACGACGGTCACGTCGGCCAATTGCCGCGCGGCGCCCAGCACGGACGCGACGGCGGACGTGCGCAGTTCGGTCCAGCGGGCGGCCAGCGGAATGCCCGTGAGGACGCGCAGTTCTGCGCTCAGCTGCCAGCACAACCCGGCCAGGGTCGCGCCCGACAGCTTCGTCCCGGCTGCGAGCCGGCACGCGGCCGCCAGACCGGGCGACTCGTCGAGCAGCCCCAGCTCGGCGGCGATCGTGCCGCCGTAGACATCGGCGTCGACGAGCAGGCTCGACAGGCCGCGGCGCGCGAGTTCGTCCGCCAGGTTGATCGCGACGGTCGTGCGACCGGGCGCGCCGGTCGGTCCCCACACCGCGACCACCCGTCCGTGCCGGCTCGAGGTCGCCGTGTCGAGCTGGTCTCCGGCTCCCGGCGGGATCGCCATCGAGGTCGCGGGGTCGCCGAACATCCGGCCCGTGCGCGGCTGCTGCTGATCTCGTGCGGCGATTGCGCCGGCGGCCTCGGCCAGCACGCCGGCGATCACGCCGATGTCCGCGTCGTCGGGGACCATGTAGTCGACGCCGAGGGCGGACAACCGCTGCTCGGCCTCGCTGTCGCCGCGGCGCGCCACGCCGACGACTGCGACCTCGGCGGCCACCAGCCGATCGACGGCATCGGCATCGAGGCGGCGCAGCTCGGCGGCCACGAGCGCGACCCGACCGAGCCCGGCCGCGGCCGCCGCCAACAGGTCGACCACATCGACGCAGCGGCGGGCAACCTGCACGGCCGGATTCGCGTCGAGCGCCGCGACGAGGCCGGCTTCCCACGAAGCGCCGCCACCGGCTATCAGTACCGGCAACATCACGGAGTCGAGGACGGCGCGCACGCGTCGAGCGCGGGCAGGGCGGCCGACGAGCCGGGCCCGGCACCGGTGAGCACGCCGGCACGGATCGTCGCGTCCTGGATGGCGAGCGCGGCCACGACGCGTTGTGCCAGTTGGGCCGGCACGCTGACCACCACGTCCTGGCCTGTGCCTGACGTCGAGAATCCACCGCTGTCGGATGCGTGCACGTCCTGGACGGTGACGTCGGGCAGCAGCACGACGCTCGGGCACGCCCTGCTCGAGAGCCACACCACGATCCGCTCGCCGCGTGTCAGCGTCGGTGCGGCATCGGCCGCGAACGGAACGCTGACGGTGGTGGCCGTCGTCGCCGCGGCGAGCACCGCGGCCGGGACGAGTTCGCCCTTGCGCAGCGGCCGGTTGAGCGTCTTGCCTACGGCTTGGGTCGGATCGCTGAGATATGCGGCGTCGCGGCGGACGTCGTCGGGCAGCTGCACATCGATCTCGCGCACATCGCTTGCTTGCAGCCTCGTCCCGGCGGCCAGGTCACGGGTGACGGCGAGTTCCTTGTCGGTGTGCTTGGCATGCGAGACGACCACGGCACCGACGAGCACCGCAGCGAGAACGAGGACGATCCCGAGCACGAGTCGCAGATCGAACCAGCGTGGTGTGCTGATCCGACGCGGCCGCGGCGACGGGTATTCCACACATCACATACTGCCCGAATCGGACATCGCCAGCGACCGGAGCTGTGGACAACCAACCTCCGTTTCCACGCGGATGCCACACTGATCGACCGTGGCCTCCGATCGGTTCCTGACCCTCGCCGACGTCGCCGACGTCCTCAACATCTCGGCGTCGCAGACCTACGCGCTGGTCCGCAACGGCGATCTCGAAGCGATCAAGATCGGCGGCCGCGGTCAGTGGCGAGTCGAGCGCGACAAGCTCGAGGCCTACATCGCTCGCATGTATGACGAGACCCGCACGTTCGTCGCGTCCCACCCGTTCACCGACGACGAGCAGCCCTAGCCTGCGCCCTAGCCCGCACTGCGGCTGACGACGGCGACCGCGTCCAGCGGCACGAGCACCACGTCGCGCACGTCGCCGCGCCGGCGCGGCTCGCCCGGCGCATGTCGGGCCACCTCGACGAAGTCGGCACCGACGCGATCGAGAGTCGCATCGAGGGTGGTTCCGTCGCGTAGTTGCAGCCGGACGGTGGAGCGGTCGCGGGCGATGCCACGCAATGCGCTGCGCAGCCCGAGCCGCGCCTGCACCAGACCGCCCGACTCGGGGACGGCCGAACCCCGCCCCAGCCCGGTCACGGACGCGATCGCAGCCAGGGCGATCACACTCTCGCGGCTGCCGCCCGCCGCGAGCAGCATCCAGTCCGGACCGACGCGCTCGATGACACCCGCGAACGCCGCGCCGCCCAAGATCTGACCGCGCACGGTCGAGCCGAGCGCCGCGGCCAGTCGCTCGCGCATCCCGAGCGCGCCGACCTCGATACGAGTGCGTTCGGCGACCTCCGCCGCGCGCTCGGCGACATCGAGGGCAGCCGCCTGGGCTTCGAGATCGGCGAACAGATCGTCCCATCGCACAGGGTCGAACCTAACCGGGGACGCGCGCGAGGGCAGGTGCTCAGGGGAACAGGACGCGCGCCGCCGCGCCGGCGCCTTCGACGCTCGACTCGCCGAACACGGCCAGTTGCAGGATGAACCCCGGAACGATCGACATGACCAATCCCGCGATCGCCGCCGGCTCGACATCGGCCGGGAGCGCGCCGGTGGCCTGGTTTTCACGCACGATCTCGGCCAGGTCGGTCCGCATCCGGGCGATCTCGCCGGCGAACCAATCGGCCAGTTCGCGATTGCGCAGGGCCTCGCCCCACACGAGCACGGCGATCGCGCCGATGCCCTGCTCGGCGTGCTTGCGCGCGACGATCTGCAACACCTCGGCGAGTGCGGCGCCGAGTCCGTCCTCGTGCGGCCGCGCCGCAAGGGTGTGGACGACGTCGACGACCTCGGCCATGTTCTCCAGCGCGATCGCACGGATCATGTCGGTCTTGCCCGGGAAGTAGCGATAGACCGCGCCGGCGGACAGCCCGCTCTCGGCGAACAGGTCCTGCATCGACGTCTCGTGGAACCCGTCGCGCAGGAAACAGCGCTTGGCAGCGTCGAGGATCTGCTCGCGGCGGGCGTCGCGGTGGGCCTGGCTGACCTTCGGCATGTGGCCGATGATACATAAAAAACGAATGTTCGTCTTGACATCGGACGGGCGTCTTGGCACGCTCAGGAATGGAAAAAGAATGTTCATTCTCCTTTGGAGGTAGCGATGGCGCCCGAGCGCCTGACCGCACATCCGCCGTGGCGGCAGATTTTGATCGTCGCCGTTGTTGTGCCTGTCGTGCTGACTGTGGCGGTGCTGGCGTTCGCGTGGCCGGCCGCCCGCCTGCAGCCGCGCGACCTGCCGATCGGCGTGGTCGACTCGCCGGGCAGCCAGCACCTGGTCGCCGAGCTGACCACGTCCGAACCCGGTGCGTTCCGCCTCGACACCTACCCCGACGACGCAGCCGCGCGCGCCGCCATCCGCACGCGCAGTAGCTACGGCGCGTTCGAACTCAGTCCGCACCACCTCGTCGTGCTCGTGGCCGGCGCGGCCGGCCCCACCGTTGCCCAGCTGCTCGACTCGATCGCCGCCCACGTAGGCCAGAGCGCGTCAGTCGCGGTGAGTTCGGTCGATGTCGTGCCACTCTCGTCATCGGATCCGCGCGGTGTCGTGTTCAGTTCGGCGCTGCTGCCGTTGACGATCTGCAGCGTTCTCGTCGCGGCTGCCGTCGCTGTGTTGCTGCGCATGCGACCCGCCTGGCGCCAGAGCGTCGCCCTCGCGATCGTCAGCACTGCCGCAGCGAGCGCCGCCTATCTCATCGCCCAGCCGTTCCTCGGCGCACTCCCCCATGACGCGTGGGCGTCCTGGGGCGGCCTGGCATTGATCATCTTCTCGATCAGCGCGACCGTGGCAGGGCTCGTCGCACTGGCCGGCGGTGCCGGGCTCGCAATCGGCGCCGCACTCATGATCTTCCTCGGCAACCCGTTCTCCGGCGTGACCTCAGCACCGGAGCTGCTGCCGAACGGCGCGCACTACCTCGGCCAGGCGCTGCCGCCCGGCGCGGGAGCACAACTGCTGCGCAGCGCTGCATACTTCGGCGGCGACGGCGCGACGGGCCACGTGGTGGTGCTCGTGGCCTGGGCCGTTGCCGGGATCGCCACGATCGCCGTCGGCCATCGCCTTCATCCCGAACCGAGCTGAGCAGACCAGAGGACTGATGATGCGCGCACGACGAATCGCGGCACTGGTCGCTGGTGTCGCCCTGGTCGGCACCGAAGCGGTGCTGCTGCGCCATCCTCTCGCCGCGGCGTTCGCCGCGCTCGGCACGGCCGACATCACCTGGGTGCTCGTCGCTGTCGTTGCCACCGCCGCGTCGATGAACGGTCTTGCCCGGGTCGAACGCCGCATGCTCCGCGCGGCAGGACGCACCCTGTCGTTCCCGAGGATGGTCGGGCTCACCTACGCGGCGAACGCGCTCAATGCCACGCTGCCCGCCGGCAGCGCGATCTCGGTCGGCTTCGTCGTCAAACGCCTGCGCACGTGGGGAGCCACTCCGGCTGCGGCGGGCTTCACCGTCCTCGCTTCGGGAGCGCTGAGCTCGGCCACCTTCTTCGCACTTGCCGCCGTCGCCGCAGTGATCGGAGGCGGCTCGGCCATCGGGTACGCGAGCGGGTTGGCCGCAGTCGCGGCGGTGGTCCTGGCCGCGGTCGTCGTTGCTCGGGTCAAGCCGGCCTTGGTGCGCTCGGTCGCATCAAGGGCCGAGCGCGCGCTCACCCGGGTCTCCGCGCGAGCGGCCGCGGCCGTGCGCGGCGCACTGTCCGGGGTCACGTCGATCCGCCCACGCACGCGCGACTGGGCCGCCGGTGCCGGCTTCGCCGCGCTGAACTGGGTCGCCGACCTCGTCTGCCTGATCGCCGCCTGCCACGCGGTCGGCGTGAGCGGAGCGGCCCCCGCGCTCGTGCTCACCGCGTACATCGCCGGGATGTCGGCGTCGAGCGTCGCGTTCCTGCCCGGCGGTTTCGGCGTCGTCGAGGTGGCCATGATCGGGACGCTGCACGCGGGTCACATCGGTATCGACGCCGCGACCGCCGCCGTCCTGATGTACCGGCTGGTCAGCACCGTGCTGGTCGTCTGCATCGGTTGGCTGGTCTGGTGGCTGACCGGCGGGCGATCCGACCGGCGCGAGGCCGCGTTCGACACGGCTGCCGAAGTCATCGCGGTGCCGTAGCCGTCGGCACATCTAGCATCTGCCACATGGACGTTCGGGTCATCAGCACCACCGAGCTCGGCGATCGCACTTACGTGATCGCTTCGGGCCACTCCGCCGTCGTCGTCGATGCCCAGCGCGACATCAACCGCGTACTCGAGGTGGTCAACCAGCTGGACGTGCGCGTGCAGCTCGTTCTCGAGACGCACATCCACAACGACTACGTCACCGGCGGCCTGGCTCTCGCGCGGCGCACCGGCGCCGACTACGGCGTCTCGGCCGACGACGAGGTCGGCTTCGATCGGGTCGGGCTGCACGACGGCGACGTCCTCGAAGCAGGCTCGTTGCGCGTGCGCGTCCTTGCCACCCCAGGACACACCGATCACCACCTGGCCTTCGCGGTGACCGACACAGCCGATCCCGATGCAGCGCCGGCGGTGTTCACCGGGGGGTCGCTGCTCTACGGAAGCGTGGGGCGCACCGACCTGGTCGATCCCTCGCGCACACACGAACTGACCCACGCGCAATACCGCTCTGCCCGGCGTCTCGCGCAGGAGTTGCCGGCACAGACGCTCGTGTTTCCGACGCACGGATTCGGCAGCTTCTGCTCGGCGGGCGCTGCAACGGGCGGCGACACGAGCACGATCGGCGCCGAGCTCGATCACAACGACGCGCTGACCACGTCCGACGAGCAGACCTTCGTCGACACGCTCATCGCGAATCTGACCGCATACCCCGCCTACTACGCGCACATGGGGCCGTTGAACCGGCGCGGACCGGTCGAGCCGGACCTGACGCCGCCGCGAGCGATCGATCCGGCCGAGCTCGCCGAGCGCCTCGCCGCAGGCGAGTGGGTCGTCGACCTCCGCAGCCGCGTGGCATACGCAGCCGATCATCTCGCAGCGACCGTGTCGGTCGAGCTGGGCGACAAGTTCAGCACCTACGTCGGGTGGCTCTCGCCGTGGGACGGGCCGCTGACCCTGATCGGGGAGAGCCCGGAACAGATCGCCGAGGCCCGGTTGCAGCTGGTGCGCATCGGCATGGACGAGCTGGCCGGGGCGGCGACCGGTCGTCCGGATGTGCTCGCGGGAGCCGAAGCGCGGCGCAGCTATCCGCGGGTCGACTTCGCGACTGCGGTGGGCGAGCTGGGCGCCGACGGGGTCGTGGTCGATGTGCGCCGCGACGACGAATACGCCGACGGCCACGTCCGCGATGCGGTCCACATCCCGCTCGACCAGCTTGTCGCCCGTGTCGGCGAATTACCGGCGGGCCGGTTGTGGGTGCACTGCGCCAGCGGGTTCCGGGCGTCGATCGCGGCGAGCCTGCTCGATCGAGCGGGCCGCGACGTCGTCCATGTCGACGACGACTTCGAGAACGCGGCGGCAGCCGGCCTGTCGATCGAGCGCGAGGAGCCCGCGACTATCGGCTGATCGCTCGCTCAGGCCGCGACGAGGACGAACTGCTCGAGACGGGCGACCAGTTCGCGCGGGCGGAACGGCTTCGGCAGGAAGTCGTCGCAGCCGGCGGCGTAGCCCGCGGCGATGTCTTGGTCAGCCGCTTCGGCGCTCACCATGAGCACCGGCGCACAGATCCGGTCGTCGGCCTTGATCCGCCGGCAGACTTCGTGCCCGTGCATGCCGGGCATCCGGACGTCGAGGACGTAGGCGAAAGGCGGGTCGGCCTGGGCGGCGGCGAGGGCGGGGATGCCGCCGTTGACCGACACGCACTGGTAGCCGGCCCGGGTGAGGACCGCGCAGATCAGCGCCCTGATGTCGTCATCGTCATCGACGACGAGCACCGTGTTGCGGTGGTGGTTCACCGTGGTCTCCTTCACGAGCGCGTCGGGGGGTGGTCCACCAGCGGGTGCCGATAGGACCCGCGCTCACAACATCGACACTAACGCTCAATCTTCAAGCGACTATCTTTACCTAGCCAAATTTTTACGCAAACCACACACGACCGAACTGCAATGAAATCCGGCATCTCGGCCGACAGGCCGGTTGTCCACAGGACGGCGTAACTTCCGGTTGACTACTTCTCATTGGACGTTGTCTGATGCAAACGTAGGCAAACGAGAGGTAACGCAGCATGCACCGGACGACGGCACGGCTCGGTGTCCTCACCATGGCCGATGCGGGGGCCGTCGTCGGGCTGCGTCCGAATGCCGGGTTGGTGACCGAACTCACGGCACCGCATGCCTGGCTCGCCCGGGTCGGCGTCGACGGCGCCGTCACCGAATTGGCAGCTGCCGCCCTGTGGCTGGCCGCGTGCTGGTTGGCAGTCGGGCTGGTGGCCGCGGGGGTTGCCGCCATGCCCGGCGCCGGTGGACGGGCCGCGCGCCGGCTGGCCGCTGTCGCGCTCCCCCGCGCGATCTACCGCCTCGTCGCCGGGGCCACGGGCCTCGGGATCGTCCTGACCCCGCTCGCTGCAGGCGCGGCCGCGCCACACCGCATGCCCTCGGCGACCGCTGCCCCTGCCTGGCCGACGTCCGACCCGGTGGCAGCGCCGAGCTGGCCGATCAGTGCGGCGCGGCAAGCACCCCGTCCGCACCCGACCGAGCCGGGCGCCCGGCCGGCCGGCGCGGGCCACGTCGTCGTCGCGCCCGGTGACTCGCTGTGGTCGATCGCCGCCGGCCACCTGCACCGGCCGAGCCCGCAGCGCGTCGCCGCGGCATGGCCGCGCTGGTACGCCGCCAATCGCGCGGTGATCGGCAGCGACCCGAACCACATCGTCGCCGGCGAGGTCCTCGTCCCGCCGACCCACCACAACGAGGAGGGCACGTCATGACCACCGCCGTCGCTGACCCACCGAACGTCCAGCTCCCGGCTCGCGGCGGCACCATCGCCGTGCGACCGGCGCCGGTCCGCGAACCGCCGTTCGACGACGAGCTCTCGGACGGTCCGGGCGTCACCGGCTGCTACGACCGGCCGCTGCCCTTCGCCCGGCATCGCCGTCGGCGCCTGCCGCTCCCGCAGCAACCGCCCACGCCACTGCGTGCGGCGCTGCCCGATCCCGCCCATTGGGCACGGCGGCTGCTCGTCGGCATCATCGAAACTGCCGACGGGCGGCGCTCGCTCAACCAGGTCGCCGCCCTGCTCAGCCCTAGCGTCGCGCACGGGCTGCGGGCGGAGTTCGAGCAGGCCGGTCAGCTGGGTCGCCCGCATTGGACGCACCGCGCGGTGGTGCGCTCGGTCAGAGCCAGCGAGCCCGCCGATGAGGTGGCGGAGCTGTGCGCGACCGTGCGCACGGGCGAGCGGGTGCGCGCCATTGCCATGCGACTCGAGGTGCGGCACGCACGCTGGTGCTGCACCCGGCTGGTGCTGGGCTAGTACCCCACGAAATCGCGCGAAAAGCGTGGCGAGTCCGCGAGGACGCCGACGGGCAGTGCGCGAGTCAGCGCTTGCGCTTGTTCCCGCGGCTGCCCTTGTTGGGGTTGCCCCGTGCCGGGCGACGCGCGCCGGCCGGGCGCGGCCTTCTTCTCCTCGGACGAGGCCTGCACCGACGGGGCGTCGGAACCCAGTTCGGGTGAGGTGTAGATCAAGCCCTTCTGCTGCTGCGAGGTGTCGCGATCGAGCCCCTTCGCGTTGACGTGTGGACGCGCGTGGCGATCGTTGGCGGCCTCGTGCTCGTCCTGCGCGGCGGCAAGCATGCCCAGGTCGAGCTGCGGCGCACCGCCGTTTGCACTGCCGTTAGCTGCGGCGACCGCTTCCGGTGCCGGTGCGGAGTCGTCTTCGACCTCGACCTCGAGGTTGAACAGGAATCCGACCGACTCCTCCTTGATCGCGTCCATCATGGCCGCGAACATGTCGAAGCCTTCACGCTTGTACTCGACCAGCGGATCACGCTGCGCCATCGCGCGCAGGCCGATGCCCTCCTGCAGGTAGTCCATCTCGTAGAGGTGTTCGCGCCAGCGGCGGTCGAGCACTGAGAGCAGCACCCGGCGCTCGAGTTCACGCAGCACCTCCGCGCCGAGGTCTTCCTCGCGCGCGTCGTAGGCGGCCTGCGCGTCGGCCAGCAGCTCCTCGATCAGGAACTCGCGGGTGAGATCGGCCCGGTGACCGCCCGCCTGGTCGATCGCCTCCTGGATCGAGAGGGACACCGGGTACAGCGTCTTGAGCGCCGTCCACAGCTGGTCGAGGTCCCACTCCTCGGCGTAGCCGGACGAGGTGGCTCCATCGATGTAGCCCGTGACGACGTCATCGATCATCGACCGGATCTGGCCGGACAGGTCGGCCCCGTTGAGCACCGTGCGGCGCTCGTCGTAGATGACCGAGCGCTGCTTGTTCATGACCTCGTCGTACTTGAGGACGTTCTTGCGGATCTCGAAGTTCTGCTGCTCCATCTGCGTCTGCGCCGACTGGATGGCCTTCGACACCGGACGTGCCTCGATCGGGACGTCCTCCGGCAGGCGCAGGAAGTTCATCATCGCCGCGACCCGCTCGCCGTTGAAGCGCACCATCAGGTCGTCGCCGAGGGAGAGGTAGAAGCGCGACTCCCCCGGGTCGCCCTGGCGGCCCGAGCGGCCACGCAGCTGGTTGTCGATGCGGCGCGACTCGTGGCGCTCCGTGCCGAGAACGTAGAGACCGCCGAGATCGACGACCTCGTCGTGCTCCTTCGCGGCCTCGACCTTTGCCTTCTCGAGCGCGTCGGCCCAGGCGTCCTCGTACTCGTCAGGGGTGTCGTCCGGCGTCAGGCCGCGCTCGCGCAACGTCAGATCCGCGGCGAACTCGGGGTTTCCGCCGAGCTGGATGTCCGTGCCACGTCCGGCCATGTTCGTCGCGATGGTGACCGCGCCCTTGCGCCCGGCGTTGGCGATGATCGCGGCCTCACGCGCGTGCTGCTTGGCGTTGAGCACCTCGTGCGGAATGCCCTTGCGCAGCAGCAGCGAGGCCAGCCGTTCGGACTTGGCGACCGATGCCGTGCCGACCAGCACCGGCTGACCGTTCTCGTGCCGCTCGACGATGTCGTCGATGACTGCGGAGAACTTCGCGTCCTCGGTCTTGTAGATCAGATCGGTCTCGTCGGCGCGGACCATCGGCCGGTTCGTCGGGATCGGGACGACGCCGAGCTTGTAGGTCTGGTGCAGCTCGTTGGCCTCGGTCTGGGCCGTACCGGTCATGCCGGCGAGCTTGGTGTAGAGCCGGAAGTAGTTCTGCAGTGTGATCGTCGCCAGCGTCTGGTTCTCTTGCTGGATCTGCACGCCTTCCTTGGCCTCGATCGCCTGGTGCATGCCCTCGTTGTAGCGACGGCCGTGCAGCACGCGGCCGGTGAATTCGTCGACGATCAGGACCTCGCCGCTCTGGACGATGTAGTCGCGGTCGTTCTTGTAGAGCTCCTTGGCCTTGAGCGAGTTGTTCAAGTAGCCGACCAGCGGAGTGTTCGCGGCCTCGTACAGGTTGTCGATGCCGAGCTGGTCCTCGACGAAGGCGACGCCTTCCTCGGTGACCGCGACGGTGCGCTTGCCCTCTTCGACCTCGTAGTGCTGATCGCGCTTCATCCGCGGCGCGATCCGCGCGAACTCGAGGTACCAGCGTTGGTTCTCTTCGGCCGGGCCGCTGATGATCAGCGGCGTGCGGGCCTCGTCGATGAGGATCGAGTCGACCTCGTCGACGATGGCGAAGTTGTGGCCGCGCTGGACGAGGTCGTCGAGCGACCAGGCCATGTTGTCGCGCAGGTAGTCGAACCCGAACTCGTTGTTGGTGCCGTAGGTGATGTCGTTGCCGTAGGCGACCCGGCGCTTCTCCGGGGGCAACTCGTTGAGGATCTTCCCGACGCTCAAGCCGAGAAAGCGGTGCACCCGACCCATCCAGTCGGCATCGCGGCCGGCGAGGTAGTCGTTGGTCGTGACGACGTGCACGCCGTCACCGGCGAGCGCATTGAGATAGGCCGGAAGCGTAGAGACCAGCGTCTTGCCCTCACCGGTCTTCATCTCGGCGATGTTGCCGAGGTGCATCGCGGCGCCGCCCATCAGCTGCACCTTGTAGTGGAACTGGCCCAGCGTGCGGCGCGCGGCCTCGCGCACGACGGCGAACGCCTCGGGCAGCAGGTCGTCGAGCGTCTCGCCGTCGCCGTAGCGCTCCTTGAACGTATCGGTCAGCGCGCGCAGCTCCGCATCGCTGAGACCGACGTAGTCGTCCTCGAGGGTCTCGATGTGATCGGCAATATTGGCCAGGCGCCGGACCATCTTGCCTTCGCCGGCGCGCAGAATCTTCGCAAGTACCACGGCGGCAATCCTACGGGCTAGCTCCTGACTGCCGGCTCACGTCAGCCTGGTTCGGGCGATTGGCCGCCGAGACGGATCAGCCCGTAGTCGTACGCGTGGCGCCGGTAGACCACGCTCGCGCAGTCGCTGTCCTTGTCGTGGAACAGGTAGAAGTCGTGGCCGACCAGCTCCATCTTGAACAGCGCATCGTCGACGGTCATCGGCAGGTCGGGGTGCATCTTCTCGCGGACTATGCGCCCTGGACCGTCGTCGGGCAGGTCTTCGTCGGCCGCGCCGACGCAGCCGCGCGCGCCTCGAGCTCGGCAGCGGTGCTCGCGAAGGTATGCATGGACGTCGGCGTGCGTCGGCCGTGGTGCACGCGACGGCGATCGGCGGCCTGGCGGAACCGGCGCTCGAGGCGCTCGGCGGCGACGTCGAGCGCCTTGTAGAAGTCCTCGGCGCAGGCTTCGCTGCGCACGACCGGCCCACGGGTGCGGCAGGTGATCTCGACGTGCTGGCAGCTGCCGTTCTGGCGCGGGTTGCGCTCGTGCTGCAGCTCGACGTCCGTCGGAATGATCTTGTGGTCATAGCGTTCCAGCTTGGCGAGTTTCTCGCCGACATGCGTCCGGTAATGATCCGGGATCACGACATTGCGCCCGCGAACGACGATGTCCACCGGCCTCCCAGACTCGGGCGGCACCGGCTCTTTCGCTTGCGATGTCACCGACCCGACATCGAATCCGGCCGGCCAGCGCGCTGGTGCCTGTCTTCGTAGGTCGACTCGAACGCTAGCCCACCTGGGCAGTCTGCCCAGTGTCAACGCGGGGTGGATCAATCGTGCTCACGTATCGAGCGTTGCCCTGAGCCCGGGGTCCGGCCGATCACCGACCCCGGCGCCGCCACCTGCCAGCCGGCGGCTCGCAGTGCCCGGCACGCCTCGGTCAGGGTGGCACCGGTGGTCAGGATGTCATCCAGCACGATCGCCGGGCCGGTCGCGGCCGCTGGTTGGGCGTGCATCCGGTGCCGGCAGGTTGCCGGTTCGTTGGTCGGCCGACAGACCGACCGAGTCCAGCACCCGACCGGGCAGCCGCAGCGCCGGCAGTACCTCGAGCTGGACCTGCCGCCCGGCCAGCCGGGCCAGCCGGCCGAGGTGGTCGCCACCGCGCCGCCGGTCGCGGCCGCGGCTCGAGGGCACCGGTACCAGCACCGGCCGGTCACCGGTCGACCAGCGCTCGGGCCGAATCGAGAGCCCCGACCAGGTAATCCGCCAACGGGCCGGCCAGCCCGGCCACACCGCGCTCCTTGTAGCTCAGCAGGGCCGTCCGCAGCCCACCGGCATACTCGGCCGCCGCATGGACCGGCGGCCCGTGCGCCAGCGCGACGACCTCGCACCGGGCGTCCGGCCGGCAGACCGGACACCAGACCGGCCCGGGGCGGTCACAGACCACGCAGTGGCTCGGCAGCACCAGGTCGACCAGTTCGGCAAGCAATCCCATGCCTGAAGATCCTGGGCCGACCACCTGGCCCGGAAGGCTGGCCGAACCGGATCTGTGGATCGCCGCAGATCCTGTGGACAGCCGGCTACTCGGCAAAGATCGGGTTGGTGCCGCCCTGGTTGGCGTTCTTGGTCGCCGGGTAGGAGGACCAACCCTTCGACTCGCTGATATAGGCCCAGATGTAGCCGCTCACCGAGATCAGCGTCGGTTGGGCATCCCGTTCGGCGATGGCCGATGGCGATGCCGGCGGCAGGTTGAGCGAGGTCGCCTCGGTCAGCTGCGAGCCGTCCGAGCCAAGCCGCCAGACCTGTGCCGGTCCGGCGCTGGCGGTCGAGGCGGCGATCACCGACAGCTTGGTCTCATTGGTCCAGGCGATGTCACTGACCACCAACTGGGCTGGCGTCACCGGCTCGAAGGAGTCGATCCGGATGTCGGTACCCGAGCTGACCATCGAGCCGACCCACGCTGCCGAGGTGCCGTCCGGCGCGCGCACCACGGCGGCGATCCGGGCCCCGTCCGGGCTGAACCGCAGCGCCAGCACCTGCCCGGTCAGGCTGCCGCCGAGCGGCGAGGTGATCGACACCGCGCGGGCAGCATCTCCCGGGGTCACTCGATAGATCGCGCCCTTGTCGCCGACGCCCACCCAGACGTCGGCGCCATGCGGGCGCCATTCCGGCCGGCTGACCTCGCCTGGCGGCAGCGGCACCTTGACCAGCCGCTTGTCGGGGGTGCCCACCAGCAACACGCCCTGCCGGACCCCGGCCACCTGCAGCACCGTGCCGGTGCTGTCGTCGCGCAGCGCGACCGAGTCGAGTTCGCCGGCCTGGCCCAGCAGCCCGGGCAGCGGCGTGTCGTCGGAGGCGTCGATCACCGCGCCGTTGCGCAGGTAGTAGGCGTTGGCCACCGTCGCCTGCTGCGCCGGGCTGAGCACGTTGAAGTCGTTGGTGTCGAAGGTGGTGCCGACCGCGTCCGGAATCCGCACCGGACGGCCGCCGTCGGTGATCATCAGCTGCGGACCGCCGTACTCGAACGGATAGAAGGTGAAGGCCAATTGGGCAGCCAGCGCATTGCGACCGGCGCCGTCCAGCTGGTTGGTGCCCGGGATCTCCACCGTGATCGGATCGCCGAGCTGCACGGTCGGTTTGCCGACCTGGTCCGGAATCTCGCTGACCACCGACTGGGCCAGCTCCGCCCGTGGGCGACCAGCAGCTGGGCCGAGCATCCGGCTGGCCTGCGCCTGCCCGGTCAGCGAGGTGTAGCGCAGGTCCGGCACCAGCGCCAGCGGGCCGGTATCAGCGGCCGCGTTGAGGAAGTACAGCGTGCTGGGTGGGTTGAAGGAGGCGGTGAAGGCCGGCGAACCCACCAGCACCCCGGGCGGCAGCTGGTCGATCCGCCACTGGCCATTGGTCCTGACCAGCCGGAAGGTGAAGCTCTCCGGGTCACCCTTGCCCAGGTTCTTCAGGAGCCGGGGTGTACACCCCGGCCGAGTCCAGGCTGACCGACCCGGCGTCCCACACCACCACGGTGGCCCGGTCGCCGCTGAGGTCGGGGGGAGGCTTCGTGGCCCGGGGTTCGTCCAGGATGACCGTGCTGGTGTCTGCCAGCTTACGTGCGGGCGGCCGTGGTCAGGAACTGCCGCGAGGCCGAGTGCTGGGGCACCGGCCAGCACCGCCGCCGAGATGAACTTGAGCACCACCGCCTGCGGGTCCTCACCCGGCTCCGGGGTGATGCTGGGCTGCGGCGAATCGGCGTTGCCCCGGTCGGGGTGCGGATCACCTGCGGCGAACTGTTCGGGATGGTGGTGCAGCCGGTCAACAGCAGCAACCCGGCCAGCACGACCCAACGGCGCCGGCTCATGAGCTCGACTCCGCCCGGACGTCCAGGCAGATCACGTCGTCCCCGGCCCCGTCAAGAACCGGCTCCTCGGGCGACAACGGCAGCGGGGACGAGCTGACCGAGCCTCAGCGTGCCGGGGCAGCGTGAGCCGGAAGAGCGAGCCCTTGCTCCGCTCACCCCAGGCCTGCAGCCAGCCGTTGTGCAACCGGGCGTCCTCCAGGCTGATCGAGAGCCCCAGCCCGGTACCGCCGGTCAGCCGGCTGCGGGACGGATCGCCGCGCCAGAACCGGTTGAACACCAATGCGCCTCGCCGGGCCGCAGCCCGACCCCGTAGTCGCGCACCGTCACCGCCACCGTGTCCGCGTTCGCACCGACCCGGACCTCGACCGGCTTGCCCTCGGCATGGTCCAGCGCGTTGCCGATCAGGTTGCGCAGGACCCGCTCGACCCGCCGGGCGTCCATCTCGGCGAGCATCGGCCCGGCGGGCTGCATCGATCCCGCAGCTCGCTGCCGTGCCGTTCGGCCAGCCTGCGCGCTGGCGGCGACCGAGGTCGCGACCACCGCGAGCAGGTCGGTCTCGCTCGAGCTCGAGATAGGCCACCCCGGCGTCGTAACGGGAGATCTCGAGCAGGTCGGCGAGCAGCGACTCGAAGC